>JAFLKM010000033.1 GCA_019163335.1 Desulfobulbaceae bacterium | reverse complement strand
TTGGTGATCTTGTCAAGGAAGGTGCGATCATGGGAGATAATCACCATAGCCCCCTGACAGGTGCGGAAAAACTCCTCCACCCAGGTCAGGGACTCCAGATCCAGATGGTTGGTGGGCTCGTCCAGCAGGAGCAGCGAAGGAGAGACGAGCAGCATCTTTGCAAGCATCAGGCGCATAAGCCAGCCGCCGGAGAAACTGGTGACTGGCGCCTCAAGATCGGCCAGCTTGAACCCAAGCCCCATGAGCACCTTCTCCACCCTGGATCGAATGGAATAGATGTCATGGCCTTCCAGTTGATGCTGCAACTCCCCCTGCCGCTCCACCATGGCGGTGAACAGATCAGAGTCATGATCGGTTGCCGCCATCTGATCATGGAGAAAATCCACCTCCTGCTGCAGGCTCAGAAGTTCATCAAAGGCACTTTCCGCCTCTTGATAGAGGGTATTGTCAGAGACCAGGGCGCTGCTTTCCTGGGGCAGATAGCCCACGGTAAAATGTTTGGACTTGGTAACAACCCCGTCATCACAGGCCGCAACCCCGGCCATGATCTTGAGCAGGGTGGACTTTCCGGCCCCGTTGACCCCGATGAGACCAATACGGTCGCCGGCATGCACCCGCTGGGAGATATCCTTGAACAGATGTTTTTCGCCGAAACGGACATCCAGATGATTAATTGACAGCATACTTCAATGTTCCTCGTTGTATATTTGTATCCGTTAATATTTCCAGTCGGTCGATAAGCCCCAACTGTTCAAATCGCAGCATGTTTGCTCGTTTCATGCCCACAATTGCAGACAGATCACGATGGGAGACGCGTACCGTCAGCCGCCTGCCATCCGGGCATCCGGCCAGCAGAGGCCTGATCCTGTTAAACCAGATCCTGGCCGCCACCAGTTCGCCAAAGGCCGGATGATACGGCCCGGCCACAAGTTCCCGTTCAAGGGATGCAGAGGGCTGCAATCCGATACGAACCACCCGGATGGCCGCCGCCTCCAGGATCTCTTTGGCCCGGCAGCTCAGAGCAATGGCCCGGTTCATCGACAGGGGACGATATGCCCCCTGAAGGTACATAGTAGCCAGCCCGGCATGTTGAACCACCAGTACCGGATAGAGCCGGACAAAGGAAGGAGCCAGGGCAACCACCTCCCGCACCGTCCGCAGAAAGGAACCGGTCGTCTCCAAAGGCAGTCCCGGCAGCAGCTGTACACCCACCTCCATGCCGGCCGCCTGCAGCATGGCCACCGCCAGCCGACATTGTTCGGCCGTATGGCCTCGCCGGGAGGCCTGCAACACCCTGTCGTCAAGGGACTGGACGCCAAGCTCAACAATCCGCACCCCCTGCGACCAGAGAAAGGAGCAGGTCGCAGGATCGACGCAATCAGGCCGGGTGGAAATTCGGATAGAATCCACCTGCGCCGGGAAATCCTCGTTGTTTCCTGGAGCGAGCGACACTGGGGCGTCCATGCCCTGCGGTCGCAGAAAGGGTTTGACCGCTGCCAGCAGCTCTATCTGTCGACTTTGGGGAAGACAGGTAAAAGAGCCTCCAAAAAATGCCACCTGCACTGGTTGTGAATTTCGGGGCCGGGCCAGCCATTCGCGGATAACCACAGGAATCTGCGCGACCACATTGTTTGGGTCTTCCTTGTCACCCGTTATCGAATGCTGATTACAGAAAAGGCACTGTTGCGGACATCCCTGGTGGGGAATAAAAATGGGAATAACAAGGGGCATAGACACATCAGCAGGACATAATTTAACAAGAAAAATCGGATGGGAACATCACCAAAAGGGGAAAATCAGGCTACCGGCGGCAATCGGCAAAGATATCAAGATCCTTGTCAAGCATCACAGTTTTCACCCCCATTAGTCCCAGTACAGAATGAAAAAGATTATCATGGGACAGTGGATCATGGATCTTTTTCTGCAGACAGGCCCGGTCAAGACCATTTTTCTCAAGGAATGAATTTGCAAACCAGAGGATAAAAGGGACATGTTTCTGCTCATCCGGTGCAATCACGTAGGGAAGCCCGTGCAGATAAATGTTTTTTTCTCCCAGGGATTCACCGTAAGCAGAGAGATAGAGCATGGCGGTATTGAATTGGCCGCTGTTTTTTTTGAGCAGCTCAATGACCTGCGCCAGGAAATAATCGGTATAGAGAATCGTGTTATCATAGGCATTCACCAGCTCTTCCCCCCGGCACTCCTGAAGCTGATTCGTGGTGCACTCGGGAAGAAAGGCCTTGAAATCAGGCGGCGACCGGCGATAATACCCTGGCCCGTAACTGCCCTTCTGATGCAGGACAATGACGGCATCGCCACTCATCTTATCAAGATAATCCTGCATTCCCTCCAGCAAAATCATATCCTGGCATTCTCCGGAGGGGCACAGCTGAGCCATGTTCTCCGTCTGCACCCGGTCGCACACCCCCTTGCATCCTGAGTTGTTCTCCCGCCACAAGACCTGGACACCGGCATGGGACAAGACATCGAGGAGCCCTTGATGGCGCTGGGCCTTGAATTCACTGAAGGATTCCCGACCAAAATGAGAAAACATGCCCGGCAGGGAGACAGAGGATGCCGTACCGCAGGAATACATGGAGCTAAAATTCAGCACATCTTCTTTTTCAAGGGCAGGATTTGTTTTCTTTGTGTAGCCATTGAGCGAAAAATTCTGGGCTCTGGCCGCCTCACCAACCACCAGGATCACCAGATTCTTTTTGCCCCTTTCCTGCCACGTTTTTTCCACCCGCGCATCTTCACCAATGGGCCTGGCCACCATCTTCCCGCCTGTCAGGGATTTTTTGGCACTGGAGGCGGCTACATACAAAGAACTCACCGGATTAATCAGATGGCGAACATAATTATAATTTTTACCAAGGGAGATATAGTCCTTATAAAAAAACACCAGAATCACAACCACACACAGCAGACTCATCAAAACCGTCCCCGACGCCATGAACAATTCCCGCACAAACCGCTTTCGCCGGATCTCCGTGCGCAGCACAAAAAGAGAAGGAAGCAGACCCAGCAGCATTAAATAATAGAACATCTTCACGCTCAGCAGTTCCGTGACATTTCCAAGATCAGTGGTCAGGACAGTTTTGACCATGGAGTGATCAATCATAACCCCATAGGTTTTCATGAAATAAGCGGCAAAGGTCGCAATAAGCAAAAGCAGAATGAGACAGGGCTTGAGAATATATTTAAAACTCACAAGAGAAAGACAGCCGTTAAAGAAGGCCACCAGAAGAAAAAAGATGGACCCGAGAAAGAAGCGATCCTGAAAGGATTGGGCCGAGATTTCCCCTATCTCCGCCCAGAAGGCATTGTTATAGATGGCTGTCAGAAGCAGCGAAATCAACAGATTCAACTGAATACTGTTCATCACCGGATGCAGGATAAATCCTCTCATTCCACTGAAAAGAGAGGACTCGACGGGTGGTTTGCTTGCCATGGTTTATTGTATGAGAGATGTAAAATCGTGACGGAGATGTCGAAGAATCTTAACCACAGAGGACAAGCCCCCAGACCAGCATCACCATGACCAGACTGACCAGAACAGCCGCAGAGCCCATATCCTTTGCCGCCCCGGCCAGAGGATGATGCTCCGTACCGATACGATCCACCACGGCTTCAATGGCCGAATTCAGGAGCTCCACAACCACCACCAGCAAACAAACGCTGACCAGTAGAGCCCGCTCCACGCCATTTTCTCCCAGTATCCACGCCAGAGGCAGCAAAATGAGCACCAGCAGAACCTCCTGGCGAAATGCCGCTTCCGTCCGCCAGGCTGCCTTCAGACCAGACAAGGAATACCCGGCAGCATTGACGATACGGCGCAGGCCAGTCGTTTTTTCTCCGTACATATCTGCTATCCAATGAAAAATATTAACAAAAAATTAAGCACCAAGGGTGTAGAACCGGTATTAACAATGAACACCATAGCATGATGTCGTCTATCCTTCAATCTTCAGCCTGTACCTCTGAGCATCCTCACAACAGGGCGATCATCTGATCATACTCGGCAAGGGTGGCCGCAGCGGCCCGCTGTTCGGCCTCTTTCTTGGAACTGGCAGAACCGCTTCCCAGAACAATCTCGCGAAAAATCACGGACACCGTAAATATCCTTTGATGGGATGGCCCCTCCTCCAGATCCAGCCGATAGGAGGGCGCCTCATTAAACTGTTCCTGCAAAGCCTCCTGCAGTCTGCTTTTGGCGTCGGCAATGAGCAGATCTTCTCTTCTTTCATCAAAGGTCGGGACAAAGAAACGGAGCACAAAATCTCGTACCGTTGCATAGCCCCCATCCTCAAAGATCGCGCCAATCACCGCCTCATAGGCACAGGAGAGGATGGAGGACTTGTTCCGACCGTTTGAAGCATCTTCGCCCTTCCCCAGACTCAGGAATCTGCCCAGATCGACATTGCGTGCCATGGTCGCGAGATAGGCTTCATTCACCAGTGCCGCCCGTAATCTGGTTAACTCCCCCTCACGCATCGCCGGAAACCTTTTAAACAGGGCCGCGCCCACGACAAGATCAAGCACGGCATCCCCAAGAAACTCCAGGGTTTCATTATCCTCTCCCGCAAAAGAATTCTCAAAGGCGTAAGATGTATGCACCAAAGCCTTCTGCAAGAGGCGTAAATCAGTAAAACGATATCCCAGCGTCTGCTCAAGCATCGTGAGTTCAGGCTTGTTATGCTGCACCAGTGAATCAAGACTCATTCTATTTTCCCCTTGTCAAAAAAACAAACTGTGGTATAAAGTGGCTCGCAGACTTTTTCAAGTCTGCGCACAAAGGCGGCGTAGCCAAGTGGTAAGGCACTGGTCTGCAAAACCATGATTCAGCGGTTCAAATCCGCTCGCCGCCTCCATGAAATTCAAAGGGTCACAAGCTATTAAACTTGTGACCCTTTTTGCATTCCAGATGAACGTGCCGCAGAAAATACCTGATAATTCCTCGAAGGTCAAGTCACAACCGAGACGGGCCGCATCCCCCTATGTACTGAGAACAGCCCCGCCCCACTCCTCATTTTTTCAATCTTCCTCGTCCACTGGAACATCCCATATCTCGCCGGCATATTGCCGAATCGTTCGATCAGTGGAAAATTTTCCCATGCGGGCCACATTCAAAATGGACATTCTGGTCCAGCCTACGGGATCAATAAAGGCCGTGTTGACGCGATCCTGACAGGCAAGATACGATTCAAGGTCAAGCAGGAGGAGATACGGGTCATACTGGTCGAGCAGGCTGTCCACAAGGGGACGGAACAACTCCTTGTCACCCCTGCTGAAGGAGCCGTTACGAAGACTGGCAATAATCTGGGCTATCTCTTCATTCTTTTCACAAATACTCATGGGCGTCCGACTGACATTCAACTTCTCATACTCGGCCTCTTCTGCCGTCATCCCGAAGATAAAGATATTTTCCTGCCCTACTTCCTCCAGGATTTCGATATTGGCGCCGTCGAGGGTTCCGATGGTGAGCGCACCATTCAAGGCAAACTTCATATTGCCGGTGCCCGAGGCCTCGGTGCCGGCCGTTGAGATCTGCTCGGACAAATCGGCCCCCGGAATGATCACCTCGGCCTGAGACACGTTATAATTGGGCAGAAAAGCCACCCGCAGACGGTTTCCCACCCTGGGGTCATTGTTCACGACCTCGGCAATGGAGTTGATCAACTTGATCACCAGCTTGGCCTTCCAGTAGGTGGGAGCAGCCTTGCCGGCAAAAATAATCGTTCTCGGGACAAGCTCAACATCAGGCCTTCTGAGGATCTTGTGGTAATGACTGATGATGTGCAGGCAATTCAACAACTGCCGTTTATATTCATGAATACGTTTCACCTGAATATCAAACAGGGAGTCGAGATTCACCTCAAGCCCGCATTTTCGTTGAATCAAATCGGCCAGCCGCTTTTTATTAGCCCCCTTGATTACCCGCCATTCCTTCTGAAACTCGACATCCTCTGTAAATGGTTCGAGGCGCTGCAACTGGGTCAGATTGGTGATCCATCCGTCCCCAATCCTTCCGGTAATCAACTCGGCAAGCAGGGGATTCGCCTTGAGCAGCCAGCGCCGAGGGGTAATGCCGTTGGTCTTTGAGTTAAATTTCCCCGGGAAAAATTGATGAAAAGCCTTAAAGATCTTTTCCTTGAGCAGGCGGGTGTGCAGCTTGGCCACTCCATTTACCGAATGACTGCCAACGATGGCCAGATGGGCCATGCAGACCATTTTCTCATGCCCCTCTTCGATGATGGACATGGCCCGTAGCCGGTTCATATCCCCTGGATAGGCCAGGGCGAGCATCTCCAGAAAACGCCGGTTAATCTCAAAAATAATCTCCAGATGCCTGGGGAGAACCGTTGCCAGCAGGGCCACCGGCCATTTTTCCAGGGCCTCGGGCATGAGGGTGTGATTGGTATAGGCAAAGGTCTTGGTACTGATATCCCAGGCCTTTTCCCAGCTTAACCCCTCAATATCGAGCAACAGGCGCATCAACTCAGGAATGGCAATG
Source organism: Desulfobulbaceae bacterium (assembly GCA_019163335.1). Lineage (GTDB taxonomy): Bacteria > Desulfobacterota > Desulfobulbia > Desulfobulbales > Desulfocapsaceae > UBA2270. The sequence continues at coordinate 34,973 of JAFLKM010000033.1, read as the reverse complement.
GCGGGATGGGTATCGTTCAACTGCACTGCGATAATATCACTGAACATATTAAAGTCGGCATAGGTTTTTTTATACCGTCGCATGATATCCTGCAGGGTGGCCGCGACAAAGAAGTATTGCTGCTTGAGGCGCAGCTCCTGTCCCGCCAGATTATGATCCGAGGGATACAGCACCTTGGAGATAGTCTCGGAATTCACCTTGTTTTTGACCGCGCCGATATAGTCACCCCGGTCGAAATAACTTAAGTCAAGATCACGGGAGGCACGGGCCGACCAGAGGCGAATATTGATCACATGATCGTTTTTATAGCCAGGCACCAGAATATCACAGGGCAGGGCAATAATCTCTTCCGTCTCTATCCAATGGGCCCGGTAATTGCCATTTGTATCCAGATAACTGCTGACGCGGCCATAAAAGTGCACTGAAAACACCGGCATGTTCCGGGCAAAGACCCAAGGGGTTCCATAGCGCATCCAGCTGTCAGGACTTTCGACTTGATAGCCATCGATCAACTGCTGATAAAACAGGCCGTATTCATAAAGAATCCCGTACCCGTAAGCCGGAATTTTAAGGGTGGCAATGGAATCCATGAAACAGGCGGCCAGGCGGCCCAGGCCCCCATTGCCGAGACCGGCATCCTCCTCTTCTTCGCGGAGCATTTTGATATCGAAGCCAAGCTCACTGATGGCCTGCTGCATCTCATCATAAATCCCAAGATTTATCAAGCTGTTGCCAAGGGTGCGACCGATGAGAAACTCCAGGGAAAGATAATACACCCGTTTCTTTCCCTTCGCATAGGAGGCCTTCTGGGTGGCAATCCACTTTTCGACCATAATATCGCGCAGGGTATAGGCAACGGCCTTATAGATATCACTATCCCCTGCCCGTTGCGGGTCACGGCCCTGGAAGCTCATCACATGATGCAGAATATTTTTCTTGATGTCCTTGACAGTCGCAGGAAAAAAGAGGCTCTCACAGTCAGAGTCGGGCAAGGAATTTCTCTCATTTGTATCTCTAGTCTGCATACAAAGCACTCCTTCTGGTTATTTGAAAGCGGGCCACAACGCAGGACAAACCCTTTGCGGGATGACAAACTTTCATGAGTTACCTGTTAACTAACCCCAATGAACGGGATAAGTGCTTTTTGAAGATTGTTTTCTTGCAAAAAAATATGAAAATTATCTGTAAGGCACGAATGAGTTGCGGATTAATTTCCTGCCCCAACCATGCCGGCAAGGATGACAGCCCCCTTGCTTTACAGCCGGAGGGACTTATACTTCAAAAAATATTGATCTAAAATTATGGAGTTATTGTACTACAATGCCCAATCATAAGACAATCATAAATCATTATTTTATTTCATCCTTACAGCTCCAGCATCTCCACAAATGATTCTTTCCAAGGAACAAAGTTGACAACCGCCAGCACCGAATCAGAGCGGGGCCTGCTGACTCACACCTCAACCTTCGGATGTCAGTCAAGAACGAGATCGACGCATCAACGTCACAAAAACCCAGTACCCAGACAAAAATTCCTCCGGTGACCGCCATGCATACCGCCAAACCCGCTCCCCCCGCCCTTCCCGACAATGATCCCTGCAGCTATGAACAAAGTGCCGGGATGTGCCTCCATGATCGAATCCCAGAGGTGGTCAAAAAACTTGTTGCCCTGTGGCAGACAAAATCAGGCCGGACGAACTACTGCTTTGACCACATCGGGCCGGTTCCCATCCCTTCACACCAGGCCATCATCAACATCATTTACCTGATACGCCAACTCCTTTTCCCCGGCTATTTCACCACAACCAAACTGCACGCCTCCAATCTGGAATATTATATCGGCAAAGAGACAACAGAACTCTACGAACGCCTTACCGAACAGATCACCATGGCCATCCGCCATGACTGCCGACGCACGAATCTGCCCTGCACCAAGTGTGAGGAGCGCAGCCACCATCTGGCCCTGACCTTCATCAAGGCTCTACCGCTGATTACCGAGACACTGGCCGCAGACATTCGGGCGACACTGACCGGCGACCCGGCCACCAGCAGCTCCGACGAGGTGATCTTCAGTTATCCCGGCCTGCTTGCCATCTCTATCTTCCGCATGGCCCATGAACTGTTTCTTCTCAAGGTTCCGATCATCCCGCGCATTATGACCGAGCATGCCCACAGTCTCACCGGCATTGACATCCATCCCGGCGCGACCATCGGCCCGGGCCTGTTTATTGATCACGGCACCGGTGTGGTGATTGGGGAAACCACCATCATCGGCACGAATGTCCGGATCTACCAGGGCGTCACCCTCGGCGCCCTGTCCCTACCCCGAGACGCCGGAGTCAAGCTTCAACAAGTTAAACGGCACCCCACCATAGAAGATGAGGTCATCATCTATGCCAACGCCATTATCCTTGGCGGGGACACGGTTATCGGCAAACGGTCAATCATCGGCGGCAATATCTGGCTCACCGAAAGCGTCCCGCCGGACACCAGGGTAATGCTCAAACGACCGGAACTGATTTTCTCAGAAAAAAAATAGACCAGGAGGCCATCAACATGCCCGGCATCCCCATCACCGCCACCATCGGCAACACCCCTCTACTCACCCTGTCGCGGATCAGTGGAGACCGCAATCTCACCATTCTGGCCAAGCAGGAATCAAGAAACCCCATGGGCAGCGTCAAGTGCCGCATTGCCTCTGCCATGATCGAGGCCGCCATCCAGGAGGGGAAGATCAACACTGACACCACCATTATCGAACCCACCAGCGGCAATACCGGTCTGGGGCTGGCCTTTGTCTGCGCGGCCAAGGGGCTGCGCCTGATCCTGACCATGCCCGAGAGCATGTCCATAGAGCGGCGCATACTGCTCAAACACCTGGGAGCGGGGCTTGTGCTCACCCCGGCAGGCAACGGGATGAGCGGCGCCCTTGCTGCCGCCCGGGAGCTGACAGCCCAAGACAAAAATACCTTTATGCCCAATCAGTTTTCCAATCCGGCCAATCCGGCCATCCACCGAACGACCACGGCGGAAGAGATCTGGGCAGACAGCGGAGGCAAGGTTGATATCTTTGTCGCGGGAGTGGGTACCGGTGGCACGATTACCGGCGTGGGGGAGGTCTTAAAGAGTAGAAATCCAGACGTTATGATCGTGGCCGTTGAACCGGCGGATTCGCCGGTACTTTCGGGGGGAAAGGCAGGGGCACATAAAATTCAGGGCATTGGCGCCGGTTTCGTCCCCGAAATCCTCAACACCGCCATTCTTGACGACATCATCACTGTCAGCAACGGGGATGCCATGGAAACCGCCAGGCTCCTTGCCACAAGGGAAGGCATCCTCTGCGGGATCTCATCAGGGGCAGCAGTCTGGGCCGCCCTGCTCCTGGCCGCCCGCTACGAGAATCAAGGCAAGAATATCGTCACAATCCTCCCCGACACCGGAGAACGCTATCTAAGCACAGACCTGATAAACCAGGCATAAGAGACAAAATGTATTCTCGAGCGGTTCTCCAATGCAGAGGGATCAAAGAGAATACGCGCAACAACAGGAAGTTTACCCAAAAGAGGCCATCAGCTCGGCCTCGGCCACCAGCTTATCTTCGACAAAGGCCTTTCCCGCCAACTGCCAGATTCCACGTCGCTTCTTCAAAAGCTCAAGCTTGAAATGAATCTGGTCCCCCGGTGTCACCGGCTGCCGGAAACGGGCCTTGTCGATACCCACGAAATAGAGCACCTTGCTCCCAATATTTTCCGGCTCGGAATAAAACGCAAGAACGCCTCCAACTTGAGCCATTCCTTCGAGAATGAGGACGCCCGGCATCACCGGCCGCGCCGGAAAATGGCCCTGAAAAAACGGCTCATTGATCGTCACGTTCTTCAACCCGACAATGTCCTGATCAGGGGTAATCGCCAGAATACGATCCACCATCACAAAGGGATAGCGATGGGGCAGGAGTCTTAAAATCTCCAGGATGTCTATTTTCTCAGGGATGACTGTGTTCGACATATTCCGTTCTCCATTTTTTGGAATTACGAATTAAAAATTACGAATTAGATAACGGCTCTTTCATTATTCTTCCTGCCCGGCCTGCAGAGCGGCTATCTCTTTGCGCATCCGCCGCAATTCACTGAGGATATCCGGCAATCTTCCCTGAGCGGCCACCACCCGGGCATGTTTTTTCATGGGGACGGCCGGGGTTCCTCCAATGATCGCCCCCCGAGGCTGGTTATTGTGCACCCCTCCCTGGGCTGCCACCATCACTCCGTCCTCAAGATGAATATGTCCGGAGAGCCCAACCTGTCCGCCAAGGACCACATTCCGGCCAAGGATGGTGGAACCGGAGATCCCCACCTGCGAGACCAGCAGACAATTTTCACCCACCACCACATTATGGGCGACCTGCACCAGATTATCAATCTTGCTTCCGCTTTTAATCCAGGTCACCCCAAAGGTGGCTCGATCTATACAGGAATTGGCTCCGATCTCCACATCATCATCAATCTGCACGATTCCCACCTGCGGCCGCTTCACATGAAAACCCCGGCTGTCCGTGGCATAGCCATAGCCATCGCTGCCGATAACCGCCCCTGGATGGATGGTCACCCGACAGCCGATCCGACAGCCTGACATAATCGTCGCATTGGCATGGATGGTGGTGTCATCACCGATCACCACATCATCGCCGATGACCACCCCGGAGTCAATGCGCACCCGTTCGCCTAGGCTGACCCGCTCGCCGATTACGGCCAGGGGCCCGACCGAGATCTGCCCGGGCACAACCGTTCCTGGCCCGACATGGGCGCGAGCATGCACCCCGGTGGCCTGAAAAGGGGTCGCCAGTAAATGGGTATGAATCAGGGCCGCAGCCAGATAGGGATCACGCACCCGGATAAACGGTACGGGAGCTGACTCGATGGCCAGCGGAACAATCACCGCCGAAGCCCCGGTGTTGAGCAGGGACGCCTCGTTTTTCGCCTGGGCCAGAAAACTGATCGCCCCACTGCCTGCTGTCTCTAGAGAACTCAGCTCAACAATCTCCACCTCACCATTGCCAACCAGTTCCCCTTGGACCAACTCCGCCAACTGCCGTAACAAAACAGGTTTCACGCCCACTCCTTTTTTCTCTGCACCCCATGGCGGCCAATCGCAATGGACACCACGGAAATATTTATTACGAATAGAGGAGAACCCCTCTCCGCTTCTCTTTAAACGCCTGCAAGCCCTCTTCCCAGTCCCCTTCCATCTCGCCTATGGGCCGGCCCTCCTCAAGCTCCAGGCGCACCCTCTGGCTGCCAAGAATCAGATCCATGGGGAGCCGTTCATACTCATACTCATAGGGAGGTTGTTTGTATTGAAACCCCTTGGAACAAAACCGCAAAACCGCCTGCAGCAGGGCAAGACTGGTGCGATACGGCATAAAGGTAAGACCATCGATGACATGCAGATGAAAACCGACACAGGCTTGACCTGCCCATTTGCCTGAGGTCGGCTCAAAGACCAGCGGCCTGAAGAAACAGCCGGGCAGCTCCGTCTGCGCCAGGACTTTCAGAATCGGCTCATGCTCCCAGAAGGGAGCCCCAACCAGCTCAAAGGGCAAAGTCGTGCCCCGTCCCTCCGAGATATTGGTACCCTCCCAGATCACCTGCCCCGGATAAACCAGGGCGGTCTCGGGAGTCGGCATATTGGGAGAAGGAAAGACCCAGGGAAAACCGGTGTCACGAAAGAGCATGGCCCGCTGCCATCCCTGCATGGGAATCACCTGGAGATCGGCGCCAAGGCCGAATTCTCCATTCAGCCACAAGGCCAGCTCACCAAAAGTCAGCCCATGCCGCATGGGAAGGGGGTACAGTCCGACAAAAGAGGCACAGTCAGGTTCAAGGATATTGCCCTCAACCGCCACTCCGCCCACCGGATTGGGGCGATCCAGCACCACAACCTTTTTCCCGAACTCAGCCGCCGCCTCCAGGCAATAGGCCATGGTATAAAGAAAGGTGTAGACCCTGGTTCCCACATCCACCAGATCAATGAGCAGGACATCGAGATGGTCAAACATCGCCCTCGAAGGCCTGCGGCTTTCTCCATACAAACTGAACAGGGGAAGGCCGGTGAGACGGTCGGTGTCATGACCGGACTCGATCATATTATCCTGTTTCTCGCAGAAAAAACCATGCTGAGGAGAAAACAGGCAGGTCAGGCGGGCACCAAACTTCTGCTGCAGCAACACCCGGGAATGGATCAGATGGCGGTCGGTGGACGCCTGATTGGAAAGAAGTCCCAGCCGCTTTCCTTCAAGCTCGGGAAACGAGCTGCCCAGCAGATTTTCCAGTCCGTTTTTCAGCATACAGCTACTCAACCGTCACACTTTTCGCGAGATTTCGCGGCTGATCCACGTCACAGCCCCGCCTGATGGCGATCTCATAGGCCAGCAACTGGGCTGGAATGGTGTAAAGGATGGGGTTCATCTCTTCATGGACGTGGGGCAGAGAGATGACATCATCGGTGATTGTCCGCAGATGGGTATCGCCTTGCGTCCCCAGCAAAATCAACCTTCCGGATCGGGCCTTGATCTCTTCCACATTGGAAATCGACTTCTGATACACCGAATCCTGAGGAACCAGGGCCAGAACCGGCATATCCTTATCAATCAGGGCAATGGGACCATGTTTGAGTTCGCCTGCGGCATAGCCCTCGGCGTGGATATAAGAGATTTCCTTGAGCTTGAGGGCGCCTTCCAGGGCAATGGGGAAATTCAGCCCCCGACCGACAAAGAGAAAATCCCGGCAGTCATAATACCGATCCACAAGTTCCCTGATTTCTTCCTGCAAACGGGGCAGTTCGGTTTCAATGACCTGCGCGATGCCGATCAGGGCCTGCCCCAACTCCCGTCGTTTTTCCGGAGAAATGGTCTTGCGCTGCTCTCCAAGATAAAGGGTAAAAAGAAAAAGGGCTGCGAGTTGGGCGGTGAAGGCCTTGGTAGAGGCCACTCCAATCTCCGGACCGGCATGGGTATAAACCGTCCCATCCGCCTCCCGGGTCATGGTCGACCCCACAACATTGCAGATGGTGACAATCTTTGAGCCCAACTTCTTGGCCAAACGTATACCAGCGAGGGTGTCAGCGGTTTCCCCGGATTGTGAGATGGCCACTGTCAGCACCCGCTCGTTGATCAGCAGGCGCCGGTAACGAAACTCGGAAGCGATATCCACCTCCACCGGAATCCCGGCCCAGTGTTCAATCCAGTATTTGGCCACCAAGGCGGAATGCCAGGATGTGCCGCAGGCGACAAGAAAGATCCGGTCGATCTTCTGCAGATCATCCGCTCCCAGATGCATCTCCGGCAACTCCACAGCGCCCGTCTCCAGATCAATCCTGCCACTCACCGTATTGATAATGGACTGCGGTTGTTCAAAGATCTCTTTGAGCATGAAATGCCGGTAGCCGCCCTTTTCGGCCATGGCCGCATTCCACTCGATGACCTTGACTTCCTTGCTGATCTCAGCCCCGCTCTCCAGAGAGTAAAACCTGCGAGTGTCGGCAGTGAGGATAGCCAACTCAAGATCCTCAAGGAAAATAACCTGATTGGTAAAGGGAAGGAGGGCGGGAATATCTGATGCCAGAAATGAGCCATGTCCATCTTCAACACCCAGAACCAGTGGACTGTGATTGCGAACCGCAATCAGGGTATCGGGCTGACCGGCCCAGAGAACCCCCAGGGCATACGAACCCTCCACCCGCTCGAGAGCCCTGCGTACCGCCGACACCAGAGCATCCGTGAGAACCGGAGCAGCGCTGCCGGCGTCAGTTTCTGAAGGAGAAGGAACCACTAAATATTCTTCAATGAGATGGGCCAGCACCTCGGTATCGGTCTCGGAGCTGAACCGATGGCCCTTGGCCTGAAGTTCTACCCGCAAGGAATGGTAATTTTCAATGATCCCGTTATGAACCACCACCAGATTACCACTGCAGTCACTGTGCGGATGGGCATTTTCCTTGGTCGGCGCGCCATGGGTTGCCCAGCGGGTATGGCCCAGCCCGATATGGGAGGGTGCGACAATGGCATCATCGATAATCGCCTCAAGCTGGGACAGTTTACCCGCCGCCCGATGCTTCATTACCTTTCCATCCTGGAGATAGACAATCCCCGCTGAATCATATCCCCGGTATTCAAGACGACGCAGGCCCTCGAGGATGACCGGCACAATCTTTCTTGGCCCGACATATCCGACAATTCCACACATGATTCACCCCTGGATTTTATAAACAATAATGTAATGATGCTGAAACTGTTCTCAACAGTATGAAAAGATATCACGCAAGTGAGTGTCTAATTTGACGGTTCAAATTAACATGACCTTTTTCATTATTGCGAGTTTTTTCTTTTAATTTTCTTTTAATTACCTTACAAAGCAGGTATTTTATAAAAAAATCATTACGGCGTCAGGCTCTACTCAAATAGCCCTGCAATTTCAGATGGTTCCACGACAAATAACGACTGCTTTTTCACCTGTCACGGTGGGACGATGAAGTAAATTAAAAGCTTCTTCATAAAAAACTCACCATAAATTAATACAACACAAGCCAACATGAACGATCGCCAACGACTGAAAGAAATACTCCTCGAAAAATCATACCGCCAAGGTTCTTTTACCCTTACCTCCGGCAAGACCTCCGATTTTTATATAGACGGCAAGCAGACGACCTTGTCGGCAGAAGGCGCCTATCTCTGCGGGAAGCTGATCCTGGAGATGATTCTGAAACAACAGGAACCCATCCAGGCAGTGGGCGGCATGACCCTCGGTGCTGACCCCTTGGTTACTGCAGTTTCACTGGTCAGTTTCCTGGAAAAACATCCCATTCCGGCCTTTATCGTCCGCAAGGAGGCCAAAGGACACGGCACCGGCAACTATATTGAAGGACTCAAAAATATGCCGGCCGGCTGTCGAGTGGCGCTTCTTGAAGATGTAGTGACCACCGGCGGAACCCTGCTGAAGGTCATTGAACGGGTAGAATCGCAAGGATTTAAGGTGGGCCTGGTGGTCACCGTCGTGGAACGACAGGAAGGAGGGACAAAGACACTGGCTGATGCGGGCTACCCCCTCGAATCGATCTTCACCCGGGAGGAGCTGCTCAGCTAAGAACGCTATGCAATGCCGCGAATGTACCCATAAACTCGAAGTGTTCCGTTCATGCAGACGAATACGGCTGCGCTGTACAGGCTGTAAAAAGGAATTCCAGATCCATGAAGTGGCCAGCGATCTTGACCCGGAAACGGAAAAACTGCTGGAAAATTATACCACTATTATCTATGACTGATTCCAGCTTTTCATAAAGCTCCACTTAAAATCAGCCACCAGCCACAGACGATGACTGCACGCAATACTCAGAGAACCTTTGTCAAGACCGATGATACAGCTATCATCAAATGTCCTGAATGTCATCTTGCAAAGACCATTGCGGTCGGCAAATTTCGGTCGGATCGACATTCCATAACGGTACGCTGCACCTGCGGCCACGCTTTTCCCGTTGACCTTGACTTTCGCCGGTCTTATCGGAAAAAGACCTCCCTGGCCGGAGAGTATGAAACCCGGGCCATGGGGACTAATCAAGAAAATCGAAAAAAAACGACCAGATTGGCTGGCGTCTATACCATACAACACCCAGCCAGCGGTGACGGCCATATGCAGGTAACTAATCTCTCCACCGGAGGCCTGCAATTCGTCACCTCAAGCGACCATGCCATTGAAGTGGGCCAGCAGGTGCTGGTCTCTTTCACCCTCGATGACCGCAAACAAACCGAAATCACCAAAAATGTGACCATCCAGTCCGTTAACGGCTCGGTCATAGGCTGCCAGTTCAGGGAAAATGAACCTCTGGAACAGGCCCTCGGTTTCTACCTCTTCCCTTAAATTCGCCACACTGTTTCAAACTATTTCAGCACCTTCCCCATCAACTGCTCGGCCCGCTCCAGAAAAGGGGCAAAGGTAGAAGCATCAAGGGCGCTGATCACCACACCCTCCTGCCTTGCATAGGCGAGAAGCTGCTCACCCACCCCCTCCCGATCGATCTTGTTAAAGACCTTGAGACAGGGGATTTCGTCAAGTTCCAACTCCCGCAACAAATTTTCCACGACCTGCATCTGCTCACGAAAAGCGGAATTGGACAGATCAATGACATGGACAAGCAGGTCCGCCTCCAGCAGCTCTTCGAGGGTTGCGGCAAAGGCCTTCAACAATTCAGCCGGCAGATTGCGGATAAATCCCACCGTATCAGTGACCACCACCTCCATGTCATGGGGGAAGCGAAGCCTGCGACTGGTGGGGTCGAGGGTGGCGAAGAGCTTGTCTTCGGCCACAATGTTGCTGCTGGTCAGGGTATTGAGCAGCGTTGACTTGCCCGCATTGGTATAGCCGACGAGAGAAAGCACCGGCAGCTCTTTTTTCCGACGCATGGCCCGACGCCGGTAACGCTCCTTCCCCACCTGTTCCAGCTCTTTGGTCAATCTGGCCAGACGGTCATCAATGCGCCGGCGATGGGTCTCAAGCTTGGTCTCACCCGGCCCCCGGGTGCCAATCCCGCCACTGAGCCTTGACAGGGCATCATCACGGGTGGAGAGACGGGGCACCATATATTTCAACTGCGCCATTTCCACCTGCAACCGTCCCTCACGGCTCAAGGCTCGATGGGCAAAAATATCGAGGATCAGCTGGGTGCGGTCGATAACCCGCATCTCAGTATGATCGGTGATGGAACGGAGCTGGGAGGGGTTGAGTTCCTGATTGAAGATGAGCAGATTGGCATCAAGCTGCAAGGCCATGATCATCACCTCGGCGAGTTTTCCCTTCCCCAGGATTAAACGGGGGTTCACCTTTCTGCTCCGTTGCAGAACCTTTTCAAGCACCTGGATATTATCGGAACGGGTCAGTTCGGCCAGCTCAGAGAGCGACTCCTCGGCGCGCAGCTGCGCGTCCATGCTCACACTGATCAGAATCGCCCGGTCCTGCCCCTTATCCACCTGTGAGGTGGCTTGCCGATGGGCAAACTCATCTTCCAGATCGGCAATAAAATCGGCAAAGGAGTCTTTCTGGGCGGCGGGATGGATCGGCTCGAGGAAAGCCCAGCTTTTCCCGTCCACAGGCGATGGCAGCAGGTGGGCGGAGTAAAGACGCTCGGGCAGGCCTTCGGCTGTAATCTTGAGGATCGAAAGCAGATCCAGACGGAGAAAAAGCAGATCCATCAGGTCTTCATCGCTGATCGCCTCTCCGGCCAGATGGGTATGCACCAGACGCAGCCCTTTCAAACGGCCACCGGTCCCGCGCACCGCCCCTAAGCGCGGGATCATGATCCCCTTGAAATCGCCGACCACGACCTGCTCAACCTTACCGGAACGATGGAGCAACACCCCGATCTGCCGGTTCAGCTCAAAAGAAAGCTCACATAAGGTCCTGGCCATCTCGGGCGAGATGACCTGCTCCCGGGCCACTCGCTTTCCGGCCAACCGCTCGAGGGCCGCAAGTTGATGCTTCTTCAGACCGCTGGTATTCCCACTGACTAGAGTGATTTTATGTTCCTCCGTGGCACTTGCAAGTAGAGATTCCCAAACGACAGCCCCCTGACCTTCTCCCCGGGATCAGGAACAAATCCATACGAGGAAGAACAAAATAATATTTTTTCCCTCTGAGCCCAGTGCCTTACCACTTGAAATAGCGCCCGGTTTCTGCCTTCACCACATTGGCCAGCAAGAGTAATCCGACAATATTCGGTATGGCCATCATCCCGTTCATAAGGTCCGAGAAATTCCAGACGAATTCGAGTTTCATCATCGCCCCCACAATCACCATGACGACGAATACTACCCGATAGGGGGCAATGGCACGGCGGCCTGCTAGATATTCAATGGCCTTTTCACCATAATAGTTCCAGCCAATCAAGGTGGAATAGGCAAAAAGCGCCGTGGCAACCGCGACAATCACCACCCCGGTATGCCCCAGGGTTTCGCCAAAACTGGCACTGGTCAATTGCCCCGGCGCAACCCCGTCCAGCCAGGCATGACTCGTCAGGATCACCATGGCAGTCATGGTGCAGACCACCAGCGTATCGATAAAGGTCTGGGTCATGCTCACCAGGGCCTGCTTGACCGGATCCTGGGTCCGGGCGGCAGCGGCGGCAATTGGAGCCGACCCCAGACCCGATTCGTTCGAAAAGACGCCGCGGGCAATCCCGTAACGGATGGAAGCGGCAACCATTGCACCCGCAAAACCGCCGGAGGCAGCGGCGGGATTAAAGGCGTGGTAGAAAATCAATCCGAGGGCGTGGGGAATTTCGGCGACGTTGAGCGCCAGCACCACCAGAGAAGCCCCGATGTAGCCGAGAATCATGAATGGTACCAGCAGGGAGGTAAACCGACCGATGGATTTGATTCCACCCAGAATCACCAACCCGGTCAAAAGTGTCAGCACCGTTCCTGTGAGCCAGGGCTCTATACCGAAGGTTGATTGAAAAATCGAGGCCACAGCATTGGCCTGGGTCATATTGCCGATGCCAAAAGTCGCCAAGGCAGTGAACAGGGCAAAAAACCATGCCAACTTGGGCAGGCCGGCACCATTAGCGAGATAATACATAGGGCCGCCGCGCATTCCGTGTTCGCCCTTTTCACGGTACTTCACCGCCAGCACTGCTTCGGCATACTTGGTGGCCATCCCCACAAACCCGGTCATCCACATCCAGAATACCGCCCCGGGCCCACCAAGGCTGATGGCAGTGGCTACGCCCACAATGTTCCCAATCCCCACCGTTGCCGCAAGGGCTGTCATCAATGCGGCAAAATGGCTGATATCGCCCTCACCACTCAGCTCCTTGTGCCATATCAGTCGCAGGGCATGGGGCAGAACCCGAAACTGCAAGCCACGCAGAATCACGGTCAGATACAGACCAGTTCCCACCAGCAGCACGAGCATGGGAGGTCCCCAGACCCACCCGGACAGGGTGGCGATGAGTACTTCAATAAAATTCATATTAGACACCTTCTACGGCTTTCTGAAAAACAAAACACCAGGCAGAGTCCCAAGGAAAAAGAATTCCAAGCGACAGCAGACTTACCCCAAGACCATACCAGCATCAGCACCGGCAGAGCACGCGATCAAACGGCATTTTTCAACCGCATCAACTCTTCAGATACTGGGCAATGGAGGCAGCAATAGTCTGGAATATCTGAATAAACTTCTCCTCGTCACGCTCCAGCAAGGTGATCCGAAAGCCCTGCAACTCGGTGGCAAAGGAACTTAAGGGGACAACGCAGACCCCGGTTGATGCCAGCAGATAATAGACAAAACGCTTATCCACGGAGGTGCCGGGAGCCGCCACCAGGGATTCGACAAGCTGCCTGATCTCGTTATTGTCTATGGGCAGGGTCTGCTGGTGATTGAGAAGCCCCTCTTCAAAACAGACACTCATATAAAAAGCGCCGTTGGGGCGGTTGACCAGAATCCCCTTCACATGTGCCAGGCTCTCATAGGCGATATTGGAGCATTTTTCATAGCGCCGGGTGCGCTCCTCCAGATACTCCTGATAGGCGGGATGGGTCACCACCTGGGGGTAAATCACCTGGGGCAGGGTGGTGGAACAGACCTCGACCATCTTGGCATTGAGAATGGACTGGATGTACTTGGCAAACATCGGGTCCTTGTCGCCATTATAGACCTCGATCCAGCCGCATCGTGAACCGGGCCAGGGCATCTCTTTGGAAATACCGCGCATGGCAATGCCCGGAACATCGCCGATCACCTCAGACAGTGACGGGGTGGAGGTCCCGTTATAGACGATATTGTGATACACCTCGTCACAGATCACAAACAGATCATAGCGACGGGCAATATCCACTACGGCCTCGAGAATCTCGCGGGGATACACTGCACCGGTGGGATTGTCGGGATTGATGATCAGGATGCCTGCCACCGCCGGGTTATACTTGACACTCTTTTCCAGGTCATCGAGATCGGGATACCAATGATGATTGGGATCAAGGAGATAGGTCAGCGGTTTGTCGCCGGCATGGGCTGCCTCGGCGGAAGAATGGGTGGTATAACTTGGGGTTGGTACCAGCACCCGGGCCGTACTGCGCAGAAACCCAAAAACCTTGGCAATGGCATCACCAAGGCCATTAAAAAAGATAATGTCCTCGGGATCAATCTGGGCCCCGCCCCGTCGGTTGGTCTCGGCGGCAATAAACTCCCGGGTGGAAAGCACCCCCTTAGTGGGGCTGTAGCCATAGGTGGCGTTTTCCATCACTGCCGCAGCCACGATCTCCTTCATCCACAGAGGGATCTGTTCGCCCTTGGCAATGGGATCACCGATATTCTCCCAGTTAACGGTCAAGCCCAGTTTCTGCAGCTTCATCCCGACATTCACGATATTTCTGATCTCGTAAGTCAGCTCTCCAGCCCCGATGTGTACGATATCTGTTCTCATTGAACAAACTCCTGAATAAAAATTGACGTGTAAATTTTAATTTTTAGAAATATAAAAAAACAACAGGCAGAAAAAATAAAAATGTAAACCTTTTCCCGAAAACAGGCCAGATGTTTTCATGCACAGAACATCATTTTCCCTGCCCGTCGACGAGTTTTTCCATTTCTAAATCAAGATGTACACGAGAAGAAAAGCGAGTCGCGACGAGGCAGTACACGAAGTACGATGAGGAGCGACGCGGCGCATTCGACGAAGTGAACACTTGATTTGAAATTGGAATTACCCAGCAACATCATACCGCTGCAATTTATTCTGCAGAGTCTTTCGGGTGATGCCCAGTCGCCTGGCGGCCTCGCTCTTGTTACCACCGGTCTCTTCCAGGGTCTGGAGGATCAGCAACCGCTCCGCTTCCTGCAGGGACGAGGCAGGGCCGGCATTATTCTCCGGCTCTTTTTCTTCCTGTTTCTGAATGGGCAGGGGAAGGCTCTTTTCACTGAGCTGATCACCGCGCATGAGAATCACCCCCCGTTCAATGGCATTTTCCAGTTCCCGCACGTTTCCCGGCCATCCATACTGGACCAGCAGTTCCATGCAGCGAGGGGTTACCGCCTCCACGGTGCGACGGTTCTTCTCGGCAAACTTGCGGACGAAATGGGCAACGAGCAAAGGGATATCGCCTTTCCGCTCGCGCAGCGGCGGCACAAACAGGGTCACCACATTCAAGCGATAGTAAAGATCTTCGCGGAAATTACCGGCCTTGACCTCGGCCGCGAGATCCCGGTTCGTGGCCGCCAGAATCCGCACATCAACCTTGATCGTCTCTTCCCCGCCCACCCGTTGCAGTTCATGCTCCTGCAAGACCCGCAGCAGCTTGACCTGCATCGCCTGGGTGGTTTCACCGATTTCATCGAGAAACAGCGTGCCGCCATCCGCCTGCACAAACTTCCCCTCCCGCCGCCGGTCCGCACCGGTAAAGGCCCCCTTTTCATGGCCAAAGAGTTCCGACTCGAGCAGGGTCTCGGCCAAAGCAGCGCAGTTGACCTTGACAAAAGGCCCGTCATGACGGTCACTGTTTTTGTGCAGCTCGGCTGCAACCAGCTCCTTGCCTGTGCCCGACTCACCAGTGATCAGTACGGTGGCCTCCGTGGCCGCCACATAGGAGATCATCTCCAAGAGCTCCTGCATGGGCGGGGAATTGCCAATAATAGAACTGCTCAGAACCGGCTCTGTATTTTCCTTCCCCTTGACCTGCCGGCGTTTTTCCTCCACTTGATGATGATCAAGGGCCCGGGTCAGGGTCAGACGCAGACGGTCGAAATCAAGGGGTTTGGTCAGATAATCATGGGCCCCGTGCTTCATCGCCTCAACGGCGTCATCCACCGAGGAATAGGCGGTCATAATCACCACCGGCAGGGCCGGCTGCAGAGCATGAATACGGGCGAAGGCCTCCATCCCATCCATCTTTGCCATCCGCACATCCATGAGTACCGCGTCAAAGGCAGCCTTGGAGACTGCCTCCACCGCAGTACGGCCATCATCGGCCTCCACACATTTCCAGCCCCACTCCCGGAACATGGAGCAGAGCATATAGCGATGCACCTGCTCATCATCCACCACCAGAATGGTCACCTGCTTTTCGACCCTGCTCACATTTGCTCCTTGCCTTGTTTCTTTTCCAACCCCAATCTCCCAGCTTCTGTTTTTTAAATCCTGCCGTCTATCTTTTTCCTTCCATTACCTGTAACAACCAGGCCATATTCTGGCCGAGAACCCGCATGGTCTGCATCCCCTCCTCATCCTTGGCCACTTCTTCTTTCTCCCGGCCCATGCCGATATTCCAGTAACTGGAGCCAACCACAATCATCTGACCGATGAGGAAGAAATGGTTCAGGGTGTCAAAAACATGGATGGCACCGGCACGTCTTGCGGCAACCACCGCAGCGCCAAGCTTTCTCCTGAACAGCTCCGGGTTCGCCCGGCCGACCATGCCGCACCGATCCATCAGGGCCTTCATCTCGGAAGAGACATCGGCAAAATAGGTGGGCGAGCCAAGAAGGATGGCGTCCGCCCCCTTCATCTTGTCCAGATAGTCATTAATGCCATCCTTCTCGACGGTGCTCAAGGCACAATGGCCATCCTTGTTCTTGAAACATTCATAACAAGCGATACAGCCCCGGAGCCTACTGCCGGCAAGCTGTACCATCTCCGTCTCCACCCCTGCCGTTTCAAGCTCGGCCAGAACGGTCTTTAGCAAAAGAGCGGTATTTCCATCTTTTCTGGCGCTGCCGTTAAATGCCACAACCTTCATAATTATTCTCCTTCTGATATTATTTTTCAATGGACCAGAGCAGATCGGCTCCGGTCTGTTCTGCCCCGATCTCGGTCTCCACCGAAAACCTTTTCCACAAATCATACCTGGCCTTAAATATACCGCTTGCTTTAAACGGATCATAGCCATAGCTGATATACAAATCCTTGAACAGCTCCTTGCCGATCATCACCGAGACATCGGACGCCCCCTCACCACTCTCCATATAGATATCATCCAGCAGAAACTGATCTTCGATGCCCGAAAGGATATCTCCCAAAATCGCCCCGCCCCGCTCAAGACCAACCACCGCAGCGGTTTCCTTCACCGTTTTGCTCACCTGATGACCGGTTTCGGCATAGGGACGTCCAGACATCAGGGCAGTAAGGATCTCGCTCTCAGCCATGGGGGGATCAGAAAAAAGTTTCACCTCCATGTCATCAACCGTTCCTGAAACCAGCACCCCCACGGTCTTGCTGTTACTTTTTCTCTGGGCAAGAGCATCAATCCCAGGATTAACCAGGGGGCCGCCCAAAAAGAAAAATTTTCCCCTGGACATATCGAGGGCCCTGTTTCTCAGCACATAAATCCCGTCATGCACCGTCAGGCTGCCCCTTCCAGTCCAGGGATGGCCCGGGATGGCAGTCACCACCACGCTCCCCTCCATCCGTCCCTTCACGCCAAAGGAATCAACCCTGACCTCTTTTCCCAGCTCAACATTCACCATCCCGCCCAGGGGCAGTTCTTTCTTCCCCCCCTCTATATTGTCAACAATGATCACGTCATCGGAGGCGGCCACATACCCGTCCATCTTGTTCACGGCAATCATGGCCCGGGGTACCAGCACCCTTCCAGTCACCTGGACAACCCCGGCATCCAGGACCATATGGAGATCCGGATCAATGACAATCTCATACTCGGTCAGATGGGCCACCTCAAACTCCTTGCCGCCGGCTTGGACATCAACCCGCCAATCGCCATCCTTGCGCAAAACATTGCCGGCAATCCTGATGTTCCCGGGGCCGGAATCAGCCGTAAGCACCAGAGCCATCCCCTCCTCTTCCCCTCTCATCATAACCGAAAGATGCAATTCTTCCAAAGTCATGCCTGTTGCCGGAACAAAAATAGTACCGTCTTTCTGCCGCAGTTCACCACTCAAGGATGGACTTCCCAGCCGTCCCGACAGGATAAATGCTCCCTTTACGGAGCCGGTCGGGGTGATCATGGAGTCTGAAAGAAAGGCAAGGGGGGTAAGATCCTTGACATCGAGGTCAATCTTTCCCTGCATCGGCAAGCCATCCCACGAAGCGGCGAGATCCCCGAATCCATCGATCTGAATCACGGCATCAATGGCGCCTCCATCCTGAGAGCGGCTCCTGGCTGTCGTCGTGAGTCTGGAATTCTCCAGCTTCAGACTGAAAAGAGTATCCGTCCAGCGCAAGAGTTGCTCCCTGCCCTCTTCATCGGAAGCACTCATTTGCAGCTCAGGCGCAGTCACCCTGGCATCCCCCTGGATCAGGCGCGTCCCTCGACCTTGCAAATGAAGCAGGGCCGACAGACTTCCTGATAGAGGACGGGGAATCAGATGCCACTGATAAAGCAGGCCGCCGGCAAAGGAATCAAGCTCCGCTTGCAAGCTCCACTGACCATCGTCTCCAAAGGCCTGCCAGTTTCCCTCTGCACACAATGCAGTCGCGCCCTGTTCAAGACAGGCTGAGCTCAGCTCGATCCCTTTGCCATCAATCTGCAAGGGGACCGGCTCCTTTAATCGCCACTTTCCGTAAGGGTCAAGCTGCACAAAAAAATCACCAATTACCCCCTTCCATGCAAGAGTCTCCGTCATATCAAGGGCACCCGCCAGCGCCACATGTATCTCACCGTCAGCTCCTGCAAGTTTTGCCTGCAGATGATGCTGGGCCATGCTTCCCCCCAGAGCCAGGTTGAGCGACGAAAACGACCAGGATGCCGCCCGCAGTCCATGTCCGACAAGGCTTACCTCCACCGCACCCTGCGGGCTGACAACCCCTTTACCGGAGCCGGTCAGGGCCTGGGCCCCATTCTCCTGATACGAAAGATCAGCGCCGTCAACGGTGAAGGAAAATTCCGGGGCCTCCCGACTTCCCGCAACCGTGCCCTGAAAATGGACCGTTCCCGCCGCCTCAGGGAAGAAATTGGCAAGACTCGCCACTTCCGCGCGAACCCGCAGGTTCATATCCTCTCCCACTGTTCCCGATACGTCCAGTTCTGAATCCCCGCTTTGCACCCACAGCTTGTCCACCTGCAGCCCACCTTCATCCAGCCGCAGCTGACCACTGCCGGAGAGGGGATAGCCAAGAAGATCGCCATCCAGTGCCACCAGCTCCAGTTCACCACTAAGGACATCACCGAGCAGCCGTCCACTGACTTTGATCTCGGCATCCATTCGCCCGCTCCATTCCGGTAGATAGGACGAAAGCTCCACCTCCCGGCCGGCAAGCTCCACCTGCCAGTGCACGTCATCCTGCCAGCGCACCATCCCTTGGGCCAACAGCTCTCCTGTCTCCAATTTTGCCTTCAAAGACGGCACCTGCAGGCCTTCGGTATCGCCTGCAAGCTCCGCCTCAATGGTCATCGGAAGCTGGGAGGCAAGATGAGGCCAGTCCTCAGACTTGGCCCATTGCCCCTGCATTTGGACCTTCCCGGTATATCCATCGGTGTTTCCCGAGGCCGTGATGTGCGCCTCGGTGAAATAGAGCTCAGGCCTGGCCGGATCGACTTCCTCTGGTTTCGGCTGCCAGAGCGAGAGAATCTCTTCAGCGCTCACCCGGGCAACCATCGTCTCCCCCTCCCAGCGCAAATCACCAAAAAGATCGGTGCAGGTGAGGTTGATCCGGGTCTTTGCCGGGGTCTTGAGATCAACCTGGGCCAGCGGGTCGGTGAGAACAGCGCCAATAACAAAATCTACCGACAGCGGGACGGCACCGGCCTCTTTCCCCACCTCAATGGACAGCCCACCCCGCAGATCAATGGGCCATTTTCCTTTAAAATCCATACTTCCCTGAACCTGGGCGGAGACACCATCCATCCTGAACTCGCCCCCATTCAAAAGGGCACGACTTTTTTCAGCAACAAGCCCACCTGTGATCCACTCAATTCTGGGAAACTCCACGCCAGAGTCGTCATGGATAAAGAAATCTTGAATCTCAACTTTTTCCACCGCCACCCTGACGGGAAAATTGAAACTGGGCAGGATCAGGGGCGAGGTGTCCTGGGCATCTTCTTTGATCAGCAGGTCAACGCCTTCTCCATGCACCAGGGTCATTTGGACTTCCTTCTGCAGCAGGGCTAAGGGGCGCAAGCGTCCCTCAATCTTCCGACAGCGCAGATCCATATCCACGGTCTGAACCCGTACCCCCTCCAGAAGCCAGGTATCCATCAACCGACCGGAAACATTGTCTATGGTCAGGATACCGGCAGAAGACTGCACCGCCAGACGGGCCAGCTGCCGCAGTCCCGTTTCACTGCCTCCAAGAAAAGTAAGCCCGGCCAGTGCGGCCAGCAGGATCAGCATGGGCAGCACAAGCAGTCCGAACCCCCGCCACCGCTTCACAGATCCGCCCCCACATTGAGATGTAAATAATAGAAGTGGTCTTCGTGCTGGAGCGGAAAGCCGACATCGATCCGAATCTGACCAAAGGGCAGAGTAATCCGCCCGCCAAAGCCCACGCTGTTCTTCAGCTTGACATCGAGTGTATCCGTGGCCTGGCCGGTATCATAAAAGAGTGCGCCACTCCATAAATCATTGATTTTCCGTTCCATCTCCACGCTGCCCACCGTCAGGTAGCGGCCACCAATCACGGTTCCGGAAGCATCTTCAGTCCCGATGCTTTTATAGGCATAGCCCCGGACACTCTGGTCACCACCGGCATAAAACCGCAGGGACGGAGGAAGGTCATCAATGGAATCAACAAAAGTGGCGCCAAGGGAGAAACGACCGATCAGCCGCCACTGTTCAAAGGGGCTCCAGATCCCTTTCACCCCGCCCTGGGCCTGCAAAAAGGTGGCATCTGAAAGAAGGGACTTCTCAGCTCCAGTCACCTCCACCGAAAAACGCCACCCATTCTCGACATTCATCCGGTTATCGGCCGACACCATGCTCCAGCCACCTTTCGGCAGCAACAGCAGACTGGAACCACTTGTTAAGCCAATGTCATAGTTTTCATCCCGAACCTCAAGAGTGGCACCATACTGATACCTCGGCCCGGCATGACTGACGGCAGCAGCCACCGAAAGCAGATCTGTCTGGGTGTCGTCCCATTCTTCACTGGCCCAGCCGGCGGCATACTTCAAGGCATCGTAGCGGGGATCATAGATGGGAATCTGATAGGCAGCATCAAGCTTGCTGAGTTTTTGGGAGAGTTGCAGCGAACTGTGCACCTTGTGGCCACGCTCGTTGAACAGTCGGTTTTTCCATTCCATCTTGCCACGCGCCCCGGTATCTGTGCCATACCCCAGACCAAAACTATAGCGATTGCGTGGGGCAGGAACAAGCTCAAGCGCCACCGGTACCCGTTGTTGCTGAATCTTGTCCAACTCCGGCTCCACGCTCACCCCGCTGAAAAAACCGGTGTCGTAGAGGATTGACTGCAGCCGGGTCAGTGCGTGCACCGAATAGGGTTCACCCTCCTTGTAGGGGAGATACCGAGACAAGAGCCCCTGATTGATGATTCCCTCGGTGAAGGTGGTCTTGCCGAACAAAAAACGATGGCCGGTATCGAGGAGCAGATCAATATCAGCCCGATGGCTGGCCTGCCGCACCCTGATTTCATTCTTGACTAATCGGGCCTCGACGAATCCGTTCCGTCGGGCCCAGTTGAGAATTTTTTTCTTACCCTCTTCATACAGCTGGTGGTGGAGAACGCCTCCCTTCTGGAGGGGAAATTGACTTTCCAGATCGGCAAAAAGAGACAGTCCACTGCCTGGTCCTGTGACCTGCACAACCACAGAATGCACCCGTACAGGCTCACCAGGAGTGATGATATAGGAGGCATGCCAGCCCCCGCCTTCGGTTTTCACCAGGGCAGTTTCTATACGGGACGAATAATAGCCCAGGGGTTCCAGGGCAGATTGAATATCAGCGACCGCCTTGCGATGCAGACGCCGCATCTCGGCCACACTGAGTTTCGGATTCCGGCGCTGCTGATAGATCCTGAGTCGGGCCAGAATGTTTGCAGACAGCTCCGGAGCGACATCACTGATCGTCACATCGAGGGCTACTTCCGCAAGGACCGCATGAGGTGCCATAAGACACACGCCCAGGAAAAAAAGGCATGAAACGTAGCGCAAAAAATGCATCAAAGAAGAGGAATAAGGGGTTTTATGGATGCAGTTTCATCCGGGAAGGGCTATAAAAATTCTCTTGCATGCTGCCGACACCAGACAGAAGCGGACTGTTTCAACACATCAACGTCTCACCGTCAAAAGAATCGTTGAAGATAAAAAAAACGGCTTCCGGGTGAGTGATTAACCACTTTTTTTTGACTAACCCCGATGAACGGGACTAGCGCCTTTCGCAGATTATTTCCTTGTGGGAAAAAAACAAGAAAATAATCTGTAGGGTGCTAAATACCACTTCATCAACCTCTCCGTCATTGAAAAAATGAGCGATCTCCAGTTCCACATTGAAAAAGCAGTCAATGGCGGCTACGGCCTGGCCCGCCGGGAAAATGGCCAGATCGTTCTCATCCGCCATGTTCTGCCGGGGGAAACCGTCCAGGCCCGGATCATCCTCGAAAAGAAGGGCTTCGCGGAGGCCATCGCCACCGCCATCCTGGAAGCCTCGCCCCACCGTATTCCGCCGCCCTGCCCCCACTATGGCATCTGCGGGGGCTGCGATCTTCAGCACTGCGACTACGGGCAACAGCTTCAGATTAAAAAAGAGATCATTGGCGACCTGCTCCAGCGGGCTCCCCAACATGCCCTACCACAGGCCATCCCGCTGCTTGCCGTCCCCCTTGCTTCCCCCCGGATCTTGGGCTATCGCCAGCGTCTGCGACTGCAGATCAACGAAGATGGGGTGCCGGGTTTTCGCCGCTTTCATTCGCATCAGTGCGTCCCGATCAAGGAATGCCTGCTGGCCCGACCGGAGATAAACAGGGTGTACCGGCAACTCCACCTCCAGCCATCATTCCACCGGCTCCTGATCCTCGGCACCGAACTGGAACTGCTACTCAACCCGGCAAGCTCCAAGGTCGTCTGCCTGTTCCACTTCATCCGCAAGGCACGGCCCGCGGACATGAAGCTTGCTGAAATTCTGGCGGCAGCAGTGCCGGAACTCGAACGGGTCATGTTTTACGGCCAGGACTTTCTGCCAATCAGTATCGACAGCAAAGAGGGCGCACAGACATCATCGCCTCGATCATTAGAGCTGCTGCTGCCGCCATTTCCCGGCCATACGGACCAACCGATTTCACTTGCCTGGGAAGCGGCGGGGTTCTGCCAGGTCAATCTGGAGCAAAATCTCCAGCTTATCCAGACAGTGCTCACCTTCTGCCAGGCCGACCATCGCTGCTCCGTTCTGGACCTGTTCTGCGGCATGGGCAACTTCTCCATTCCCCTGGCCATGGAATCCGCCTCCCTGCTGGGCATTGAAGGCCAGGGAGCGGCCATCCGCCAGGCCCGTAAAAACAGCGAGCAGGCTGGTCTCGCTAATACCCGGTTTGAGAAAAGCCCCATCCACCAGTATTGCCAGACCCTGGCCGCTTCAGGACAAAGCTTTGACTGCGTCGTCATCGACCCGCCCCGACAGGGCGCGCCTGAACTTGCCCCGCTCCTGGCAAGGCTTACCCGTCAACGCCTGATCTATATCTCCTGCGACCCGGCCACCCTTTGCCGGGATGTAGGAGAGCTGACCAAGGCAGGATTCAGCATCCGAAAACTCCAGCCCGTGGATATGTTTCCTCAAACCCATCATATCGAAACCGTGGCCCTGCTCGAAAGGGAAACACCGTTATGACGCGATTCGCGAGGCTGGAGGAAAAGGTCTCTTTCAACTCTTTCCGGCAACAGCATTCCCTTCTGCCAACCCCGTCCTTCTTTGTTCTCAAGGGGCTGATTTAATCAAGCCATGCTGGTACGTTATCAGTTGATTTTCAAACTAAGATAGCATACTTTGGTTCCAGTCATTTTAGTGTTCACCTTATTCACACCATCTATGGAGGCATCAATGAAAATCAGCAAATTCTCTCTCATCGGTCTTACGGCTCTGACACTCCTGTCATCCTCTTGTGTCGAATCAGGGATGCAGATGGGCAGTCAAAGCGCCAAAACCGTTGCCACAGGCAGCGCGGCCGGTAGTGCCACCAGCGGTGAGAGCTCTGCTCTTGAAAAATGCAGCGAGCCACTGGGCACCGTCTCCCTTATCGAAAACCAGTCAGCAGGCTGGTACACCATCCTCACCAACCAATATAAACTTCCACCCACCGCCAACCTTCTTCGCCTGATGATCCAGCAATCCAACTGTTTTGTGGTGGTGGAACGAGGGGCTGCCGGCATGAACGCCATGTCCCGTGAACGTGAGCTGCAGGAATCGGGCGAAATGCGGAAGGGCAGTAATTTTGGCAAAGGACAAATGGTTTCTTCGGATTACGGGCTTTCCCCGGAGATCATCTTCAGTGAAGACAATACCGGTGGCATGGCAGGCGCTTTAGGCGGGTTGGTTGGCGGTCACGCCGGCACCCTTCTTGGTGCAGTGGGCGGCAACACCCAGACCCGGGAGGCAAGTGCCCTGTTGACCATGATCGACAACCGTTCCGGAGTGCAGATTGCCGCCGCCGAAGGCAGTGCCTCAAAGACCGACATCGGCGGCTTTGGCAGCCTGTTTGGCGGAACCGGGGGCGGGGCAGGCGGGGTCGGATTGAGCAGCTACAACAATACCCCGCAGGGCAAAGTTATTACTGCGGCATTTATGGACGCTTACAACAATATCGTCCGATCCCTGCGTCAATACAAGGCTCAGGAGGTCAAGGGAGGCTTGGGGAAAGGCGGACAGTTGAAGGTTGGCCAGTAAAGCTGAACACTTCTGGTACCATTTAAAAACCAATCGGGGGGAACAGAAATGACTTCTGTTCCCCCCGATTTATTCAAGCTTCCATCCAGTCAGGATAGTGAGAAAAGAATGGAACCGGCGGAGATGGACAAAACCCTTTTATCGGGGTTCCAAGAAATAAAATCTGTCCCCTTTTTTCTGCTCCCTTTTTTTCCATTTTTTCGTTAGCTAACCAAAAATTTCCATCGGAAGATTCGATCGCTGATGATTTCAGTGAGTTATGCTATGTAAAAAAATGACCTTATTTCGACACTATCAACTATACAGCAGGAGAGAGCTCACATGCTGAGGAAGTTCCTGACAATTATAGTTTAGCCCGTTAGAGGGCTTTATTTGTAGCAGATTTTCCACGTAACGGCTTGTGCAAATTTCTCCAGGACACTTCTATTATCTCTTAAGTACGTCATTTTCGCCATTACAAGCAAATTGCCTCCTCATTAAAAGAGCTAAAGAGGGCAGGGTATGAACGGATTGTTGAATAAATCTTTCCGAAAGGCTGAGTTAGCGGAAATAATGGCAAAAAATATACGATTAATGATATATTCCAAATATATAAGGAGGTAATCCATGTCTATAAAGAATGAACTCAGAAAATTTGTAGCACCGGAGTTTATCTTCGGCAAAAATTCCCGGCTACTGGTTAGTCGTTATGTTCAGAACTATGGTGGTAAGCTAATTCTTCTTGTTACTGATCCGGGAGTGATCGCTGCCGGATGGGGACGTGAAATTCAAACGCTGCTGCAAGAGAGTGATTTTGAAGTTGTTGTTTTCGATGCACTCTCTCCCAATCCTCGCGATTATGAGATCATGAATGGCGCCGAGCTCTATCGTCAAGCCGGCTGTGATGTTATTGTCGCAGTCGGAGGCGGATCGCCCCTTGATTGTGCAAAAGGAATTGGCATAGTTGTTTCAAACGGAGGGTCGATTCTATCCTATGAAGGTGTCGATCAGGTTCCGGTTCCTATGCCTCCATTGATCTGTATCCCCACAACCGGGGGAACTTCGGCTGATATTTCACAATTCGCGATTATTACAGACACTTCCGAAAAGGTTAAGCGGGCGATAATCAGCAAATCGGTCGTTCCTGATGTTGCGCTGGTTGACCCGGTGACACTTACAACAATGTCGCCCTATCTCACAGCCTGTAGCGGGATGGATGCGATGGTTCATGCCATAGAAGCCTATGTTTCAAATGCGAGTTCACCGATTACCGATGTTCATGCTCTTGAAGCGATTAGGCTGATTCATAGCAATCTTCTTTTTTCTGTTCAGAACCCTGACAATGAAATCTTCAGACACCAGATTATGCTCGCAAGTCTTCAGGCTGGATTAGCATTTTCAAATGCAAGTCTGGGATGTGTTCATTCAATGGCACATAGTTTAGGAGGCTTTCTCGATCTTCCTCATGGTGAGTGTAACGCCCTTTTGCTTCCTCATGTGGTTAATTACAATTTCACTGTCGCTCCAGAACGATTTTCTCGGATAGGGCAAGCTCTTGGATTGGATTTAAGTGGATTAAATGAGAGTGAATCCCGTAAAAAAATGGTCAATTCAATTATCGATCTAAGAAAATCCTGTGGAATTGATGGCGGGCTGGCTGCTCGGGGAGTTTCCCTTTCCGATGTAAATCAACTCGCGGAAAATGCTTTCGATGATCCCTGCAATGCAACCAATCCGCGGGCGCCGATTGGTTCTGATCTTGAAACTATCTACAAAGAGGCTTTTTGATGAATCGAAGAGGCGCATGGGAAAGTCAGCGCGAGGCGATTATCGGGTTTGGAGAAAATTCAAATCGCAAGAGTTACTATCCCGAACTGCAGAATAAAATACGAGAACTGGAGATCACACGCGAAGAACTTCTTCAGTCGGAAAGAAATCTTACGATGCTCTTTAATGCGATGCCAGATGCTCTCTTTATTCACACACTTGAAGGTAAAGTTCTTCATGCCAATAAAGCGATGTTCAAACTCTATGGGGTAACTGAATCAAACTATAAGAATTATTCAATTGCGAATTATTCTGCACCGAACCAAACAGCTCTTGAATTAGTCCATACTGAGCTTGTTGAAAAAGGTGAGCTTCTTTTTGAATGGAAAGCGATGTGTCCAATGTCTGGAGAAACATTCTCTGTTGAAGTTTCACTGAGACCGTTCAATTGGTATGGAGAACAGGCAGTTGTTGCCGTTGTTCGTGATATTACAGAACGAAAAGCTGCTGATGTAAAGGCTGCTTTGCTAAAAGAGCAACTTCACCAATCTCAAAAAATGGAGGCAATTGGCCAACTTGCCGGTAGAGTTGCCCATGATTTCAATAATGCTTTGGGTGGAATAATTGGGGCTACAGAGCTTCTCAGATCAGAGAGCCTCAGGCCTGAAGAGAAAAATGAGTATATCGAGCTGATTCTCACTGCGAGTGGACGCGCGGCGGATCTAACCAGAAAACTTCTCACTTTTTCTCACAAAGCAAACAAAGCGAATAGGGCAATAGACTGTAATCAAATTATTAGAGATACCGTTTCACTGCTCAGGCATACAATAGATAAAAACATTGTGGTCTCGACAAGTAATCGCGCTACTAAGTTGACTGTGATCGGCGATGATTCACTTCTCCAAAATGCAATAATGAATATGGGAATTAATGCTTCGCACGCTATGCCAGACGGCGGAGAACTTACGTTCACGTTGGAAAATCTTGAACTGAATAGAGAATACTGCGAAGTTTCACCATTTGACATTAAGCCCGGCGAGTATCTTGCGATATCTATAAGTGATACCGGTGTGGGTATGTCTGCAGATGTGGTTTCCCGCATTTTTGAACCGTTCTTTACCACGAAAGAAGCGGGCAAGGGCACTGGTCTGGGCTTAGCTGCCGCCTACGGGACTGTTCAGGAGCACGGCGGGGCGATCACTGTTTATTCTGAACCAGGTGCCGGAACGGTGTTCAATATTTATCTGCCGGTATCAGCGGAAACGGTTCGTCGTGAACCGGAATCAGGACCGAATATGGTAGGGTCGGGGACAATTCTTGTGATTGATGACGAAGAACTTATCCGCGTTACCACATCGGCAATGCTTCGGTCATTGGGGTATCGAGTTATTCTTGCGACCAATGGTCAGGAAGGTATTGAAACATTCCAGAAAGCCAATGACGAGATTGACCTAATTCTACTCGATATGATCATGCCCGTTATGGAAGGGCCAGAAGCATTTGCCAAGTTGCGGGAAATTGATCCGAAAATCCCAATTGTGATTGCTTCGGGATTTGCTAAAGAAGAAAATATGGTTGAACTGAAACGGCAGGGAGCCAGTGGATTCCTGGACAAGCCATTTAGCCGGGCTGAACTGGCAAAGATGATGGGGCTGATAATCTCCCCGCTCTCCTCCTGATCGAACACCAGCAAGATACAATATGCCCTTCACCCGCTCAGCAAAAAACACCAAATCCACTCCCGAAATGAGAGAAACCATACCCCTACAAACCAAGGCAAAAAAAGGGGACACCCATTAAAAGGCCCTTTGTCAAAGTAAACACTTCCCCGTCCACGGAAAAAGCCGGGGATGGAATTGAATTCCGTCCCCGGCTTTTCTCGCAATACCCTTCAAGAAGATCCTGTAAAGAAACAGTTACTCCCTCGCCAGCTCATCCAGCAGGCAGGCAGCCAGCAAGGGAATCATCAACTCATGGTGACCGGTGATACTATATCCTCTGCCGCCGTTAGCGGTGGGTCGATTCACTACATTGGTCAGGGGCCGGTACTGTTTCATGAAATCAAAATTGGCGGTGGTCAAATCATCGACCTGATGGCCGAGATTTCTCACAACGGTAAGCGCTTTCAAGAAAACCTCCGGCAACAAGACCGCTGAGCCGATATTGAGATAGGCCCCACCTTGAAGCCCCGCCACCTGGGCGCAGAAGATACGAAAATCGAGATGCGAGGTGGCTCCAATGGCCTCGCCCGAGGCAGAAGGATGGATATGGATAATATCCGTGCCCACCGCCACATGCACCGTCACCGGAATACCTAGCCGAGAGGCGGTGGCCAGCAGACTTTTATCATTATGGGGAAAATTGCCGGCCACAAGGGCCGCCCCCACGGCAGCTCCCATCCCCATTTTCTTTTTTGCCCCCTCATTGATGGCGCCATTGAGCACCTCACCGGTCTCTTTCGCCGCCCCAAAGGCCCCGTCTCCTAAAACATTGCCCACCTCTTCCGAGGTAAAACCGGCCATGGCAATCTCGGCATCATGGACAATACAGGCCCCGTTCATGGCAATCCCGGTGATAATGGAGCGCTCCATCAGGTCAATGAGGAGCGGGTTTAACCCCACCTTGATCAGATGGGCGCCCATTCCCACCAAGAGCGGACGGCCGTTTCGATGCACCTCCGCCAGCCTTCGCACCAGTTCAGGAAAATCGCGGCCCAGCAGCTGATCGGGCAAGGATTCTAAAAGGGCCCGCACCGTACTCCCGGCAGGCAGGGCCTTGCCAAAATTTTCTACGGTCACCTTGGATGGCCGCCCATACAGCGAATAGGTGTGCAGTCCACTAAAATCGAGGGGATCAGGGTTCGTCATATACTTGCTCCAAAGATTTCCCGTTCCACCAACTCACAAAGCAGATGTTCCGCCCAGATATGGGCCTCCTGAATATGCGGGGTTTTATCAGACGGCACATTTAAAACAAAATCAGCAGCCCGCCCCACCAGCCCGCCATCTCCTGCCAGGCCTCCGGTCAAGGCCGCCGTCACCATCCCGATCTCGCGCGCAACCTCCAGAGCCTTAAGCACATTTATCGAACCTCCGCTGGTGGAGATCCCCAGGGCCAGATCCTCTGGTTTACCAAGGGCCTGCACCTGCTTGACAAAAATCTCATCAAAAGAGAAATCATTGCCGACGGCCGTCAACACCGAGCTGTCAGTGGTCAGGGCCAGGGCCGCCATGGGGCGGCGGTTAATGAGGAACCGATTGACAAACTCGGCGGCCAGATGTTGGGCATCAGCAGCGCTGCCGCCGTTGCCAAAAAGGAGGATTTTCCCTCCCTGACCAATGACCTTGACCATCTCCCGGGCCAGTGCGATAATGACCTCTCCCTGCTCCAGGGCAAAGGATTCCTGGGCGAGAATCGAATTTTTCAGCGATGTAAGAAGAATCTGTTGCATGTTCAGAGGACGGAAGTCAGAGGTTAGAGATCAGGAGTCAAAAGTCAAAAAGAAGACAGAGAGAATCGCAGAAAGCCATTCAGCTCAATGCATAACGACTTTAAGATATCCTGTCCGAAAAGGCAAAAAAAAAGGACATGCCAACCACTGGATCGGGGCATGTCCTTCGCACAAAAAAGGTTCCAGGAGAAGCCCCGGAACCGGATAAACTTTTTACAAAATGGCTATTACTTCAGCTGACTGAGGATCAAAGCGGTCACTTCCTTGATGCCGGCAGAACCATCAACGGTAATAACCTTGGCGCCACCCGCCTTCTTGAAGTAGTTAACCGCTGCCATGGTGCCGGTTTTGGTATCATAGTAGATGTCATGACGCTTGCCGATGGCAGCCTCATCCTGATCATCGGCGCGGGCACTGAGCTCTCCGCCACAAACCCGGCAGACCAATTTACCATCTTTCTCCACCGGCTTAATGGCTTCAAAGGCAATATGGTTGGGATGGTTGTTATCGTTGGCGCAGAGGCGACGACCCATGATCCGGTCTTTGGCGATCTGACGGTCAAGCTCAATCTCAATGACATAATCCAAGGCCATACCAGCCTCTTTCAGGGCCTTGTCCAGAGCCTCGGCCTGGGCCAGAGAGCGGGGAAAACCGTCCAGCAGCCAGCCTTGCTCTTTGGACTTGGCAAGGGTTTCCAGCACCATGGGGATGGTAAGTTCATCGGGCACCAGATCACCGCGATCAATAAACGCCTTGGCCTTCTTGCCAAGCTCAGTGCCGCCCTTGATGTGCTCGCGAAAAATAGCGCCGGATTCAATATGTTTGCAATTATACTTATCCTTGACAATAGCGCCCTGAGTTCCCTTACCGCTTCCGTTTGGCCCAAAGGCCAGAATATTTACAGCCATACCATTCTCCTTGATAAAATGTTAATGATAATTTGACAACCCGCTGACAATCGCAATTTCCCTAAAACGTTTCCAGACATCTTTCGAGCCATGACCATGAATGTTGCTGTTTTCCAGGCAGTTAGCATAGAATCAGAGAAAGGCTGCCAGCCTGCTCAGAAAGCAGCCAAACCAGCTCCTGCCCCTCAATAAAACAACTTCATTCAACGACCACTGAATGACTATTCACTCAAAAGAATGAGTGAAAAAGAATAAACCAAAATCGAATTTAAGGCCAGTAAAATTTCTCCTCTTCTTTTTTGACTTTCACTCAGAAAGAAGGTATTTTTACTCTCATTTTTCATCCTTAATTTCCGTTCTATTTCTTATACATACTTTAACAGCAAATCAACACACCCTGTAAATAACCATGAAAGATATTCGCGTGGGCCTTATCGGCTTTGGTACTGTGGGCAGCGGTCTGGCCCAGACCCTTTTTGAACAGAACGAACGACTCTTCCGCAAGATCGGTGCAAAAATCATCCTCTCCCGGGTTGTGACCCCTCATCTGAAAGAACTTCCCGAACCTTTCAGGGGAGCAATCCTGTCCAAAGATGTCAATGATATCTTCAATGATCCGGATATCGACATCGTAGTCGAGCTCATCGGCGGCCTGGAGCCGGCCCGAACCTACCTGCTGGAGGCAATCCGGCACGGCAAACATGTGGTGACTGCCAACAAGGCCCTGCTCTCCATCCATGGTCGGGAAATTTTTGAAGCGGCAGTACAGAATACTGTTGAAGTAGGGTTTGAGGCCAGTGTCGGCGGCGGCATCCCGGTGATCAAGGCCCTGAAGGAAGGGCTGGTTGCCAACCGGATTCTCTCCATCATGGGCATCATGAACGGCACCGCCAACTACATCCTCACCAAGATGACCGATATGGGTGCAGCCTTCGCGGATGTCCTGAAAGAAGCTCAAGCCCTGGGGTTCGCCGAGGCAGACCCCACCTACGACATTGAAGGCATCGACACCGCCCACAAGCTCGCCATCCTCATGACCATTGCCTATGGCAAGCACGTCCAGCTCCAGGACATCAACACCGAAGGGATCAGCAAGATCCAGCCCATCGATATCGAATTTGCCCGGGAGTTCGGCTGCCGGATCAAGCTGCTGGCCATCAGCCGTCACCACGGCAGCCACGTGGAGGCCCGGGTCCACCCCACCCTGGTACCGGAATCGCACATGCTGGCCAGTATCAACGGGGCCTACAACGCCTTCTATTTCACCGGCGACACCGTCGGCAACGTCCTGCTCTACGGCCAGGGTGCCGGCAAAATGGCAACCGGCAGCGCCGTGGCCGCAGACGTGGTCGATATCGGCCGCAACATTCTGCACGGCTCGATCAACCGGGTTCCGGCACTTTCCTATCTCCCTGAAAATATCAGCACCCCCGTCATCACCCCGATGACGGAACTCGTCTGCCCCTATTATTTCAGAATCACCGCCCAGGACAAACCCGGTGTCCTCTCCACCATCGCCGGCATCTTCGGCAAGCACGACATCTCCATTAAGTCGGTTATCCAGAAGGGGCGCCAGCAGAATGAACCGGTCAGCATCGTCCTCCACACCCATGATGCATCGGAGGCCTCGGTGCTGGATGCCATTGCCGAAATAGACGGTCTCGGGGTCTGTACCGAACCAACGGTCAAGATTCGCTTTCTCGTGGATGAGCAATAAGCAGGGGCCCACAACCCTATTGAACCAAAAAATTCAGCCAAAGAAGCACTCGATGAAATATCTGATTCTGGTAGGTGACGGCATGGGCGACCTGCCTGTGGCCGAATTAAACAATCGCACCCCCCTTGAAGTAGCCGACACTCCTTTTCTGGATTCTCTCTGCCGCCAGGGGGAGCTGTTTCTCACCCACACCGTTCCGGAAGGGTTTCCTCCGGGCAGCGATGTCGCCAACCTCTCCCTGCTGGGCTACAAACCCGAGGAGTATTATACCGGCCGGGCCCCGCTCGAGGCAGCCGCCATGGGGCTTACCCTCGCCCCGGAGCAGACCGCCTTCCGCTGCAATCTGGTCACCCTGTCCCATGAAGCGGACAATCAAGTGCGCATGATCGACTATTCGGCCGGACACATCAGCAGTGAAGAATCGCACCAGCTCATTGCCGCCCTCGAAGAAGGGTGCGCCACCGACATCTTTCACCTGCACGCAGGAGTGAGCTACCGTCACATCCTGCTGATTCAGGGCGAATACCCCCAGATGGACACCGTCCCGCCCCATGATTTCACCGAAAAAGACGTGACCGCTCCCTGGAATCGATACCGCAAGGATTCTCGATGGGCAACACTGCTGGACAAGGCGCAGACAATCCTTGCCCTTCATCCCGTCAATGGTGCCCGTATTGCCGCCGGCAAAAACCCGGCCAACTCCATCTGGCTCTGGGGAGAAGGGAAGTTGCCCAAAATGCCGTCTCTGGCTGAACGCTTCGGCATCAGCGGCAGCCTGATCTCAGCCGTTGACCTGCTCAAAGGACTGGGAGTCAACGCCGGACTCTCCATCATCAATGTCCCTGGAGCCACCGGCTATCTCGACACCAACTATGCCGGCAAGGCCCAGGCGGCGCTTGATGCCTTGCGTCACCAGGATTTTGTCTTTGTCCATGTGGAAGCACCGGATGAAACCGGTCATCAGGGCCTGCTCAAGGAAAAGATCCAGGCCATTGAGGACTTTGACCGGAAGATTGTCGGCCCTATCTTCCAGGGTCTGCAGGCAAGTGGCGAGGATTTCCGGCTGATCGCCACCATGGATCATTTCACCCCCCTATGCCTGCGAACCCACACTGCCACTCCGGTCCCGACCATCCTTTACGATTCACGGAATACTGACCATGGAAGTGGCCTGCCCTTCAACGAACGATCGGCAGAGGACGAAGACAATCGACTGCATGCCGCCATGGCCAATGGAGAGTTGCTCATGGAGAAACTCCTGGAACGACGTAAGCAAGGGGTATAGCCATGAATGAACTCATCCACCGATGTCGGCACCGCGTCCTCTACGGGGATACCGATGCCGCTGCCGTGGTCTATAATGCCAACTATCTTCGTTACTTTGAGCTGGGAAGAACCGAGTTCATGCGCGAGCGCATCTGCTCCTATCGTGAGATTGAAGAGATGGGCTTTGTCCTCCCGGTGAT
Organism: Desulfobulbaceae bacterium; assembly: GCA_019163335.1. GTDB lineage: Bacteria > Desulfobacterota > Desulfobulbia > Desulfobulbales > Desulfocapsaceae > UBA2270. Next base: position 868 of record JAFLKM010000033.1, on the reverse strand, counting down.
TGAATGTCATATCCGCTTCAAGGCCCCTGCCCGCTATGATGACCTGCTCATCATAGAGACCTCCTTGACCGATCTAAAAAAGGTCTCCTGCACCTTCAACTACCGGATCATGCAAGAGGATGACAGCAGCCGTCCACGCTTACTGGCCAAGGGTTCCACGGTCATGGCCTCCATCAACCGGCAAGGTAAACTGACACCGCTGCCAGCTGAAGTCACCTCAAAGCTCCAGCCATTTCTTGTCCCTGCCACCCCTTCACAGAGGAGCTCGCTGACAGAATTTCCTTGACATCACCTGACAATCTGCTATATTGTCGAAATGCATCGCGGGGTGGAGCAGTCTGGTAGCTCGTCGGGCTCATAACCCGAAGGTCGTTGGTTCGAATCCAGCCCCCGCTACCATAACAAATTCAAGGGATTCAGATACTATCTGAATCCCTTTTTTTGTGCCTTTTCATTCCGCTCCCAACAGTATTCCCAGCACAACCATTAAAAACAGACCCGCTCAAAGAAAAATAGCGCGGCCTGTTCCCTGCATTCAAAGATCCCTACCGACCAGAAAAGTGTAAAAAAGGAAGATTATTGGAAGTCGAGCATTAAGACTGAAAATTTTCTATGGTTTTTTTTAGAATAAGAAACTGTAGATTAGGAGCACGTTCGCAATAATTCAGCTCTTAGGGGGGAGGTCATGTAATTCCATTTCTAAATCAAAATGTACACGAGGAGAAAAGCGAGCCGCGACGAAGCAGTACAGCGAGTACGGTGAGGAGCGGCGTAGCGCATTCGACGAAGTGAACGTTTGATTTAGAAATGGAATAATTCCATTTCTAAATCTAAAGTGAATTTATTATCCAAGGCCAAGCGACTATTG
>JAFLKM010000016.1 GCA_019163335.1 Desulfobulbaceae bacterium | reverse complement strand
GCAAAAATGTTCCCGGCAAGCCTGAGAAAAATCCACCGATTGTCCTGGTCAGCAACGAAGCTGCGGAATTGATCCTCACCCGTGGAGAACCGGCCTATACCCCCATTCCCGGCACCAAACTGCTGCGGTTGAGCAATACCGACACCCCGGTCTTTCTCAACTCCGGTGATGGCAACTCCTACTTTCTAACAGCGGGACGCTGGTTCCGTGCAACCAGCTTGGACGGCCCCTGGAGCAGTGCCAGTAACGATCTCCCGGCAGACTTTGCTCACATTCCGGAGAACGATCCCGCCGCCTTTGTCAAGGCCTCAGTACCGGGGACAACCGAGGCAAAAGACGCTGTCCTGCTGGCCTCCGTGCCGGCAACCACGACCATGGATATCAATACCCCGGCAAAAGTGGACGTGATCTACAACGGCCAACCCAGTTTTCAAGCCATCCCTTTCACCAGTGTCCAGTATGCCACCAACACCGCCAGTGCCGTCTTTCTTGTGAACAACGCCTACTACTGCTGCGAAGGGGGCGTCTGGTACACCAGCCCGGCCCCCGGCGGCCCCTGGACCTACTGTCTCAATGTGCCGGCCGCCATTTATGCCATCCCTCCCACCCACCCCACCCACAACGTCACCTATGTAACCGTCCAGAGCACTACACCAAGCACCGTCATCTATACCCAGACAGCGGGCTACAGCGGCGAATACGTGGCAGCTAACGGAGTGCTGATGTTTGGGGCCGGGATGATTGTGGGAGCCCTGCTGAACGATCACTACAATGATTACTACCATTATCCCGTCCCCTATTCCTACGGTTGCGGTGCTCGATACAGTTATGCCTACGGTGGCTATTATCGGGCGGCAGGGGCGTATGGTCCCTACGGAGGAGTGGGATTCGGGGCAGCCTACAACCCAAACACCGGAACCTACGCACGCGGTGCCACTGCCTATGGACCCCGCGGCAGTGTTTCAACAGGACGGGCTTACAACCCTTATACAGGGGCCCGGGCCGCTGGTACCCGGGTGGATACCGCCTATGGCTCCGCCGGAAGAGGCGCAGCATATAACCCCAGCACCGGTACCGCCGTGCGCGGCGGATACCGCAGCAATGAGAATGGAACCGTCGCCGGTGTCCAGACCAACAAGGGAACAGGTGCCGTTGCCTGGGACACAAAAAACAGTCAGGGTGCGGTAGTCAAAGGAAAACAAGGCAATGTCTATGCCGGCAAGGACGGCAATGTCTATAAACGAGACAGCGACGGCAACTGGAGCTCCAATTCCGGCAGCGGCTGGGAAGATGTCAATAAACCGGAGCGCGGGAGTAACGTGAAGTCACAGGCCCAGACACGTTCCAGCACGAGTCAGACCGACCGCGCCCAAAAAAGACAAGAAGTCTCCCGGGAAAGCCAGAACAGCCCCGCCAGGACTAATGTCCGGTCAGAGGCCCCGACTCGCATAAGCGCCAGCCAGTCCGACCGCTCATTCCAGAGACAGCAGCCTTCACGCGACAGCCAGTTCATCCCACGCGCGGGCAACATGGAATCACAGGCGCAGGCCCGTTCCCGAGGCAATCAACTGAGTCAGAGCAGCCGCAACTTTGGATCAGGATCAGCGACTTCGTCGCGAACAGGAGGGGCAAGCAGAGGGGGTGGAGGTGGAAGGGGTGGTGGCGGAAGGAGATAATCACCTTCTCCATAAAATCACACCATTTCCTCGTGCGGGAACTTGGCGGCATAAGAGTAACTACTTGCACTGACTGGGCTGTTCTTCAAAGACTGCCTGCAAGATCAATTCTATTGCCGGCAGTCGAATAGACGCCCAGATACTATCAGACCAAAGGAGAAAAAAATGAATATCAAGCACGTAAAATACCTGTTCAAAACCATCCTTGCGGGGTTGCTCCTCTGCTGTTGCTATTCCCCGGCACTCTTTGCCGCAAGCGGGTCAGAGCTTATCGTCGACCACGTGTTCCTCAAGGACAAGATCAGCAAACCGGGCTGGGTTTGCATGGACATGCGATTTCCCGATGAATATGCGGAGGGGCATATTCCAGGGGCGGTGCTTATGCCGGGTTGGATATCCACCCTCTATGCCGAAGACACAAAACGCTCCGAGACGTTACTCCCCCGCCTTGAAAAAGAGCTTGGCACCATGGGGATCAGCAACGAAAGCCATATCATCCTCTATGGGGCCGTGGGCAGAACAACGTGGAATGCGGTAATGTTCTGGGCCCTTGAAACCATGGGATGTAACAGCTCACTTGCTAAATGTACGGTGCAGTTTTATGACAGCGGGATAGAGGGCTGGCAGACAGAAGGAGGAAGCCTCGATACGACCGCTACAAAAACCATGGCAACCACGTTCAAAGCAATACCCGAGGCGAAAAGAGGCGTGAAAACCGACGAGCTGATGCAGGTGATTGAAGGTAAGAAGAAGGCCATCATCATTGATGTGCGAACGGCTGGCGAGTATCAAGGGACGGACATTCGTGCCCTGCGAGGAGGCCACATGCCCACGGCGGTGAACATCGACTTTTTCAAAAACTTCAACGCCACATCGTTTCGCATGCTCCCCCTCGCAGATCTGAAATTGCTATACAAGGACATTCCTGCCGAGAGCCGGGTCATCACCCATTGCCAGACCGGCCAGCGGGCGGCCTACTCCTACCTGGCTCTCAGGGCACTGGGCTATGAAGACGTTGCCATTTACCATGACGGCTGGCGGGTGTACGGCAGCAACCTCAATCTCCCCGTTGAGAATGAAACCTGGTATGATTTTTACAAGATCAACACCACCATGAAGGCAGTAAAGGAACTCAAGGAGAAGATGTAATAATTCCTTTCCAGGCGAATCCCCGGGAGCGGGTTGATTGTTAATGTTTTGTCTATATTATTGATTGATTTTTCGCTATTTCGATTTAAATATATCAACAACAGATAGACACTTCTTAACATGAACAATTCATCTTGCGACCCGGAGGAACGACCATGGAAAAAATAAACGGCTACAGCCGCGCCACCATTGAGTTTACGCTGGACTGGCAAAGCAACGGGGTGCACCATCAGGACAGCCTGTGGACGGATCAGGTCAACATGTGGCGTGACTGTTTTGTCCCTGGACTGGCCGCTGCCCTGAACGACAAAGGCGAGGGAGAAGAGGCGCAGGCAGCGGTTCCGGCCAATGTCTCCCCTGCCCTGTATCTTCAAAATAAACTGGTGGAAATCCGCCCCCAGCAATTTTACGCCCCGACCAATCCGGCTACAATGCTCGTACCCCATGCAGGCCGCTTCTATCCGCAGGGTTTTCTGCACGGGGTCAGCAATGTCTTCGAGGTTTCAACGGCACCGGCCCGATGTGTTGCCCAAGATGAGAAGCTGCGCTTTGATCTCAATCATCCTTTGGCGGGACACGATCTTTCTCTGCGCGCAAAAGTCATCGAGATCCACAAATCGGGGGTGGAGCGGGGCGGCCGCTGCGAGGACTGGCTGGCCCTGATCTGTGAAAATGGCCCCGGCATGCAGGCCCGCTACCAGAATGTCGCCACCGATTTTTTCAGCGCCGAAGGCCGACAGCGGCAAGACGAGAGTCCCGACCAGCTGTTTTATGGAGCGCCACGCATGGTTCAGCACCTGGACTCAGCCGCCAGAGCCGCAATCCGCAGGCAATACCAACGACTCATCACCCCGGGGGCCAGGGTGCTCGACCTCATGGGCAGCTGGGATTCCCATCTTCCGGAACAGCTATCCTTGAAGGCACTCACCGTCCTCGGGATGAACGAGGCTGAGCTCGCCGCCAATAAAAGAGCAAGCGCGACAATACTCCATGATCTCAACCACGCCCCGGTGATCCCTTTGGCCGACAACAGCATGGATGCGGTCATCTGTACCGCCTCGGTGGAATACCTGACCGACCCGCTGGCCATCTTTGCTGAAATACAGCGGGTTCTTGTTCCCGGAGGCGTCTTGGCCCTGGCGTTTTCCAATCGCTGGTTCCCGCCCAAAGCCATCAAGGGTTGGGCTGAACTCCATGAGTTTGAACGATTGGGAATGGTACTGGAAATGTTTCACCAGACCGGCGGGTTTACCGAACTGGCCAGCATGAGTAAACGCGGAATGCCCAGACCCGAGGATGATCCGCATCAGGAGCTGCTGTTGAGCGATCCGGTTTTCATGGCCTGGGGGAAGAAAGCCTGATGAACCTCGACATGCAGGTCTACAAGATTGGCACCCTGGCACGGGAGTGCGGCATTTCGCCGCACCTGCTCCGGGCCTGGGAAAAACGCTACCAACTCCTTGCGCCGATTCGCGGATCTGGCCGGCAGCGCCTCTACACGCAGGACGACTTGTTGCTCCTGCGCTATCTTACAAGGGCCATACAAAATGGGGCCCGCATCGGTGAACTGGCGGTCTTGGGCAGAGAGAGGCTGCTCATCGAGGCTCGCGCCACAGAGTCGCTTGCTGTCCCAACCCTCCCGCCCATCAGGACAGAAGGAGTTCCGACGACACGGATGGATCGCCATCAGGAAGAGCTTGTGGCCGCCGCCAAAAGCGTTGATGGCCCCCGTCTGCAGGCGGCCCTCACCCAGGCCGAGATGGAACTCAACCTGGATACAGTGGTGTACGATATCATCCCCCGGGCCATGGATCAGACCGGGGCGGCCTGTCTTTCCGGAACCATGGGCATTGCCGGGGAACATCTGATCAGCAACATGGTGGAACAATACCTGAAGAATGGCCTGGAGAAGGCCCATCAATCAGCCAAGGTTGCCATCTCCAAGGCAAAACCGGTGACCATCTGCTGCTGTTTCCCCGGCGAAGAACACACCATCGGCCTACTCACCGTGGCCTACGCCCTCGCCCGCCAGGGATGGGATGTCGTGTTTCTGGGATCTTCCATGCCTCTGCCGGCCATGGAAGAGAGTATCCAGCAGACAGGAGCGGAGAGCATCTGGCTGTCCGTCAGCGATCCGGTCCGGTATCAAAAATATCGCAAGGAGCTGGCCGTTGTCGCCGGCCGTCAAAAAATACGCTTTCTTATTGGTGGGCAGGGAATCAGCAAAACCGACAACGCACTGAATCCGGCCGGCTGTGAGTTCTGCGTCCCCTGTTTTCACATTCCCGAGGATGTGCAGCGGCTGGCTGGAAAAGCTGGGTCTGCCGGGACGGCATAAACAGCATCCAGGTGTTTCCTTATTGAAAAAAAGGGCTGCGGGCCAGAATAGCCGCGCCTGTCTGCCAGAAGAGCAGACTCCAGAGCAGGGTGCGAATCCAGTTCGTCAAGACCAGCCTGCGGATTATTGCGGCGTCCTTGCCCCCGGTGTGCAGTCTGCGATGACAGGGAATGGAAAGAAAGAAGGTGGAAAGCCAGATAAGGATGATGGGTATTATCCGCCACCAGCGGATATCACTCATCATCACCACCGCCTCTATGCCCACCTGAATAACCATCAGCGGCGTGACCACCAGGCTGATCATGGCAGAGAAGCGGGTGTGCCAGGAGTAAAAATGCTCTTCTTCAATAACCACAAAGGAAGGATAGATAACCAGCTGAACAAGCCAGATGAGCACAAAGAGTCCACTGTCAACAATGGTCTGGAGTTCAGCCAGGGGGTTCATGAAGTGATCGGCTCCTTTTTTCCTACAGCCGGCGCAACAGCGCGTCTACCGCCATTGTCGCTCCAACCGTGACCCCGGCTACGGATTGGCCGGGGAAAGAGGAATCTCCCACCAGGGTACAGTTTTTGAGGCCATACAAATTCTGTTTCGGGGCCCGCAACTGGGTCTGGGTGTAGCCGCCGACAAGCCCGAGATGGCGGCCGGTATAGCGGGCATAGGTCACGGGCGAACCGGCCAGGCAGAGATCCATGCCCTGGCGTATCCCGGGCACATAGCCTTCCGCAACATTGAGCACCCTCTCGGTGTACTCTGCCTTTAAACTCCGATATGCCTCCTGGCTCTGCCTCCAGGCCAGCCACCAGGGGTCAACTTTTGTATGGGTGGAGAGGGTAATCGCCCTTTTGCCGCTGGGCGCCCGTGTTGCGTCGGTCATCGGTGAGGCGGAAATAAAAATGGAGTCGCCTTCGGCAAGCCCAATGCTTTCCGGGCGAAGCAGTTGCAGATGATCCCCTGGCCGCTCAGCCATAATGGTGTTCTCCACTCCCATATGAAGGATAAAGGCGCTCCAGGCGGCGCGACCGGGGCCATCCCCAAAACCCGCAGCGGGTTCTTTTCCCAAAAGCGAGGCCAAGGTCATATCAGAACCGTTGAGCACCACCTCTTGAGCCCGGTAACTGCCTTTCTCCGTGACAACCTCGCTGATTCTTTCTCCATGGAGGGTAAAGGACTGCACCTTTTCTCCGCAACACACCTGACCGCCATTTTTACCAATGGCCTGACTGATCAGCTCCGCAACAGTGCCAATGCCGCCATCAAAGACGCAGGGAGAGCGCCTCGGCAGATCCAGAGCAAGGGCCGCAAAGAGGGCATTACAATTCGCCGCCGTAGTCTGGGCGGAAATTAGCAATTGGGCATCGATGAAACGAGAGAAGGCCTTATTGTCATCCAGCCGATGCCGCTTCAACCACTGGGCCACCGTCATCGAAGCAAGACGGAGGAGCCGGACATTCTTGATCCCTGGCAAAAGACAGGCGCCAAGGGAAACGGCCTGCCGCATCCGCCACTGACCATAGAGAGTAAGCAGGCATTCTGACAACTCCCAGAGACTGTCGGCCAACTCCGCCTGTTCCTGCAAAAACCCCCTGCTTTCAGGAAACTGCTGGAGCAGCGTGTGCCTGGCAGGATCAAGGGGAAGACACACGTCCCCATCACAATACTCCCAGGCCACCGGGAGAGGACGCAGCGGCCACTGAATATCAAGCTGCTCCCCCAGCCAATGCATTGGCCCACCGGGATGAAAACCGCAGCCAATGGTGGCTCCGGCATCAAACCGATAGCCCCGGTGCGAAAACGTGGCGGCACATCCACCAACATGGACGCCCTGCTCAAGCAGGAGCACCCGCGCCCCGCTGCGGGCCAGAAGCCCGCCGGCAACCAGGCCGCCGATGCCGCCACCAACAATGATCACATCATGATTTTCCACAGTGTTCCCTGGTTTGCTCCTGGTTGTCTCTGCCAAACAGAATCATTGCAGGACAACCTCTTCCCCGCCGATCAGAGTGAGGACCTTGCCCACCCGGAAGCGAACCAGAAATTTGTCTCCCTTGGCCTTGTCCTCCTCCGGACTTAAATGGCGCCTGGTCATGGAGGCAATCAGTTCCTGATCCGTACTCTCATCAACCTTGGTCAAAAACATACGAGCACCAATATAGCCCCTTCCATCTTCCAGAAACAGATAACTGGCATGGCCGTTTTCCTGCAGATTTTTGTGGGTAAGGCGATCACGCATGATAAAGACAATGGTATCAACCCCTTCAACATGGGGTTTTGAGTAAATGGCGGTATCCACTACCCCGGCAGCATCGCTTGTGGCCAATACCCCGACACCGGTATGTTCAGAAAAATATGTTTCAAGATTCATGGATCTCTCTTCTCCCTGGCCGATCATACGATTTTTTTCTCATCGATCAGCCTGTTCAATTTTCAACTTCTCAGCAAAAGATCCCCTCAAACCACCGGATCTTTCTCCCTTGTTTCTTCCAGAACGACAAAAGCGCAATATTCTCCACACATGGAGCATTTCCCCGATTGGGAACGCTCGCTGCGCATCCGCATGGCCTTGACCGGATCCAGGGCCAGCTCCATCTGTTTATCCCAGTCCAGATTCTTACGAGCCTTCGACATTTCGAGATCCCAGAGCTCTGCACCGGGCAGGCCCTTGGCAATATCAGCGACGTGCGCCGCAATCCGGCTGGCGATAACGCCCTCATACACATCCTCAGCCACCGGCAGGCCCAAATGTTCGGCCGGCGTCACATAGCAGATAAAATCCGCGCCATGCATCCCGGCAACACTGGCTCCAATGGCGGAGGTGATATGATCATAGCCGGGAGCGACATCGGTGACAATGGGGCCAAGCAGATACAGCGGGGCATTGGCGGTGAGTTTCTTAATCCGCTGCACGGCGGCCCCGACCTTATGCAGGGGCACATGGCCCGGCCCTTCGATCATGGTCATCACGCCCCGGGCCAGGGCCCGCTGTTGAAGTTCGCCCAGGATTTCCTGCTCACTGATTTCAAAATAATCGGCCGCATCAGCGATGGCTCCCGGCCTCATTCCATCACCCAGGCTGAGGACGGCATCGTATTTAGCCGTCAGCTCAAGCAAGCGATCATACTGGGCATAGAGGGGATTTTCTTCTCCGCTGACCCGCATGTAGGCAGCAGTAATCGCTCCACCCCGGGACACAATTCCTTCGATGCGCCTGCCGGGATCAGCGGCTTCCATAAGCCTGCGCACCACCCCGGTATGCACCGTAATAAAATCCACACCCTCATCGAGCTGACGTTCAATGATATCAAAAAATTCCTCGCCATCCAGACGTACAACCGCACCACGCCGGATTCTGGCAACAGTGGCGGCTTCATAGACGGGAACGGTTCCCACCGGCACCGTGGATTCATTCAATACCATTTTCCGAATTTCAACCAGATTATCGCAAAGACTCAAATCCATAACCGCATCCGTACCGGCCTTCAGGGCTGCTTCAAGTTTCTTGCGTTCCTGCTCAGAAGAAGAGACCAGGGTGGAGGCGCCGATATTGGCATTCACCTTGGTTCGCATTCCGGCACCGACGGCCATGGTGCCTCTGCCGGTTCGCGCTCCGCAAACCGCCACCTCGCCACTGGTAATTTTAGTACACATATCCTCCAACGCAACGGACTCTTTCCCTGCCAGATCCTTTACGACCTGGGGAATCCGGCCATTACGCAGCTGCTCAATCAGTGTCATCCTCATTGTACTTTCCTTAAAAAAAAGACGCCGTCCAGACAGACGGCGTCTTCACCATTGGTTCGTGATTGTTTCCCCACGCTGGTATTATCCAGATCGGGTGCCAAGGGTCGTCTGCCTGAAGACTTCTCAACCCGGATTATCCGAGCTCCCCTAACAATTTTTACTGCTTTGCAACTGCTGCTCTGAAAACATCTCCCCTTAATGAACGGGGTTAGTGCCTTCCGCAGATTATTTTGTTGAGCAGCCTACCAGTTTCCAATCACGGTACTGAGATCGGTACAACCGGCCAACTCTGCCTCTGACATCTCTTCTTTGGTTTTGATCTTTCCCTTCAAGGCATCGATGGAGCAGGCATACTCTTTTCCGTCCTTGTCCCGTACCCATACCAGATCACCGTATCCACCTTTTTCATCACTCATGATATTCTCCATTGTTAAGTTTTAAGACTTCCTGTCCTGTTGACCTGACAACTACATCAAAACAACATCTTCACGTCCTTGTTTATCAGCCTACCAATTGCCAATCACAGTACTGAGATCGGTACAACCGGCCAACTCTGCCTCTGACATCTCTTCTTTGGTTTTGATCTTTCCCTTCAAGGCATCGATGGAGCAGGCATACTCTTTTCCGTCCTTGTCCCGTACCCATACCAGATCACCGTATCCACCTTTTTCATCACTCATGATATTCTCCATTGTTAAGTTTTAAGACTTCCTGTCCTGTTGACCTGACAACTACATCAAAACAACATCTTCACGTCCTTGTTTATCAGCCTACCAATTGCCAATCACAGTACTGAGATCGGTACAACCGGCCAACTCTGCCTCTGACATCTCTTCTTTGGTTTTGATCTTTCCCTTCAAGGCATCGATGGAGCAGGCATACTCTTTTCCGTCCTTGTCCCGTACCCATACCATATCACCATATCCACCTATTAAATCGTCACTCATAATGTCCTCCGTTGTCAAGTTTTTAGCCTTTTTACTTCCTTTGATTTAATAATAATTGCGTTAACACCTAAAAACAATACTGGTAAAATAAGGTTATAATGGTAATACAAGCTATCATTATAAGGAGCGTTCCCATGGACAGCAATATGTATGAAGTCATTGTCAATTCTCTCTCCGCCCATGTGGCAGTCCTTGACAGTCAAGGGGTGGTCATCGAAACCAATCGAGCCTGGCAAGGCTACGCAGCAGAAAACGGGATGCAGGGAAAAACAGACTGCATCGGGCTCAACTATCTTTCCATCTGTGATGCGGCAAGGGAGGCTGGAGAACGGGAAGGAGATATTGTTGCTTTAGGCATTCGCAAGGTACTTCAGGGAGATCTGCTGGAGTTTGTGACCCAGTATCCCTGTCATTCCCCCACCAGACGGAGGTGGTTCAATCTCCGCATCCTGCCCTATCTCGCAGAGAATGTACACCGGGTCATCATTGTCCATGAGGACATCAGCCCCATCATCCTCGCCCAGGAAGAATTACAGCACAAGGAAAAAGAAGTCCGGATCAAAAGCGAGCAGCTGGAGGAGATGAATGTGGCGCTCAAGGTGCTGCTGGAGCATCGTGACCGTGACCTGAGAGATCTTGAGCAGAGGATGACAGCCAATATCCATGAGCTGGTTCTGCCCTATGTGGAGAAGTTGAAAAAAACCCTGCAGGGAAGTCGTGAGCAAACCCTGATCGACATTGTGGAATCGCACCTGCGCGATATCGTCAGCCCCTTCCTCAATCGCCTCTCGTCCATTCAGCTTCTGCTCACCGCCCAGGAGGTAGAGGTGGCCACCCTGGTTCGCCAGGGGAAAAGCAGTCAGGACATTGCCGATGTACTCCGGGTATCGGTGGACACCATCAGTTTCCATCGGAAGAACCTGCGCCGCAAACTGGGCCTGCAGGATCGGGCAAAGAATCTGCGCACCTATCTCCTCTCTTTGCAATAGAGGTTTATACGCTCGCGAGACCACGCCGACAGAGCGAATTGACAACAGTGACCCAGAGAGAGCGTGGAAAGGCCGACACAAAAAGAAGAGCCGGATATCTTTTGTAAGCGGATGAATCTTCATCCGGAGAACTTGACATTTTTCCCACTTTCCGCCATCATATCGACCATGAAAGAAAATACTACTCCCTCACCCCAGACCATCCTCATTGCCGATGACAACAAAGTTATCATCAGACTGCTGAAAGAACTGCTGACCAACGCCGGCTATCTGGTCGCTGACGTGAGCAGCAGCGAGCAGGTCCTGACGGTCATCGCCACCATTCAGCCGGATCTTGTTCTTCTCGATGTGGATATGCCAGGTGCTTCAGGGTTTGAAGTCTGTCGAACCATCAAGCAGAACCCCCTGACCAAAGATATTCCCATCCTCTTTGTCACCGGCTGCACCGAGAGAAGGGATATCATCGCCGGATTTGACGCCGGCGGCCAGGATTACATCCTCAAGCCCTTCACCAAGGAGGAGCTGCTGGCCCGGGTGCAGACCCATATCGCCCTGAGCAAGGCGCGGCAGGAACTCCAGGCAAGTGTGCTTCGCTATCGGAATCTCTCGGTTCTGGACGATCTCACCGGCCTGTTCAACACCCGCTACCTTTACCAAACCCTCGACGAACAGATCCGCAACCAGAAACAGCATCCCATCTCCATCATTTTCATCGACATCGACAATTTCAAAAAGGTAGTGGACACCCACGGTCACCTGAATGCCAGCAGCACCATCGCCGAGCTTGCGGAAATTATCATGCAGGGCTTACCGGAAAACAGTTACGGAGTGAGCTATGGCGGCGATGAATTCGTCGTAGTTCTGGCCAACCACGACCGAAAACAAGGGGCTCTGGTGGCGGAACAGCTTCGCCGTGCCGTTGAAGAAGCTCGTTTTCTTACCTTTTGTGATCTCGCCGTCCATATTACGGTGAGTTGCGGTATGGCCACCTTTCCCGATGATGCCAAGACCCTGACCGAACTGCTCGACAATGCTGACATGGCCCTGTTTGAGACCAAGCGCAAAGGGAAAAATGCGATCATCAGTTTTTCAGATATCACAGACCCCACCGCTTTTTGTTGATCCCCAAGGAATCTTCCCGGTTGACAGCAAAAGAGAACGATCAGCCGAAGACAACCCGGCAATGTTTTTGATCTGCGGGAAAACTGCGTATGCAGCCTCCGCATACTATGGACTGCTCAATGGGCTGTGGGCCAAGGTGAAAGGGGAACGGGAAGAAAGAAGGGATGACAATAGTCGCGATAGAAGTAATTTGCAGGGGAAGTAACGGAAGATTCGGTCTTTGGTCAGCGCAAACCGATCAGGCAAAAAGGGCCTGCGCCCTGGCTCGGGAAATACGGGAAAGATTCTGCACAAACTCCAGTGAAATCTGAGAAAGTCCAAAAAGCCTTTTCATATCCTCAATCATTACCAGCCAGAGTCGCGCGGTCATCTCGGCATCGGCCAGGGCGCGATGAAAAACCCCGCTTACCGGCAGCTTTTTATATCTGACCAGGGTCTCCAGCTTATGGCTGGCAATATGCGGATATATGCGTCGCGCCATCTTCAAGGTACAGAGCAGTTCATTGTTCTTGGTCTGGCCGATCCGCGCCAGCTCGGCATCGAGAAATCTGCCGTCAAAAGGGGCGTTATGGGCCACCAGCGGATAGTCCCCGATAAAATCTAAAAATTGCACCATGACCTCGGCCCCTGGCGGCGCGTCTTCCAGCATCGCATTGCTGATACCGGTCAACGCTTCAATAAAAGGGCTCACCACCATGCCCGGATTGATCAGGCTTTGAAAACGATCAACAATGCAGTTGTCCATAATAAGCACAGCACCGATCTCAATGGCACGATCTCCAAGCCGGGGCGACAAACCCGATGTTTCAAAGTCAAGCACAATGACGGCAGCATTCCCCATGATTATTCCACCTTTCCCCGTGCTCTTATCGAGAACCGGCGGCTATCGACCGCCGCCGCAACCGGGATTCTTTTTTCAGATCGGGCAGAAAAACGGCCAGCAGACCAATGGCAGGCAAAAACGCGCACACCCGATAAACATAGGCAAGGCTGGTCATATCGGCCAGATGCCCAAGCACTGCCGCCGCTATCCCGGCCAGACCAAAGGCGAGACCAAACGACATCCCGGCCACCGTACCAACCCTTGAGGGCAGAAGTTCCTGGGCATAGACCACTATCGCCGGAAAGGCCGAGGCAAGAATCACACCGATGGGCACTGTGAGCGCCACCGTCCAGAAGAGATTGGCATAGGGCAGGGCCAGGGTAAAAGGGAGCACCCCCAGAATAGATGCCCAGATCACCACCCGCCTGCCAAAACGATCCCCTATCGGCCCCCCGGAAATCGTTCCCACTGCCGCTGAAGCAAGAAAAACAAAGAGATAGAGCTGGGCACTGCGCACCGAAAGATCAAATTTATCGATCAGGTAAAAGATATAATAATTGCTCATGCTGGCCATATAAAAGAACTTGGAAAAGATCAAGGCCATCAGGACGGCCAGGGTCTGCACCACGGCCCGGCGAGACTCCGGCACCTCGGGCTCACCCGTCGCTGCCCGTGATGTAAGCCGCCGCATGCCATGCATTTTGTACCAGTGCCCGACCCGAATCAGAAGGTAGATCCCCAGCAGGGCCGCAATGGAAAACCAGGCAAGACTGCTCTGGCCATTGCGCAACACGATGAGCGCGGCAAGGAGCGGCCCCAAGGCTGATCCGGCATTCCCACCCACCTGAAACAGTGACTGCGCCAGGCCGTGCCGACCCCCTGAGGCCATGCGCGCCACCCGTGAAGACTCCGGATGAAACACCGAGGACCCTGTCCCAACCAGTGCCGCTGCCACAAGCAGTATCGGAAAACTTCCCGCCCGGGAAAATAGCACCAGCCCGATTAACGTGAAGCCCATGCCCAAAGCCAGGGAATAGGGGCGAGGATGGCGATCTGTGGAATACCCGATAATGGGTTGAAGAATAGAGGCCGTGCCCTGAAAGGTCAGAGTAATTGCACCGATCTGGGCAAAGCTCAAGTTGTATGTGGCATGGAGCAGAGGATACATTGCCGACAGCAGGGTCTGCATCATATCGTTGAGCAGATGACAGACACTGATCATGATCAGGATGGTAAAGGCTGTTTTTTCGGCAGGCGGGTTGGCAGCTATCAGCGGTGAACTCACAAGATTTTCCTTTCCGGCAGGGATTTCTTCCCTGCTCAAGGGCCGGATAAAGGGGGGAGAGCAAAGAGTATTTTAGAATTTTGTCAAAAGGGCCGGCGCCTTCTGCTGCCTTAACCCTGGAAATGCCTTACTCATTTTATTTCCAGGAACGGAAGGTCATCTTAGTAGGGGCTCTGGCCGATATAATTGCCGGGAGGATCATAATTACAGACAACGACCAGATTGCCCTGGCATACTGAAGTGGCACAGCCAATCTGCCGAGTATCTCGCCAGACGATCTGGGTGTAATGGCCGACCCCTCTCCAGGAGGACTGATAGGGCCCGCCGGGATAGAGCTTCTTCTCGTCTGCCCACTCCTTGACCGCATCCACGATGCCATAATAGCCGATGGTCCCCATAAACAGGTTCTCCCCATACTCCTGTCGCCACTGGCCCGAACGCGGACGATGCTGAAGTCCGCACCTGGTGGCCGCAAGATGATCAGCCCACTGCTGGGCATAGTCAGCAAGCTGCCTCGACCAACGCACCGGAGGGACACCAACTTGGGCTCGAACCTGGTTGTGCTGGAGAACTATTTGTTTGGCATCTTCCGGCGAAAGAGGAAAACCTGCCGCCTGACTTTTGGCGCTGGCTGATGAGGCGGTCTGTATGGATTGCTGCCCTCCATGTAGAGGGAGAGCGGGGAGGAACAAAGCACCCAGAAAAAACATCGCTGACGGACAACCTATTTTCATCACTGCTATCCACTTTTTACATGTTTCCCGCTTACTCACCTGGCTCCTGTTCTTTTGGCAGCTTTTCCCTTTTCGGCTGAAATTTGACATAAATCATGATGAGCACGGTAGAGACGGCAAGGACTCCATAGAGGGCCTGATGGGAATACTTCACAATCAGTTCCTGATTGCTGCCGATAAAATAACCGATCCAGGTGAGGATCGTCACCCAGATCCCCGCTCCCAGCAGGGTATAGAGGGAAAACTTCAGGTGATTCATGCCGGCAAGACCTGCCGGCAGGGAGATCAAATGCCGCACCACCGGCAGAAGCCGCCCAATAAAGGTGGAAATCTCACCATGTCGCAGGAAAAAGGTCTCGACCTTCATAAACTTCTCTTCGGTGATCCAGACATAGCGGCCATATTTGAGAATAAGGGGCCTCCCCAGATAACGGGCAGCAAAATAATTGGCATAGGCGCCAAAAAGGCTGCCGAAGGTGCCACAGAGAATGGCTGTGAGCATATCCATCTTGCCTGCCTGAACCAGATACCCGGCCGGCGGCATGATCAGCTCGCTGGGGATTGGAATAATCGAGCTCTCCATCGCCATCAGGAGAAAAATCCCAGGATACCCCATGGCCCCAATGCTCTCAACGAGCCAGTTAATGATATTATGCATTCTATGTCACCGTTTGTGCAGCAATTCTGCTCTCACTATAGTCCAATATGTTTTCCGACAAGCAGGCCAACAACCTCCTAGTTTGCCAACTTTGCCTCCATCTCCCGCCTACAACCCCTCCGGTGTGTAAACAATGAGCAGCGTTTTCTGGAGGCGATGGGCCACGGCATCCGCCAGCGAACCAAAGAAAAACTTCTTGACCCCTCGACTCCTGACGGCCCCCATCACCACCAGATCATAGGCTTCTGCCTCGTCCTGAATGGCCTGCACCCTGGTATCCGTCACCATCACCTTAACAGGGATATCGACGCCCCGGACTGCAATCCACGCCAACAGGGCCTGTCTTTTAGCTGTCAGCCGATCTCCCTGAGCTTCAGAAGACGGAAGAAGATACAATAGTTCAAGTTGATGCGAGCCAATGGCGTTCAACGCTTCCACCAGCGGATACACTATTTTCAGCTCATCCAAATCCACAACCGTCACCAGAATACGTTCTAAATGAAGCTCTCCGTAGAAACGAACCACAACCACCGGACACTGGACGTTTTCAGCAACGACTTCAAGTACTTCATGGAATTGACTGCTCTCCCCTTCCAGAGGATACCCAAGAAACAGGGCATGGGCCATATTATATTCCACTGCCGCCACCAGCCCGGAAGCAACACTGACATCCGGCACTATCTCTGTGACTAGAGAATATCCCATACTGGCCACCTCTTTCTGCTCAGCCTGAAACAGCAGCGCAGGCACGCTCTCCCCCGACTTCTGTACCTGGACTGCCATAGGCAGGGCATGACAGTAATGCGCAAAAATTGTGGCAAAACGGGCAAGTCCAGCCACCGTCACATGATGGGTAGTACCAAAGACGACAACCCTCTGAACAGAATTAGGCGGGACCAGCTTTTCCCCCGCCCAGGGCGGAACACGCACCCCCGCTGTCGATTTCAGATGCAAAACACTGGCCTTAGCCGAAAGCCCGTCACAGATCTCAGGAAACTGCTGCTTGATCCCTGCATGTGCCTCTCCTGAGCGGATCAGGGTTGAACGCACACAAGAAGAACCAATCAGCTGAGACAAAAAAACCCCGGTCAAGCCAACCGGAGTCGTAATCGCTGAATACGTGTCCAAAGCGGGATCGCCTGTCAAAAAATAGAGGAGTCCAATGGCAACCCCCGCCTGTGGCACCAGGGCCACCCCCATGTGTTGCTGAACCACCGGCAACGCCTTTCCCAGTCGCCCGCCCACTGCCACCCCCAAGAGCTTGCCGCAGATCCGGGCGAGAAAATAAGCCACTCCAACAAGACCGGCCATGCCCAGTAGTTTCAAATCAAAACCAATTCCAACCAGGATAAAAAAAATTACATACACTGGCGGCTCAAAGCCATTCAGGGTACGGAAAAGACGGACATCCCGTTCCGCCCGGTTCACCAGAGTAGCGCCGGCAGCCATCCCGGCAAGCAGCGGAGAGAGCCCCAGATAACGGGATCCCTCACTGCACAGCAGGAGCAAGGCCAGCCCGCCGATAAGGATCTCCCCTCTATTTTTGAGCTTCCTGACGGCCAGATTCAGGCCTAGCCCGGTGCCGACTCCCAGAAAAAGGGAGGCCACGATTTCCAGCAATCCATTTCCCGCGACCAGCAGCAGTGAACCTCCGGCCTGCCCCAGAATACTGTGCACCAGAGATACGGCAAGACCGACAATCATCAAGGCCAGACCACTGTCAATGGCCACCATCGCCAGAAGGGATGTGGTGAGATTTCCATGGGCCTTGAGTTCTCTGACCACCAGCAGCGTGACCGCCGGTGACCCGGAGGCCGCCACCGCTCCCAGAAGAATTGAAAGCACCAGGTAATCCGCGCCAGTCCAACCCGCGATCTGCAATCCACTGAGCTGCATAACCAGAAAAATCGCCAAGGCCACAAGCACAAAGGCACCCACTGCCTCGCACACCGCAATCCAGATAACACTGCGAGCGTGGCCCCGCAGGGTCTTCAACTCAAGATGTTCACCAACGCCAAAGGCAATGAGCATCAGAGCGATATGGCTGAAATGGTCGAGTCCACCGCCCAGAGACTCACTCGTAACCAGGGCAAAGCCGCTGGGACCAAGGAGAAGACCAGCCAGAATATAGGCTGTGACGGAAGGAAGGCGCCATTGCTGACAGATCTTTGCGACTAAAAGGCCGGCCGCAAGAAGAAGAGCGATGGAGGTTGTGGTCGTCACCGGAAATTATCTGGCGCCAATTACCTCAAGGCCTTTGGCATGATAGGTGAAACTCAGCTTTTTCCCCTGAACATCAACCTTGGCCTCTCCGCCCCGGGTCAAGGCGCCAAAAAGGATTTCATCGGTGAGCACATCCCCGATTTCGGCCATGATCAAGCGCCTGAGCGGCCTGGCGCCATAATCTGGATCATATCCTTTGCTGGCCAGATGCTTACGGGCAGAAGGACTCAGGATGATGACCACCTTGCGCTCGGCCAGTTGGCCCTGCAATTCAAGAATCATCTTATCCACCACCTTTTCCACAGACTCGGCACTGAGCGTTCCAAAAGAGATGGTGGCGTCCAGCCGGTTGCGGAACTCCGGTGAGAACAGGTCCTTGACAGCCTTCTGCTCGCGGCCTTTTTTATCCGCCATGAAACCAATGGGGGTCGTACTCATTTCACGGGCACCGGCATTGGTGGTCATGATCAGGATCACGTTGCGGAAATCGGCCTTGCGCCCGGAATTATCGGTAAGGGTTGAATGATCCATGACCTGCAAGAGAATGGAGAAGATATCGGCATGGGCCTTTTCGATCTCATCAAGCAACAAGACAGAATAGGGATGTTTGCGGATGGCCTCGGTGAGCAGTCCTCCCTGATCAAACCCCACATACCCCGGAGGCGCACCAATGAGGCGGGCCACCGCATGTTTCTCCATGTATTCACTCATGTCAAAGCGCTCAAAGTGGATCGCAAGACTCTGGGCCAACTGTCTCGCCACCTCGGTTTTGCCGACTCCGGTGGGACCGGCGAAGAGAAAACAACCCGTCGGCGACTGTGGATGGCCAAGCCCGGCTCGAGCCCGTTTAACCGCGGCAACCACGGTGTCTATGGCGGTATCCTGACCGAAGATCACCCCTTTCATGGTGGCAGCCAGATCCCTTAAGGACCCAAGCTCGTTACTGCTGCCGGTTTTGGCAGGCACCCTGGCCATGCGTGAAACCACGGCCTCCACATCCCGAACCGTCACCGTCCTGCCGATTTTTCCGGCCAGACGAAAAGAAGAACCCACTTCGTCCAGCACATCGATGGCCTTGTCCGGCAGAAAACGGTCGTTAATATAACGACCAGCCAACTCGGCGGTGGCCTTAATGGCAGTGGCGGCGTAACGTACCTGATGATGATGCTCATATTTTTCCTGCAAGCCCTGGAGAATCAACCGCGTTTCCTCCACAGTGGGCTCCTCCACATCGATCTTCTGGAAACGGCGGGACAGGGCCCGATCCTTTTCAATGTGGTTTTTATACTCTTCATAGGTGGTGGAACCGATACAACGCAAAATCCCGGACTGCAAGGCCGGCTTCAACAGGTTAGAGGCATCCATGGAGCCACCGCTGGTCGCGCCGGCTCCGACAATGGTGTGCATCTCGTCGATGAAGAGAATGGCGTTTTTCTTGCGTTCCACGGCCTCCACCACACTTTTCATCCGCTTCTCAAAATCACCCCGATACTTGGTACCGGCCACCAGTGTCCCCATATCAAGCAGATAAATTTCCACCCCCTGCAACAGGTCGGGGATCAGGGCCTTATGGCCGGCACTCCGGGCCACACTGTCATCATGAATCCGCAAGGCCAAACCTTCGGCAATGGCGGTCTTGCCCACCCCGGGCTCCCCCACCAGCAGCGGATTGTTCTTTTTGCGCCGACAGAGAACCTGCATCATCCGACTCACTTCCATTTGCCGGCCAATGAGGGGGTCAAGCCGCCCCTCTGCGGCCCGACGGGCCAGATTCACCGTAAAGTCCTGCAAGACCTTTTCGTCTTTTTCCAATTCCCGGGTCTCAGCATCGGCCCCGGGGACACCGGGAGGCCGAGGCAAGGGCTCCTTCTGCAAGCCCTCAGAGGGCAGACCGTGCGAGATATACTCCAACACCGCCAGACGCCCCACCCCTTCCGAGGCAAGGAAATAAACGGCATGGGACTCAACCTCGGCAAAAATGGCCGCCAGGACATCTCCGCTATCCACTTCATTCTTACCGCAGCTCTGGACATGAGAGACTGCCCGCTGCAATACCCGATTGAAGGCGACGGTCTGAGCCGGTTCACTGGAATCGTCAGCACCCAGGGTCGGCAGTTCACCGGTGAAAAAGGCCTCCAGCCGCTGCTTCAGGTTATCAATGGAGCCCCCGCACTGGCTGATAATATGGGTCGTCAACTCATCGTAGAGCAGACCGTAGAGCATATGTTCCACGGTGACATATTCATGCCGATATCCCTTAGCCTCTCGAATCGCCCTTACGAGCGCCATTTCCAATGTTTTATTCAACATCTTCTTCACCATGTTTACTGTCAAAGAGGGACGATACTCCCCATTTTTCTTCTAAGATCATGGGGCTGCCTCAAACCCCGCAATCCAAATGCGGTACCTATATTTTTTCCATGGAACAGCGAAGGGGAAAGCCGCTCGTCCGGGCCAGATGATGAACCAGCTCGATCTTGGTCTCACAAATCTCGCGGGTGTACACCCCGGCAATACCAACTCCTTCCTGATGGACGTCAAGCATGATTTTTGTCGCCATCGAAGTGGATTTGCCAAAAATATTTTCCAGAATCGCCACGACAAACTCCATGGATGTATAATCATCATTATGGAGCAACGCCTTGTACAGAGAAGGCTCACGCGTCTCCTCCCGCTCCCGGGTGTTTGCCGCTGTCTTATGTTCCTCTTTTACCTTGGCCATTCCCGTCTCTCACAAATCAAATCAATAAATTCCTGTCTCAAATACGTAATCACGGTTACTAAACCTCTCAGCTCTTTTTTCTCAATAACATGGAAAGAAAAAGCTCTTCCAGAAACAGAGTGGGCGGCAAAGGTGAGCCTTTCATCTGATACTCGGCCCGCAAAAGAAGGGCCATCCACTCCTTCAGCACCGAACAGGAAAACTCTTCCGCCTTCTTGAACCCCATATACAAGGCGTAAGGGTGAACTTTCAAAAGTTCGCCCCACTCCCCTTTCTCCTTGAGTACCGGCAGATAAACTTCCTGAAACGCCTTGGCCTGCATTCCCCGTTGCCAGGGTGGGCTTGCCTGCAGCTGCAGGGAACGAAAGATGAGCATCTTTCGTATATAATTACGCATGGTGGCAAGAATGGCAAGGTCATGAATTCCATTTTCCACCAGACGTCCGAGGATTACCAGAGTTAAGGCAAGGTTTCCATTCCCGAAAGCCTCCGTCAGGGCAAAGAGGGCATCCTCTCTGGTCCGGCCAATCATGGTTTCCACATCTGCGCAACTGATCAGAGGGCGGTCAAGGGCAAAAAGGGCAAGCTTTTCAAGCTCCATGACCACGGCCACTGGGTGAAACCCCACCCGCTCAAAGAGCATGTCCAGAGCCCGGGGCTCCATTTTTTTTTGAAAGGAAACCAAGGTCTTCTGTGCCAGCTCGCGCAGCACCTCTTTCTGTTCCTTCTGGGCCGCCGTCGAGCTGCTTTTTGTCTCAACAAAACAATCCACAACCAGGCCATGTTTTTTGATCAAGGCAAACAGGGCCTTTCGTTTGTCGACATTCTCGGCGCTGAGAAGAAGATAGTTCTGTCCCGGCAGCCCCTTCTCGAGGGCAGCAAGATAGCGATCAGCGATGTTTGCCGCCTCTCCACCCTTCCCGCCTGAGGAGGAAACGCCCTCAGCAAGCAGCCTGTCAGTCCAGCCCAGATCCCCACCCGGTTTGGCAAAGCCCAAAAGCTGCTGCCACTGATCCGCCCCAAGATCAGCCAGGGATTCTTCGGCATTCAGATCAGCCAGACCAGCAAGACGCCTGAGCTGCAATCGGGCAGGACCTGATCGCCCCGCCTCTTGCGCCTGAACAGCCTTGTTCCAGATCTCTTTGGCCACCGCTCTGGAATGAAAAAGACGGCTGTCGGTGACCCGATAAAGCTGTCGGCCGGGCAACAGACTGAAATTCATGAGCTGGCCCAGAGTCCGGCTCGGATCTTCCTGATCGCCGTCTATCCCATGCACCATCCCCCCACCCCTGGCAAGCAGGTCTCGCTCCACCAGATCAGCGGCTTCACGACACAGATACCTTTCCCCGAAAAAAAGGAAAATCCGGGGATCCGGCCCTGTTTCCTCCTTGGCTAGCCAGGCGGCAAGCTCAATGCGCTTGATCAGGCCCACGATCAGTTGCGGTTGGGATCCAGCTCTCCAGCCGGCCTCACTTCCAGCCCTCCCTGGCCGGAAGCCTGTTGCGCACGCCGCTCACCACTGCTCTGCATCTCTGCCTGGTTGCCGGTCTGCTTATCAATCTGTTTCTGATCCATAATCTTGTGCAGGATAGCCGGAAGGGAGCCGGGTTGCAGATAATCCTCTCCCATCCCATGCTTGAAGATCACTGCGGCCTGATCACTGACAGTCTTCCAGCTCAGGGCATCGGAACGGGAAGCAACCAGCTCAAAAAGGAACTGATTGTAAGGATCATTGATAATGGCCTTCCCAGTCCCTACCGTGGCGAGGATATCGACCTTGTTGTGAAAAATCATGGCCAGCTCGGAATACACCCGAATCCCGCCACATGAGCCAAGGCTCAAGAACCGTTGTTTACTCGTCAAGTCCGCGTCTGTCACCGCACCGGTCTTGAGCAGCTCCTGCAAAGGGTCAAGCAATTGCTCTCTTCGCCAGTAGCTGTGACCTCGCTGGACAAACATCTCATGGCCGCCCTTGAGGAACTGTCGAAGCAGCTCCTGCTGATGGCTCACATCGTGATAGACCACAACAGAGTGGGAGATTTCAAGACCATTCATACTCTTCACCCAGTCCACCACCAGGGGATACCGAGTCTGCATCTCCTGAATCGCTCCCAGATTCTGCGACGGCGCACCGAGCAGTCCCTTCAGTTGCGCCCCAACCGCCCGCCCTTGGCCGCCCTCTGCCGCCATCAGTGAAAAGGTGGTGGAAAGCCGCGGTCGATAGCCGTGCGCCATCAAGGTCTGGCAATTGGAGCGATAGGACTGACTGCCGTCATCATCACTCTGAAAGATGGACAGACTACTCAACTTACTATCCATCTTCCACTCGGCAAAACTGGTCTTGACATATTGCTCCAGGGCAAGCGTCCCGTACTGCGACATCATCAACCTGATTCTAATCTTGTCCACCTCACCGACTAATTGCGGATACTCCTGGATATAATACTGGAGGATTACCCGCAACTGCGTACTGAATACCGAATCTTTTTCTCGAATGGCGGTCAGCATCTTGGCAATCAGGTAGGTTCGTGTCTGCGGCTGAATGGTCTCAAGCAGGGTCATGAAAGTAGCCGAAAACAGAATCAGGCTTTTTTCGTCTCGAAACGCTGAGCGCGCTACCAGATCAAGCACCTGCTCCTGTTCAGCAACCGGCACCGGAAAAAAGACGACAAGCTTTCCTTTCTGGGCAAGACTAATAATAAAATCAGAAACATGGACACCTTTCTGATCAATGATCTTGAGAAAGGCGAGCAAATTCCCGCCAGAACGGTTGTCAATCCGGCCCTTCAGTACCGGCACCAGGATTTCCCGGAAAGAGGAATCATAGAGATCACTGCCCCGGGAAAGAAGGATATAAGCATTGGCTGTGGTGCAATCCTTTGCCGCCTGCATCCGGGCAGCAGCGGTGGCACGACGCAGCGCAGCAATGGCCGGCCCCCGGCCGGCAGCAAGGCCTGCCGAGAATTCCCCATTGAACCTGGCCTGGACATTGCCATCCAAGCGCTGGAAAATCTCTTGCAGGGTGCTGAGCGGACAGGAGGAGAGAACACGGATACCCACCTCCTGACCATTTACATCGGTGATATCATGCAGGTTGTTGATCTTCCAGATGAGATATTCAGAACCGTCGGCAAAGGCAAGGAGGAGCTGGCTTTGCTGTTCAGCATTCATGGTAAAGAACAGGGCCTCCTGATTCTCCTGCGAAAGCAGAAAGTAATTGGTAATCCAGGCCAGAGAGGCGGGGGGGGTCATCCCCGGAAGCTGAAACATGGAGCGTGCATTGGAGGCGTTGGTATTGGACAGTCTTGGCAAATGACTCATATTGACCAGGGCCGATTCAGGGTTCATACCGGCGATCTTGCAACTCATCTCCGCTGCCCAGCACTGCTTCTCATTCATCTGGGCAATGAGCAGCAAACCTTTTTCCACCGTGTCTGCGGTCTGGCCAGGCACCTCAAGATAGGCCTTGAAGGCCCACAGGCCAGGCTCTTTAAGGGATGCCAGTCGATCAAGCAGGGCCAGCATAACCCTTGGCTGCAGTTTTTCTGCCTGACTAATGGCTAAGGCCACCCGTCCAGCGACATAATTTAAACCGCCGAGTTTTTTCAAAAGGAGCCATGCCGCATCTGTATCGACACCCGGAAGGGCGACAAAATGCTCCAAAATAATAAGCTGGTCATACGAAATTTGCGCCTGGGGAAGCCTGCGCAAGGCATCCATGATTCCCTCCGCTGTTATAGAGGGCAGGCCACAGAAAACCCTGAGAATCCGCATATTGGTATAACTCAGCCCTTTAATCTGCTCTCTGGCCCGGGCGAGTTGTTTTTCATCCAGCTTGACCTTGGCCAAGGCTGCTTCCGTCTGCACAATGGCCTCTTCCAGGGCAAGATCACCCTTCGTCTTACTGACACCTTGTGACCTGGGAGAGACACGCACCCCAACATCACTGCGAATGGTCCCCTCTTCAAAATCAAAGCCGGCAGAAGCACCTGTGGGCCATGAAAAAAGCAATGGCATGGCGAAAAGGACAAACACTCCCGTCCGCGTCAGGCACGATCCGACGTCACTGGCGAAATGAAGACTGCGCAAAAAAACTCCCTGGGGGAGAATGGAAGAACTCTGAGCGTAAGACAACTTTATAAAATTTAACATTCCCACTTCATCACTTTTATGGTTACCTGTTCGAGGATCGGAGCAACCCGCTGCCCACGTTTATCCCCATAATTCCTGAAAAAAAGAATAATAATCAATTCTCTGAAAACTGTAAAAAAAACTTTTCATGCCTCAGTATTCCCCCCGACTTCTCCCCCTCGCCAGCCTGATTCTTGCCATGTTTCTCTGGGGCAGTTCGTTTGTTGCCATGAAACTGGCCATGCAGGAGTATCATCCCATGGTGATCATCTTCGGCAGGATGGCGGTTGCTTCGCTGGCTTTTTTCTTTTTTCTCCCCCGCTTTAGAAAGATCAAAATCCGCCGACAGGATCGCTCTCTCTTTGTTATCATGGCGATGAGCGAACCTTGCCTCTATTTCCTCTTTGAAGCCCTCGCCCTGCAAAACACCAGCGCCGCTCAAGCGTCCCTTATTACCACCATGCTGCCGCTGTTAATCACCATCGCCTCGGTCTTCTTTCTTGGTGAACGGGCATCAAAGCAGACTCTGATCGGCCTTTTCCTGGCCATGTGCGGCGCAATCCTGCTCAGTCTCGGTGGATCACCAACTCCCCTGGCACCGGCTCCATTGCTGGGAAACTCCTATGAATTTATGTCCATGCTCTGTGCCACAGTGTATACCATCACCATCAAACGGCTTACAGCATTTTACCCCGCACTTTTTCTCACCGCCATCCAGGCATGGATCGGGGCGCTCTTTTTTGCTCCATTCCTCACCCTACCGCAGGTCCCGCTGCCCCAAGCCTTTCTCCTGCTCCCTGTAGCAGCCATTTTCTATCTTGGCCTGGCAGTCACCCTGGTCGCCTACAGTCTTTACAATTTTGCGCTGGCTCACCTGGAGGCCAGCAAGAGCTCCATTTTTATCACCCTGATTCCTCTTTTTACCCTGCTGCTCAGTAGACTCCTGTTTCAAGAGTCGTTTACCGCCATGCAGTATCTTGGGGGCTTCACCATTTTTTCTGGAGTAATCATCAGTCAGGATCTTTGGTGTTCGGGAAGGAGGAGCAAGGCGACAAAGCACGATTTATCCATGAATCAGGACGTTGAGAAATAGTTTCAGTAACCAGCCGCACAGGCGATTCGGGGCAGGATGCTCCAAAAATTCCTTCCCATACCGATCATCTTCTTCCTTATTTCCATCAAAGCTGAAATGCATGGACACGCAGCGACGGGACAGTGCAAGAGAACACGGCGAAGAGCGGCACAGCAAAGCCAATAAAGAGAACGCTTTAGTTCAAAATGAAATCACGCACGGACTCCCTGCAGCCCACAAGCTTTACAGTCATTTATTTGCAAACAGATCACTCCCCGGGATAAAAAGACTGTTCTGGGCATAAAAAAAAGCCCACAACTTTTAAAAAGTTGTGGGCTTAAAAAAATGGTGCCGCAGGCGAGACTCGAACTCGCACGACCGTGGGCCACTACCCCCTCAAGATAGCGTGTCTACCAATTCCACCACTGCGGCGCACTTCTTATTTTTTACTTTTATTTTGTACTTCCCTGCTCAGGAGCAGCTTTCGCCGATGGACCCTCTGGCGCTGGCAAAGCAGACTTCTGGTTTTCTGAAGCCGGGATTGGCATCGGAACAACTTTTTCTTCTGGTTGCGTTTTACCTTCCACTTGCTGAGCGCTCGTTGCCGCAGGCTTGGCCACCTCACTCATAACAGAGCCCGTACTCTTGCTGGAAGAAAAATATGCAAGTGCAACCGAGGTCATCATAAAGACAATGGCCACGGCAGTCGTAATCTTATTCAGCAAGGGCAGCGGCCCTTCTGACCCGAACAGGGACTGACCGGAACCGCCGAATGTTGCTCCGGCATCAGCTCCTTTCCCATGCTGAAGCAGAACGATCACGATCAAGAACAGACAGACCGCCACATGCACAACTGTTAATAAAGTGATCATTAAAAACTATTTATATCTCTTGAAAGTGAATTATTCGTCCAAAGGACTCGACATCGAGAGCCGCACCGCCTACCAGGGCGCCATCAATATCCTCCTGCGCCATCAATGCGTCGATATTGTCAGGTTTAACCGAACCACCATACAATATTCGTATCTGATCAGCAATATTTTTTTCGTACATTTTAACTATCAGGTTACGGATAAAGGCATGCACCTCCTGAGCCTGCTCTTTACTCGCCGTTTTACCAGTTCCAATCGCCCAAACCGGCTCATAAGCAAGAATGACATGTTCCATATCCCCTGGCACAACTCCTGCCAGCCCGGCCCGGATCTGCCTTTCCACCACCGTGAAAGTTTCGCCAGCTTCGCGCTCGTCCAATGTTTCCCCGACACAGAAAATGGGCATAAGCCCGAAAGCCAGAGCACCTCGAACCCGTTTATTTATCAGAACATCATCCTCGTGAAAAATCTGCCGTCTCTCTGAATGTCCAACAATGGCCGCAACACCTCCAGCATCCAGGACCATCAGGGGAGATATTTCACCAGTAAAGGCCCCTTGCGCCTCCCAGCAGACATTCTGGGCGGCAAGATAAATACCACTCTCGGCCAACATATGGGCAACCTGATTGAGTACGGTAAAGGGCGGGGCCAGCAGGACATCCCGATCCCCAAGCCCGGAACAGCTTTTGGCAATATCTGCTGCCAGATGACAGGCATCAAGGACAGTGGTATGCATCTTCCAGTTTCCGGCAAGTAACGGTCTTCTCTTCATCACTGACTCCAGTACAACATTGCCGTCATTGGCATTTAACCAGCAAAGCTAAATCATGTTAGCCAGCCACAACAAACCGTCAAGGAAATTTTCTCCGATATGACTGTTCGGAGATACGGATCAGCTTCTCGTATACTTTTCAGCCAAGGGCATCAACACCCGGCAGGCCCTTCCCTTCCATCAACTGGAGAAAAGCACCTCCACCCGTGGACATATAGGAAATATTCCTGTCCTCGCCGGATTTTTTCACCGCCGCGTTTGAATCTCCGCCGCCCGTTACCGACAGGGCATGGGAAGAGGCTATCGCATGACACATGGCCATGGTTCCCCGGGCAAAAGGATCCATTTCAAAGGCACCCATGGGGCCATTCCAGACGATTGTTCGAACATCGGCCAGAGCCTCCTGAAAACAGATGGTCGAAGCCGGGCCAATATCAAGGGCCATCCACCCCTCAGGGATATCCTGGGCGGTCACATTTTTTACCACCGCGTCCGCCGCGAAACGATCGGCCACCACGAAATCCACCGGGAAATAGAGCTTCACGCCTTTTTCTTTAGCCATCTGCACGAGTTGGCGGGCAGAATCCAGCAAGTCGTCTTCAGTCTTTGAAGCACCAACTGCTACCCCCTGGCTTTTCAGAAAGGTATTGGCCATGGCCCCGCCGATGATCATCCGGTCAACCTTATCAAGCATATTCTGCAAGGCACTGAGCTTGGACGAAACCTTTGCCCCGCCGATAATGGCCATCAAAGGCCGAACCGGCTCGGTCATGGCCTTGCGAAAAAAGTCCAGCTCGGTTGCCAGGAGAAAACCGGCACCTTTCTCCTGGATAAGCATCGGGACCGCCGCCACCGAGGCATGGGCCCGATGGGATGCGGCAAAGGCATCATTAATATAAACATCTGCCAATCGGGCTAGTTTGGCCGCAAATACCGGCTCGTTGTCCGTCTCTTCCTTATGGAAGCGGAGGTTCTCCAAAAGAAGCACCTCACCTGGTTGCAGAGTTGCGACCATTGCCTCCGTGGCATCCCCAACACAATCAGGTGCCAATTTTACCTCCTGTCCGATAAGGGCAGAAAGATGAGCCGCAACCGGGGCAAGGCTGAAGGCCTCAACCCGCTGTCCTTTGGGCCTGCCCATATGGCTGCACAGAATCAGTTTTCCCTTTTGCCCGAGGACATACTCAATGGTGGGCAGAACCATGCGAATCCTGATATCATCGGTAATATTCCCCTGCTCATCCATGGGGACATTAAAATCGACACGAACCAGTACCCGCTTACCGGCCAGTTCCAGATCACGAATCGTCTTCATCGCTTCCCTCCTTTCCTCATTAGCCAGAAAATTTCTTCGTTCCTGTTACAGCATCTTATCGGCAACCTGCACAGTCATATCACCCAGCATATTGGTATAACTCCCCAGCTCATTATCATACCAGCCATAGACCACCGCCTGGGTCACCGGTACGCTGAGGGTGCGCTCACTGCCCGCTCCGAGAGTACAGGCTTTAATCCGGTCCAGATTCACGGCAATGGAGGCCGTACGGGTATGGGTCTCGGTTCCTTCAATGACAGCAGCCGCCTGAGGCAGCCCAATGATATCAGAGGAGACGTTCTGCTCTTCCGTGTATTCCAGATAGGCCGAGTTCTGCGCATAATCGCGATAAATGGCATTGATCCGCTCCCGCTTAAGGGGATTCTCCAAATCATCCTGGACGTTCAGCACCAGTACGATCAGGGAGCCGGTTGAGGTCGGGATGCGCACTGACTCCGCGATAAAACCAATGGATTTCATTTCCGGGATGACCAGAGAAAGCGCCTTGGCAGCCCCTGTCGTAGTAAGGATAATATTGTTGAGGATGGAGCGGCTCTTGCGAAGATCAATGGCTCCAGCTTTTGGCAGTCGGTCAAGCACCTGCTGGCTGCCTGTTGCCGCATGGATTGTCACCATGGAGGCGGAAAGAAAATTTTCGGCCCCGATACTCTCCATCAACGGCTTTATCATATAGGACAGACAGGTCGTGGTACAAGACGCAGCGGAGATCAATGAGTGCCGAGAAGAATCATAGTCCTCATCATTGATTCCCATAACCGTGGTCACGGCATCCGCCGGCATCTCCATCCCCTTGGACTTGATCTTGAAAGGAGCTGAAAGCAGTACCTTTTCAGCCCCGGCCTGGAGATGACCGCGCAGCGCCCCCCACTTGGCATCGCTATCAGCCGTGGGATCAGTAAAGGCACCGGTGGTATCCACGACCAGCCTGACGCCATTTGCCTGCCAGGCGATATCTTTAGGGTCACGAGCGGTACGCAGAAAGGTTACCGGCATGCCGTTAATAACCATGGTTCCCTTTTCCTCATCGAGGTTTTCAATCACCCGTCCGCCTTTATGCCCATGGAGATAACTCGTCAAACGCCCATAGGTGGAATCACGTTCAATACAGGCTGCCAGATCAGGCAAGCCTCGACCGATCTCCCGGCCGACATTGATGGTCAGCTCAGAAAAATACTTCCTTGAGACATGGTGCCAGAGTGACAGCTTTCCAATCCGCCCAAGGCCGTTTATCCCTAATTTCATGGCAATGCTTCTCCTTTACGGGTAAAATAAAGTTCAAATCAGCACATTACATCCAAAATGACAAGACAAGATTAATAAAAACCTATAGTTGAAAGAGGTAAAAAGTTTTTTTGTATTCTTATACCGTATTCCCGCCTATTCTTCAAAGACTATAAAGATGACGTTTTTAAAAAATCCCCATTCATTTCTTGCCCAAGAATGAAATTCAATCCCCCCTTGCAACCGGCAACTCTTCTGAAACGCTACAAACGCTTTCTTGCCGATGTCAGAATGGAAGACGGCCGAGAAATTACCGTTCACTGTCCGAACTCGGGCTCCATGCACGGATGCTCTACTCCTGGAAGTCAGATTTTTCTCTCCCGCTCGGAGAACCCCAAAAGAAAATATCCCTACACCCTGGAAATGATCCGGCACGGGACAACCTGGATCGGCGTCAACACCATGCGCACCAACTCTCTGGTTGCTGAGGCCATTATCGGGGGGCGGATTACCGAATTCCAGAACATGGACAGCGTCCAATCAGAAATCAAGACCTCCATGTCAACCCGACTGGACCTGCTGCTCACCAAAGATGCTCGTACCATCTATATGGAGATCAAAAGCTGCAGCCTGGCGGAAGATGGCTGGGCCATGTTCCCGGATGCCGTTACAACCCGAGGCACAAAACATCTGCATGAACTTGCCGATCTTGTGGCCCGGGGCAATGAAGGGGTCATTTTTTTCTGCGTCCAGCGTTTGGATGCAGACCAGTTCCGACCCGCCGCCCAGACTGACCCCATATATGCCGCGACCCTGTCACAGGTGCATCGACAAGGGGTTCGAATCCTGGTTTATCAGGCAGAAATCACCCCCCAGGAAATCCATATCATCCGCCCCCTTCCCTTTTCTCTCACCTAAAATTCAGCCATGAAACAAAAGCCTACGTCTGTAAAAAAAGGAGTCGTTCTTCTCAGTGGCGGCCTTGACTCCACCACGGTTCTGGCCATTGCCAAGGCCCAGGGCTACGCCTGTTATTGTCTCAGTTTTCAATATGGACAACGCCAATCCATCGAGCTGGAAAAAGCCAGCCACATCGCCCGCACCTTCGGTTGTGCGCAGCACATGATCCTGCAGCTTGATCTGGGAAAAATAGGAGGTTCAGCCCTGACCACCTCTCTCAGCGTCCCCAAGGATCGAGATCTTGACCAGGAGACAGAAGAGATCCCAGTCACTTATGTACCCGCACGGAACATGATCTTTCTGGCGCATGCGGTGGCCTGGGCCGAGGTTCTGGGTGCCACCGATATTTTTCTGGGGGTCAATGCCGTTGACTATTCAGGCTATCCTGATTGTCGTCCGGAATTTTTAGAGGCCTTCACAAAGATGGCAGACCTGGGAACCAGGGCTGGCGTGACCGGCAAGACAGGATTCACCATCCACGCCCCACTGCTCTCTAAAAGCAAAAAAGAAATCATCGAAATAGGAGTTGGGCTGGGCATAGACTATCGGCTAACCCATAGCTGTTATGACCCGCAGGATGACAAGGCATGCGGCAGATGTGACGCCTGCCTGCTGCGTCTCAGAGGATTTGCCGAGGCTGGGCTCAAGGATCCAGGAATCTATGTTTGATCCAGAACCAGCCGCAAACACAAGATGCTGATGGTTCAGTCCGGCAGATCAGTATAGGTAATGCGCCCGCCAAGCAGGGTCAGCACCGCCTTGCCCTGCATCTGCCATCCAAGGAAAGGGGTATTTCTGGACAGCGAAACAATTCTTTCTTCAGAAAAAAGAAATTTTTGATCTGGATCAATGACGGTGACATCGGCGACATCACCAATGGCGAGCGTCCCGCCGGAGACACCAAGAATCCGGGCAGGAGCGCTTGACATTAACTCGACCAGACGCCCTTCATCAATCACCCCGGCACGAACCAGGGCCAAGGTCAAAGACAGAGAGCTCTCAAGCCCGATGATACCATTGGCCGCATGATCAAACTCCACCATTTTTTCCAGAACCGAATGAGGCGCATGATCCGTGGCAATGGCATCAAAAGTGCCGTCCTGCAATCCAAGCCGAATGGCCTGACGGTCCCCCTCAGTTCGGAGAGGCGGACTCATCTTGGCATTGGTATTGTACTCACCCACAGCCTCTTCGGTCAGGGTAAAATAATGGGGAGTAGTCTCGGCCGTAACACGCACGCCTCGTTTTTTTGCCTGCCGGATAAGATCGGTGGCAGCTCCGGTGCTGACATGGGCAATATGGACATGGGAACCGGTCAACTCGGCTAAGGCCAACTCCCGATAGACCATAATGGACTCGGCTGCGCAGGGGATCCCACGCAATCCAAGGCGGGTGGAGACCTGCCCTTCATTCATGGACCCATTGCGGCTGAGCGAGAGCTCCTCAGCGTGGGAGATAACAAATAATCCATGGCTGGCAGCATATTCCATGGCTCGCCGCATCAGTTGACTGTCAACCACCGGCTGCCCGTCATCACTCAAGGCCACCACCCCGGCGGCAGCCAGCTCGCCATATTCCGCCAACCCCGTCCCACCACTGCCCTTGCTGATCGCTCCCACCGGATAAACCCGGGCCGAGCCCTTTGCCGCCTGCTCCAGGATAAACCGGGTGACTGCAGCCGTATCATTCACCGGTTTGGTGTTAGGCATGCAGGCCACTGCCGTAAATCCTCCGGCAGCCGCAGCACGTGTCCCTGAAACAATGGTTTCCTTATACTCTTCACCGGGCTCACGAAGATGGACATGCATATCAATCAACCCTGGTACCACCCATTTTCCATGAAGGTCAAACGGCTTTGCCCCTTCCGGCACAGAGGACTCCGGCGCCACAATCCGGCCGTCCCGCAGCCATAGGTCGCCTTGCCCGTCAACCTTATTTACCGGATCAATAATCCGTCCATTCTGCAGAATAATTGTCTCGCTCATCTCAGTCATGATCCCCGTTCATTAAGTAGTGGCCGCGCCCTTATCTCCGCCCATAACCAGATATAACAAGGCCATACGAATGGCCACGCCGTTGGCGACCTGATCGAGAATGACCGCCCCGGGGCCATCAGCCACATCCGGACTCATCTCAACCCCACGATTAATGGGGCCGGGATGCATGACCAGCACATCTTTTTTGGCAAGTTCGAGCAGTTTTCGATTTACCCCGTAGAATCTGGCATATTCACGCAGAGAGGGAATCAATGGATCATGCTGGCGTTCCTGTTGAATCCGCAGGGCCATCACCACATCAGCGCCTGAAACTGCCTCGGCTGCCGTGGAGCAGACCTGCGCTCCCAGCATGTCAAGCCGGGGCGGAATAAAGGTCGCGGGCCCGGCTACTCTGACCTGGGCGCCCAGCTTGGTAAATCCGATGATATCAGAGTGGGCCACCCTGCTATGGACGATATCACCAATAATCGCAATGGTCAGCCCTTCGATACTGCCTTTGTGCTCGGTCACAGTCATCAGATCAAGGAGCCCCTGACTGGGATGTTCATGGGCACCATCACCGGCATTAATAATGGAGGCGCTCACATGTCGGGCCAAAAGTTGAGGCGCACCGGAACTGGGATGACGAAGGATAATAACATCGGGATTCATGGCCTCAAGATTACGAGCCGTATCAATGAGCGTTTCCCCCTTTTGTGCCGAACTGGTGGATGCAGAGATATTAAAGGTATCGGCACTCATCCGCTTAGCTGCGATTTCAAAGGAGAGACGGGTGCGAGTTGATGGCTCAAAGAAAAAATTAATAACCGTCTTGCCACGCAGAGTAGGAACTTTTTTAATGGGGCGCGCAGAGATTTCTTTGAATGAACGAGCTGTTGCGAGGACATGAAGAACGTCTTCCACTGAAAACTGAGCCATCTCCAGAAGATGCTTATGTCGGAAATGATATTTTTTTTTCACGTCCGTATCCATGTTGGGAGCTGTTGGTTATTTTTATGCAGCAAGCTGGAACCAGTATTTTGCCTTCAAATACTTTCAGTCTGTTCTCTGCTACGACATTTTAAGAAAAAGGCTTTTTTAGCGAAATTGCCACTCATTCCGAGGAAATATATTAATGAACGAAATCCCCAAGACGATCCCAGCGAATGGATGCATAGCGACTCAAAGAAAACACGGCTTTATCCACATCCCAGGACCAATAGATAATCAAGGCTTTCCCGAGGACTTCCGGCAGATCAACAAAACCCCAGAAACGACTGTCAAAACTATTGTCACGGTTATCACCCATGAGAAAGATTTTTCCCACCGGAACCGTTACCGGGCCAAAATTATCTCTGGGCCCCCCGGCAGCACTCATGATGTCACGAGAGGTATAGTGGGCGTGTGGGTCGGCAATCTTTTGACCATTCACAAAGACCTGCTTATCTCTAATTTCAATGGTATCACCACCTACTCCTATAACCCGTTTGATATAATCCAGGGAACGGTCACGAGGAAAACGAAAAACCACCACATCCCCGTGAACTGGCCCAGGACGAGAAAACAGGACGGTACCGGTTATTGGCAACGTCACCCCGTAACTAAATTTGGTAACGAGCAGATGGTCGCCAATCTGCAAAGTAGGCAGCATGGAGCCGGAAGGAATTTTAAAAGCCTGAACCACAAAGGTCCGGACAAAAAGAGCTAAAAGTACTGCTACAATAATCGCTTCGAGATACTCTCTGAAAACTGATTTGTTCTTGACCACGCTGTTCAATCCTATTTTTGAAGATTCAGTGCAAAACAACCGAAAAAATCATCTCTCAATATTTGACATATATATCTTTCCCGTATCTGATTACTTCAAAAAACCTCTATTTTCAAGGAAGTTCCACAATGAAAAAGATATTGACTGGCGACGGTATTTAGTCCTCCCAGCAAAAGAGACCTTTACACAACTAAAAGCATATTAAATAATCTTCGACATCAACCTGTTGTGCCCACCCATTCAAGAAAAGTGAATTTATCTCTTTACCCATTTATTTTATTAGAAATAATAAACTATTTTCCAATAAGTTTTCTTGACAAAGATTTATTTTTATGGCCTTTATGTAAAACAGGGTTGTAATCATTGGTAAAATTACTTGCATCCAAGATGCATAATAAGAAAATAAAGCATGATCGAGCAATAATGAAACTCCCTTTTCTCTCCACAGAAAAATTAGCCCTCGGCATAGACATCGGCTCCCATTCCATCAAGATATGTGAATTGAAGCTCACAGACAAAACCTATTCCATCGTCAATCTCGGGAGCATCATTCTTCCTGAAGGAGCCGTAGAAGATGGCTCATTGCACAACCCTGAAGCCGTTGGAACCGCCATTACCGAACTCCTGAAAAATCTAAAAATTAAGCATAAAAAAATTGCAATCTCCATTTCCGGCTACTCCGTCATTGTAAAAAAAATCCACCTTGCAGTTATGGAAGAAAAACAGCTTGAGGAATACATTACTGCAGAAGCTGAGCAATACATTCCCTTTGATATTGATGACGTCTATCTCGACTTTCAAGATCTCAAGACCAACTCCGAAAACTCCAACTCCACCGATATCATCCTGGTGGCCGCCAAAAAAGAAATTGTTGATGAATATCTGAATATGCTTCGAGGTCTGGGGCTGCAGCCAGTGGTCGTCGATGTGGATGCCTTTGCCCTGGAAAATATATACGAATCCAATTATCCACTACATGAGAATGTTGCCATAGTGGATATCGGCGCCACAAAAATGCATATCAACATCATCAGCAACGGCACATCCGTGATTGCAAAAGATATCGTCATGGGAAGCCGGCAGTTGACTGAACAGATCGCAGAAGCATTCGATATCACCACAGAAGAGGCTGAAGCATTAAAGATCGGCCAGGCTCCAGCCGAAGATAAACAAGAACAGATAGCAAGGATCTTCACCTCCATTTGCTCTCAATGGGTTTTAGAAATAAAAAAAGCCATTGACCTGTATCATTCCAACAAAGCCAATCAGCAACTGGACAAACTGGTACTCAGTGGCGGTGGATCTAAAGTGGCTGGACTGACAGAGTTTTTACAAAAAGAAACGAATGTGCCGGTTGAAATTTTCAATCCTTTCATGAAAATGCTCAAAAATCCAAAACAAATAGACACAGAATACCTCAACAATATTGGCCCGGAAATGGCCATTGCGGCCGGTCTTGCCATTCGCACATCAGTTATTTAGAATCCGTTAAGCATAGAGCCACATTATTTAGCTCCATTTTTTTAAACAAAGCCTCATTCATTTATTTATAAGCAACGTTTTTTTTATTTATTATAGCGGCTTAGGTTTTAAATATGCTCAAAATCAACCTGCTTCCCATCCGGCAGCTTCAAAAACAAGCAGGAGCCCGTAATGAGCTCTTCAGTTTTGCGGCGTGCTTTCTTTTGATCGTGCTTATTCTTGGCGCCATCAGTGTGATGCAGGCCAATAAAGCCAGCGCCATTCAGACAGAAATCACCAAACTGAATCAGGAGAAACAGACCTATGATAAAATTTTGGCTGAGATCAAAAAGCTTGGGGCAGACAAGAAAGAACTGGAAAACAAGATCAGCATCATCAAACAATTAAAAAAAGACTCCTCACTCACTGTTCACGTCCTCGATGAGGTCGCCAGAAAACTGGACAGCACCCGAATATGGCTTACAGCCCTTGACCAGCAAGGCGGCTCTCTTTCTCTGAAAGGCATCGCTCTTGATAATAAAACCATCGCTGAATTTATGAACGCACTGGATGCTTCTGCTTTTATTAGCGATATCAATCTTTCCGATTCATCACTTACGAAAGTAGCAGGACAGGATCTGAAGGCCTTTTCCCTTCAATGCGCGGTTAGCACACCCCCGGAAATAACTGCCCAGAAAACTCAACAGGAAAAATAACCCTATTTATCTCTGTATGAAAATGAATAACCAGGCATTTGCAACCTTTATAGATAAAAAATACCTGCCTCTAGAAAGGAAGCATAAAATTATTGGAGCAGCAGTGCTGTTGCTCCTGCCGCTCATTATTTTTTTCTTTGTGTGGTATCAGCCCAAGAGTAAAGAAATCGCAACGCTGATCCAGCAAAAAAATACAGCCGCCCAAGAACTTGCAAAAGCCAAAGCTACTGCCGCCACTGTCGATAAACACAGGGCAGAGATGGTAAAAGTTGAAGAACAATTTGCGGAGACGGCAGTGCTGTTTCCCAAAGAAAAAGAAATCCCCCGTCTATTGACTGATATATCGGCAGAAGGACAAGGGGCTGGCCTTGAATTCCTCACCTTTAAACCCCTTGCAGCTTTACCCAAAGATTTTTACTCTGAAATTCCAGTTGATATTCAGGTCAGAGGACCCTATCACAACCTTGGAAGTTTTCTTGATCATGTCAGCAAACTTAATCGCATTGTCAGCGTCTCCAATGTAAAAATCAGTGCTCCCAATAAGAGTGAGGGTGAAATTCTTCTTGATTCTTCTTGTCGTTTGGTCACATATCAGTTTACCAATAAAAAACTGGAACAACCACCAGCTGCAAAGAAATGATAACCCTGATGCCCTGTTTTTCAAAAATGCTACCTAATACCAGAAAGTTAACGCTTCCGCTGAGCATTATTCTGACCATCATCTGGCCCCTGTCCATTCATGCAGTCCCTGAAACCGTGAATGCTCCAGAGACAACTTATGCCAGCGGCCAACTCTCTCAGGATCTGCCGTTGACTCCCGGTGCTCCATCGGTCGTTTTCTCATACCAGCTGGAAGGACGCCCGGATCCCTTTCGCCCTTTTATTACAGAAAAGGCCAAAAACGAAACCAATATGGATGAAATAGTTGAGAGTGAGGAAACGCCAACCGGCATGCAATTATTTGAACCCGGCCAATTAAAACTGGTCGCCATTATTTTCGAAGACAATGCAGAACTTGCCATGGTCGAAGATGCTTCCGGCCAGGGATACGCCATTCGCCCCGGGATGAAGATTGGCAAAAAAGGGGTTGTAGCAACGATTGGCCCTAATCAGGTTATCATCGAAGAAACATCACTCACCCGAGCCGGCAAGCAATTAACCAACAATATCGTTATGCATTTAAAGAAAAAGGGAGAAGAGTAAACAATGTATCCAACACTCTTTAAATTCCAACTGACAATTTTTCTTGTCTGTTGCCTTCTGCTCGGCTTTAACTCAAGACCGGTCCTTGCTGAGACTGCGCCAAAAGTGGCTGCCAGCAGCTATCTCATCCAGGCAATCAAATCAAATCAACAAGGAGATGCCTTAAGTATTGAGATTGTCGGCAACGCCCCCCCTGTTTACACAATGTACGAGTTATTCAATCCAGCCAGGCTTATCATTGATATTGCGAATGCCAATCTTGACAAAAAGATTAACTCCGGCACCCTTATCCCGGACAATAGCCTGGTTAAACTGGCTGCAAAAGCCCTTACGGATCAAGATCCCCCTATCACCCGTTTTGAAATGACTATCAAAGATGGTCACACCTATACCGTTGATCGTGACAAAAACAATCTGCTGATCTTGATTCACCCAAAAACTGACCCCACCCAAGCTGCTAAGTCAGCAAACGCTAAAGAAGCGACTTCCCCTTCGGCTTCCCCGGCACAAACTGATGCCGCCTTTGCTTCATCACCAACACCAGCAACAAAGAAAGAAGCTCAGACAGCAAACGCTAAAGAGAGCAAAACCCCGGCTGATCCGACTCTTGAAAAGCTCATTGCCTCCTCCACAACGGCTTTAAGCAAGGGGAAGACCAAAGAACAAAGCACCAATGAAAATTCAAAAGATTCCCTGAAAAATTCATTCGACTTTGGCCAATATAAAGGCGCTAAACGGATCAGTGTAGATTTTTACAAAATCGACTTGCACAATGTCTTTCGCCTGTTTCGGGAAATCAGCGGCATCAACATCATCGTCGACGAGGCAGTAAAAGGCTCGCTCACCCTGGCGCTCAATGATGTGCCTTGGGATTTTGCCTTGGACATCATATTGAACCTCAAAGACCTGCGCAAAGAAGAACGCTTTAACACCATCGTCATCTATCCGGCCGAAAAAGCCTTTGTGTGGCCGGAACGTGCTCAGGACAATTTGACCGTAGAGGCTGATCTTGAAATTGTCCAGCAGGAACAAAATGCCTTGGTCATTGAACAGTCTGCTGCCCAATCAGAAGAGATGACACAGTCGAAGGAGTTCATTCGCAAGGGAAGGATTGAGGAAAATGCTGACAATATGGAAAAGGCAGCCGCCCTTTATGAGCAGGCCCTGAAGCTCGATCCTAAAAACGCTAAAGTAACAAACCGTTTAGCCGCGATTTATCTGGTAAACTTGGGCATGAACGCCAAGGCCGTACACTTTGCCAAGGAAGGTTTAAAGATACAGCCTAAAAGCACCCAAGCTGCCCTCTATGCTGCCATTGGCCTTGCAAACATGAACCAGACTTCTGAGGCCACAGGCTATTTTGCTCAAAGCATCAGCGACCCAACCCCGATGAAAGAGGCCCTACTCAGCTATGCCAGCTTCAGCGAACAGAATAGTCAGCCGGATAACGCCCTGAAACTTCTGACCCGTTACAATACTCTTTATGGAGAATCCGTAGACACCATGGTCGCCAAGGCCAGGATCTTTGACCAAATCGGCCAGAGGGACAAGGCTTCCGAACAGTATCGGGCGCTATTGGCCTCTGGATATCCGTTGGCCCCCGGTTTGAAAGAGTATGTCCAAAGCCGACTTGGCGGTGATATGTCTCCAGGGATATAAAGTTATAAAGTTTATTGCCCCATTGATTAGGTGCGCCGCTAAGGCAGCATATTGCGCTTTGCTGTGCACCGCCGGTGCAACTCTAATTTTCGTCAGTTAAGCTATTGAATATTTTTTACAGGTTCACGCTCCATCTAGGTTAGCACAGACATGACACGTTTCGCTTATTCTTTAATGGCCAAGAGGTTTTCCATGAAACTCAGCTCAAAAATCAGATCGCAAGTCACCTCGTTCCTTGCCTTCTTCCTTGTCTCACTTGCCGTTGTTGCCTGTACTCCTACTGCCAACGATTCCGAAAAAGCCACGATAGAAGCCGTAAAACCCGAGGCAATATCAGCCGCACCTGTCACTAAAGACATGACTCCCCCTTCCCTGCCAGTTCAATATCAAAAACCAGCCTATACAATTGATTCCCCTAGCAAAGATGAACTAAGTAGTCAAGCTGACGAGGCAGTCCTAAAGGTAGGCGCCAGGATCAACTCCACGAAAAAGGTTGCCTTGCGGGAAATCATGAAAC
The DNA here is from genome assembly GCA_019163335.1 of Desulfobulbaceae bacterium. Classification (GTDB taxonomy): domain Bacteria; phylum Desulfobacterota; class Desulfobulbia; order Desulfobulbales; family Desulfocapsaceae; genus UBA2270. Next base: position 1,649 of record JAFLKM010000016.1, on the reverse strand, counting down.
CCCTGGCAAGCCAAAAAAGATTGAATATTTCATGGGCCAGTGATGTCAATCAAGACATATTGGTAGATGTAGACATCAAAGCCAATGATGATTTCTACATGGCTATTGGCAATATTCTTCGTCAGGTTGATTATTTTTATGAACTGCAAGGTAGTACTCTTGTTATCAAATATCGAGATACCAAACAGTTCCAAATTGCCATGCCCTTTACCAAACAAACAATGAGCGTTACAACCGGTGGGAATGCTCTGGGAGGTGGTCAGACAGATCCAAGTACAATGAACAACATCGAAGGCACTATCAAAATTTCAAGTGAAAAAAATGAGTTTGACGTATGGAATAACATTAAGCTGAACTTGGACAGTATTCTTGAAATATGGACACAGCGTCGTGAAAATGAAAATGTTAGTAAAGATGCCAAAGAAGTAGACAAAAGTAAAATTCAAGATGGAAGTGCTGTCGAAGGTAGCAGAAATTTCTCCAAAGGAAATGAGGGCAAAGCTAAAACAGATATCGATAGCAAAGGTAATAATAAAGAGAACATAGACAAACAGGGAACAAACTCTCAACAGGGTCAGATAGCCGGTGGCAAAGGATTTTATATCATAGATAAACCTGTTGGTTTAATAACTGTAACGGCCCCACGACCTTTAGTTGAAAAAGTCGAGGCATATCTCACCTCGCTACAAAAAGAAATTTATAAACAGATCTCCATTGAGGCAAAGATTATCGAAGTCCAGTTACTTGACAGCTCCTCCATTGGGGTTAACTGGAATCAAGTCCTGAGTGGATTTAAAATAGATGGATCTGTGGCATTTGGTGATGAAGGAAGCATTTTCCATTGGGATCCAACAACTGGCACCACTAATTCTCGAGTAGTTTCTGATGTCAGTATAAATACCGCTGATTTCACCTTATTTCTCAACGCCCTCAAGACTCAAGGAAACACCAAGGTTCTTTCTAATCCCAAGATCAGTGTCCTCAATGGACAACCTGCAATGATTTCTGTTGGCCGCAATGTCACATATTTAAAAGAGGTCAGCTCAGAGGTCACAGGTACAGGAGCTGATAGAACTACCAATTATACTGCAACGCCTGGGACTATCCTTTCTGGAGTTGGGCTAGGCCTAACAGCTACCATACTTAATAATAACGAGATCATCTTGAACTTGGTACCTGTAACTTCTGAGCTATTAGAAGGAACAGAAGAAGCTGTTGTAGTTGCTGGCGCTGGAGAAACTGAAGTGAAGATGGGCCTACCCATTGTTAATGTTCGGGAAATGAGCACGACTGTGCGGGTAAAAAATGGGGACATGCTGGTCATTGGTGGACTGATCAGCGACATGAACGATGATCAAGCTAATTTTGCCCCTGTTTTAGGTGATATCCCGCTAGTAAAATATCTCTTTGGATATGAAGAAAAGGTGAAAAACAAAAGAGAACTGATTATTTTACTGAAACCACGTATTATTTAATATCTAAAAAACAAGATCCACAGAAAACGATACCGATTTTACAGGGAGAACATTATGAAGAGGTTGCACTACGCACTGGCCGGCCTGCTACTCCTGCTGCTTTCCGGCTGCGGACAAAACGTCGTTGAAACCCTCCAGGTTCCACAAGAACCCTGGTCCAATGCCGCCGGCAAA
>JAFLKM010000038.1 GCA_019163335.1 Desulfobulbaceae bacterium | reverse complement strand
CAAGGCAAGAGCTCGAGGCTACAGAACAACCAAGAATTTAATCGCCATGATTTACCTCATCGGCGGAAATCTTAAATTCGGTTTACCCACTTGAAACAGCGAGGAGCCTATTTTTATTTGATGTAATGGAGGATTTTTCTTGTCAACAAGAAAAAAGATTAGTAAAAACAGATAATTGTAATATTAATTTTTAATTAATCCCCTGGGCAGACAGCATGTTTGTGGTCGATTTGTATGATAAAATCTTGAAATAATGGTCAAAAATCATGAAGCTTCTTCTGGAAGGGCGTGACAAAGGTTTCACTCTTATCGAGGTATTGGTTGTTATCATTATTCTGGGTATTCTGGCCGCGACGGCCATCCCTAATTACATGGACATGCAGAGAGAGGCCAAGATAGCCGTGGTGAAAGGGAAGCTGGCTGCTGTTCGCGGTGGGCTTGAACTGATGCATGCGAAAATTCTTGCATCCGGCATCAATACCGGCCCGGATGGAGATAACCCCGATTGGCCAACTCTTGCAGAAGTACAGGCGAATGAGCTTTTTCTTGCCACCAGACCGGAATCCATTAAGTTCCGCCAGATAGTACGCACTAGTGACGCGCCTTCCACTCTTTCCAATGAATCACTTCCCCCCTGTCTGCTTCCTGATATGACACCCGGAATGTCGGCAAGTACTGCCGGGGTGGTGGGTCGTTCTTTGTCGGATTTCAGGGCAAACCCTCGAGTAGCGAATGAAAGCAGTGGTTGGGCATATTATCCCGGCAATGAACGTGATGGGAATGGCCGGACTGTGGATGCGTTTTTTTATGTAAATGATGATCGTCTTCAGACCGATAATGTAGATGGGGCTGATAAGGTTCCTTCACAGTGGTAACGAACGATCACAGTTTTTCCCTCCGTGTGATTTACTCTTTCTCGAGAACAAGATGGTAGAAAAAAAGAGTAGCAGTCGTGCGTACTTTATTGCGATTGGATGCATTGCTGTCGGGGCTATTATTGTATGGCACCTTAGCGGTAAGGCCACTGATCTGGATTTCTACAAGCAGAAGATGACGAAGATTCAATCCCTGCTGGCTCAACAGAAGTCCGGAATTACCATGGTGTCGCCGCAGACTGAGCAAAAACCGGAATTGCTTCCAGTTCAAGCCCCGCCCGTTAAAGATGAAGTCATGATTCTGAACGACAAGGGCGTGGATCTTGTCCTGAAAAAACAGTATTGGCCCGGAATCTTTCTTTTTAAGCAGGCCATGGAGCTTGATGAGGGGCGAATTGAGCCTGTTGTGAACATGGCGGTCACCTTAGATGAGATTGGGCTCAGTCGTCCATCTGCGAGATATCTGGCAAAGGCAGAGATGATGAATCCGGAATATCCTCCGTTGCAGATTGTTCGCAAGAAGTGGAAGGAAAAAATGCAAGGTGTTCGCTCCACCCAAAAAACAGGGTCGCTTCATGATCGATAACACGAACTTTGATAGGATAACAGGGTTTTGCAAGTGGATGATGTACCCTTTCTCATTTCTTGATCTTCTTTAGTTACTCTTATGATCTCCTGGATGGCTCAAAACAAGAAACGCTATGCCCTTTGCGCCTCTGAAACAGAGGCCTTGCTGGCAGAGGTTCATTTTGGAAAGAAGGAACCCTGTTCCGTACGGAGTCTTTCTTCTTCCTCACGAGTTCACGGCGATGAGATTGCCGTCAATCGCCTTCTTGCCGGCACGGCCAGGAAAAAGGCGCAGGTTGCCCTTGTTTTTCCACTAAGTTCTTTTGAAATTGTCTCGGTGACGGTTCCCGCTGTCAATCGTCAGGCCGTGGCCAAGCTTCTCCCCTATAGGCTATCCAAAATTCTTGATAACCCCGTGACAAGTTACATCTACGACTGGCAGGTGGTACAGAGCTTCTCTGAGCGTCAGGAGTTGACCGTTTATTTGTATCCTGTGGCGATGTTTAAGAAATTACAGCAAGATCTGTATCGTCGACAAGCGGTGTTACTCTGGTTTGAGGCAGATGTGTTTTCTGCCTGTTCCTTTCTTGAATTAAGCAATGTAGTTCAGGAAGGAGAAACTATCCTGTGTATTCTGGTCTGGAAGAGTTCAATCTCCATGGCTGTTTATGAGCAGGGACGGATAACCCTGGTGCGGTCAGTTGACCTGCAGTTTCCCCTTGAGCCGTATCATGATGAGGAGTTAGCTGGCGATATGGCCATAGAGGTGGATCAATATTCAGATCAAGAATCGGACGACATGGGAGAAAGTCTTGCCCCTCCAAAGGAAGAGACGCATCTACCTGAGGTGGAGGTCATTGACCAGTTGGAGCAAGATCAGACTGAGCAAGATCAGCCTGGCAAATTTTCTGACGAAGAAGCTCTCCTCGCCGAGTTCTTTTTATCACCAGACAATGATGGGCCGTATCATTCCACATCAAGGAGAGAAAATGAAAATGGGAAAACTGGCCCAAGTGGAGATGGTGAATGGCAGGGGTACTTGCGAGCCATAAATTTGGAGATCATGCGCACCAATGATTATTACGTGTCTGTTTTGAAAGGAAAGCCACTTAATAAGATTTTTGTCGGGGGTGCGGATTTTTTTTATAGTAGGCTGGAACAGTTGATTCAAGCAAATATGAGTGTTCAGGTTGCACTCTTTCCTCCCCAGAAGGTGGATGCAGATTGTGATCAGAATCTGGCAGCTCTCTGCATCGGGGCCTTGCGGAGATAAGATGTATGCTTGAGCGCATTAATCTTGTTCCTCAGCAGTCTCTTGCGGCGCGTATTAAAAAGGTAACTCCTTTTGCCTTAATGGGCTTGCTCTGTCTTGTGGCCGGGGGGATGCTGCTTTTTGTGCAGTACTTTGATCGTCAGATAAAAGTGGTTGAAAAAGAAATTAATGCCTTACAGGTTATTGATAATGCTCTGAAGAGTCAGCAGTCTGCAGTGCAACAATTAGCCGGCAAGGTAAAGCAGTTGGGAGAAGAAGAAGCACGGTTAAAAGGAACGGTTACTCATCTAGCCATGATCTCTGAACAAAAGCAGCCGGTCTCTCAATTGTTGGATGCAATAGCACTGATACTCCCATCGACTGTCCGATGTGAGAAGATTGCCCTTGGGGCCAAAAGTGGTCAGATCTCTGGTGAAGCGACCATCTATCGTGACATTCCAGCATTTGTGCAGAAGCTGAGCGATTTTCCCTCTCTGCGCAATGTTTCTCTCTCTGTTCTTAATCTAGAACAGAAAAATGAATCGGATTCCCTTTTGTCCTTTAGTATTGTCTTTGAGTTGCAGCAAGAAATGGCGGTTGTTTCTAAAAAATAGCAGCAATCGAATCAAGGGCTTTTTCCCTGCGGTGAATTGATGGGTATCGATGTGAAAATTGACCAGAGACTTCAAAGAATATGGGGGGCTCTGGTCCATGATCAAAATGTCCTTTTTGAAGTACGGCAGTTATTTTTTGGGTTGGTCATTGTGGTGGTGCTCTGTTATGGAGCGTATGCCTTTTTTATTCAACCCCGGCAGCACACCTTGCAGAAAAAAACGGAGCAGCGTAAGGAACTTACAGACTCACTTGCCCATGGTGAGAAAGCAGAGATGGTTGAGAAACAATTACAGCAACTAACCCTTCAGCAGAAGGACCTGACCGAAAAACTCATCCAGCTTCGTTTTCAGAAGCAGTTATATCAGGAGCAGTATCACGGGGACAATGCGAAAGAACAGTTTTCAAATGTGATTTTTACACTATTACCGGATTCACCAGTAGACATTGAAGGTGAATTTCTCCAGATGAGCGTGATGGATGTTAGGACGTTTGATCACTTTGATGTTTATCCGGTAAATCTGCAGGGTGACGCTGAGTATGCTGACTTCGTTACGTATCTGCGTTATTTGGAAAACAGACCCGAGGTGGGAATCATCAGCGACCTCGTTCTGGTGCAACAAGGTGCCAAAACTGAATTCTCGGGCGTATCTCCAGGAACTGCAAAAGTTGTAGACGCCTTTTCCCAGGCTGTACGGGTCCATTTCAGTGTGGTCCTTGGACGTGTAGAGCTTCGTTGAAAGGGGTGACTTGGTCATGAAAGTTTGGAAAATTGGAAAATGGAAGGGTACGTGTTGGTGGAGTTTCAATGGTCTATTTTTGTTTTTGATTTTCTGGCCCCTTGGGTATCTTGGAGCTGCGGAGCTTATGGAAACTGTGTCAGGGAAGGTTTTAACTGGTTTAAGACCGCATGAGGATGGATTGCAAAGCATAGTCTCGCGTGATCCGTTTAATTGGTCGGATGAATTTGTTGGTCAGTATTTGGCCATGATGCGGAGCAGACAAGACCTTTTTAGTGGATTGCACATGTCAGGAATTGTGTGGGATCTGCTGACACCGTTGGCCATTATCAATAATGTGCTCTTGAAAGAAGGTGAAAAGGTAGAACAGGCCATGGTTGTAAAGATCTTTAAAGATTCGGTATTGCTTGAAAAAGACGGTCTTCGGCATACCTTGAATTTTGAGCAGCGCATTATTGACCTTGGAACACAGCATGCAAAGGGGGCTGGAGGAGAGTGATGGCTGTAACGAAAAGATGGTGGACTGAAGGAGTTTGGCTGTCGGGAGTCAACTTGAGGCTGATAATTTTCCTTTCCCTGTTGCTTCTGGGGCTAGGATTTTTGCATGCGCAGAGTGTTGGGGCTGAAGAGGATAAAGGGGACATGCTGGTGCATCGTCTGCGTGATAAAAGCGCAACCGTGCGAGGTGAGAATCTTCAGGTGAACCTTTTGCTGCGTGGGATTTGCCGTCAGGCCAACGTGAATGTTATTGTAGATGAATCCATTAACGACAGCATCTCTCTTGATCTGGAAAAGGTTAGTTTGTACGACGTCTTTCATGTCATAATAGATGCAAAGAAGCTTCGTTTTCATGAGTCCAATAAGACCTTAATCGTAGAAAAAGCTGATGTGTTGAAAAAAGATCAGAGAGATCTGGTGCTGGTCAGGCTTTGCTCTAATTTTGGGGATGTGGTCCAGCATCTTAAGGAACTGGAGATGGTCAAAAGTGATACCGGCACCATAACTGTGTCCAGTGATGGCAACTGTATGATCGTCAAGGATCATCAAGAAAATGTGAGTCGCATCAAAGAACTTCTTGCTGAGCTCGATCAGCCGGCTCCACAGGTGCATATAAAGGCCAGAATCGTGACAATAGATAAATCGGTTGCAACTCAGCTAGGTATTAGATGGGATTACACTGATTTAACAAGGACTCCGGCTAATACTTTCAATGCGGCCACTGATCTTTCAGTGGCCAATCCAACGACAAATATTCTTTTTGGATTTATTCGGGATAACTGGACTTTGGAGACCGAGTTGTCTGCCATGCAGGAGAAGAAACAATTGCATATGCTTTCTTCGCCCAGAATTGTCGTTTTAAATGGTCAGAAGGCCGAGATCAAGCAGGGCAAGGAGGTCCCCTACGAGACAACTGGCACCACTGACATTGCGTCAAGCACTTCATTTCGAGAGGCTTTGTTGAGCCTGACCGTTACTCCGAGAATCCTGCATAACAATTTTCTCCGTTTAGATGTGAAGGTGACCAATGATTCCGTTGATGAAGATCACTCAGTGGAGAGTCAACCCTTGTTGAACCGTCAGGAGATCCAGACCAACCTGTTTCTCGAAGATGGCGTGACAGTAGTGATTGGTGGAATTCTGGCCAAGGGCTCAGACTTGGCAAACCAGGAAGTGCCTTGGTTGGCTGATCTCCCATTAATCGGGAATCTCTTCAAAAATAAAGATGAGATGGAAAGGACCTATGAGCTCCTTGTGTTTTTGACGCCGACGATTATCAAGGATGACTATGGGGTCGTTGGCCGAAAGCAACCGGCGGTAAAGGGCAGAGAGATTAGTGAGAAAAAATTGATCCTTGTTCCCTCTGCCGACCCGGGAACGAGACACCAGACGGTGGTGGAAGCTTCAACGCAGGATGATGGCCTTGATGGGGGCCAGGATCCTTTTTCTCTGATCAATGGACAGGCAAGGGATCCAGACCCGGAGCATAATGTCAAGATCCGTCCATTGATTAGGAAGTAATCGCTGACAGGCCTTATCAGGAAAGAGAGCAGTTATGGCAGTTCCACAGAAAAAAAGATTTGGAGATATCCTTGTAGAAGGAGGTCTGATTACTGCCACGCAGTTACAGCAGGCACTGGATTATGGCCGTGATGAAGGTCTCAAGTTAGGCATTTCCCTGCAAAGGCTGGGTTTTGTGAATGAGATCGACATTGCCAGAACTTTGTCTCGACAGTTGCGGATTCCCTTTGTTGATCTTGCCAAGATTGTTATTGATCCTGAGTTATCCAGAATTATTCCTGAGATGGTAGCCCGAAAGCACAAAGTTGTTGCCATTGGCAGGAAGGAAGATCAATTATTAGTGGCTTTTGTTGATCCTCTCAATCTTTTTTCCACCGATGAGGTGGGGCGCCATATTAAGGATCGGCTGGTTATCTGTATTGCCCTGGAAGATCTTATCCTTAACGCCATTGACTCGGTTTACAGCCAAATTGAGAAGGTGGCCGGGAAGGGCAAAGAGGGGGATGGCGGTGAGTCTGAGGCGGTGCTTGCGGTAAACGAGATTTTGCTGCAGGCGGTAAAGGATGGAGCGAGTGATATTCATATTGAGCCTGATCTTATTAAAATCAGGGTACGGGTACGGGTGGATGGTATTCTGCACGCTATCAGAGAATATCCTTTGGAGCTCCATCCAAACATCGTATCCAGGATCAAGATTATGGCTAATCTTGATATTGGTGAGCGACGCAAGCCCCAGGATGGGCGCTTTGAGATTACGGTTGCAGGAAGCAGCCTGGATATCCGAACCTCCATTCTCCCTTTGAACAGAGGCGAAAAGGTGGTTATGCGACTGCTCGATAAATCAAAGATTAGAATTAATCTCCATGAGCTGGGTTTTGGTGAGGAGCAGCAACGGGTGTTCACAGAGCACTTGATGAGTCCGCATGAAATTATTCTTGTGACTGGACCCACCGGTAGCGGCAAGACAACAACTCTTTATGGAGCCCTTAATCAAATTAATGACGTGGGGCGGAATATTGTAACCGTGGAAGATCCGGTTGAGTATGAATTAATTGGGATAAATCAGGTACAGATTAATCCAAGGGCAGAGCTTACATTTGTCACGGCCCTGCGTTCGATTCTACGCCAGGATCCTGATGTGGTGATGATTGGTGAGATCCGGGATGTGGATACTGCAGAAATTGCCATGCAGGCCGCATTAACCGGTCATCTGGTTCTTTCCACCCTGCATACGAATGATGCGGTCGGTGCGATTGCTCGCTTGATTGACATGGGAATTGCCCCGTTTCTTATTGCCTCTTCGGTGCGGTTGGTTGTCGCTCAACGTCTGGTAAGGCTCCTTTGTTCACAATGCCGAAAGCAGTTTGTTCCGCCGGAGGAAGTTCAGCGGGAGCTAGGGCTGGAGTATGTTGCAGATCGATTTTTTTACCGGGCAACCGGGTGTCCGCACTGTGACAACAGCGGATATAGAGGACGTATTGCCATCTATGAAATCATGCCGGTGTCCGATTCAATTGCATCTATGATTATGGAGAGGGCTTCCAGCCGGACACTTTTTCGGCAAGCGCAGAACGAAGGACTGGTGTCCCTGCGTGAGGCTGGTCTGCAGAAGGTAGAGGCCGGTATTACCTCGCTTGAAGAACTGTTGCGGGTGACCATGGCTGATAGGGTATAGGGCCACAAGAGATGTCGACCTTTTCTTATGAAGCCATCCAGAATGATGGGAAGATGGTTTCCGGCAGGCATGTCGCTTCTACCGTAAAGGAGGTAGAGGTGTGGCTTGTGGAGCAGGGGCGACATCCAGTCGTGATCAGGATTGAGGCTGCTGAAGGAAGGGAGGAGGTTCAAGGCGAAGTTGCTCCCGGTTTTTGGCAAAGGATGTATGGGGTCGGGTTGAATGATAAGATCCTGTTCTGTCGCCAAATGGCCACGATGCTGGGGGCTGGGGTAACGATTCTCCAGGCCTTGGAAATTATGGGGCGGCAGGTGACCAATCCGGTACTGTCCTCTCTGCTTCTTGATGTTGCCGCTCGGATTGAAGAGGGTGGCCGCCTGAGTGAATCCTTTGCTTTTTATCCTCGTCTGGCCACACCCCTTTTTCTAAATATCATCAGGGTGGGCGAGGAGACAGGGACTCTTGATCTTTCGTTCCGTTATCTTGCTGAACTTTTTGAGAATGAGAAAGAAGTCAGTGAGCGGATCAAGTCGGCAACCCGCTATCCTAAAATCGTCATTACTGCAATTTTTGGCGCCACCTTTTTTCTGATGTCTTTTATTGTCCCCAAGTTTGTCTCCTTGTTCAGGAACTCAAAAGTTGAACTGCCCTTGCCCACCAAAATCCTTATTGCCATGAGTGATTTTACTGCCAGTTACTTCTGGCTGATCATTTTACTGGTGGTAGCAAGTATTCTTGGTTTCCGCTGGACCATGCGCTATGAGAGCTATCGTATTTTGCGTGATCGTTTATGGCTCAAGGTTCCAATTTTTGGTGACCTTTCTCTGAAGATCTATCTCTCAAGGTTTTGTCGGGTGTTTGCTGTGTTACTCAAAAGTGGAGTAAATATTATCAGCACCCTGGAACTCTCAGCCACCGCCCTTGAAAATCTGGTGCTCTGGGGGATTGTTGACAAGGTGACAAGTGAAGTGCGGGATGGGGTGGAGATGCATGAAGCTATTCGGCGTCACCCCCTGTTTCCGGATATGATCGTCCAGATGGTGGCCATTGGGGAGCAGTCAGGCCAGGTGGATGAAATGATGGATAAAGTGGCTGACTATTATGAGCAGGAAACGAACTATATGATCAAGAATCTCGCCACTCTCCTCGAGCCCATACTGCTTCTTTTTCTCGGTGTGATGGTCGGCTTTCTAGCCTTGGCGATTTATATGCCGATGTGGAATATGATGAATGTAATGAAAGGGGGGTAGAGGTGAGGAAAAGAGAAGCTTTATATTTATTAAGGTATGGTCGTTCCTTCATAGTATGAACGACCATACCTTTTTCTTTTAAATCACAGTCAAGCTTGAGTCCATTAGAAATTTGTTTTGGTTAAGACAGCTTTAGATGTGGTAGTCTCAATGGTTGTAACGGTAATAGTAGGTATTTGAGAGGGAGAGCCATAGGCTGGGCCTGTGATTGTAGCTCCAGCCACGCTCCATCCCTCTGGAATTCCGTCAAGCGCATTCATCAAACATTGGCCATTAATAATAACTCCACCTGCGCAGCTTGTTAAATCGTAAGCTGGCCGATCCGCTGCTGCTTTGCCAACAAGTCCAGCGGCAAAATTAATGGATGCTGCTCCCTGGGCTGCTCCGTAAACACCGTTTGCTGAGGCTATGGCAGCTTCTGTCTGCATGTCAGCATATTTAGGGATGGCGACCACGGCCAGAATACCCAGAATTACGATGACGACTATAAGCTCGATGAGAGTAAAGCCTTTCTGGTTGTTCAGTAATGACTGGTGTGCGATTGTCCGTTTCATTTTTTCTCCTCGGGAATTGTCCCCTTTCAGTGTTTGAATATTTTTAATGCCAAATTCCATGGCATTACCTGTGTTTTTATCCGCCAGCAAAACTGATTAAAAAATCAAGAAATTTTTCTAATGTATTTACTCTATTCAATAAAATTAAATATGACAATAAATATATTGGCCAGATTAAGCTTGCGCCTTCCTTCGTCCTCATGCTAAATTTGTAAACTTTTTCTTCCACAAAACTCTGGGTCATTCCATGACGCAGGGACACTTACCCCCATTTTCTCAAAGAGATTTTTATTATGATCAATGCCTCCAATGTTGCCCTTTCCTATGGGAAGAGGGTCATTTTCCAGGATGTCAATATCAAGTTTACCCCGGGCAACTGCTATGGCCTGATCGGTGCCAACGGGGCGGGGAAGTCTACCTTCCTCAAGATTCTGGCCGGTGATTTTCCGCCCGACAAAGGAGAGGTCTCTGTGGGTTCGCGGGAGCGGATCGCCATGCTTCGCCAGGATCATTTCGCCTTTGACGAGGAGACGGTGCTGAATACGGTGATCATGGGCCATGCCCGGCTGTACAAGTTGATGGCCGAACGTGAAGCCCTCTATGCCAAGCCTGATTTCAGCGAGGAAGACGGCGTCCGCAGCGGTGATCTTGAGGCGGAATTCGGGGAGATGAATGGCTACGAGGCCGACGCGGAGGCCTCGGTACTCCTCAGTGGTCTGGGGATCACCGATGATCTGCTCGATAAGAAGATGAAGGAACTGGAGGGTGGTCAGAAGGTGCGGGTGCTGCTGGCCCAGGCCCTGTTCGGCAATCCCGACATTCTGCTCCTCGATGAGCCGACCAATCATCTTGATGTCCAGTCCATTGTCTGGTTGGAGGACTTTCTTGCCCGTTTCCAGAATACGGTCATCATCGTCTCCCATGATCGTCACTTCTTGAACCAGGTCTGCACCCATGTGGCCGACATTGATTTTGGCAAGATTCAGGTCTACGTGGGCAACTATGACTTCTGGTATCAGGCCAGCCAGCTCAGCCTGAAACAGCGGCAGAGCGACAATAAAAAAGTGACTGACAAGGCTAATGAACTCAAGGAGTTTATCCGCCGGTTTTCCGCCAATGCCTCCAAGTCCAAGCAGGCAACGTCGCGGCGAAAATTGCTAGATAAGCTGCAGATTGAGGATATGCCGGTTTCTTCGCGAAAGTATCCCTTTGTCTCATTCAAGCCGAGCCGGCCTTGTGGTGATATCATCCTCGAGGTCCAGGGCCTGTCCAAGACCATTGATGGGGTATCACTGTTTCAGAATTTTGATTTTACCCTGCGTCAGGGTGACAAGGTTGCCTTTGTTGGAACGAACGGGGTGGCCAAGACGGCCCTGTTTCAGATTCTGGCAGGTGAGCTTGAGCCGGACAGCGGCACCTACCGCTGGGGGGTGACCATGAGCACCGCCTATTTCCCAATGGATAACAGCGCCTATTTTACCAGCGATATGGCCTTGGTGGACTGGCTGCGGCAATACACGCCGGTCACCGAGGGTGAGACCTTCGCCCGGGGCTTTTTGGGCAAGATGCTTTTTTCAGGCGACGAGGCCCTGAAGAAGACCAGCGTTCTCTCAGGAGGAGAGCGGGTGCGCTGCATGCTGTCCCGGATGATGCTCTCGGATGCCAACGCCCTGATCCTGGATGAACCCACCAATCATCTTGATCTTGAATCCATCACCGCTCTGAATGACGCGCTCATCGCTTTCCCGGAGATCATCCTTTTTTCCTCCCACGATCATCAGTTTGTCGCAACCATTGCCAACCGGATCATGGAGATTCTGCCCGGCGGGGTTGTTGACAAGATGATGCCGTATGATGACTACCTTGAAGATGAAGGGGTTGCCAAGTTGCGTGAGCAGTTCGCTTGAAAAAAGGTTGGCTGATACAAAGGAGTGGATCGTGCATGGTGCCGGGTTTAAAACATTACAAGGAGAATTGAACATGTTGAAACGAAAATTGGGAATAATTGCCGCTCTTATCCTGCTGTTGCCGGTTCTTGCCCTTGCGGACAGCTCAAGCCCCTGGGAGAAAAAGCTCCCTTTTAAGGCAGCTACGATTCATTATACTCTCAGCGGCATGGAGATCGGTACCGAGACTCTTTATATTCGAGATTATGGCCGCGAAAGTGCCAGTTACCGGAGCGGAAAGTCAACGATAATGGGCATGACGAGCATGGTTGAAACGGTGGACATCGAATCTCCGGATTGGGTCTACAGCTTTGATCTGACCGCCCGTACCGGTACAAAGTCAGCGAATCCGAAGAAATACATGATTGAAGAGTACAACCGTTTGTCGGCTGCGGAAAAGAAACAGGTGGCGGAAAATGTCACAAAGATCGGCATGCCGGTCACCGAGTCTTTGGGTGCAAAAGTCGAGCAGAAGGTGGCGAAAATTCTCGGATATGATTGTGATCGTATCCAGATGATGGGAACCACGGTCTATTCCATGCATGAGGTTGGGATTCCCCTGAAGATGGAAACGAACATGATGGGCGTGCAGATGAAACAGGAGGCCACAAAGGTGGATGAAGGGGCGGTGAGTCAGAAATATTTTGACCTGCCCCAGGGAATTGAGGTGGTGGCCGACCCCCAGACCGACGCCATGGCGCGTTCCATGGCCCAGCAGACCCTGGCCACCTTGAAATCCCCCGATGGCGCCAAGAAAATGCAGGAGCAGACGGCGGCCAATTCCATGATGCCTCAGGGGGCGGGAGTGGAACAGATGTCGCCTGAAGAAAAGCAGGAGATGGAGCAGGCCATGCAGATGCTGAAAGGGATGATGGGGGGTCAGAAATAAGGGCTTTCTTTTGCTCGGTAACCCTTATGCGTTTTTCTTCTTGATTCCGGAAGGTTTTTTACTGTCTCCCCGGCGCCGAGTGGAATCCAGGCCGATGCGTTGTAGGTCGGACTTCAGTCCGACCTACTGTTCTGCACATCTGGTAAATTGGTACTTTATTCTTCTGTGGCACCCCCCAGGGGAATGAGTTCCATACGGTGATTACTATCCGGATGGAGTGGGGAGGGGCCTTCCGTCAGGATGGAAAACTCGCCTGGCTGGGCGAAATGTTGCTGGAGTTGATCCGCATACAAGTTCCAATCCTCGGGCATGGGATCGGCGGTGAGGGGATGGACGCCATAGGAAAAGAGAAGTTCCTGGCAGGTTTTTTCTGAACTGGAGACTGCAAAGGTCCAGACTTTATGACGAAACCGGGCAATATTGCGGGCCGTTGCCCCTGACTGGGTGGGAATGATCAAAAAGGCCGGCTCCATGCGTCCAATGGTGGTATCCACGGCCAGGGCGATAAGCCCGGTGGCGGCTTTTTTCCAGTCGGTGTCGAGGGCGAGCTGCCGTTTGACGGGGCAGTCCGGGCGGTAGTTTTCGATGGAGTTGCCAATGGAGGCAAGCATGGCGATGGCCTCCACCGGATAGTCACCCATGGCGGATTCCCCGGAAAGCATGATGCAATCGGTGCCATCGAGGATGGCATTGGCTACATCCGTGGCCTCGGCCCGGGTGGGCCTGGGGTTTGCGGTCATGGATTCGAGCATCTGGGTGGCGGTGATGATCGGCTTGCCCGCCCGCTGGGCTTGAGTCATGATGGTCTTCTGGGTTTTCGCCATCTCCTCAATGGCGATTTCCACCCCCAGATCGCCGCGCGCAATCATCAGGCCATCGGCCACCTGAAGGATGGCATCCAGGTGGTCAAGGGCGGCGGAGCGTTCAATCTTGGCAATAATAAAGGGGGCATAGCCCCATTGCTTGGCGGTTTCTCTGACCTCAAGGATGTCGGTATGGCTTGTGACAAAGGATTGGCTGATGGCATCCACGCCATTTTTAAGGGCAAACTCCATGCATTCCCGGTCGTGGGCGGTAAAGGCCGAGGTGCCAAGGTCAATGCCGGGCAGATTGAGTCCCTTGCGTGAGCGCAGCTTGCCGCCCATCTGGATTCGGCAGTGCACATCCGGCCCCTGGACGGAATCAACCACGAGCTGGATAAAACCATCGTCCAGATAGAGGAGGTCGCCGGCCTTGACCACCTGCGGCAGTTCCTGGCAGGTAATGGAAGCTCGGTGAACATCTCCGGTGATCTCTTCAGTGGTCAGGGTGAACATGTCGCCGGATCGCAGCAGTACGGGCTCATCCGCAATGGTGCCGATGCGCATCTTGGGGCCGGGCAGGTCGGCCATGATGGCGATTCGGCAGCCGCAATGGCGGGCAGCCTCCCGGATTCGGGCGATGGTCTCGCCATGGCCGGTATAGGAGCCATGGGAAAAATTAAGGCGGGCAATGTTCATCCCGGCCTGCATCATTTTGATGAGGGTTTCTACCTTGTCGGATGCCGGGCCGATGGTGGCGATGATTTTTGTCTTGTTGGCGGGAAGCGTTCTTTTCATTGTGGACCTCAAAAAAGCAATGGTTAAAAGGGGCTTACTTCCTTACGTATCATGGGAGGTTTCGATTACAGTGTATCGTATTTAAGAAAAGAGAGAAAGCGTTTCGCAGGTTTTAGCCATTTCCTTCCAGAGTTTGTTGTTGTCATTCAAAAAAAAACGTAAAAGTGTTGACGAAGTTCCGTCGAGTGTGCTATAGATGCGCACAATTATTCCCCGGTAGCTCAGCTGGTAGAGCAGGTGACTGTTAATCACCCTGTCGGCGGTTCGAATCCGTCCCGGGGAGCCAGTAATTTCAAGTCCAATTTTCCAATTGGACTTTCTTTTTTTGTGTCGGGGCGTAGCGCAGTCTGGTTAGCGCGCCTGCCTTGGGAGCAGGAGGCCGGAGGTTCGAATCCTCTCGCCCCGACCATATTTGAAGGAGTTGAGCCAAGCACGGGTTTTGTGTTTGGCTCTTTTTTTTTGAGCTCTTTTCTGTAGACGCCTTTTATAGAGTGGGAGAATCCATTTTCATGATTGATCTGGACCAAAAACCAATTCGTTCGGGGATGGTGGCCATTGTTGGCCCGCCCAATGCGGGTAAGTCAACCCTGATGAACCAGCTGCTGGAGCAGAAGATCTCCATTGTCTCTCCTAAGCCTCAGACTACCCGGAACCGGATCCTGGGGATCATGAATGGGCCGGAGTATCAAATCGTCCTGCTTGATACCCCCGGTCTGCACAAGGCACGGGAGCCGCTGAACCAGGAGATGGTACGCATTGCCCTTGAAAGCCTGCATGAGGTAGATGCGGTGCTCTACTTGATTGATGTTTCTCTTCCCCTGCCGGAGAAGTTAAAGGCGGAGAAGGGTCAGGAGCTGACCGGATATATGGAGCAGGTGCGCTGTCCGGTGATCCTGGTTTTGAACAAGGTTGATCTGCTGAACAAGGAAAAGCTGCTGGCCATGATCCAGACCTACGCCGAGTTCTTCCCCTTTCATGCGATTATTCCCATATCAGCGCTCACTGGAGATGGCACGGATCGTCTTTTGGCCGAGCTATTGGCCGTGTTGCCTATCGGGCCGCGCTATTATCCTGAGGATATCCCCACCGATGCTACTGAGCGTTTTCTAGTGGCAGAGATCATTCGGGAGAAGGTCTTCCTCCTGACCGGTGAGGAGGTGCCGTATTCGACGGCGGTGCTGATTGAATCGTTCAAAGAGGATCCGGCGAAAGGGCTGATTACCATCCATGCCGCCATTGTTCTGGAGCGAGAGTCACAGAAGGGTATTGTCATCGGCAAAGGCGGGCTGAAATTGAAGAGCATTGGCACAGCCGCGCGCAAGGACATAGAGAAATTACTTGACCAGAAGGTACTGCTAAAACTTTGGGTCAAGGTCCGAAAGAACTGGTCGCGCGATGAGAAGTTTTTGAAGGAACTTGGATTTTAGGTGCCGTTGCTAAGCAGGCAAAGCTTTTTTTGCCTGCTTAGCTTACGGCACCTTATGCCACAACAGCAAAACAGCCAATCTTTCCCGGCTGATTTTGCTGAGTGGCTGCAACCAATAACAACCAAACCGGAATAGCAAGCAAAGGTTTTTTTGCCTGCTTAGCTTACGGCCACTCATCCCACACATCAACAAAACCGCCAATAATCCCCGCCTGACTCAGCTCAAGTGGCTGAAGCCTTATCATCCTTTCCTTTGCTCAAAAGTCGTTTTTCTCACTCCCTGACTGGAATTGGTTCCTTTTTGCTGTCAGTGTTGACGCTTGTCCTAAGACCCTTGAGGACATCCAGGGCGGCGCGAAGCTGGTTGTCTTTGTCCAGGCGAACTTCGCTGTTTCTGGAAGAGCTGTCAGCAGTATCAGAAGGCTCTACGGATTTTCCCGCTGCCTCTGGGTCGATTGGAGGAGTGGTGACCGTTGGTTTATTGGTCGGGGCAGATTTCTGTTTCGGCTCCTCTGGCTGAGTGGGATTGGAGATGTGGTTTTTTAAGTCAGCTTCTTTGATGCTGACCTGCGCCTGGCCGTTTTTGTTTTTTTCATCACTGGGGACATCCACATCAGGAGTGATTCCGGTGGCCTGAATGGAACGGCCGTTCGGGGTGTAGTAGCGGGCAGTCGTCATGCGTAGCCCCGCCCCTTCCGGCAGCGGCAGAATGGTTTGAACCGAGCCTTTGCCAAAGGTCTTGGTGCCGACAATTCTGCCACGTTTGTGATCCTGGATGGCGCCGGTGACGATTTCGGAGGCACTTGCCGAACCTTCATTGACTAAAACCACAAGGGGAAAAAGATTCTTGCCACCATTGCTGTGGGCCTGGAAGGTCATATTCTGTTCCTTGACCCGTCCCTTGGTGTAGACCACCAGCCCGCCATCGAGAAAGATATCGGCAACCGAGACGGCCTGATCCAGCAACCCTCCGGGATTGTTGCGCAGGTCGAGAATCAGCCCGGTTATGGGGTATTGCGACTGGAGTTTTTGAAGAGCGTCTTTGACATCCCTGGTCGTCTGGCTTTGAAAATTGGTGATGCGGATATAGGCCAGCCCCGGCTCCAGGAAGGCTTTCTTGACGCTATGCAGGGGGATGGTTTCCCGGATCAGAGTAAAAACCTTGAGCTCCTTCCAGCCCTCACGATGAATGGCAAGGTTGATTTTTGTTCCTTGCGCCCCGCGCAGTTTTTTGATGGCATCCATGGGGTTCATGCTCTGGGTCAGTTCGCCATCGATTTTAATAATTTTGTCTTTTGCCTTCAGTCCCACCCGGTCAGCCGGCGTTCCTTCAATGGGTGAGACCACGATGAGAGCGCCCTCTTCCGTGGTGACCTCAATCCCGATTCCGCTGAAGCTTCCTTCCGTCTCTTCCTGTAATTCCTTGAAGTCCTCAGGTTTAAGATAGGACGAGTGAGGGTCAAGGGAGAGCAGCATGCCGCTGATCGCCCCTTCCATTACCTTTTTAGCATTAATGTCATCGACATAATTCTCTTGCAGGATGCTTAAGACATTGGCAAAGGTTTCAAGTTGCTGGTAGGTGGACTGCCGTTCCTGCTGGGAAATTTCGGCGTATACCTGCATGGGCATGCAGCAGATGAGGATGGTGAGGGTGCCCTGGCGGAGCAAAGAACTGGTTGATCGATACATATTGATTTGGATGATTGAAAAAAGTGAAAATTATCTGCTCAGCCTGGTTGTATAAAATTTTGACGGGGGCTTATCGCCTAAACCATGCAGCGTATGGAGTGTCATTGGGTGGCGTCATCGCCTGTAATTCTATTGATATCATCAACTGAAACGAGAAAGCAAGATAGTTTCGCTACTGCCCTTGTATTGACGATTTTGTTTTTAACTAACATATTATCGATAATCATTGTAACTCCTTGTGTCAGGGGAGAGAAAGCTTATTTCTGTCCAGCCAGAGCAGTGGGTCTTCTGTCTCCTTGCCATGGCGTACTTCAATATAGAGGCCTTCTTCCATCAAGGTAGCGGTCTCCCCGGTAATTCCAATGTCTTCTTCTGTCTTGACCTTGTCCCCCTCTTTTTTCAAAAGTGTTTCGATCCTGGAGATAACGGTGGCATATTGAAAACCGTGGTCGATGATAAGGGTGTTGCCATATTCCGGCAGGTAGCCGGCATAGCTGACAGTACCATCAAAGATTGCCTTTACCTTTGTTCCATTGGGGCTGTCAATGCTAATTCCGGTGGTGATTCCTGCACTGCCTGTTTTGCTTTTGCCAGGCTGTCCGTAGAGACTGAGCACCTTGCCGTGCACTGGCGGAGGCAGCTTGCCCTTGTTGAGAAAAAATCCCTGACTGAAGAGTTCTCTTTTTTGCTCCATGACTGCCAGTTGGGCGGAGAGGATGTCGGCCTCTTGCTCAATTTCCCTTGCTGCCTGCTCGTGGAGCTTTGTCTGGGTCTGGATCTGGTTGAGCAACTCGTTTTTTCCCCGGCTGGTTTCTTCGAGGGCTTCTTTTTCCTGGCCTGCCTGGGCGATAAAGGTCTCCAACAGTTTTTTCTCCAAGATCAGGGCCTTCTTGTGGCGTTCCAACCCAGAGAGGGTTTCCCGGTAGTGGTGCAGAAGGTTCTGGTCGTACTGGAGCAGGGCGCTGAAACCGTCATGGATACTAAGCAACTCAGGAAGGGTTTCTGCGGAGAAGGCTACATTGATCATCCCGATCTCGCCGGTTTTATAGTAGGCCGTGATCCGTTTTTGCAGGTGTGTTTGGGCCTCTTGTCTTTCGATCTGGATGGGGAGGATTTCTCTTTCCTTCGTGGCGATCAGCTCTTCCTGGCGGGCCATGGAATCCTCGAGGGCGGCAAGCTTTGCCCTATGTTTCTCAAGGTCTGCGTCCAGGATTGCAAGCTCGGACTGCAGTTCCCTTCCCTGGGCTATGTTTTCCTGGGATTTTTCCTGCTGATGCCGTCGGCCTTCCTGCAATTGATTGATAGAAATGCTCTGGCTTTTGATCTTTTGTTCAAGGCTCTTTTTTTCATTCTTCCAGTCAGCAGCCTGGCTTAAAGAAACTGGAATAATGAATATAAGCAGGAGTAGCAGGCAGGAAATGGCGGGAGAAAGCCAGACTTTTTTGCCACGGCCAAATGGTTCAAGGCGGGTAACGTTGCCGGAAATCCTCTGTGTGACAATCTTTAGGCTCTTCATCCTGGACTCAAGAGCGGGTCAGACGCGCAAAAACTTTTGCATGGAGGCATAACTGCCGACGGCGCAAAGGATGATGGAGAGAAGAACAATGGTGCTGATGATTGTGAACGGGAAAAAGGTAAAGCTTAAAAGATTAAAAAAACCGGCACCGGAGATATGGTGGGTTGTCCATTGAAAGAGGGTGTAGAGCGCACTCAGTCCCAGAAGTGCGCCCGCAAGACCCTGGAGGAGCCCTTCGAGAAGAAAGGGGGTGCGGATATAACTGTTGGTGGCGCCCACCAGTTTCAGGAGTTCCAGTTCCTCCTGTCTACCAAAGATGGTTAGACGGATGGTGGAGGCCACCATGAACGTGGCGGTCAGGATGAGCAGGCTGCCGCTGAGCAGAACGATAATGGAGAGGAGCTGGATAAAAGAATAAAAACGTTCCACCCATTGCTGGCCGTATTGAACCTTCTGGCTGCCCGGCAGGGTGGCCAGGTATTCAGAGAAGAGCTTAACCTGGCGGAGACTGCGCAGGGTTCTCAGGGGCACCACTTCAATGGAGGCGGGCAGGAAGTCCGTAGGCATGTCCGTCAGAATTTCACGGTTGTCGCCAAGTTGTTTGGCAAAACGATTGTAGGCTTCTTCCTTTGAGATGAACCTGATCTTTTCAACCTGGTCAAACTGGGTGATCTTGAGGCGAAGCTGCTCCTGCATTTCCGGGCCGGGTTCGTCTTCCAGATAGACGACAAGATGCAGGTTGTCACTGAGCTTGTCGCCGACACTGAGCATATTGAGGTAGATCAGATAGAAAAACGAAAAAATAAGCACCGAAAGGCTCACGGTCAGGCAGGTTATGAGTTGCGTCGTCCATGTCTGGCGCAGGTTACGGCCTGTTTGACGGATGACGGCAAGCCAGAAATTCATCGCATATCACCACTTTTGTCCATTCTCTCAGCGTCGTCCGGAATGTCTACGCTGAAGGGTTGTTCTGAGCCGGACCCTCGGGTCAGCGATGCGATTCTTCCGTCATGCAGTTTCATGATGCGATGGTTTGTGTGCCGATATATGGCCTCATCATGGGTGACGATGACCACCGTTGCGCCGGAATGGTTGCATCTGGTCAGCAGGTCCATGACCTGCTCGGTGCTGATGGCATCGAGGTTGCCGGTGGGTTCATCCACGAGGATCAGGGTGGGCGAGTTGGCAACCGCGCGGGCCAGGGCTACGCGCTGCTGTTCGCCGCGCGAGAGATCGCCGGTGAGGATGTCATGTTTGTCTTCAAGCTGGAGTTGGGCCAGCAGGTTTCTGACCCGGTCGTGAATAATTTGGGGTTTTCTATAGGAGACCTCCATGGAGATGGCAATATTTTCGGCCACAGTCCGGTTGGTCAGCAGGCGAAAATCCTGATAGGCCATTCCCACCCTTTGCCGGAGTTTGGCGAGTTTGTTGCCGGTAACCTGGTGGATGTTCATGCCTGCGATTTCAATGAGGCCATTGCTGGGTTTTTCCATATTGCAGAGCAGCTTCAGCAGAGTGGTCTTGCCCGCGCCGCTCTTGCCGATGAGAAAGAACATCTCGCCACTGGCGATGGTAATCGAGATATCAGCCAGGGCGGTCACATTTGGCGGATAGCACTTGGTCACCTTGATGATCTCGATCATGGCAGTGCGAGAGGAGCTTGCAGTCTCACCCGGTTGGCCGGTTTGCTTATGCATGGGGAAGGGGCAGCTGGCCGGGGCGACAGAATTGTTGGTGAACGGTCACTGCGTATCTCCCGCAAAGATGGTGTCAAAAATGGCAGTGATGGTTTGGATGATCTCGGTGTCCTCGCCAAGTTCAAGGCAGGATTTACCGCTCAACTCCTGATCAATCAACGCGTTGCTGGCCGGGATGATGCCGCCCAGGGTCATTCCGGTTTCTTCCACGGCGGCATGAATCTTCTCTTGGAGAAGATCGGGCACTGGGCTTGGGGCGCGATTGACCAGCAGATACTGATGTTTGACGTCAAGGCCTAAGGGGACGGTGATGTCGGATATGCGCTTGGCGGTGAGGATGCCCCGGGCGGAAGGGTCGGAGGTGATAAAGAGGTAGTCGATGGTGCGCAGGTTCATCCGGCTCAGGTGTTCCATGCCGGCCTCATTGTCGACAATGATGTAGCGATAATTCGCTGACAGCTTGTCCATGGTCATGGCCAGATACTGGTTGGCGGCGCAGTAGCAGCCGGGACCGTCCGGCTGGCCCATGACCAGGAGGTCAAAGCCGTCTTCTTCGATTAAGGCCTGGTGGATCTTCAGCTCCATGAACTGGTCGCGGCTCATGCCGGCCGGGACTTCCCCTTTCAGCTCTTTTCGGATCCTGCCCAGGGTTATCCCTACCTCCACCCCGAGCAGTTCATTGAGGTTGGCGTTGGCGTCGGCATCCACCAGCAGGAGCGGGGTCATCTTTTTCTGCAGAAGATATCTGGCCAGCAGGGCGGATGTGGTGGTCTTGCCGGTCCCGCCTTTGCCGGCCATGGCGATTACTTGTGTCATTGTTTGCTCTGGTTACGAAAGGGACTGTTCCCATGGTTTGTCAACTTTACGGTACAATAAATGCTCTCATTCTTATAATGAAGACTGTACTTTATGTCAAATCAAAGGTGTTCTCCGGAGTTGAATCCTGATGGCGCAGGATCCGCCGGCTCTCTTTCACGCCATTGCCGTATGTGGTTGGGTCTTCCAGGGAGAATGGGGCTTTGCCGGACTAATTTTGCGGTTGCGGCCTACTTTCCCCTTGCAACTTGATACCCAGTTGGTATTTTTATAAATTTTGTATGAAAAGAAGGGACAAGGGGAGTACATTGTCAAAAGTCAGTTTGTTCCTGAGATTTCAAATTTTTATTGAAGATAAGACCTTCGTCGGTTGCGCTTTCATCATTCCTGGTATGGAGGACTTTAAGGCGTCCATGCTGCAGGGCTCCACAACACTGGTTGCTCCCTGTTTTTTCGCTGCTTTGGGGCTGATCGCTTGGCTTTCACGATCGTAACTCGAATGCAGCCTGGAACAAGATGTTTGCATCTATAATTTGCCGGCACGCCGTGACTTGCTGAAAAAAGGAGAATACCATGGATTACAGGGATACCCTGAATCTGCCCCAGACCAATTTTAACATGAAGGCGAATCTGTCTCAGAAAGAGCCGCAGTTACTGAAACGCTGGGAAAAGGAAAATCTGTATGGCCAATTGCAGGAGATGGGGAAAGATAAACCCCTTTATGTGCTCCATGACGGCCCCCCGTATGCCAATGGGCATATCCACCTGGGAACTGCCTTCAATAAAATCCTCAAGGATATCATCCTCAAATCCCGGCGTATGGCCGGGTATCGGGCGCCATATATCCCCGGTTGGGATTGTCATGGCCTGCCCATTGAGCATAATGTGGACAAGGAGTTGGGTGACAAGAAGAAGGAGATCCCCAAACTGTCCAAGCGCGGCGCCTGTCGCAAGTACGCGGAAAAGTGGGTCAAGACCCAGAAGGCCGAGTTCAGGCGCCTTGGTGTCCTTGGCGATTGGGATAAGCCTTACCTGACCATGAATCATGGGTATGAGGCGGTCATCGCCCGGGAATTCAACCGCTTTCTGCTGTCTGGTTCGGTGGTTCGCAACAAGAAGCCGGTCTTCTGGTGCTCCACCTGTACCACCGCCCTGGCAGAGGCAGAGGTTGAGTATCACGACCACACCTCCTCTTCCATCTATGTGAAGTTTCCAGTGGCGGATGACCTTTCTGATATCGATCCTGCCCTTGCCGGCAAGAAGGTGTCGGTACTTATCTGGACCACCACCCCCTGGACCCTTCCTGCCAATCTGGCCGTGGCCTTTCATCCGGATTTTGTCTATGCGGCGGTCAGGGTGGGAGATGAGTTCCTGATTCTGGCCAGGGACCTGGTGGACAAGGTGATGGCTGAGCTGGGGATTGGCGGATATGCCATTATCGCGACCTTCTCCGCAACCGGACTTGAACGGAGGAATTGCCGTCACCCGTTCTTTGAGCGCAACTCGCTTATGGTGCTTGCCGATTATGTGACCATCGATGCTGGTACCGGCTGTGTCCATACCGCCCCCGGGCATGGTGCCGACGATTATCTGACCGGACTGCGCTATGGGCTGGAGGTTCTGTCGCCGGTGGATAGTGAGGGTTGTTACACCGCTGAGGCTGGTCAGTATCAGGGCCGTCAGATTCCGGCGGTCAATAAGGAAATCAATGCGGATATGCGGGCCACCGGTGCCTTGCTCCACGAAAGCAGCATCTCCCACAGCTATCCCCATTGCTGGCGGTGTAAGAAACCGGTGATGTACCGGGCCACGCCCCAGTGGTTTATCTCCATGGACGAGAACGACCTGCGCACTAAGGCCCTGGCCGAGATTGAAAAGGTGGAGTGGACCCCAGCCTGGGGGATGCAGCGGATCCAGTCCATGGTGGCGAACCGCCCGGACTGGTGCCTTTCCCGTCAGCGAACCTGGGGGGTGCCGGTAACGGTGTTCAGTTGTCAGGATTGCGGCGAGGTGGTGAAGAGTGAGGCGCTGGTGGAGCGGATTGACACCCTGTTCCGGCAGGAAGGTGCGGATGCCTGGTTCCGCCATGGAACAGAAGACTTTCTGGAGTCGGGGACCGTATGCGTGAAATGCGGTTCTGCGCGTTTTGTCAAGGAGGAGGATATCCTTGATGTCTGGTTTGACTCCGGGGTGAGTCATGCCGCTGTCTGTGAGGCCCGTGAAGAGCTCCGTTCTCCGGCGGATCTCTATCTGGAGGGCAGCGATCAGCATCGTGGCTGGTTCCAGAGTTCATTGCTGACGTCTGTGGGCACCCGTGGCCGGGCCCCGTTCAAGGGCGTTCTGACCCATGGCTATGTAGTGGATGGCAAGGGGAAAAAGATGTCCAAGTCCATCGGCAATGTGGTTGCTCCCCAGGAGGTGATTGATAAGTTCGGTGCGGAGATCCTGCGTCTCTGGGTGGCCAGTGAAGATTACCGCGATGATGTCAAGGTCTCCGATGAGATCCTCAAACAGGTGGCCGATGCCTACCGGAAGATCCGTAATACCATCCGCTATATGCTCGGCAATCTCTTTGATTTCAATCCGGCGCAGGATCGTATTGCCTATGAAGAGCTCCCTCAAATCGATCGTTGGGCCCTGGCCCGTTTTGAGGAGTTGAAGGAAAAAGTGGTGACGGCCTATCAGCGCTATGAATTCCACTCGATTCATCAGGGGCTCAACTATTTCAGCGGCACGACCATGAGTGCCTTCTATCTCGACATCCTCAAGGACAGGCTTTACTGCTCAGGAACGCAGTCAGTTGAGCGCCGTGCGGCCCAGACCGTCCTCTATGAGATCCTGGATGGTCTTCTGCGCCTCATGACTCCAGTGCTCAGCTTTACCGCAGCAGAGGCCTGGGAGTCACTCCATGGACTTGCCCCGGAGGCGCCCCTTGATCAGGGGGTCTTTTTTGTCGAGTTTCCAGATCTCCACCCGGAAAGACGCGATGTTGAGCTGGAACAAAGGTGGGAAAAACTGGTTACGGTGCGCTCCGAGATCACCAAGGCCCTGGAAGGGGCGCGGCAGGAAAAGGTGATTGGCCATCCCTTGGAGGCGGAGGTACTGCTGCAGGTGAGTGGAGAGTGGGCGGAATTTATTGGTCAAGAGTGGCAGGCCATTCAAGAGATCTGTATCGTCTCGGAATTGACTCCGTGCGATGATTTTGCGGTTCTTGACCTTGTTCCCTATGTCAGCAAAGAGTTGCCAGGGTTGAGTGTGGCTGTCCGCCAGGCGCCGGGAGAGAAGTGTGACCGGTGCTGGATTCGTTCCACCACGGTTGGGCAGGATCCGGCCCATCCGCAGCTTTGCTCCCGCTGTTCTTTGGTGGTGGCGGAGATGGACATGGGGGCATCAGCATAGATGATCCGTTTTCTGGCCATAATTTGTGCAGTTGTTGGTTTTGATCAGGGAACCAAGCTGTGGATAGTCAAGTCGTTTTCTTTGTATGATTCTCGGGAACTCATCCCCGGTTTTTTTAATCTTACCTATCTGACCAACAAGGGGGCGGCCTTCGGTTTTCTGGCCGGACAGACCGGAGCCTGGCGTCACTATCTGTTTCTGGTACTGGGGACAGTGGCCCTGGCGGTCATTGGTATTGCATGGGCACGACTGCGGCAGGTGCATCCCTTGTATTCCATCAGCCTGCCCTTGATTGCCGGTGGTGCCATCGGCAATCTGATCGATCGGGTCAGGCTTGGGTCGGTGGTGGATTTTTTGGATGTCTATTATAAAGGTTATCATTGGCCGGCCTTCAATGTCGCTGATTCAGCGATCAGCATCGGTGTGGTGGTTTTTTTTATCGCAAATATCCTGGAAGGCGTGAAAGCAAAAAAAGAAGAGAAGCAAGGTGACAAGGAATGAAAGTAGCGGTTCTTTTTCCAGGCCAGGGGTCGCAGTACCTGGGCATGGGACGTGAGTTTATTGAGACGGATTCTGATTGTGCGGCTATCATGGAGAAGGCGGAAGCCGTCTGTGATTTTCCCCTTCGTAAGCTTTGTTTTGAAGGGCCCATGGAGGAATTGACCAGGGCCGTGCATCTGCAGCCGGCGATCACCGTGGCCAATCTCGTCTGCTGGCAGGCTCTGCGCAAGGCTTGGGGCGACAATATCACGGTCAGTTATTTTGCCGGCCACAGTCTGGGGGAGTACTCTGCCCTTTGTGCTGCCGGAGTATTGAGTGTCGAGGATACCATTCGGCTGGTGACCCGGCGCGGCATGCTCTCGGAGATGGAAGGGCAAAAGAATCCAGGTTCCATGCGGGCTGTGGTGGGACTGAATGTTGCGGAGGTTGAAGGGATCGTTGCCCAGTGTGCGGATATTGGTATCGTGACCGTTGCCAATCATAATACCGAGCAGCAGGTTGTGATTTCAGGAGAAGTTGCGGCGCTCGATGCCGCCTCTGAACTTGCAACCAAAGGGGGGGCGAGAGTTATTCCCCTGGCCGTTAGTGTGGCCAATCACAGTCCGCTGGTGGCAGGCGCTGTTCCGCCTTTTTCCGACTTTATGGGTCAGGTCGAATTCCATTGCCCGTCAACTCCTGTCTACTTTAATGTTCTGGCGGCGACGGAACAGGATCCGGATGCCATTCGAGAGATTATGGCCAGACAGATGGTCTCCCGAGTTCGTTGGTTTGAGCTCATTCAATCGATGCTGGCTCAAGGAGTGGACACTTTTGTAGAAGTTGGCCCCAAGGCGGTATTAAAAGGGATGATGCGTAAAATTGTTCCCAAGGGGAAAGAATGTCGTGCCTTACAGGTAGACACCCCGGAAAGTCTGACCCAGTGCCTTCAACAGTTAGAGATACATTAATCCTTGTCGGGTGATTCCAATGAAGTCCAAAAAAATATTTCTTCATATTCTGTTCATGGTGCTGGTGCTCCCGGCTTTTTCGTTGGCACAGGCCAATTCTGGGGTGGGGAATAATGGCGGTGATGCCGAGATTGATAGGTTCTTTGAACAGGAAGAAACTTTTGATCCCCTGGAATCAATGAACAGGGTCTTGTTTGAGGTGAATGACAAGTTGTATTACTGGGTATTGAAGCCTGTCAATACGGCCTATACGGCGGTGGTTCCCCAGGATATTCGTTATGGTCTGGGGAATTTCTTTGTCAATGTCGCAGCCCCGGTGCGGGTGGTAAATAATCTGCTTCAGGGCAAGTTTAGCGACGCAGGGATCGATTTTGAAAGATTCTTGATCAATTCCACATTGGGATTTGCTGGTTTTGGTGATCCTGCCAAGCAGGCATTCGGGCTGAAGGCCAAACCCGAAGATTTTGGGCAGACCCTGGGCGTTTGGGGGCTGGGTGAGGGCGTATATCTTTATCTGCCACTGCTCGGGCCGTTGACGTTTCGTGACGCCATAGGTTTTGTCGGCAATTCAGCCCTCCATCCTGCAACGTATGTCTTGACTGATTTTCCGGAGGAGGCTGCCTATACTGGAGTTGACAAGGTCAACCTCATGTCTTTGCATCCAGGACTCTATGAGGACATGAAAAAGAATTCTCTGGATCCTTATATCTCCATCCGGCAGGCATATCTGGAGTACCGGAGAAACAAGGTGTTGGACAAAGACGTAAAAAGCAGTGTTTTTCAGGAAGAATAATGAACAGAAGGGTTGAGAAAATGTTTTTATATTTGAAGGGAATGAAGAGTATGAAATCCACCGTTATGAAAGATAAAATTATAAAATACACTTATACGATGCTGCTCCTGGCCGTTAGCGCTTTTGGGTTTGCTTCTTCAGCCCTGGCGATTCCTGCTCCCACAGAGGAGATCAAGCCCACGTTAAATGCCATAATATCTATTCTGCTTGATCCTGCCCTGAAGGGTGAGGAAAACAAGATTGAACGTCGCGCCAAGATCATGGCGCATGTGAACTCTGGATTTGATTTTCGTGAGATGTCACAGCGGGTCATTGGAAAGGAATGGAGGGAATTGACTCCCGAGAAACAGGATCATTTCCAAAAGCTTTTTACCAAACTTCTTGAAAATGCCTATATCGGCAAGTTTGAGAGTTATTCAGGGCAGGAGATCCAATTTTTGGGGGAACGTATTAAGGATGACAGGGCGATTGTTGCAACCCAGATTGAAAATAATGGTCAGTTCATTCCCATCGATTATGTCATGATTAAAAAAGAAGTAAAGTGGATGGTCTATGATATTAATATTGAGGGAGTAAGTCTGGTTCGTAATTATATGGAACAGTTTAAGGCTATTCTTCGTCGTGACAAGTTTGACGGGTTGGTGAAACTGCTGGAGGACAAAAACAGTACCTTTGAATAACGTCGAATTTACAGAGCTTTCTTCAGACTTGGAGCAGAAAAGCTTTCCAGAAGTGTTCGCGTTTCTCGGCGACGAAGCGCTTAAAAGTCTTGGGTCCAGGGTTACGGAGGTAAAACTGGAACAGGACATGTTTTTGTTTGAGGTGGGCGACTCTGCCGGTGAGGCCTTCTTTCTGGCTCGGGGCCGACTGTCAGTGCAGAAGCAGACAGGTTTTCATCGTAAGATGCAGGTTGTGGCTCTCCTTGAACCAGGTGCTGTTGTAGGTGAGGCTGGTCTCCTCCCAGGACGTGTGCACACTGTCAGTGTCAGGGCCATTGAGCCGTCATTGCTTTATCGCCTTGATCGTCAGCAAATGGAAGAGCTGGAGCGCACTGAACCTCAATTGCTGATTCAATTTTTACGAAGATTTCTCTACATAAGCAGTTTGCGACTGGAAAAGACCACCGAGCGGTTGGCGCATGTTCTGTAAGTCTGGTCCCGGCGTTGCCTCGTGCCATAAAGTCGACTTGGGCTGTATGAAGGCCATGGTGGCCATCTTTTATCGTAAAGGTGTCGCTTCGGGAGCAATCCCGAGTCACGACTGTTCGAACGTTTTATCCGGGCTGCCAAAATGATAAAGGAATAAATATTATTTTTTTCTCGCCATTTTTTTAAAAATTGTTTATTTTTGCATGTTTTATGCGCAGCCTTTAGCGCATGTGTTGTTGTTGGTGGTGTTGCACCTTTGTTCGTGGTTGTTTTGACTTAAGTGAAAAATGTTTAATAACAGGCCAATTTTTTTGGAATTTTATTAAAATTTACCCAGACCAAGAGGTCTTGTTTTTTTTTGATTGGAGGATATTATGGCATTACCCAAGAGACGACATTCGCATTCTCGTACCCGTAAAAGAAGGTCGCATGACGCCCTGAGTGCCCCAGGAATGTCTACTTGCGCTGAGTGCGGCGCTCCCAAGCAGCCCCATCGTCTTTGTCCCAGTTGTGGAAAATATAAGGGACGCACGGTTGTTAGTCTTGATGTTGATGTAGAATAGGTCTAAGCCGTGCGGATTGCCCTAGATGCCATGGGCGGTGACTATGGGCCTGAGGAATTGACCCGTGGGGCTCTGCTGGCTGTAAAACAGACCGGCCTGCAAATAACTCTAGTTGGTAATCAACCGGTTTTGCAGGCCCATCTTGATAGCATGTATTCTGGTGCTTCCGGAGAATCGGATATCCAGATTGTCCATGCTTCCGAAGTTGTGGAGATGGGTGAATCACCCGTTGACGCCATTCGCAAGAAAAAAGACTCCTCGGTTATGGTTGCCTTTGATCTTGTTCGCCAAGGGCAGGCTGATGCTGCCGTCAGTGCCGGTAACTCTGGCGCTACAATGGCAGCGGCAGTTCGCAAGCTTGGTCGGATGGAACATGTATCCCGGCCAGGAATAGCCAGTATCTTTCCCACCTTAAAGAAGCCTGTTGTCATGATGGATGTTGGGGCAAATGTCGATTGTCGCCCTCAACATCTTTTTCAGTTTGCAGTCATGGCCTCTGCCTTTTCCCACGTGTTTGACATAGAGCGCCCGCGCATTGGTCTTCTCAGTATTGGTGAAGAGGTCGGAAAGGGCAACCTCCTGGTCAAAGAGACCTATACCCGTCTTGCAGCCAGCTCCCTGAATTTTGTGGGAAATGTGGAAGGCCGCGATGTGTTTCAGGGGAATGTGGATGTGATTGTCTGTGATGGCTTTGTCGGCAATATCTGCTTGAAGCTCAGTGAAGGACTGGCTTCGGCCGCCATGCAGATGGTCAAAGATGAGATCATGAAATCAACTGCTGCCAAGATCGGTTATTTTCTTGCCCGTCCCGCCTTCCGCGCCTTTGCCAGGCGAGTGGATTACGCTGAATATGGCGGCGCGCCATTGCTTGGCGTGAATGGCATCGGGATCATCTGTCACGGGAAATCCAGTGCCGAGGCCATTAAAAATGCAATTTTGGAAGCGGTCAAGATGGTAGATAAGAAAGTTAATCAGCGGATAGTTCTTGGCCTTGCAGCCAATGCACTGGACGAGGAGACGATGGACTGATGGGTACTGTAATCCTGGGGACAGGGGCATATCTGCCGGAACGCGTTCTCACCAATCAGGATCTGGAAAAAATCGTTGATACCAGTGATGAGTGGATACGGACGCGCACTGGAATCAGTACCCGTCATATTGGTGGCAAAGGGGATGAAACATATCAGCTTGCCGCTAGAGCTGCGGCAAATGCCCTGCAGATGGCCGGGCTTTCAGCTGTTGATATTGATCTGATTATCGTTGCAACCATCTCTTCCCACATGTTGATGCCCTCCTGTGCCTGTTTCGTGCAGAAGGAGCTGGGCGCCAGTAAGGCGTTTGCCTTTGATATCAATGCCGCCTGTTCAGGGTTCGTGTATGCCATTGACATGGCTGATAAATATATCCAGGCTGATTCTGAGAAGAAAATTCTTGTGATTGGGACAGAAGCACTTTCCACTCGAACCAACTGGGAAGATCGCAATACCTGTGTCATTTTTGGCGATGGAGCAGGAGCTGTCGTTCTTGGCCATATCGAGGGAGACGGTGGGATCATCGGTGCGAACCTGTTTTCCGATGGAAATCTCTGGGATCTTCTCCATATGCACACCGCTCCGAGCTGTAATCCTGAGTTGCTTCAGGCCGCGAGTCCCGGTGTCCATATAGTGATGGAAGGTCGGGAGGTATTCAAGTATGCAGTGAAGGCCATGGAAGAGGCGATCCTGAAGCTTCTGGTCCAGGAGCAGATTTCCTTAGATGCGATTAAATTGATCATCCCGCATCAGGCAAATATTCGTATTTTAAATAAACTGGCGGAACGTTTAGGGGTAAGTGCTGATAAGGTTTTTATCAATGTTCAGAAATATGGAAACACCTCGGCAGCCTCTATTCCCATTGCCCTTGATGAGGCTAATCGTGCTTCCAGGATAGAACCTGGCGATATAGTGTTGCTTTGTTCGTTTGGTGGCGGGTTCACTTGGGGCGCAGTTCTGATCAGGTGGTGAACCAGTTAACGGTAAAATCCTTGATTTAACAAGGGTGGGAATGGCGTAAAAAGCAGTAATAAACAGTGTCTAAACGGCGCCTGCTCAAGTGGGTGCGCGGGCTCAATGCGGCTCATGATAAAGAGTAGGGCAATGATCGGGAAAACCAATTCATAGTGGCTTTCAAAAGGAGAATGTGAGTGGATTATTTTTTATCTGAAGAACAAAAGATGATTGTGGAGACAGCCCGTCAGATAACGAATGAGTACATTATTCCGCATCGGGCAGCTCTTGATGAACAGGATAAATTTCCACGGACTATTCTCAATGCAATGGCACAGGCGGATCTTTTTGGAATTCCGGTTCCGGAGGAGTTTGGGGGCTTTGGTG
Organism: Desulfobulbaceae bacterium; assembly: GCA_019163335.1. Taxonomy (GTDB): domain Bacteria; phylum Desulfobacterota; class Desulfobulbia; order Desulfobulbales; family Desulfocapsaceae; genus UBA2270. Next base: position 11,860 of record JAFLKM010000038.1, on the reverse strand, counting down.
GAGGTTGCCTTGATATCGTTCTAGCTCTTGAACAATTGGGACGCGGCTGTATCGGCGTGGGTACGGCCTTTGCCGCCAGTTCGCTGGGCATTTATCCCATTCTGCAAGCCGGTTCGCAGGAGATGCGTGAACGCTATCTTCCAGATGCGGCGGCGGGCAAGAAGTTTGCCGCCTTTGGTCTGACCGAGGCCAATGCCGGTTCGGATGCCTCAGGTATCCAGACGACGGCGGTGCTGGATGGCGACGAGTGGGTTGTCAATGGTACGAAGCAGTGGATTACCAACGGCGGAGAGGCGCAAATCTATACGATCGTGGCCATCACTGACCGGAGCAAGGGGCCACGCGGTGCGTCCATGCTGGTGGTTGAAGAGGGGGACCCAGGTTTCAGTTGCGGCCCCAAAGAAAAGAAAATGGGGATCAGGGCTTCTTCCACCACTGAGCTTATTTTTAAAGATTGCCGGATTCCCAAGGATCGTCTTATTGGGCGAAAGGGGACCGGTTTTATCACCATTATGAAAACCCTGGATTCTTCCCGACCAGGGATTGCCGCCCTTGGGCTAGGGTTGGCGCAAGCGGCCTTGGATGAGGCTGCGTGTTATGCTAAACAGCGTGTTCAGTTTGGTAAACCCATTATTGCTTTTCAGGCGGTTCAGCATATGCTGGCCGACATGGCTATTCAACTGGAAGCCGCCCGTGCGTTGGTCTACGGGGCGGCCAGACACATCGATGCTCACCCTCAAAATATGTCCAAGGTCTCTTCGATGTGTAAGGTCTTTGCCACTGATATGGCAATGAAGGTGGCAACCGATGCCGTGCAGGTGATGGGCGGATATGGGTATATGCGTGAGTATCCTGTGGAAAAGATGATGCGTGATGCTAAGATTCTGCAGATCTACGAGGGGACAAATCAGATTCAGCGTAACGTGGTTGGTCAGGAGTTGAACAAGGAGTATGCCCGCGTCTCAGTGAACGGGTAAGGCGGGTATGGTATGAAGATTATTGTCTGTATTAAGCAGGTCCTCGATGCCAAGGATGTCCATCTTGACCCTGTGACAAATAACCTGCTGCGTGAGGGTGTGCCGTCCATCATGAACCCGTATGATCAGTATGCGGTGGAAGAGGCCGTTCGGTTAAAGGAGTTGCTGGGCGGAGAGGTGACGGTTTTGAGTATGGGGCCGCCTCAGGCCGAAGATGTGCTCAGGCAGGCAATATCCTGTGGTGCGGATCATGCGGTGCTGGTTTCAGATCGGGCCTTTGCCGGGGCGGATACCTGGGCTACGTCGTACACACTGGCCATGGCAATTCAAGCAATCGGGGCCTTTGAACTTATTCTCTGTGGGAAACAGGCCATTGACGGAGACACTGCTCAGGTAGGACCAAGCCTTGCCCTGCGTCTCGGAATCCCCTTCGTGACCTGTGTGCAGAAAGTGCGGCAAGCCACGGATTCCGGGCTGATTCTGGAACGGATGATGGACGATGGTTATGATGTGTTGTCCGTTGACTATCCTGCCCTGTTGACGGTGGTGAAAGATATCAATAAGCCACGTGTTCCTTCATTGAAGGGAAAGATGCGGGCAAAGAAGATAGAGATCAGAAAGCTGACTGCCGCTGATATTGGCGCTGATCCCCTCTGTATTGGCCTGCCCGGCTCTCCAACACAAGTTGAGAAAGTCTTCTCCCCACCGGTTCGGAGTCAGCACACTGTTTTCACCGGCAGCATTGATGAGCAAATTGACCAGCTTATTGACAGCCTGAAAGCATACTTATAAAAAAGTACGCTGTCGAACAAAACTGGAAAACTACGGTGCCGTGAGCGGTACAAGGGGATGTAAACCCGAAAAAAAAACAGAAAGATAGTGGTTTTGCTACATCTCTCGAGCTGGAGAATAAAATGTTGACGACAGAGACTGAAGTGGGAATTGCCTGTGACAGTGGCGCCATAAAGAATGAAGAGTTGGATAAGAATGCCCCTCTTGATCCTGCAAGTTGTTCCGGTGTCTGGGTCTTTAGTGAGTTCAGGCGCGGCGCCTTGGCTTCTGTGTCCCTCGAGCTCTTAGGAATTGGAAGAAAACTGGCAGATAGTCGAAAAGTCCCTCTGTCTGCCATCCTGATAGGCTATGAAACCGGAGAGGCAGCCCGGCAGCTTATCGGTCATGGAGCCGATGTTGTCTACCGCGTTGAAGATCCCGCCCTTGTTTATTTTACCGATGACGCATATGGCGCGATTCTGACGGACCTTATTCGAGAGCATAAACCGGAGATTGTTCTGGCTGGAGCCACTGCCATAGGTCGTTCTTTTATTCCTGCCGTTGCCAATATTCTTAATACCGGATTGACCGGAGATTGTACTGAGCTTTCCATTCGTGAGGAGGATGGTGCCCTGCTGCAGACCAAGCCGGCCTTTGGCGGTAATATCATGGCGACCATAGTCTGTCTTCATTCAAGGCCGCAGATGTCGACGGTGCGACCCAAGGTGATGGCCCCCCTTGCCTTTGATGGGGATCGCCAAGGTCAGATCATTGACGTGACGCCCAGTCCAGCGCAACTGGTTAGCCGGGTACGAGTCCTGGAATTGGTGGTCTCAGAACAGGATAATGTGAATATTCAGGATGCGAGCATCCTGGTCGCCGGTGGACGAGGACTTGACAGCGCAAAAGGATTTTCCTTGATGCATGAGCTTGCCGATTCATTAGGTGGGGCGGTGGCAGCAACGCGGGCCTCAGTGGATGCTGGATGGATCAGTTACCCGCATCAGGTCGGACAGACGGGGAAAACGGTTGCTCCTCAACTGTATATCGCCTGTGGTATCTCCGGCGCGTTGCAGCACACGGCAGGAATGCAGTCGGCTGAGACCGTTGTTGCGATTAATCGGGATAAGAATGCTCCCATATTTGGCATGGCTGACTTTGGTCTGGTGGGGGATCTTTTTGAAATTGTCCCTAAACTGATTACCCGTATTGCTGAGCGACGTAAATCATGGGGGAAATCATGAGTTTGACTGGAAAAATAGCGCTTGTAACCGGCGGCAGTCGGGGCATCGGACGGGCCATATGTCAACGGATTGGTAGTCTGGGCGCGCACGTTTTTATTAATTATGTGGCAAATCCAGCGGCTGCTGAAGAAAGCAAACTGCTAATTGAGAATGCAGGTGGTCGTGCAGATATTCTTTGTTTTGATGTGGCAGACGGAGAGCAGGTGCAGGAGGCAATCAAACAGATTGTGACTGAGTCTGGATCTTTGGATATTCTCGTCAATAATGCCGGGATAACTCGAGACGGGTTGATGGCCAGGATGAAAGAGACGGATTGGGATCTGGTGCTTGATACCAACCTGAAAGGTGCTTTTCTTTGTGCTAAGGCTGCATCTCGAGGAATGATGAAGAAAAAATGGGGCCGTATCGTCAACATTACCTCCGTCATAGGCTACACCGGAAACGCTGGACAAATTAATTATGCTGCCGCCAAGGCAGGACTTGTTGGTTTGACCAAGTCCATGGCGAGGGAGTTTGCTTCTCGCAATATTACGGTCAACGGGGTTGCACCCGGGTATATTGTGACCGACATGACGAGTTCATTATCCGAAGGAATTCAGGAAAAGATCAAGGCTGAAGTCCCTTTGGCATCTCTCGGGACGCCGGAAGATGTAGCAGGGGCTGTAGCCTATCTGCTGGGTGAGGATGGTCGATATGTCACCGGTCAAGTATTACATGTGAATGGTGGGATGTATATGTAGAGGAAGACTTGAGCGATCTTGCTTCTTTGGAGTTAAATGCTGGAAGAAAATTTTAACCTTTTCCAGCTGAGTGATATTCTGGTGGAATAGTATTTTTTATTATTAATACGTTAAAAAATGGGAGAAAAAAATGTCAATAGAACAACAGATGGTCGATATTATTGTTGAGCAGTTGAGTGTAGAAAAAGATAAAGTGGTTCCTAATGCGTCTTTTGTCGATGATCTTGGTGCAGACTCCCTTGATCTTGTGGAGCTGATCATGGCCATGGAAGAGGAGTTTGATGTGGAGATTCCCGATGAAGAGGCGGAAAAGATCAATACCGTCCAAAATGCCATTGACTATGTCAACAAGCTTAAATAACTTATTCAATTAAGAAAAAAGAGGCTTCGCGATACGCGACAGCCTCTTGTATGAAAATGAATCCTTTGGCCTGAAGGGAGTTTATATGACAAAGCGCAGAGTTGTCGTTACAGGTGTTGGACTGGTTACGCCCCTTGGTACTGGAACTCGCAAGACTTGGGAAAATATCTGTGCCGGAATCAGTGGGGTGGGGCTTATTACCCGTTTTGATACCAGCGATTACGCAGTGAAGATAGCTGCAGAGGTCAAGGATTTTCAGGTCGAAGATTTTATTGAAAAAAAACTTGCTAAACATCTTGATCTCTTTGTTCAGTACGGCATTGCTGCCGCCCGGCTGGCCTATGAAGATAGTGGGGCAATCATTAATGACGCCAATAGTCAGCGTGTAGGGGTCATTACCGGTTGTGGGATGGGGGGCTTGCCTACCATTGAGCAAAACCATCTAAGTTGTCTTGAACGTGGCCCCAAACGCATTTCTCCTTTTTTTATTCCCATGGCTATTCCCAACATGCCGTCTGGCCACATCTCCATGCAGCTTGGAGCAAAGGGGCCTAACCTGGCCCTTTCCACGGCCTGCGCCGCTGGAACCCATGCTGTCGGTGAGGCCTATCGCTCCATCGTCTATGGGAGTTGCGATATGGTGATCACGGGCGGTTCCGAGTCCGTAATCTGCCCCCTTGGTGTTGGCGGATTCTCCTCCATGAAGGCGCTCTCTACCCGTAATGATGCGCCAACATTGGCATCTCGGCCTTTTGATAAGGATCGGGATGGTTTTATCATGGCAGAAGGGGCGGGGATGCTTGTGGTGGAAGAACTTGAGCATGCCTTAGGTCGGGGAGCCAGGATTTATGCCGAAATTACCGGATATGGCGCAAGTAGTGACGCCTATCATATCGCTGCTCCTCCTGAAGATGGAGAAGGGGCTGCGCGTTGTATGCGATTGGCCCTCCAGGATGCAGGGCTTAAGCCCGAAGATATAGATTATATTAATGCCCACGGGACTTCGACGCCGCTCAATGATCGCTGTGAAACGCAGGCCATCAAGACAGTCTTTGGTGATCACGCCAAACGACTTGCGATCAGTTCCACTAAATCCATGACTGGCCACATGCTTGGGGCCGCTGGTGGAATTGAGGCTGCTTTCACTGCGCTTAGTATTCTCGAGCAGATAGCCCCTCCTACAATGAATTTGCAAGAGGCGAGTCCCGAGTGTGATCTTGATTATGTCCCCAATAAGGCGAGAAAAATGCAGATTCGTGCGGCATTGTCTAACTCTTTCGGTTTTGGTGGCACGAATGGTGTTATCGCCATGCAGCGCTATGATGGTTAAATGAAAGTAAAGGACAGAGCCTTTGACAGGAGTGTGATGTGAAGATAGCAATTGGTGCGGATCATGGTGGGTTTCACTTGAAAGAAATGATTCGGGGACTTGTTACCGATCTTGGCCATGAGGTTCACGATCTAGGTTGTTATTCCAGGGAATCTGTTGATTATCCTGATTTAGCCAAACTGGTTTGTGAACAGGTTGACGCCGGCGCAATGGATCGAGGGATATTGATTTGCGGAACGGGTATCGGGATGTCCATGGCTGCAAATAGGTTTCAACATGTACGAGCTGCTCTCTGTCATGATCATTATACCGCCCGGATGAGTCGTGAGCATAATAATGCCAATGTACTATGTATGGGTGAACGGGTAATTGGTATTGGTGTTGCTGAAGATATTGTCCGGATATGGCTGGACATTGAATTTAGTGGTGGCCGCCATCTTGGGCGCATTGAGCAGTTCAGCCAATGTTGATTCAGGAAGTTTATAATTTATTAAAAATTTTGAGAATCGGTCTAACCGGCTAAATACCCAGCCTATCCCAGGAAATATTGGGTACAATTGCTCTCCTCCTCCCTTTGTAATTTTTTTAAACGGTAAAAGAAAAAGGTATTCCTGATATGAACGCATTACAGAAAACAGACCCGGAGATTTATGACAGTATCAGGCGTGAATATGATCGTCAAAATAACCAGTTAGAGTTGATTGCCTCGGAAAATATAACTTCGCAGGCCATTCTTGAGGCTCAGGGATCCATATTTACAAATAAGTATGCCGAAGGGTATCCGCATAAACGCTATTATGGTGGTTGTGAGTACGCGGATGAGGTTGAGACGTTAGCTATTTCCCGAGCTAAGGAGATTTTTGGTGCTGAGTATGCAAATGTTCAGCCCCACTCAGGATCTCAGGCCAATATGGCCGTTTATTTTGCGACTCTGAAACCAGGGGACAAGGTTCTGGGTATGGATCTTGCGCATGGTGGCCATCTGACCCATGGAAGTAATGTTAATTTCTCCGGTCAGTTATTTGACTTCATTTCCTATGGGGTTGAGCGTGACACGGAACAGATTGATATGGCTAAAGTTGAACGCTTTGCCTTTGAAAATAAACCCAAGATGATTGTGGCAGGTGCGAGTGCTTATCCACGATTTATTGACTTTGCCGCCTTTCGGAGAATAGCCGATGAGATAGGAGCTCTGCTCATGGTGGATATGGCGCATATTGCTGGTCTTGTTGCCGCCGGAGTGCATCCTTCTCCGGTGCCCTATGCAGATTTTGTCACGACAACCACCCATAAAACCCTTCGTGGTCCCCGGGGTGGGCTAATTCTGGCCAAGGAAAAATGGGCAAAGGCATTAAACAGTCATATCTTCCCAGGTATCCAGGGCGGCCCTTTGATGCATGTTATTGCAGCGAAGGCTGTGGGTTTTAAGGAAGCCATGGGTGATGCCTTCAAGGCGGATCAGATTCAGGTTGTTGCAAATGCCAAGGCCCTTGCTGCGGGTTTGACTGCCAGGAACTTTAGATTAGTCTCCGGTGGAACCGACAACCATCTCTTTCTGGTAGACTTAAGTAATAAGGAAATTTCTGGAAAAGACGCCGAAGAACTTCTTGAACAGGGTGGTTTGACGGTGAATAAGAATGCAATCCCATTCGATACTAAATCACGGTTTGTGACGAGTGGTGTGCGCATTGGAACACCTACGGTTACCACTAGAGGGTTGAAGGTTCCAGAAATGGCTCTTATCGCCGACTGGATTGATCGGATTATAGGTATGCGGGATCAACAGACGATAAATAATGTTCGCCAGGAGGTACGGGATCTATGTCTTAGATTCCCTCTTTCTGATATTGTTAATGCTCCTGAATAGTATCGTGAAATTATGAAGTGTCCCTACTGTGGTCATCTCGACAATAAGGTAATCGATTCCCGTTTGAATAAAGAGAGTACTATTACCAGACGGCGAAGGTCTTGTCTCGCCTGCAATCAACGTTTTACTACGTATGAGCGGCTGGAAGTTATGATGCCGGTGTTGGTAAAAAAAGATGGCCGTCGGGAGGTCTGGGATCGTCAAAAGATGGTTGCAGGACTTGAAAAGGCGTGTGAGAAAAGGCCAGTAAGCTGTGACGAAATTGATTCGTTTGTTGATGAGATCGAGAAGAAACTTCAGGATCTCGGTCTTAAAGAAGTCTCTTCTCAGGTGATAGGCGAGTGGGTGATGGAGGGGTTGCCCTCCCTTGATGAGGTCGCCTATGTTCGATTCGCCTCCGTTTATAGACAGTTTAAGGATGTCAGTGAGTTTGTCGATGAACTGAAAACCCTAATTGGCGCGAGAAATCCTAAAGGTGTATAAGAAGTGCTGACACCTGACGTTGATCAGGAATATATGCTCTTGGCTCTGAAGGAAGCACGGAAGGGGCAAGGTCGGACATCCCCTAACCCCTGCGTTGGGGCCGTTGTAGTTCGTGATAAAATCCTGATTGCCAAAGGCTATCATAAAAAAGCCGGAACTCCCCATGCTGAAATCCATGCCTTGCGCAAGGCTGGAGCGTTAGCCCAAAACGCGACCCTGTATGTGACCCTTGAACCCTGTAATCATACTGGACGGACACCTCCCTGTACGAAGGCGATACTCGCCAGTGGTATCAAACGGGTGGTGATTGGGATGGAAGATCCTAATCCTCTTGTCCATGGCAGCGGGATCAGGTATTTGCAAAGTCAGGGAATTGAGGTTGTTAGTGGGATACTTTCCGCTAAGTGTCGTGCCCTGAATCGACCTTTTATTAAATATATCACTCAGGGGCTGCCCTGGGTCGTGATGAAGGCGGGGATCAGTCTTGATGGCCGCATCACATATCAGCAGCAGCAGAGTGGCTGGATGACAGGGCCGGCTTCCAGCCAGAAGGTTCATCTCCTTCGTGATCGTGTTGATGCGATCCTGGTTGGTTCTAGAACGATCAAGATCGATGACCCTTCCCTGACGACTCGCTTGCCTCATCGAAGGGGAAGAGATCCTCTTCGCGTTATCCTTGACACGCATTTGTCAATTTCACCGTTGTCCAAAGTCCTTCACCTTGAATCGATAGCAACTACCTGGATTTTCTGCGGACCTGATGTCCGTCCAGATAAAATAGAAACCTTCATGAAAGCAGAGAAGGTCGTTGTCCGCCAGGTGGGATGTGGCGAAGATGGTCGGCTTGAGCTTCGGCAGGTGCTAAAGGTTCTCGCCTGTGATGCAGGAGTTACATCATTGCTTGTTGAGGGAGGTGCCACTGTTCATGGTGCTTTTTTGCAACAGAAACTGGTTGATCATGTAAAATTATTCATTGCTCCGATTTTTGCTGGTAGCAGTGGAACGCCGGTTGTTGATGGGCTAAATATTACCGGTCAGCAAGATGCGATTCGTTTGCAAAATGTTCACTATCGTCGCTTAGGATCAGATATAATGGTTGAAGGGGATATTATATAGTTTTTTTCTGAAGCATGTCTGACCCAAAAAGAGTTTTTTTATTCATTTTGTAAATTTATTTGAAGATGCTCTGATTGCTGAGCCAGGCATGTTCGCAGCTTTGAAGGTCTGGATAACGTATCGTAAGGTAAACCTCATTTTTTTCAAAATTGAGACTGTGTGTCACTGTAAGGTTGTTTGGCAAATCAAGTCTTCTTATTCTGTCTGTAAAGACCTTTTCCGCATCATCGCTTCTTGAATAAAATATTTTTTGTAAGAGTTCTAGCAAAAAATGGATTTTTTGCGGAGGATTCATCTCTTGATGATCGATGATTTGCTTAAACGGTTGTTCTTCAAAAAGGGATGCGATTGATTGATGTGTACGTTGGGCTATATCACGACTTAGTGATATAAGCCTTCTTTGTTTTCCTGCCCCCGGTTGTAGTGATTCGATAAGATAAGAAAAGATTCTCCTGTCATTAATCGGGAGATCTACAAACTCAAAAGCGAGTTTTTCTCCAATAAATCCATGATGGATCTGTAGCTGAATTTTCTCTTCTAATTTCAAAAGGCTGATATATTGATTTAAGATATCTGCATGTGGCTTATATCCTAGGCGCGGGAGAAAAAAAGAAAGAACTTCCTTCTCGTCAATCTTTAGTAGGCAATATTTAAGGAAAAAAGCCGTTTCCATAGGAGTGAGAGGACTATGAAGCTGTTGATCGGTGAGGATGTAAAGTAAAAAAGTCCGTGCCGAGAGCTCAGGTGGAAGAATCAGGCAATTGAGATTTGTCTGATTATAATACTTTTGAAGTGCATAGAAACGTTGACGGCCACAGATCAGTTCAAAACGACCCCCATCTGAATGTTGAACAGTAGGAGGATGGAGAATCCCCAAATCCTCAAATGACTGTTTAAGGAAAGATGATGGATTTTCATCCAAAAAAGGGTGAAGACTCCAGTTTGAGTCGGAACTGATCAAATCCGACAGAATATATTGAAATGAAGGTGGGATCCCCATAAGGCTATTGAGTCTGCAACTTATTAACCTGTGTCGGTCATATTGAGTTGCTGAATAGAGTTAAATATAAATCGAAAAAAGAATCACAAATTAAGAATTATTAATTTTATCCCGAAGAATTCCTGATGGCTTAAAGGTAATTACCCTACGAGCGTCTAATGTAAGTTCATCTCCTGTTTGAGGGTTGCGGCCTCGTCGTGAGTTTTTGTCCTTCACATTAAACTTCCCAAAACCACTGAGAAGGAGATCTGATCCATCGATCAGGGTATTCTTTGAGATACGGAGAAAGGCTTCAACGGATTCTGTGGCCTGAGTTTTACTAAGAGTATTGTGAGTTTTAAAAACGTGCTGAACTAATTCTGCCTTTGTAAGTGTCATCTTGATCTCCTTGAGAATGATTTTAAAATATTTATTGATTAAGGCAATCTGTTAAAAGGTTAAAAAACTATGATGTATTTTATCGTTGCGTTATCCTCCCACAACAGATGCCATAGAAAAGATTGGCAGATACATGGCTACAACGATACCGCCTATCATTCCTCCTAAAAAAACCATCATGAATGGTTCAATCATTGAGGTGAGATTGCTTACCGCTTGATCGACCTCTTCGTCATAAAAATCAGCTATTTTCGCTAGCATAGAATCAAGGGCACCAACTGATTCTCCAACATTAATCATCTGAACAACCATGTTTGGGAAAACACCGCTCTCCTCCAGGGGTTCAGCAATGGGCCGTCCTTCGCTGATACTTTCTGCAACTCTAAGTACAGCTGCCTCAATGACTTTGTTGCCGGATGTTCTGGCAACAACCTGGAGCGCGTCGAGGATTGGAACACCACTCTGAAGCATAGTGCTGAGCGTTCTTGTAAATTTCGCAACGGCTACTTTTCTGATGAGGGGGCCAATAACCGGTGCTCGTAAGAGCATGGCATCAATTCTGTATCGGCCTTTGTCGGTATGATATATTTTTTTAATACCATATACCATGGCAAATATGCCCATAATCAGAAAGAGAAAGTTTGATTTTACGAAATTACTCAACTGCACAACTATTTGAGTGGGAATGGGGAGTGCAGCTCCCATACTGGAAAACATCTCCTCGAATACCGGAATGACAAAAATTAAAATGACTCCTAAAATCAGGAAAGAGATGGCAAGGCATATGGCAGGATATGTCATCGCGCCTTTAATCTTTTTGGTCAGGGCCATTGATTTTTCTTTAAAGGCTGCCAGACGGCCAAGAATAGTGTCTAGAATACCGCCTGTTTCTCCCGCCTCAATCATATTTGCAAAAAGGCTGTCGAAGACCGTAGGGTGCTTGCGCATGGCATCGGCTATGGTCGTGCCTGTCTCTACATCTCTCTTGATCGCAGTGAGGACAGCTTTAAAGGTAACATTGTCTTGCTGTTTAGCTAGGATTTCCAGGCTTTGAATAAGGGGTAAGCCGGCATCGATCATAGTGGAAAGTTGTCTGGTAAAGATTACAAGATCTTTACCAGTTACTTTAGGCTTAAAAAAAGCTATATTTTCAAATAGATCCTTCGGTTTTTCTTTGATGACAATGTCTTGAATACGGAGACGTTTAACATGTGCTAAGGCAGCAGCCTGATCAGGAGATTCTACCTCACCTTTGCGTTTGACTCCTTGTGAATTTACCCCTTTCCACACATAAACCGGCATGACTAATCCCCTCTTAGACGTGTTGGGTAGATAATATTTTATAGCTGAATATTACAGATCACTTTTTGCTAAAGTAGCATATATGAACAGTCTATTGTTGAATATACTGAAACATATAGAATTATGACAATAATCCATTCAATGGATTGCTAGTCATTCTATCTTAAGAACTTACTGAATACAAGGATGTTGCGATAAGGGATTCTTTTTTCTATTCTTTTATAAGGAAATACAGATGTCAGTGGTAATCTAAAACTGCACCAAAAATGGCAATGAAAAGTGTACCACCTC
>JAFLKM010000060.1 GCA_019163335.1 Desulfobulbaceae bacterium | reverse complement strand
GACCAGCCAAAAACTCAACGATGTTGCAAACTCTCGTTCCGACAGACTCCTAGGCAGTGTGGATTTTAATGTCCATGATGTGACAAATACTGGCGACGCTGACTTGGATTTTATTGGCGGGCCTCAAACTATAACAATTTCTCGTGTTGGCGTGACCGGTTCTCCTGCGGCTGGCGGCGTTTACCTTAACTCGACTGGAACCATTGCTGCCTTGCCAGAGTACCCAGGGTCAATTTTTGGCAGTTCGGCTATTTTTATCCGTGATGTGTATAGCGGCGCTGTTACACTTGATTTGAAGAATGTTTCCGGAGATGTTGGAATTGTTGCGGTCACTAAAGGGTCTGTTGATTTTGACGCCAATCTGCTGGAGGCGGGTAAATTGCGCATTGAAGACGTTATCGAAGGCGATGTGACAGTCGACGGAGGGACCTTCAATTTTATGCCGCATGGGGACTATGGTGCGTCGATTACTGGTGTCAATGGCGATGTTACTGTCGGTGGCAACAGCGATTTGAACGTGGTGATGGGAGGACCCGAGAGTGGTTCTTCTGGTGGTGAAGTGGCCTTTGAAATCGGTGACTTAACCAAAAAAGTCATCGGTGATGTTGATTTAAAGCTTAATTCGATTACGTCAACTGGTGAGGTTGAGGGGCGAATTGCGTACATCCAAGACGTGGTTGGCAAGACCACTGTTGCTGTGGCTGGCGATGCCTCCAACATGTATGGTGGCGTGTCCATTATGCGTAACAACGGTGACGTCGCTGTGACTCTCAATGACTTTCATAACAAAGCGAACACTGAAGTCGTTTCATCGGATAAGAATACGGTAGTTTATGTTGAAAAAACGCTCTCTGGCAACGTGACGGTCAACGCCAATGACTTGGTATCAAACGGCTTTGGCGTCCGCGTGTTCGACACGGCGCTGGGAAATGTGAACCTCACGGCACGTGACATTGACAGCCTTTGGACCAGCATGGTGGCAACGAGTACAACTACAGGCGATGTTAACTTGATCGCTCGCGATCTCACATCCATCTATTCTCCCGGCATAGTGGTTGCTAACACAACCGTTGGCAATGTGACGGCTACTATGCACGATGTGGAAGGCGGCAATGCCGGCATCGTTATATCCAACACTTTGGCCGGTAACGTTGTTGTCACCGCGCACAATGTGACGGGCCGCACCTTCACTCCTGACGTACCACTAGGCTACGCAGCAGGGGACGCCATTCATATTTCAAATACAGGCGGCACAACACTGCTTAATCTTTCCGGCAACGTCATTGGCGCAGACAGTGGCGTCGATATCCTTGGGCAACAGGGTAATGTCACGATCAATCTTGATGCCGGGGGCTCGATTGGTGGACTTCAAGGCATAGCCATTTCGTTACTAAGCGCAGCAGGTACGACCAATGTCATCAACGCCCATGGCGACATTTTTGGTGCGTTGGTTGGTGGTGATGGCGATGAAACATTTATTAACGATGTAACGTGGCTTGCTGGCCTTGGTGGCGGCGCGGCGACGGTCGGCACCCTGGGCGGGGGCAACAACCGCATTGTTAACAATGGCGTCTTCGGCGTAGGCGATTTGACGGCAAATGTTGGCGCTACATCTTTTGTCGGTGGCGACACAATGGGCAATGTAACGGTTTCCAATGCACGTTTTGAAAATAATGGACTGATCACTCTAAGCAACGCGCACTATGCCGGAGGCCCAACATTCACCGGCGATCGTTTGACCATCAACGGAGACTTTGTCGCTGGCGCTGGCTCGAAATTGGTCGTGGATGCAGCCCTTGGTGGTCCTGGTTCGGCAGCTGATCTCTTGACGATCAATGGCAGTATGTCCGGTGTCACTCGCCTTGTGGTTAACAATGTTACCCCCGCTGGCGGTGCATCAAACCCAGCCGGCATTGCATTGATTGACGTGAACGGCTCCGTATCACTTGCCAACGTCATTCTTGATGGTGGGCCTATCGAAAGTGGCTTGTTCACCTATGACCTCGCCCTCACGGCAAATGGCGAAGGAACGGCGTCTGAATTTGTGCTGAGATCTGACGGTCCCAGCTCTGTTGCGGCAACGCTTCCAGATTTACTCAGTCCTGCCATATCGGTCATGTTGTCTAGTTTCGATACTTGGTCAGATCGCCAGGGCGACCTCCGTGCAAGCTTTAGCCGTTCTTCACCCTCACCACGATCCACATCTGTCAAGCCCGCAGGCCTCACGGAAACCGCCAATGGCGAAGGCCCCGGCATGTGGGGTAAGGGGTTCGCCAGTGATATTTCATATGATCGTTCAGGTGTGCACCCTGTTGGTGGCTCAACTTTCAATCACGATACCGACTTTGACCAAGTTTTGGGAGGATTCTTGTTAGGAGCAGATCATGGTAGCTTTTTCCTGCCAGGCAACGGCATCCTCGTTGTCGGCGCTATGGGGGGCTACGCCAATGCTGACAGTGATTTTAACGCCAGTGGTTCCAAAGCGAGGTTCGAAGGGCCAGTGCTCGGGGCCTATGCAAGTTACATCAATAATCAATTCTATGTAGACGCCGTCGTACAAGCCGATTTGCTTGACATGTCAGCCACTTTAGGAACGGCTGGTTCAGTCTCCGATGTCAACGCCAACAGCTTTGGTGCAAGGTTTGAAACGGGATACCGTTTTGAAACAGGGCCAATTTTTATTGATCCGTCTGTGGCTCTTTCACACATCTCAAGCTCCATCGATGATATATCAATACCAGGTGCAAACATTCAATTCGAAAATGCTGAGAGCTTAACTGCCCGCTCAGCTTTGCGCATCGGCGAAAACTTCAACATGGCCAATGACATGGCCGTCACACTTTCTGGAACCTTCGGGGTTAACCACGAACTTCTCGATGGTTTCACTGCAACCTTGTCAAATGGTTTTGCAGATTACGGTTTGACAAGCAGTCTTCCTGGAACAACCTGCGACGCAGGAATTGGCCTTGATATTGTCAAAGACAACATCTCATTTTTCGGTCGTTCGACTGCCATGTTCGGCAATGGTCTCACAGGTATCGGCGGAAAGCTGGGCCTTTCGATAAGGTTCTAATTCGGCACTGGCAGGCGCATCCTCTATGGGGTAACTCCTCATAGGGAGTGTTGGTCCAAACTGCTGGAATTTCATCGAATATGAAGAGGTTTCCAGGTTTTTCTTTATTCCAACATCAATCCGGCCCCGATAGACTCCAAATCAATGACCTGTCTGTTGCCACGAAAGGATTGATGTTCACCATACCTCCCTCGTGCTGCTATCTCATTGCTTGATTACCTGCTTTGCTTCCTGTCTGTCTATTTTCCACCCACTTGTTCTTTTACTAACCGTTCGAAGGCATGGGTACGTTCTGCGTCCAGATAGGTTTTGGCATCAAGACGTCCGAAGATGTCGAGGAGGGGGGCGACCAGTCCGGTCCACCCTGTCTGGTGGCTGGCCCCGAGTCCGGCTCCATTGTCGCCGTGAAAATATTCATAGAACAGGATCAAATCCCGCCAGTGCGGATCTTCCTGAAACTTGGCGGTCCCTCCATAAACCGGCCGCTGTCCATCGGCATTGCGCAGAAACGTGCCTGTCAGCCGGCGGCTGATCTCATGCGCCACTTCAAACAGGTTCATGACCTGGCCGGATCCGGTCGGACACTCCACCTTGAACTCGTCACCGTAGAAATTGTAAAGATTCATCAGGGCGCGAATGATCAGCGCATTGACCGGCATCCATACCGGTCCCCGCCAGTTGGAGTTGCCGCCGAACATCCCGGTGTTTGATTCGGCGGGCAGGTACTGCACCTTATACTCCTCGTGCCCCACCTGGAACAGGAAAGGGTGGTCCTGGTGATAGCGCGAGAGTGAGCGTATGCCGTGCGGACTCAGGAATTCTTTCTCATCGAGCATATAGCCAAGCACCCGCTCCAGTTTCTTCCGGTTGAGGATGGACAGCAGTCGCCGTCCTTTGTAGCCGATAAACCCTTCGTCGGTGGGAGCCACATGGGATACCAGCTCGGGATGACGTTTCTTGAACAGGGCGATCATTTCCATCAGCTTCGGATAGCGGGTCACGGCGTCTGCCTCAAATACCGTGGAGGCACAGAGCGGCAGTAAACCCACCAGCGACCGGACTTTCAACCGTAAGGCCTGACCGTCCGGCAGCCGCAGCAGGTCGTAGAAGAACCCGTCTTCTTCGTCCCACATCTCGTCGTGATGTTCGCCGATGCGGTCCATGGCGTAGGCGATCCACATGAAGTGCTGGATGAACTTAAAGGCGATCTCTTCGTAGATGGGGTCGTATTCACACAGGATCAGCGCCATCTCCAGCATGTTCTGGCAATAAAAGGCCATCCAGGCTGTCCCGTCCGCCTGTTCCAGCGAGCCGCCCGTGGGAAGCTTTGCGCTGCGGTCGAAGACGCCAATGTTGTCCAGCCCGAGAAAGCCGCCGGCAAAGACATTGCGTCCGGCAGGGTCCTTGCGGTTCACCCACCAGTTGAAGTTCAGCATCAAGCCCTGAAAGGATCGCTCCAGAAAACGCAGGTCGGCCCGTCCCAGGCTTTGTTCGTATCTGTACAGCCAGAGGGTGGCCCAGGCATGGACCGGCGGGTTGACGTCGCTGAAGTTCCACTCATAGGCAGGAATCTGACCGTTGGGATGGAAATAAAGATTACGCAACATCAGCAGGAGCTGCTCCTTGGCGAAGTCAAAATCCACCAGAGACAGGGCAATCGTGTGGAAGGCCAGATCCCAGGCCGCATACCAGGGGTACTCCCACTTGTCGGGCATGGAGATGACGTCGGCGTTGAGCATGTGGAACCACTCTGTATTTCGCACCCCTTTCCTGGCGGATTCCAGCAGGGGATGGCTTTTGTGCTCCATCAACCACTGCTCGAGATCGAAGTGGTAGAATTGCTTGCCCCAAAGCATTCCGGCCATCGCCTGACGATGGACGCGACGCTCGTCTTCATTGAGCGACGACGGCGTAATCCTCTGATAGAATTCGTCCGCTTCTGCAATCCGGTTCTTGAAGATCTGCTCGAAGCGGTGAAAGGCCTTCTTGGTCGGAGAGTCCGTAAGTCGCAGGCAGACCGTCCGGCTGCCGCCGCCATCCACCTCGAGCATAAAGTGGGCCGCGACCTTCGTTCCCGTCTTGTCGGGATTCACCGCCGCATCCTGTCCCGAGATGAGAGCGGCATGGAAGCTATCCTTGACGTAAGGCGTAGTGCTGGGTTGGCCCCAGAGAAGCAGGGTGTTGGACTCGTTTTCGGTGAACAGCAATTCCGGAGAGCCGTCACAATAGAGCCAATACTCACCCAGTTCATGATGCGAGGCTAGAATGACTCCCGGTTCTACCTCCCGCAGGGACGGCTTGGGATCTCCATTTCCCCAGGACCAGGTATTGCGGAACCAGAGCGTCGGCAACAGACGAAGCCGCGCTGCTTGCGGGCCGCGATTGTGCACGGTGATCCTGATGAGCACATCCTCCGGACCCTCTTTGGCGTATTCCACGAACACGTCAAAGTAGTGGTTATCGTCGAACACGCCCGTGTCGAGCAGTTCGTATTCTAACTCACTCCGAGACCGTGCCCGATTTTTCTCGATCAGATCCTGGTAGGGGAACTCCCGCTGGGGATACTTGTAGAGATACTTCATGTAAGAGTGGGTGGGGGTGCTGTCGAGGTAGAAGTAATACTCCTTCACATCCTCACCATGGTTGCCCTGGCTGTTGGTCAAACCGAACATCCGCTCCTTGAGGATGGGGTCCCGCTCATTCCACAACGCGAGGGCAAAGCACAGGCGCTGCCTGTCGTCACATATCCCTCCCAGTCCGTCCTCGCCCCAGCGATAGGCCCGTGAGCGAGCCTGGTCATGGGTGAAATAGTCCCAGGCGTTGCCGTCCTCGCTGTAGTCCTCCCGCACCGTGCCCCACTGTCGCTCGCTGAGATAGGGCCCCCATTTTTTCCAGGGAACTGCGGCCTCGCGTGCCTCGTTTAAACGTTTTTGCTCGGTAACGTCGATGATTTTTGGTTTTGCCATGGTCTCAGCTCCTTTATGCCCATGTATGGGCATGATCTCACTCGCTTCAAGGGTGAATAGAAGTCTTTGCCGGGGCTCCTATCTTGAGCCAATGGGGCATGGTTCGGCTGTTGCTTCTAATTAAGGTGTATCAAAAAGAAGGGGGCATTTCCAGGGGTGATAAGGAATTAATTTCGGGGAAGAAAGTCCATGTGAGATTACTTCGGACGGCGCTGGGAGCGGGTGGGGATGGGGTGACGATTGGTTGACTAGCTGTGAAAGAGCCCTTGCTGTCGGGCCCTTGTTCTATTTCTTTGCATGCTCGCTGTGCAGCGATACCAGTCGTGCGATCAGAATGGCCGGATAGAGGGTTCCGGCAACGCCTTCGAGGGTGACCAGCGATCTTGCCACAGGATGGACGGCGGTTACATCCCCAAAACCCACTGTGGTGAGGGTGACGAGGCTGAAATACATGAAGATCCCGGAGATGTTTTGCCCCTGATCAAGCAGGGTTGTATTTATGGTAAAAGCCTCGGGAATAAAGTCATAGGTCAGGCGATACGCTGCGGCAAAAAGGTAGCCAAGCAGTAAATAGGCGGCCACCGAACCGCGTACCCGGTGCCCGGAAATCGGACCTTCTTTGTAGACATTGTGCAGTACAACAGTGGTGAGTCCTGCGGCAAAACAGAGCGTGATCGTGCTGTCTACAACCTGAATCCAGTGGGAGGGGGTTGACAGCACCAACCAGCGGGAAACCATGGCTGCCACAATGAAGCCTGAGGCAATCCAGCGGCTGAGGCGATCATGGGTTAACGTCAGCACGCCGGAAAACAGGAAGAGCGAGCCTACAAGTCCATTCAGCATATACAGGTAGAACTGATTGCTTGTCGACAGCGGAGCGATGACGAAGATTTGCAGGACGAGAAGTGCCAGGAAGACACTCAGGCTTTTTTCCTCCGTCCAGAATGAAAGCATTCGATGTATCATATGGTCTTGGGTTCAGTATGAGCTTCCTGAAAGAATGTGGTTTGGGCTGCAAAAAATCTGTTTTGGCCGGTAGGAGTCAATGGAAGACCTCGTGCAGAGGTGTCACGGTTGTTCTGTTCATCTGATTTCTATGCCTGCCGGGGGTTGAGGGTTGGCTTATCGGGTGGTCAGCTTCACCAGCTCAGGGTTGCTGAGGCCTTGGGGGGGCAGGTCAGGCGTGGTGCGCAGATGCTCGTTGAGGGCGTCCGCCATGCTGTCATCAACGGGATGACCAAGGGCGGCGAGGTGGTTGCCAAGGGCTCGTTTGCCGCTCTTGTGCCCAAAACGCAGGGTGCGGGTGGCCCCGACCTTGTCCGGCGGATAGGGTTCGTAGGTGTCGGGATTGACAGTCAGGCCATGCAGGTGCAGACCTGTTTCACAGGTGAAGATGGCTGCGCCGACTATGGGGTGATTGCCGGCGATGGTGATCCCGGCGGCCTTGCTGATGGTCTGGCAGAGCCTGGAAAGAAGGTTGATCTGATAGCGCTCTTTTCCCTTTTGCAGGCAGAGAAAGGCTGCTGCCTCTTCCAGACGGCAGTTGCCGGCCCGTTCTCCCAGGCCAAGGACGGTGGCGTCAATGGACGATGCGCCGGCGTCGATGGCGGCAATGGCGTTGGCGGTGGCCATGCCGAAATCATTGTGGGTATGCACGCCGCAGGGAAGTCCTGATTGCCGGCGGATCATCTGGACCAAAGAGGTGATGGTGGCTGGGGAGGCAATTCCCACTGTGTCGGCCAGGCGCAGGCGCTGGATGCCGCAGCCGGCCGCTGCGTTGGCCAGCTGGCAGAGGAAGGCAGGGTCGGCCCGGGTGGCGTCTTCCAATCCCAGGGAGAGAAAGGGGATTCCTGCGTCTTTGGCCTGAGCCGCGGCGGTTTGCAAGGTGTCCAGGATCCATTTGCGGTCTTTTCGCAGACGTTCGCTGATATGCAGATCGGAGGCCGGGATTGACAGCGAGAGGACATCGGGTCGGCAGCTTGCGGCAAAGGCGATATCCTCTTTAAGGCATCGGCACCACAGTCCCAGCTGCTGGTCCGTGCCTGATTCAGCAATGATATCGCGGGCCAGATTGAACAGCTCCGGCAGGTGGTCGTTTTTTTCGGAGGCGATTCCCAGTTCAAGCTCTTCGATCCCCACTTGGCAGAGCTGCTCAATGATAGCGCAGCGATCTTCCTGGCTGAAGCGAACTCCCGGCGTCTGTTCGCCTTCCCGAAGGGTGGAGTCGATGATGATGGAGGTATGGGTGGGCATGATCGTTTGTGTTTTGTTGTCGTCTTAGTGTCTTGTAGATTATTTTCTTGTTTATTAACAAGGGCATAATCTGCGAAAGGCGCTTGTCCCGTTCATCGGGGCTAGATGTGTTCGATCTGTCGGCGGAACGAGTTGATCTGGGCGGTACGGATAGCATCCATCTGCAGGTGATAGATGTCGCCTGGAAAAAGAAATTCGGCAACGCCGGTGTCAAAAATCCGCTTGACCTCATATTCATCATGGGCCACATCACGCTGGTAGATATAGTTGAGATAGGAACGGTTGGTGTGGATAATAAATTCCACCCGCATCCCGCCCAACCTTGCGAAAAACTTCAGCATCGGGGTTTTCCCGGAACTGCCCATGGAGGTGCCCGCGTACTCGCCGCCGGTGAGGGTGTCAGAGATATCTTCAAGGGTCATGAACGAACCTGCCTGGACGGTGCTGCGGGTCAGGTGCCGGATAAAGCATTTCACATCGCTCACCGAGTTGACCACGGCCATCAGTCCCAGCTCATCATCAACGGCTGTGGCTGGATTCTTTTCGTTTTTGCGAAGCAGTTTAAGGACCTTTGCAGATGGCGGCTTCTTCCGGATGGTAACATAGATCGGGATCTCCCGGTTCTGGCTGCTGAAGCTGCGGCGCTTGATCAGGGTCAGTTTCTCCCCTGGTGCAAGTGTTACAGACCGGGCCTGTTCTTCGGAGAGGACCCGTACCTCCTGACAACTGAAATCATCGGGGCTGTGGCGACTGTGCAGGTAGCGAATCTGCAGGTCGCCGATCTTGAGACTGGGGCTCCAGACGTGAGCGTTTAAGAATCTGAGGAAATCGGAAAACTTGGTTTCAATGTCGGTCTCTCGTTCCCGCTGGTCGATGGAGCCGGCCAGATTCATCAGCACCAGCTTACGTTTGGCCTCAAAGCGGGCCTTGCGGTGAAAGCGCTCGTCAAAGATGATAAGGAGGAGAGCCACCGGATCATGGGTGGTTTCAATCTCATTGGTGGTCTCGATATGGGAGCGGTAGGGGGCCAGAACCTTGGCCCGCAAGGAGTTGACTACATCGTCGGCAGTGCGGGCATAGTCGTGCAGATAGCGGCCAATGTCATGGCTGACACCGTTCAAGGCAAACATCTTGCCCAGAAGGATTTGGCAGCGAAGGGTGGTTTCTGCGCGCAGCTTGCGGTTTTTGATCAAAATCAGGATCTCGTTAAAGGAGCTGATTCCCAAAAAATCAAAAATCTGACCGCGCACGGCCCGATATTTGGTCTTCAACAACTGATTCTGGTGCAGGGTTCGCACCCAGGCTTTGGCTTCCTGAGAAAAGGGATGGGCAACGGGAGGCAAATCGTTGACGGCAAAGGGGCCATCCTGAAGCATGGAGGTAAAGATTGATTTTTCATCCAGGAGATTCATGGGGATTCCGGTTTTTCTTGGCACGTCTGATGGTGGGTGCTTGCAGTAATATGGATACGATAGTTAGTGACTTACAGGAAGGTTTCTTGTTTTTTTAAAGAAATTTTCCTGTAAGTCACTAATCCCGTTCGTCGGGGATTGTATATTACGCATATCTTGTCTGGCTGCCAAATCTTTTTTTATCTTTCGCTCCAGCTGGTCAAGGAAAAATCCGGTCGGTGCAGATTGAATTTCTTGATTCGATACCCGATCTGGCGCAGGGTCAACCCCAATTCCCGAGCGGCACGGGCCTGAACCCAGCCATTTCTGATCAGGGCGGCTTCGATCTCGGCTCGTTCCAGCTCCTCGAGAGAGTGGGGGCTGCGCGAGGCTGAGTCCCGTGGCGGGGCGGGCAGGTGGCCTCCTGTGCCGGTGTTTCGCTCATGGTCCAAATAGGATTTTCGGAAGGAGCCATTTGACGGGAGTTCCTGGGTCGTTGGAGCTGTCATTTCTTTGGGGAGATCGCTTGCGTAAAGAATGCTCTTGTCGGTCAAAATAACCAGGCGTTCAATGAGATTCTGCAGCTCCCGTACATTTCCCGGCCAGTTATAGTGCATCAGAAAATCGAGCACCTCCTGGGATAATTCCACATTTTTGTCGTTGCGCTCATTGCTCGCGCAGAGGAAATGGTTGAGCAGAATCGGAATGTCGCTCTTACGCTCCCGCAGCGGCGGCAGATGAAAAGGCAGGACATTCAGCCGGTAATAGAGATCGTTGCGGAAGGTCCCGGAGGCAACGGCGTCGCCAAGATTGATATTGGTCGCGGCGATGATGCGCACATCGACTTTCAGTGTCCGGGTGCCGCCCAGCCGTTCGAACTGCTGCTCCTGTAAAACGCGAAGAAGCTTTGCCTGGAGCAAAAGCGGCAGCTCGCCGATCTCATCCAGGAAGATGGTGCCGCCATCCGCCAGCTCAAAGCGTCCGGCACGAATGGCCGTGGCTCCGGTGAATGCACCCTTCTCGTGCCCGAAAAGCTCGCTCTCGAGAAGGTTTTCAGGCAGGGCGGCGCAGTTGATTTTGACAAAGTTTTTTTCCTTCCGCGGGCTGGCCTCATGGATGGCTCGAGCCACCAGCTCCTTGCCGGTTCCGGATTCACCCAGGAGCAGGGCCGTTGCCCGGCTGGGAGCCACTTTCTCAATGGTGGTAAAGACCTCCTGCATGGAGCGGGACTGACCGATGATATAATGACGGTTAAACCGTCCATGCAGCTCAGCCTTGAGGGAGCGGTTCTCTTCCACCAACATTTTTTCCTTATGGTCGATGGCCTGGTGGAGGGCGAGAAACTGGCCGATAAGGGTAGCCAGCACACTGAGAAAACTGACGTCTTCCTTGAAGGAGACCTCCGGGCCGAAGAGCCGGTCCACGGTGAGGACCCCGACTGGCTTCTGGGCGAGCAGGACCGGCACTCCGATAAAGGAGAGCTGTTCCTTGTTGATGGTGGTTCGAGCGCCGGTACGATTGAGAAACAGGGGCTCACTGTTAATGTCCGGGACGATACAGGGTGAGCCGGACTGGAAAATCTGGCCGCAAATTCCCTCGGTAAGACCGTAGATCCCCCGCTGTTCCTCTTCAAAAGTCAACCCGTAAGCCGCCCTGATCTCGAGACGCTGTTTGTGCTGGTCGAGAAGCACGAGGGTGGCCCGGTCCATGCGCAGGATGTCGTGGAGAATCTGTAAGATTCTGGCCAGGGCTGTATCGAGATGGACGGCATCGCCAATGAGCTGGCAGATCTCGGATAAGGCCTGCATTTTTAAGGCCTCCAGCGGGGAGGGGGCTTCGCCGGTATTGGCCGGGACTAAAAGTGGATCCATGATTGCTCCCTTATTTCATCGAAAGGATGTGTTTGTTGTCTGGATATTATAATAGGAGCTAGCAAAAAATATGCCATAGTGACAAGTTCTGTTATTTTGGTGTGTTACGAGATTGTCGCATATTTAATGTTTTACAATTATGAAATATTTAAACAAAATGCGTTCAATTTTGATATTTCCAACGGATTTTTTTGCGGACGGATATAGGGCAGAGTGCTGGATGTCTTTTTAGGGAGCATGGGCGCTTCGTATGTGAAGATTGCGCGGCTAAGAAAATTTATTTTCACTCATTTGCTTGACTTATATAAAACATATGTTATATGTTAATTATAACATTAACCATAAAAAGGATTGTCATGGACTGGCTGCTTCTTATTCATCAAATTCCTGCAAAACCAACGTACTTTCGTGCCAAGATCTGGCGGCGACTCCAGCAGATAGGGGCGGTGCCGGTCAAGCAGGCAGCGTATGCCATGCCCCGGAATGAGCAGGCCTACGAAGACCTGACCTGGATTGCCAAAGAGATTATCCAGGGCGGCGGTGAGGCAATTCTTCTGGAGGCCCGGTTTTGTGAAGGGCTGGATGATGCCCAGGTAATCAGTCTGTTTTGTGAGGCGAGGAAACGTGACTATGATCGCGTCGCCATTGAACTTACCGAGTTGCACAGTCAATGCCGTCTCAACGAGTCCGGGTTGAGTTCCAGCTTTTTTGAATACAAGACGGGGTTGGCCAAATTGCGCAAGAGTTTTGCCGGGATCGCGGCCATCGATTTCTTTCCCATCCCGGAACGGGACAAGGTCGAGGCGGCTCTGGCAGATATGGAGACCATCCTTCAGCAGAAAAGTATCCTGCATTCTTCTGAACCCAGGATCGAAGAGAACAGAGAAGGAATGAAGGGCAAGACCTGGGTCACCCGGGCCAATGTCTATGTGGATCGAATGGCCAGCGCCTGGCTGATTCAGCGCTATATTGCCCCCGACGCTGCCTTTAAGTTTGTTCGCACCTCAAATTATACTCCCGGCAGGGATGAGGTCCGTTTTGACATGCCTGCCGCTGAATATACGCACGAGGGGGACCTTTGTACCTTTGAGGTACTGGCCAGACGCTTTTGCGCCAATGATCCGGAGGTCGGGCAGATTGCCGGAATCATCCATGATATCGATCTGAAAGATGATGCCTTCAATCTTCCCGAATCCGATGGGATTCACGCCCTTTTTGACGGCATTGTCGTAAGCAATGACGACGATCTGGCAAGAATTCAGCAAGCCGGCATTGTCCTTGATGGTTTGCGGGCCTTTTTCAAGGCCGGAAAGAATCGCATATCGCAGGGTAATTAGCGCCTCGGGGTCAGGAATCTTTTGTCACAACCAGCGGGAGGAATCTTCCGCTTTTTTTACCGGCAGCACAAAAAAACATATGTCACAACAAGACGGTGCCATGTGTTTTTAATAGTCCATCTGTCTTGAATAACCGCACAAGGAGAATCATCATGCCACCAACAGTGAAACATTATGCCACCAGCATGGCAAGAACCGGGAAAGACTACGCCGACCTGCACAACTGGATTGACGACGCCGAGAAAAAATATGAGCGCCACGATTTCAAGAAAATCTGGGCCTACGGGCCGGAGATCAAGGCCAAATTCGGCGAGGAAGGCGTTGCTGAGTATATTGAGCATCTGCGCGAAGATATTGAAAACAAGATCGGCAAATTAGTCCCTGAACAGAAAGAGGTCCTGAAGGATGCCTTTATCTATTTTGGATTTTCTTCTTAACCCCATCTTAGGCTAACAGGGGAGGTTTCACGACCCCTGCTTGACCTTTCTTTTTCAAACGGAGGACCCTCATGGCAACACAACCCACCATTGATGTTAAACAACTCAAAAGCCAGATTGCAAAAGGCGGGATCACTCTCCTGGATGTGCGGCGCAAGTCCGATTACGAGGCCGCGCCGGCCACCATCCCCGGCGCGCTCTGGCGCGATCCTGAGCGGGTTGACCAGTGGCGCTCAGAGCTTGGCGGCGCGACCGTTCTCTATTGTGTGCGCGGCGGCTTGGTCAGCCAGTCCGTCTGCAAGCAACTCAATGACGCAGGTGTTGCCGCCACCTACCTTGAGGGCGGTCTGGCAGCCTGGATCGATCAGGGCGAATCTGTGAAGTAGCTTTCCGTCAGCAGCACAGGAACGGTGCTGGAAATGCCTCTAAAAAAGATAGAAATTGACGATTCAGGCCCTTCAATGGGGCCATGCCGGTCTCCAAAAAAATAAGAAAGGGATGCCCACTCGATGAAATTTCTCACTCCCTTTACCGCACTCTGCACCGTCGGCTTCTTTGCCAAATTTTCCTATGCCCTGGCGAGAAGCCCGGTGCTGCCGCTCTTTGCCCTTTATCTCGGGGCCGGCTCCGAGGCCATCGGCTTTGCCGTGGGGATTTCCACCGTCACCGGCATCTTTTTCAAGATGCCGGCCGGGGCCCTGTCGGATGTGATTGGCCGCAAACGGACCATGCTTATCGGCCTGGTGGTTTTTGCGGTCATGCCCTTCGCTTATCTCTTTATTGACAACTATCAGGCCCTGGTTGTCATCCGCTTCTTCCATGGACTGGCCACTGCCATCTACGGGCCGGTGTCCATGGCCGTGGTCGCAGATGTGGCAGGCGGGCGCAAGGGAGAACTGCTCTCCTGGTTTTCCTCGGTCACCATCATTGGCAACCTGCTGGGCGCACCCCTGGGCGGCCTGATCCTCAATTCGGGTAGCGAAGGGCCAACCCTTGCCTCCTTCCAGGCCGCCTATCTGGTGAGTGGGTTTGCCGGACTCATGGCCCTGACCCTGGCGATTGGCGTACTAAAGGGCGACGGGCAACAGGAAAAACACAACAGTCTAAGAGGGGCCTTCACCCGTTTTCTCTCCGGCATCAAAGAGGTGGTTAGCGACAAACGGGTGGTCATCACCTCCAGTATGGAAGGTTTACAGAACATGACCGTGGGCGCGCTTGAGGCATTCCTGCCTATCTATGCCGTGACCGTGGCGAACCTGAGCGCGTTCCAGGCCGGGCTTCTCTGGGGTGTGCAGGTGGTGGCCACGATCCTCTCCAAGCCGATCATGGGCAGGAGGTCCGATACCAGCGGACGTAAGCCCTTAATCACCATTGGTCTGCTTTTGTGCGCCATTTCCTTTGCGGCCATTCCGGTTTTGAAAGATTTTTATCTTCTGGCCATGGCCGCGATGGTCTTTGGCCTGGGCGAGGCCCTGGTGACCTCCTCATCGGCTGCCCTCATCATCGATCTCTGCAAAGAGAAGAACTTCGGCGCGGCCATGGGCACCTTTGGTACCATCTTTGATGTGGGCCATGCCGCCGGTCCCATTCTGGCCGGCCTTTTGATCGCGCAACTGGGGTATCAGTATTCATTCTGGATCATGGCTCTCATCCTGCTTGCCGCCATTCCTCTGTTCATCACCAATGTGGCAGTTCATGGAAAAGAGGGCTGATCTCGGTGGTGAAATTCTTTATCGGTTGCGTAAAAGGCTGTCGTGCGGGTATAATCCTCTGTTTATGTAATTTAAGTTTATGGATTTTTCTTAAGGTTAATTCAATGTTTCATGCTCAAGGGCGGGATTCAAGGAGAAGAGAATGTACACTGCGGCAGATTTACGCAAAGGATTGAAGGTGCAGATTGATGGGGCTCCTTATATAGTCATTGATTTTGAGTTTTCCAAGCCGGGAAAGGGGCAGGCCCTGTATCGGTGCAAGATGCGCAATATGATCAGTGGCAACCAGTTGGTCCAGACCTATCGCTCCAATGACAAGTTTGACAAGCCTGAGCTGGAAGAGCGGAAAATGCAGTATCTCTACTGTCAGGATTCTGAGTATCATTTCATGGATACCCAGAATTTTGAACAGATTGTCATTGAAAAAGAGCATCTCGGGGATAACGTTAACTACATGATTGACAATATGGAGATGGAGGTTCTTTTCTTTCAGGATCGGCCCATCGATGTCAGCATGCCAATGTTTGTCAATCTGCTGGTCATCCGGGCTGATCCTTGGGCCAAGGGGGATACCTCCGGCTCCGACAGCAAGCCGGTGACGGTGGAGACGGGCTATGTTCTGCAGGTCCCTCCATTTGTCGAAGAAAATGACAAGATCCAGATCGACACCCGTACTGGTGCCTATGTCACCAGAGTAAAAGAGTAATTTTTATGCTTGATGTGCAGGGGCTGCGCTTTCGCGCAGCCTTTTTTCATTCCCTCCGGTCCTTTTTCATCGCTCAGCAGTTCATCGAAGTCGATACTCCCATCCGTCAGCCATTGCTCATCCCTGAGGCAAATATTCAGCCGTTGACTTCCGAAGGCGCCTACCTGCAGGCTTCACCTGAGCTCTGCATGAAGCGTCTTCTGGCCTTGGGGTGCGACAGGATTTTTCAGCTCTGTAACTGTTTCCGCAAAGGGGAGCGCGGCCGGCTCCATCTGGAGGAGTTCACCATGCTGGAGTGGTATCGAACAGGGGCTGACTATGAAGATCTGATGGCTGATTGTGAGCAGCTGGTGAGCTCCCTGCTGGCTGAGCTTGGTGGGTTGGTGGGTTGCTGCAAGGGGAGCCTAGATGGTCTGCGGCCCGGCGATAGCGGCCAGCTCATTGCAATGCAGCCTCCCTGGGACCGCTTGTCGGTGCAGGCGGCCTTTGCCCGCTTCAGTCCGGTGTCCCTGGAGCAGGCCCTGGCCACTGATACCTTTGATGAGCTGTTGGTCGAGCATGTTGAACCGTATCTGGGGGTGGAACGGCCGCTGTTCCTCTATGATTATCCGGTGGCCTTAGGCTCGCTGGCCAGGCGAAAGAATGGATTTCCTCACCTTGTCGAACGTTTTGAGCTCTACATCAATGGTATAGAGCTTGCCAACGGATTTTCCGAGCTCACCGATGTGGATGAACAGCGTCAGCGTTTTGCAGAGGAACTGCGGCTGATGGAAAAATGGGGGAGACAGCCCATGCAAATGCCCGAGCGTTTTCTCGAGGATCTCGCTAAGCTTGATCGGGCCGCCGGTATTGCCCTTGGGGTGGATCGTCTGCTTATGCTGTTGATGGGGAGAAAGTGCATCGGCGAGGTGGTCTCCTTTGCCCCCGACGATCTGGGTTGATTGAGTCGGCGCTGCTTATTCTAAGTCGCATTCAAACCAATACTTTCGTCGACTGCACTGCGCGGCTCCTCACCGTACTTGTTTTTTACTGCTTCGTCGCCGCTCGTTTTGTCTTCTCGGTCTTGAATTGAATGCAACTTAGAATTATTTGTTCACTGCAAGCAGGAGTCCCTGGCCACCGCCCTGGTCGGCAACCCCTTTATGGAGGACAATCTGTTGTCCATCCACCCGTCCCTGTTCATAGGTCTCTCTGTAGATGAAACTTTTGCCCTCCGAGCGTCTGCGTAAACGGGGAAACCGCAGGCCGACAAATTGGTCTAAGGCCGCGTCTTCCGCCCGGATCAGGATGGCGATGGCAGTGCCGTCGCCATCCCTGGGTACCATTGTTGGTGTTGGATGATTAGTTGCCTCCGTTAAGGCCTTCTGGGCTTTAAGCTTGTCGTAAAATCCCTGTAACAGGCCAAGATAATAACTGTTGCGTACCCTGATCCCTTTGCCGTTGATCCTGCTTCTATTCTGCTGCCAAAGGGAGGCCAGCTGGCCGGCAAGGAAGGTGTAGCAGTATTCGGCGACGGTGACATTCTCCTCGCGGCCGAAAATCTCAATGGTCTTGTACGGGGCATGGCGCAAGGGATCGTAAAGGCTGGAGGTGACCACCTTCACATAGAAAAACTGGAGCAGGATGACGCAGATTTTACGCTGCCAGCTTTCAAGACGCTGGGAGCGGGTGTGGATAATCAGAGACGCGAATGCTGATTGAGCATCTTCCTGAAGCTGCTGCAGGTTGTGGCGGGTCATCAGTTGGCTCGCTTTTTCCATGGCCAGGGCTGCTTCGTGCTCGTTGGCAGAGGTAGCAAGGGCCAGGAGTTTGCCGATCCGGATGATGAACTGCCGTCCTTTTTCAGTCCGGGCATCTCCGGCAGGGGCGGAGGTTGTCGGTCCCGGGAGATCGGAGGATGCGTGCCGGTAGGACGCAGGCAGGCCAAGAAGCTGGCAGGCCCGCTGAAAGAGCGGGCCATGGTCAGAGGTGTTATTGTGAAAGAGCTCGGAGCAGATCTGGTGCGCCATCTCGTGTTTGAGGATCAGGCAGGTGACATCCCAGGAGCAGCTGGTAATCAGGTGGGAGCTGATGCGGATCATCCGGGATGTTGCCTGCCAGGAACCATACTGCTTCAGGGTTTCGCTGATCTCAAAGATCGGGGCTTCGAGTGCCAGTCCATACTGAGCCCTGATGTCCTCAAACTCGGCCAGTAATTGCAGGGCCCAGAGTCGGTAATAGGGCGAAAAATCGGTTGTCATTGTCTCGTGTTGCGGTCTTTACGGTATTCTTTTACGCAGGGCCTTGATGTCGCCCCGCTGTCTTTTGATGTCCATTCGTTTTTGTCTGGCAACCTTTCCAGGTCGGGTGGGGCGCCGGTTTCTGGGGACGACCATGGCGTCCCTGATCATCTGATACAACCTGTGCAGGGCCTCTGCCTTATTTTTCTCCTGCGTCCGGTGCTCCTGCGCCTTGATGATAATTGTTCCATCCCGGGTTATCCGCTGATCACTCAGGGCCAGCAGTCGCTCTTTGCAGGTGTCGGGGAGGGAGGATTGATCGATGTTGAAACGAAGGTGAACGGCGCTTGCGACCTTGTTGACATTCTGGCCACCGGCTCCGCTTGCTCGAATAAAATTGATCTCGATTTCACCTTCGGGAATGGTTAGGATGTCGGTTATTCTGAGCATGGCAGCTTTTTTCCAGGTTTATTGACGATAACGGCCTTGTAAGTCTATTGAGTCTGGTTATCTTTCTTCCTCCAATGGTGAACTATCGTATCATGTCTGCACAAAAAAAGAATCTGGTTTTGATCGGGATGGCCGGTGCCGGGAAAAGCACGGTTGGTCCCCTGCTTGCTGAAAAGTTATCCTATGGCTTTGTCGATGTCGATGCATTGATCGAGGCTGATCAGCAGCAGTCTCTTCAGGAGCTTGTTGATCAGCATGGGGCGGGCTGGTTTCGCCAGCTGGAAGAGACGATTCTACTTGGTCTTGATCTGGGTCGGCATGTGATTGCCACCGGCGGCAGTGCGGTTTATGGCAAGGACGGCATGGCGCATCTGCAGAAGAGCGGGGTGGTGGTATTTCTCGATTTGCCCCTCGCGGTTCTTGAGGCCAGAGTGGGGGACGGGGCGACCAGAGGTCTGGCTCGGGAAGAGGGCCAGAGTTTTGCCCATCTTTTTACTGAACGCCAGCCTCTGTATGGTCGTTATGCTGACTTGACTATCGGATGTGACGGGCAAAGCCCGGCGCAGATCAGCGAAATGATTCTCTCCGGTGTCATGGATATGCTGGAGAGATGATGGATGCCCTGCCTGGCTGAGACTTTACGGTTGAAGGGTGGCTGGACAGGGAAATGGGAAGTGGCCTTCGGGTCTATACAATGACGATTGAAATAAGGAGAGTGTGGCTATGGCACAGGCAAAAAAAGGAAGTAAGGTAAAGGTGAAGTACACGGGCAGGTTGGCGGATGGAACGGTCTTTGATTCGTCGGATGGACGTCCTCCCCTTGAAGTGGTTCTTGGCGGCGGGGATGTGATAGCAGGCTTTGATGAGGCTCTCTTCGGGATGGGCCAAGGCGAGAAAAAGACGGTGGCCATCCCGGTGGAGAAGGCTTATGGCCCCCATAATCCCAACATGGTGATGGAAGTTCCGATTGAACATGTGCCTGCCGATTTTTCCCCCGAGCTTGGTCAGAGGCTGGAAGTTGGAGGGGCCAATGGAGAGTTGATGGTGGTCGTGGTCAGGGAGATCACTGATACCCATGTCTATCTTGATGCCAATCCTCCCCTGGCTGGCCAGGATCTGATCTTTGATCTGGAGTTAGTGGAGATTTGCTGAGATGTGGAGCAGTGCGCAATTGGTCTCGTGCGTCACCATCATGTTGGAGGAAGCGGATTGACAGGGATGGTGGCTTCCTGGTTGTGAACCCGGGAAAGGGCAGGGGGATGAGATCAAATCAACTCCCTGGGCCTTGCACCGTCATTCTCTCAACCTGAGTGTATCTTTTTTATTCATTATAACCCCGCTGGACGGGATAAGTGCCTTACAGAGTATTTCCTTGAAAAAAACAAGGAAGTAATCTGTAAGGGACTAAATGGAAGCCATTGATGAAAAAGCTGCTGACGAAAATGCTCATCTGCCCTGCCTGTCTTCCCGGTGAATTCCCGCTGGAGATCCTCGCGGTTGATCACGCGGAGGAGGAAGATATTGTGACCGGCACCCTGGTCTGCCGCCACTGTGGTCGACGTTTTGCCATTGATGACGGGATCGCCTTTCTTGACCTGGATCGGCAGGAGCAGCCCAACAGGTATGAGCAGGAGGATGTCGTTTCTTCCTATTTATGGAGTCATTATGGTGATCTGCTCGGGGATGAGCAGGCCACTGATGCCTATCTGGGCTGGGCCGGACTTATGCAGCAACATGCCGGCTTGGCCCTTGATCTGGGTGGGGCGGTTGGTCGCTTTACCTTTGAGATGAGTGGTAAGTGTGACTTTGCCGTCGGGCTTGACAAATCACGGGCCTTTATCAAAGCCGCCCGTCAGCTCATGCGCCAGGGGGAGCTGCGTTTTACCCTCAAGGAAGAAGGTCTGCTCGGACGTGAGGTGGTTGTTCGCTGTCCGCCCCGCTGGCAGAGGGAACGAGTGGAGTTTATCGTTGCCGATGCCCAGCGCCTCCCCTTTGCCAGCCATGCCGCAACCTCCCTTGCCTCCCTGAATCTGGTGGACAAGGTGCCCCAACCGTATGTCCACCTTGCCGAGATGAACCGGGTAGCTGCTCAGGCAGAAAGCCAGCTGCTGCTCTCCGACCCTTTCTCCTGGTCCACCGAGGCGGCAGATGTCGATCAGTGGCTGGGGGGGCGTCCCGATGGCCCGTTTCCGGGCAAGGGCCTGGAAAATATCAAGGACATCCTCGGGAAAGATATGGATGGGATTGCAGCCGGCTGGCAAGTGACCGATCAGGATCATATCTGGTGGAAGATTCGCAGCCACAGCAATCATTACGAGCTGATTCGCAGCTGTTATATCAAAGCCGTTCGCTAACTCGAGGGTCTTATGAAGAATGATACCGTCTGTCGAATGTGTTCCTCCTGCTGCCCGGTGGAGGTGGAGGTTGTTGCCGGAAGGCTGATTTCTGCCCGGCGTAAATCCTTTGTTGCCGAGGACAAACGAGCCCCCTGCCGAAAGCTTGCGGCTGTTGCCGATATTGTTTATTCCGAACAGCGGCTGACAACACCGCTTGTCAGGGAGAAGGGTGGTGACCTTCGTCCCGCAACCTGGGATGAGGCCCTAAGCCGGATATCGGCACGCTTCAAGCACTACAAAGAACAGGGGGAACCACAGGCCGTGGGCTGGTTGCGGGGTATGGCTGCCGACTGGGGAACCCCTTGGGATTATGCCAGTCGCTTGATGAACTGTTACGGTTCTCCCAATACCATCGGCAACGGCTCCATCTGCTTTGTCGCCCGCGAGATGGCGCATACCTATACCTACGGGGCCATGGCCTTTGCCGAGGCTGCCAAGGCCAAATGTATCCTGATCTGGGGTAAGCATGATGCCGATACTACCTTAGGCGCTGCCGATGCCATTAACCATGCCGTCAGTCACGGCGCCAAGCTCATTGTGGTGGACCCGATCCAGACACCTTTGGCGAAACGGGCGGACATCTGGCTGCAGATCAAGCCCGGCCATGATGGCTTGCTGGCCATGGCGATGATCAATGAGATTATCAGTTGCGATCTCTATGATCATGAGTTTGTAGAGAATTTTACCCTTGGATTTGATCAGCTGAGGGAAGTGGCGGCGGGCTATGCCATTGACGCCATTGCCTCTGATCTCTGGCTTGATCCCGGTCAGGTGCGGGAGGCCGTCCGGCTCTATGCCACCACCAAGCCTGCCTGCCTGATTGATGGCAACGGCCTGGATATGCAGCTCGATATCTTTCAGTCCACCCGAGCCGTAGCCTGTCTGCGCGGACTGACCGGCAATATCGACCGTCCCGGCGGCGATGTCCTGCCCCAGCCGGTCTCCATGCGTCCGCTCCAGGCCCGCGACCGATTGCCGGCAGGCGCGATGCCGATCACCGCTGCTTATCCTCTCTTTAATACCTTCAGCGAGACTTGGGGCAATCAGGTGCAGTCCTGTGTGGTGGACGCCATTCTCGACAAGAAGCCCTATGGCTTAAAGATGCTGGTGGTGCAGGCCGGCAATCCGGTGGTGACCATGGCTGATTCCGGACGGGCCGCTCGCGCCATGCGGGAGCTGGAGTTTCTGGTGGTGATTGATATGTTCAGGACCAGAACTGCAGAGTTGGCCGATGTTGTCCTGCCGGCCTCCGGCTGCTTTGAAAAAACTCAGCTGAACCGTTTTGCCACCCGTAATAATCCGATAATTCTGCAGAATCAGGTCATTGATCCTGTCGGTCAGTCCTGGCCGGACTGGAAGATTGTCTTTGAGCTGGGGCGCAGAATCGGCCTGCAGGAAGATTTTCCCTGGGAGACCGTCGAGGCTGCCATTGATTATCAACTGGCCCCGTCCGGGGTTGGTGTTGAACAGTTGCGGGAAAATCCCGACGGGGTTCGGGTGGAGGCGATCCGCCATGAAAAATACCGGCAGGAGGGATTTGCCACTCCGTCCGGGAAATTTGAGTTTTTCTCTGCAAGGCTTCAGGAGAATGGTCATGCCGGTTTGCCTTACAACGACGGCTGTCCGGGAAAACTCATCAGCTTCATTGACCGGCAGCAAGACTATCCGCTGATCGGGATCAGTGGCGCCCGTGATATCCGTTTCACCAATTCCCAGTATCGCACCATACCTTCCCTGTTGAATGACGAGCTTGGCTGCGTGGTGGATCTGCACCCCCTTGATGCGGCGGCGCTGCAGGTTGAAACCGGTGAGCAGGTGCAGATTGCCACCCCGAAAGGAAGCATTCAGATGCCGGCCAGAATATCGTCGCTGGTGCATCCCGGTTCCATTCGTATTGCCTGGGGCTGGGGCGACTATAAGGTTCAGTACAACCTCAATACTCTCACCGATGATGATATCAGAAATCCCGTCACCGGCACTCCCGGTCAGCGCACCTTTATGTGCCGGGTGACCAGGGTCAAGGGCAAAGGCGATTGATACCGGCTGATTCCATTTCTAAATCAAGCGTTCACTTCGTCGAATGCGCTGCGTCGCTCCTCACCGTACTAATGGTACTGCCTCGTCGCGACTCGCTTTTCTCCTCGTGTACATCTTGATTTAGAAATGGAATGAGACGCATGAGCAGGTCTCAATAGACGACAAAGGGGTTTTGGAAGATATCTTCCAAAACCCCTTTGTCGTTTCAATCTGCTAAAAAAAATCTTCTGGTGTCCGTTATTACAAAACAGACACCAGAAGTTGGAGTGGGACGGTCTATTTCTCCGGTTCCATGGAGGCGGCACGGGCTACCAGGAACTTCCACGACCTGGTGACATCCTTCTGGGATTGGGCCATGAGCTCCTCGGCATGGGCGGGATTCATCATCTTGAGCATGCGGTAGCGGTTCTCGGCCATGGCGTATTCTTCAAAGCTGATGGTGGGCTCCTTGGAATCGATGGTGAGGGGATTCTTGCCCGCTGCCTCCAGTTGCGGGTTGTAGCGGTACAGCGGCCAGTGTCCGCATTCAACCGCTTTCTTCTGCTGATCCAGTCCCTTGGTCATATTGATGCCGTGGTTGATGCAGTGCGCATAGGCAATGATCAGGGATGGTCCATCATAGGCCTCGGCCTCGGCAATGGCCTTGGCGACCTGGATGGGGTTGGCACCCATGCTGACCTTGGCGATGTAGACATTGCCATAGGTGGAGAAGATCATGCCGATATCCTTCTTCGGCATCTTCTTACCGCTTGCCGCAAACTGGGCGGTGGCAGCACGGGGAGTGGACTTGGACATCTGACCGCCGGTGTTGGAGTACACCTCGGTGTCAAGGATCATGACATTCACATTCTCGCCGGAGGCCAGGACGTGATCCAGACCGCCATAGCCGATATCATAGGCCCAGCCGTCACCGCCAAAGATCCATACGGATTTGGTTACCAGGTAGTCAGCCAGCGGCAGGAGCCTTTTGGCAATGACATTCTTGCTGCCGGTAAGCTTGGTCTTTAACTGGGCGACACGCTCCCGTTGCTGTTCAATGGCAGTCTGGGACTTCTGGTCAGCATTCAGGATCTCGTCCGCCATTTTTTTGGTGATCAGCTTGGCGGTGACCGCCAGGTTGACAAGTTCCCCGGCCTGAGCTGCCAGTTTATCCACCGAGGCCCGCATACCAAGACCAAATTCAGCGTTGTCTTCAAAAAGGGAGTTGGCCCAGGCTGGTCCACGACCGTCTTCTCGCTTGCAGTAAGGTGTGGTGGGCAGGTTGCCGCCATAAATGGACGAGCAGCCGGTAGCATTGGCCACCAGCATCCGGTCTCCGAACATCTGGGTGACCAACTTGATGTAGGGGGTCTCACCGCATCCGGCACAGGCACCGGAAAATTCGAAGAGTGGACGGCACAGCTGGCTGCCCTTGATGGTGGCGGGATCAATGTCTGCAGGATTGACTTCCGGCAGGCTGAGGAAGTATTCCACGTTTTTGGTCTCGGTGGTGCGGATGGCATCACTGTTTGGTACCATCTTTAACGCCTTGGTCTTGGCGGGGCAGACGGCGACGCACTGGGTGCAGGAGCAGCAGTCTTCGGTAAAGACCTGAACTACAAACTTCTTGCCCTTGAATTGCGCACCCACGGCATCGGCAGATTTGAAGGCCTTGGGTGCCTTTTTCAGGTCGTCAACGACTTTCAGGCGAATGGCGGCATGGGGGCAGACCAGAGAACAGCGGCCGCACTGGATGCAGTTTTCCGGGATCCATTCAGGAACATGAACACCGATATTGCGTTTTTCGTACTGGGTGGTTGCTGTGGGCCAGGTGCCATCATCAGGCATCTGCGAGACCTTCACCTCGTCGCCTCTTCCCTCTATCATAATGGCGGTGACTTCCTTGACAAAGTCAGGCGCGCTTTCGGGAACGGTGGGCGGCATGTCATGGCCGCTGGTTGTTTTGCCCAGCTTCACCTCAACGATGTTTTTGACGGCGGCATCGACGGCGCTGTAGTTCATCTCCACGACCTTGTCACCTTTTTTGCCATAGGTCTTTTTGATCGCGTTCTTGATGGCGGTTATTGCATCTTCCTTGCTGAGGATGCCTGAAATCAGGAAGAAGGCGGTCTGCATGATCATATTGATGCGGGCGCCCAGTCCCAATGCCTGGCCGAGCGCGATGGCGTCAATGATATAGAATTTGGCCTTTTTCTGGATCAGATTCTGCTGGACCTTGTTCGGGAGCTGGGCCCAGATTTCTTTGGCGTTGTAGCTGGTGGTGAGGAGGAAGGTGCCGCCTTCTTCCAGGTTGCGGAGCATGTCATACTGGTCAAGAAAACTGGAATTGTGGCAAGCGATAAAGTTGGCCTTGTTAATAAGATACGGGGCTACTATTGGATTCTTGCCAAACCGCAGATGGGAGGTGGTGATGGAGCCCGATTTTTTGGAGTCATAAACGAAATAGCCCTGGGCCGAGTTGTCGGTCTCAGTGCCGATAATCTTGATGCTGTTTTTGTTGGCGCCTACAGTACCGTCTGAGCCAAGGCCGTAGAACAGGGCGCGGACAACATCCTTGCCCTCAATGCTGAAGGTCTTGTCGAAAACAAGGCTGGAGTGGGTGACGTCATCGTTGGGCCCGACACAGAAATGGTTTTTGGGGGCCATGGATGCCATATTGTCAAAGACTGCCTTGGCCATGGCCGGGGTGAATTCGGCGGAACCCAGGCCGTAACGACCGGAGAGGATCAAGGGTTGATAGGCGGCGATATTGGACTCGGTGGCCTCGCCAATGGCGGTGCGGACATCCTGATACAAAGGCTCGCCGGCACAGCCCGGTTCCTTGGTGCGATCAAGGACGGTGATGCGTTCTACAGTGGATGGCAGGGCATTGACCATAGCCTTGCAGTCAAATGGTCGGTACAGACGGACGATAACCAGACCAACCCGCTTGTCATGGGCCATCAGGTAGTCGATGGTGGCGGCCACGGTCTCACAGCCGGAGGCCATCATTATCACCACATCTTCAGCATCTTCATCCCCGTAATAATCAAATAAATGATACTGGCGTCCGGTAAGGGCGGCGAATTTGTCCATGGTATCCTGAACGATTCCAGGCAGGGCGTTGTAATACTTGTTGACGGTCTCGCGGCCGGTGAAAAAGACGTCGGGGTTTTGGGCGGTACCGCGGATGGTGGGGCGATCAGGGCTGAGGGCGCGACTGCGATGGGCGGCGATCAACTCTTCATCAATCATGGCACCCATATCTTCGCGGGTCAGCTCTTCAATTTTCTGGATTTCATGCGAGGTGCGGAAGCCGTCAAAGAAATGGACAAAGGGGATACGGGAAGCAAGGGACGCCTGGGTAACAATCAGGGCCATATCCATGCATTCCTGGACATTCTGGGAGGCAAGCAGGCCCCAGCCGGTCTGGCGGACGGCGTTGATGTCACTATGATCGCCGAAGATGGAGAGTCCCTGACAGGCGATGGAGCGGGCGGTCACATGGAAAACAGTGGGGGTGAGTTCGCCTGCGATCTTGTACATGTTGGGAACCATCAAGAGCAGTCCCTGCGATGCGGTAAAGGTGGTGCACAGGGCGCCCGTGGCCAGAGATCCATGCAGAGAGCCGGCTACACCTGCCTCAGACTGCATCTGGGTGACGACCGGGACTGAGCCCCAGATGTTCTCCTGCATGGAGGATGACTTGGTGTCAGCCTCTGCTGCCATGGGGGTAGAGGGGGTGATGGGGTAGATGGTGATGACTTCACAGGTGGCATAGGCAACATGGGTACAGGCCTGATTGCCGTCGATGGTGACCATTTTTCGTGACATGAAAAATCTCCTTTGTTTTTGATTGGACAACGTTGTTATAGCGATCTCTGCAGAGATTCAGCAGATTAGAGCTGCAATGACTCTCTGCGCGAGGTTATTAACTTATTTGACCGGCAGGTCGCTGAGGTCGTCGAGACTCTCGCTCACCACATGATATCCGCCCATGGAGGTAATTTCAGCGGTTAAGGCCGCGAGATCCTCGCCGGGCAGGATGCGCACCGACACGCGCTTGAAGCCGGGTGGGGCATCATTGAAAGAGGTGAGAATGGACAGAACCCGGGCGTTGTGCTGGCGGAGGATGTCGATCAGCCAGGAGACAGAGCCACCGGCGTCAGACATGTCAATGACGAACTGGTAAGCCCCGTCCTGAATTCCGGTGGCATGAATAAAGCCGCGGAGGACGTCGGATTCTGAGAGCAGGCCCACCAGATTGCCGGCGTCGTCAACGATGAGCAACCCTGAAATCTTCGCCCGCAGCATAACCAGAGCCGCCTTTTCCAGGGTGTCGTTCTGTTTGAGTAAAATGGGATTGCCGGTCATCACATCTTTGACCTTCATCTCAGAGAGCAGGTAATACATTTCATGGAGGTCCATGTCTGTCTTGCTCGAAGGCGAAGCATCCTTCAGGTCGCGGTCGGTGATCATGCCGGCGAGTTTTCCGTGCGACAGGACCGGCAGGCGCCTGATATTGTTCTCTTTCATGGTGCGAGTTGCTCGCATCACCGAGGTGTTGGCATCCACCGTTAGAATCGTCGTTGCCATCCAGTCTTTGATTAACATAAAAAAACCTCCTTTGATTCACCTGGGTTGTGAAGGGTGTAAGCGGTAGGTAAGTTGCTTCGGATACTGATTAAATTTGATATGGCTGTTGTTTAGAAAGTGCAAAACAAACAGCAGGGGGGGCCGGTTGTTTCAGGCCCTTTCATAGAGGCCACGATACGTATCTATTCTAGTCTGCGTAACGGAATAGTCATAAATAAACAAGTTATTTCGACATGACCTTGGTATGTGTCTTTGCGAGAAACTCTTTTGCCTTGTGTCGCGTCGCCTTTCATTCTTCATGCCTATTTCACATAACGAGAAGATTGTATGAACTTCGGTAGATGTAACATGCTTGACGTCGCAACCAGGAAGAGTGGCATAAGCACCATTTTCCGATGAACGTCCCTGGTAATAACATTGGCGTCGAAGCGCCAAGAGTTAATTTTATATACTATCTGATCTTTAATTGAATAAAAAACACTTTTCCTATATAAAGTATTTTATTTTCTGATGCAAGGTATGAATTAAATTGATAAGCAGAATTGACAGCCAACAGCCATGAAGGTTTTTTCTGACCAGAATTTATCTCAACTACTCTCCTTTCTGGCCGGTCAGGAACAGTTCGTGTTTCTTGATACCGCGAAGCCGGGTCCTGAAAATTATTCTTCGCTGCTTTTTCTTAGTCCTGTCCGCCGCCTCCAGTGCCGGGTCGGGGAAGATGTCTGCGCATTTCTGGCCCAGGTGACGGCAGCTCTTTCGTCGGGATACCATGTGGCAGGCTGGTTTGCCTACGAGTTTGGGTATCTTCTGGAGGAGAGGCTGCAGGGGATGCTCAGCCGCCCTGAGGATGCCTCGCTTCTGCTTGCGGATCTTGGCGTGTTTCTGGAGCCCTGTTTCTTTGATCATCGTTCTGGAAAGACCACTTTCCCCTGTTTTCTAAAGTCCACCGGCGGGTTCTCTTCTGTTCCGGCTGGCTGTGAGGCAACTCTTCCAGAGTCGTTCTGTCAGGTGCAGAATATTCGCCCCTCTCAGAGCCGTGAGGCCTATATCCAGGCCATCGACGCCATTCAACATTATATCCGTGCTGGTGATACCTATCAGGTTAATTATACCCTGAAGCTGCTCTTTGATTTGTGTGGCTCTCCTGAATCGCTGTATGCCATGCTCAGGCGTAATCAGTCGGTGGCCTACGGGGCCTATGTCCATCTTGGCGAAACCCGGCTCCTTTCCTTTTCTCCAGAGCTGTTTTTTAAGAAGGATGCAGATTCCATCATGGTGCGGCCGATGAAAGGGACCATGCCAAGGGGGCGGTTTCCGGAGGAGGATTGCCGGCAGGCCGAGTATCTGCGCAATGACGCCAAAAATCGCAGTGAGAATGTGATGATTGTCGATTTGCTTCGTAATGACCTAGGCCGTTTGATGCGTGGGCTTGGTGATGGCCCGGTGCGAACCTGTTCGCTCTTTGATGTTGAACGGTATGAAACCCTGCTCCAAATGACCTCCACGATCATTGCCTCTGGTGTCCAGGAGACCCTTGCCACCCTGCCCCTTGTAAAACTCTTTCAGGCCCTTTTTCCCTGTGGCTCAGTGACCGGCGCTCCCAAACTGCGCACCATGGAAATTATTGACGAGCTTGAGTCTGAGCGGCGTGGGGTCTATACCGGTGCCATTGGCTATCTCGCGCCCACCGGGGCAGCACTGTTCAACGTGCCGATTCGCACGGTGACCCTCGACGGATTGCGGGGAGAAATGGGGATTGGTTCCGGCATTGTTGCGGACTCAAAGGCCGAGCAGGAGTGGCAGGAGTGCCTGCTTAAAGGTCAGTTTCTGAGCTCTTCCGCCCCTGCCTTTGAACTTATTGAGACCCTGTTGTGGGAGCCGGAGTCAGGTTATTGGCTCCTGGGTGATCATCTCCAGCGCCTTGCCTCTTCTGCCGATTATTTTCTTTATCGTTGTGATCTTGTTTTCATCACATTCCGTCTGCAGGAGGAAAGCCGGCTGTTTGCGATGCGTCCCATGCGCGTTCGTCTAACCCTTGCCAAAGATGGAAGGGTTTCAATCAGTTCTCAACCCTGTGCCCTGCCGGGTCTTCGCCGTTTACCTGACCTGCCCTTTCCGGCAGATGCCGGGTTGCCTCAAATTGAGATTTCTCCGGTCGTCATCGATTCTACCTCTCCCTGGATTTTTCATAAAACCACCAGGCGGGAGGTCTATAATTCCGAGTTAGAGCGGGTCAGGAACCAGGGCATGCTGGACTGCTGTTTTTTCAATGAACGAGGTGAATTGACCGAAGGGTGTGTTGCCAATATTATTCTCTACCTGCATGGTTTTTACGTAACTCCGGCCTTGCAGTGCGGTTTACTGGCCGGTATTATGCGTAAAAAAATGCTGGCGGATACCCAGATTTCTTTGCGGGAAGAGGTGTTGACCCTTGACGATTTGCGCGATGCCGATGCGGTATTTCTTTGTAATTCGGTTCGCGGGGTGGTGCAGGTGGCGGGGAGCTTTAGCGCAAAAAAAATGTGAAATCAGAAATCAGGAGATAAAAATGAACTGGAAAAACTGGTCGATGGCAACAAAGATTTGGATATTGGTAGCTTTGTTATTGTCGATGGCAATAAGCATTGGTGGTACCGGTTTGTACGGGGTCGCCCGAGTCCACCAGCAGATGGATGTCGCCCAGGTAATTGCCGAGACGAATACAACCTTTGTTCAGCGCAAAGTGGATCATCTTCAGTTTGTCCGTCAGGTAAACAGGTTCCTTGTAGATCCCTCCATCCAGACCTTGAATGTGCAGACAGATTCGCAGAAATGTAAGCTCGGGGAGTGGATGTCTGGGGACGGGCGGAAGAAAATGGAGGTACTGACTCCGGAACTGGCCACGTTGATGCGGGCCATGGAGGCCCCTCACGCCCGGCTTCATCAGGGCGTGGCTGAGATGCAGCAGGCCCTGGTCAAGGCAGGCAGCAAAGAGCTGGCCCATGATGCCCTGCAGATAATATTTGATCAAACAATAAAAACGGCAGAAGAAGAAGTCGGCCGGATTTTGGATGAGGCGGGTCAGGTACTAGATAAGACAGCGCTGGGAATTAAGCAGCGAGTTGAGGGTGAAATTCGTAATTCGAGATGGATCATTATCGCGATGACCTCGATGACATTGTTGATAGG
The DNA here is from genome assembly GCA_019163335.1 of Desulfobulbaceae bacterium. Classification (GTDB taxonomy): domain Bacteria; phylum Desulfobacterota; class Desulfobulbia; order Desulfobulbales; family Desulfocapsaceae; genus UBA2270. The sequence continues at coordinate 14,722 of JAFLKM010000060.1, read as the reverse complement.
GTTGATTTTCGGGATTAACTTTCTGCGTTTGATGACAGGCTCCTTGCGTAAAATAACGGTATTTGCCGAAAAAATGAAAAATGGCGATCTCTCCTGTCGGCTTGAGAGCATGCAAAAGGATGAGATTGGAGTCTTGGCCATAGATCTTAACAGTATGGCTGAACAGTGGAGTCAGGTCGTAAATGGGCTTGTGCAGGAGGTCGGTATTTTGGCATCGTCTTCTCATGAACTGACTGTCACCTCTCGCAGCCTTTCTGCCGGTGCGAGCAATTCAGCTGAGTTGTCTACCTCCGTTGCTGCTGCCACCGAAGAGATGAGCGCCAATATGAATTCGGTGGCGGCCGCCAGTGAAGAGGCTGCCACCAATGTTAATATAGTGGCCACGGCTGCCGAAGAGATCAGTTCCACCATTCATCAGATTGCGACCAAAACCGAACACGCCAAGGAGATTACCAGCGGAGCAGTTCTTCTGGCCCAGAGTTCAACGGAAAAGGTGGATGCCCTGGGACGGGCAGCCCTAGAGATCAGTAATGTGACAGAGGTTATCACCGAGATCTCCGATCAGACCAATCTGCTGGCCCTGAACGCCACCATTGAGGCGGCCCGGGCAGGTGAGGCCGGCAAAGGCTTTGCGGTGGTAGCCAATGAGATCAAGGCCCTGGCCAAGCAGACAGCGGCTGCAACCAGCGAGATCCGGGCAAAGATTGAGTCCATTCAAAGCTCAACGAACGAAACAGTCAGCGAGATTAAGCAGATTGCCACGGTAATCAGCGAAATGAACGGGATTATCACCGACATAGCCCAGTCCGTTGATGAGCAGGCAGCAACCACCAACGAGATTGTTGAAAGTGTCACGCAGGCGGCGCAGGGGATCAATGAGGTGAATGAGAATGTGGCCCAGAGTTCCACGGTGGCCGGAGAAATTGCTGGTGACATTGCTGAGGTCAGCAGTGTTGCCGGTTCCCTGTCTGCCAGTGGCCGCGATGTGGAGAGAAACGCTCGTGATCTGGCGAAGGTGGCTGAGGTCGTGCAACAAATGGTGGGCCATTTTAAGGTCGCGCAAGAGGTTAACGAGGGGGGGGCGATGGGGAAGACTGGTGGGCTGTCCACCGATATTCCGGAATTCATGCCCTGGGACAGCAGTTTGAGCGTCAATATTTCTCAGATTGATGATCAGCACAAGAAACTTGTGGGGATGATCAATGAACTGCATAGAGCGATGAAGCTGAAACAGGGCAATAGTATTATCGGGTCGATTCTGGATAGGCTTGCCGACTATACGGTCAGCCATTTTGGTTTCGAAGAAAAGCTCTTTGCCCAGTTCGGATATCCCGAAGAAAAGGCCCATGTAGAGATCCATCAAAAACTGGTGGCTCAGGTTGTCGATATCCAGAAGAAATTTAAGGCGGGAGAAGCGATGGTTTCCATGGAGTTGATGGCTTTTCTCAAAGACTGGTTAGTCAATCACATCAAGGGGACGGACAAGAAATACAGCTCCTTTTTGCGTGGGCATGGAGTGAAGTGAGGAGAGAGAGAGGGCTGAAAGGCGGTCTGTCCATATAAAAAATCCTGCTATCCACTCCTGACCTTCAATTTTCAGCCGTTTTTCAAGGGCTTGTTCGTACTAATGAACAAGCCCTTTGTCGTCTTCAGAGCTTATTTCTGATGGAGGAGTAAGCAGATGATGGGCATCTCCCAAGGTCCGCACCATGATCATAAAAGTGGAGGGAAGGGGCAACTCCCGTTCTCTGATCAGCAGGCCGATCTCGGCAGCGTGGGTCAGGAGTCTTTCGTTGGTGGTGTCTTTTTCCTCGTCAGCGCCCAGGGCTTGGTCGCACAGGGCCTGCATTCGCAGGGCATCAGTGAGGGGCGCGGCAAGGTCAGGCAGTTCCTGGGTCAGGCTGAGTAACTCCTGTTCAATGGCCGCCCGATTCTGCCTGCGAAACTCCTCGAATTCTTTTTCCGTATTCAGTGAACCGAAGAGTTCATTGGTCACGGCACCGGTGAGCATAGCTGCCGACTGCGCGTCCAGCGCCGGATATTTTCTGGTGAGCAGGGTGCGCAATTCCTTGAACAGGATCATCTGCACCACGCAGATCCCTTCCCGCATGATCGGAATTAATCGTGTTCCGGGCGTATTATTTTTTGGAGTATCCATGGTGTTTACTGGGCATTTATCCCGTTCATCGGAATTAGAGAACCACCTTAACGGCGATATGGTTTTTAAGATTCTGGTAAACAGCCAGGCGGGAGGCCTCGTCGGTTACCTCGATTTCCACATTCAGACTGCAATATTTTCCACTGGAGCTCTCCTTTGAGGGAGTGATGGCGGTGATCTCTGGGCATACCGTATTGACGGCCCGGACAAGGGCGTCGGCATCCATGCCAATAACCTTGTACAGCCAGACACAAGGATAGGTGATGATCGGTTTGGATGTGGAGCACTGCTGCATATTTTTAGGGTTGATCAGCATGGCTGGGGAACTCCTGGTCTTGTCCATGGAATACTCATGGGTGTGCGAGTGTGATTGGTGTGTCGTTATTTTGACTATGTGTCTTGCCAGAAAGCAGGGTAGCGCAATTACTCTTGGTTACTGCCGTTTAAAAGACTGATTTGATCATTGAGTGTCCAGAAATCATAGATGTATCCCAGTCCAAAAATTCCGCCGGTAAGCAAGTAGAGAATGCCGGAGATCCATTTTTCCATGTAGAGCCGATGGATTCCAAATAATCCAAGAAAGGTCAGAAGTATCCAGGCTGTGTTGTAGTCAATTGGTCCATCATGAAAGCGGATGTCCGCATCCCGATTCATCGAGGGGATGAGAAACAGATCCACCAGCCAGCCAATTCCGAGGAGGCCCAGGGTGAAAAAATACAGCGTGCCGGAAATTGGGCGACCATAGTAAAAACGATGGGCCCCAAGAAAACCAAAGATCCATAGTAGATAGCCAATGACAGGGGTATGAGTTTGTGGTTGGGTCATGACAGGGTAAGCACCTTTTTTTTGAGTTGTTGTACCCGCATCCATGCCTCATGGATACGTTCTTCCGTCAGTTTTCCGGCTCGAATCGCCTGAATGACGGCGGGTATCAGCCGTGCCTGGATATCTGGGTCAACCTCGAGATTGTTACCTATTATAAGCAGATCAACGCCGGCGGCAAGGGCCAGGCAAACAGCTTCCTCCAGCCCGTACCGGCTGGTAATGGCCTTCATCTGCAGGTCATCTGAGATAACTACCCCGTTAAACCCAAGTTCATGGCGCAGAAGAGTGCCGATAATCCGCGGTGAGAGGGTGGCGGGATAGTCCGGATCCAGGTCTTTATGAAAGAGATGGCCGGTCATGATGGCATCGGCCAGACCTTCAGCAATCAGAAGTTTGTAAGGTTGAAGTTCTTCGGCTCGCCAGGTTTCGCTTATATCAGTGAACCCAAGATGGGAGTCGGTGCGCGAACTGCCATGGCCGGGGAAATGTTTGAGACAGCTGAGGACCTTTCGGCTGTTGTGAGCTTTGATCCATGCGCCGGCGTGGGTGCCGACGATATCGGAAGATGAGGAAAAGCTGCGATCCAGGCCACCGATTACCGGATTCTGGTCAAAGACGTTGAGGTCGATAACCGGTGCCAGATTGAGGTTGATTCCCAGCGAGTAAAGGGTGTCGGCAGTGGTCAGGGCATGGATGGTTGTCAATGCCATGTCACTTTTTTGACCAAGCTCAGCGGCGCTTGCCGTGGCTGGGAAACCCAACTCCGGCTTGAGTCTGCGAACCCTACCGCCTTCCTGGTCCACGGCGATAAGCAGCGGAGTGGCTGAGAATTCCTGCAAGGAGGCGGTGAGGGCCTTCACCTGACTAGCCGAGACGATGTTGTTGGCTCCCCCATTGCCGGTCAGTCTTCTGTCAAAGAGGATGACCCCACCCAGGTTTCTGTGGCGAATATCGGAAACCACGGGATGGCTTGCATCAATGGTATCTCCCTGAAATCCAAGGAGAAAAAGCTGTCCGATTTTATCTTCGATGTTCATGGCGTGTGCGGAAAGGTCGTTGCGGGAGAGTATTAAGAGGGCTTGGTCGGGTTGCGGGTAAACGGGAAACCGGAAGACAGAGAAAGGGGCGTCTTTGTCGAACAACCTTTCTTCTTTAACCTTCATGATATTGAATTGCAAGAAAAGAGAAGCTTGTATTTTTCTTTAATGTGGCATGTTTTTTGCTTAAATATAATTATCAAAAAAACTATTAAGAAATCTGCCTGCTGGCCGATACAGTCTTAAGTCGATTTACGAGTGTTGTTTTTATTAATGAGGAAGAGAAAATGATCCATTCAAGAGCTATATCCACTGATACTTCAATCTCTCAAGCAGGGGTTGAGGTTAATCGAATGATGGTTGAGCTGGAGCATTTCAGAAAGCAGACCGAACGCCTTGATCTGATAAATCAACTCCATATCCGCCTGGCAGCTGTCCTTGATCTTGCTGGCATGATAGAGGCATACTCGGTCTGGCTGATGCCCCATGTGGAGCATGAGCTTATTGGTTACAGCAATGAGCTTCGCAGCAAAAAACATCTGTTCTGTTCCAGTCATGGTCCGATTCGACGCAGTGTCATAGCCTTCGCCGAGCAATTGATGGTTAATGAGAGTCAGAATGTCGCCTGTTTTGTCAGTGAAGATGGCCATTTCGCCCATAAATGGTTGATGGAAACTGTTGACAACGCTGGCTTGCTTCTGGTGCTCAAGGGTGGACGAGCCCTCAACTCCGGCGAGATGGATTTGATCAACGACTCTCTCTTTGTGCTTAGCGAGTCTTTGCGTCGGGCCCTTGAGTATGAAGTGCTTTTTGAGGCCGCGAGGCGCGATGTCTTGACCGGCCTTGCCAATCGTCGGGTCTTTGACGAACGCATCAGTGCAAAGATGGATACTGCCAGACGATACGGCCGTCCTTTGACCATGGCCTCCCTTGACCTGGATCGCTTCAAGCAGATTAATGATAATCTGGGACATCAGCGCGGTGATGAAGTGTTGCGTCAGGTGGCTAGGCTAATGGCCGAGATGGTTCGTTCTACCGATCTTCTGGTCAGGATTGGAGGAGATGAATTCCTTCTGGTCATGGATGATACCGATCAGAAAAGTGCTCGGGTTCTGGCTGAGAGATTATGCCAGGCCATAGATCAGTTGGAGATTTGGGCCGATGCAGAAACCAAGCTCGGCGTTTCCATCGGCCTTGCCCAGTGGCAAAAGGATGAAGGGCTCGAGGCGTGGCTGGAGCGGGTGGACGACATACTCTATCATGCCAAGGCCAATGGCCGTTCCCAGGTGAGCATCGCCTGATTAATGCCTTACAGATTATTTTATTGTTTTTTACAATGAAATAATCTGCGAAAGGCACTCATCCCGTCCATCGGGGTCAGAGTTTTACATCATAGATATTGGGGTTCAAAAATTTGACTCCAGAATATCAAAAAGGCCGAATCTTTTGTAAAGATTCGGCCTTTTGCTTTTTGTCATGCTTTTGACTATCCTGCCTGTCCTGCCTAAAGGCTCAACTGTTCAGTTGGATTGTCAGTGGAATAATGTGCAGGTTTTTCTTTCGCTGTTCGGTTCGTCCCAATGACCATTCTCCGCAACTGGCAAGTCCTGCCAGCATTTTATCAACGTCTTCCACCAGTCCTGCCACATTGATCACCGGATGCCTGGCAAAAACCTGCGGAAGTCCCTGGGTCAGGCTGCAGACAAGGCAGCGGCCTGGTCGTTCGTGCATGCGGAGTTCCAGGGAGATGCTTTTCCCGTTCGTCCCTGCATAGGCAAGTTCAATGTCATAGGCTCCTTCATCGGCATCGCCGAACAGGGCGTCAAAGAAATCATTGGAACGTTCTTTGGGGAAAAGCTGCTGCAGGGTCTCTGGGGTAAAGAGGGCATCAATGGTTTTGGTATTCATGTTGATTTAATCTGTAGAGAGTTAAGGGGCGATGGTCCACGGTGAAGGACAAGGTCGTATTTAAAATCGAACTTACATTAAACACCAGAGCATCGTTGTCAATCCATGTTCCAGCAATCTTGCCACGAAGGGACCACTGTGGTAAACTCTTGCCCCATGCAATCAACAGACACCCAAATGAACACCCACCCCGTCCAGCCGGCACTGGACCTGGCGGGTCTCAATCCTGCCCAGTACGAGGCCGTGATCAGAACCGAAGGGCCGGTGCTGGTCATTGCCGGGGCCGGCAGCGGCAAGACAAGAACCCTGGTCTATCGGGTGGCCCATCTCCTCGAAAAGGGGGTGTCTCCGGACAATATTCTCCTCCTCACTTTCACCCGCAAATCCTCCCAGGAAATGCTGTGGCGGGCGAGCCGGTTACTCAATGATTCCTGCAGCCGAGTAGTGGGCGGAACCTTTCATGGGACGGCCAATCTGCTGCTTCGGCGCTATGGATCGCACCTGGGGTTTGGCTCGAACTTTACCATTATTGACCGTTCCGACGCGGAAGGGATCATCAATCTTCTGAAATCCTCCCTGGGACTCACCGGTCGTGACCTTCAGTTCCCAACCCGTCGGGTCATCATCAACATGATCAGCGGGGCCGTCAACAAGTCCATTCCCCTGGATGACCTGATTTATCGACAGTATGTGCATCTCAGTGAACATGCCGAGGATCTGATCAAGCTCCAGCAGCACTATCAGGAGTTCAAATTCACCCATGCCCTGATGGATTATGATGATCTGCTGGTTAACTGGAAGCGCCTGCTGGCCGAGGTTCCGGAAGCGCGGCAGGCGATTGCCGCCCGTTTTACCCATATCATGGTAGATGAGTACCAGGATACCAATCTGGTCCAGGCGGATATCGTTCGTCTGCTTGCGCACGGGCATGACAATGTGATGGTGGTGGGGGATGATTCCCAGTCCATCTATTCCTTTCGCGGCGCTGATTTTTATAATATCATGCGTTTTCCCAAGCTGTTTCCCGACACCCATATCATCAAGCTGGAAGAAAATTATCGTTCCACCCAGCCGATTCTTTCCCTGACCAATGATATCATCTGCCAGGCCACGGAGAAATACAGCAAGACCCTGTTTACCCGTTTGCAAGGGGACGTGAAGCCCCTCCTCTTTGCCGCCACCGATGAGCGTGACGAGGCCCGTTTTGTGGCTGGCAGGATCAAGGAGCTGGTGACAACGGGAGTCGGGTGCAAGGATATTGCGGTCTTGTTCCGCTCCGGTTTCCATTCCTATAAGCTGGAGATTGAGCTTGCCGCCGGTGGTCTTGAATTTGAAAAGCGGGGCGGCTTGAAGCTGACTGAGTCGGCCCATATGAAGGATGTTCTTTCTTTTTTAAGAATCCTGGCCAACCCACGGGATAATCTTTCCTGGAACCGGGTCCTTTTGCATCTCGATAAGGTTGGTCCCAAGACGGCACAGAAAATCGCCGCTCAGATCGGCCAGTCGCCGGAGCCTTTTAAGTCTTTGGCCGAGTGTCCGGCGGGCAAGACCTGGGAAGCGGGGATGCGACTTCTCGCCCGTCTTTTTGCTGATCTGCTGGAAGAAACGTTGCCGTCCGTCATGTTTGATTTGATTATGATCTATTATCAGCCGATTTTTGAGCGATTGTATCATGACGATTATCCCAAGCGCCAGAAGGAGCTTGAACAACTGCGGGCAATTGTTGCTGAATATGGAGACTTGCAGGCCTTTGTCGATGATACCACCCTTGATCCGCCGGAGGCGGGAGGTTCCCGCCGGGCTGAGGATTCTGAGCGCTTGGTTCTCTCGACGATTCATTCGGCCAAGGGGTTGGAGTGGGAGGCGGTTTTCATCATTGGCCTGGCCGAGGGCCGCTTTCCCCATGCCAAGGCGGAAGCGGGAGAGCAGTGGGAGGAAGAGCGGCGTTTGTTGTATGTGGCTGCCACCCGCGCCAAAAAACATCTCTTCTTAAGCTATCCGAAAGAGCTGATGACCCCGGATCGACAGTTCCGGAGGGTGGGGGTGTCTCCATTCCTCGCCGAACTCAAGGGCGGTCTTTTTGAGCGTATCGCAGAAGAACGGCCGACTTCTACTCCGCAGATGGGGCAAGGTCTGGGGAACGGCAGGGGGGAATCTGCTGTCCCTTCCATCTCCCATCTGCGTAAAGGCCGGAGCAAGGTTGCTATGACGGATCTTGCCAAGGGCGTCAGAGTCAGCCATGCTTTTTTTGGCACCGGGACGGTGGCGGTCATTCATGGCGGCAGGTCAGTGGATGTCCAGTTTGAAAGGCACGGCCTGAAAACCCTGCATCTTGACTATGCAAAATTGACCATTGTGACTGAGTAGGGTTTACCCTCGCACAGAGCCGCAGAGATAGGGGAAGGGTCTCCCTGATTCTCAAACGTCGTTTGAAAACGAGAGCATTTTTTAACCTTCATCCTCCTATCCTTTGTATGAACTTCCAGGAAGCCCAAACCTACCTTGACGATCTCCAGTTTCATAAAATAAAGCTGGGCCTTGATTCCATGCGCTCGTTTTTGGCTCGTGTCGGCCATCCGGAGCAGTCCTTGCGGTATGTGCATGTTGCCGGCACCAATGGCAAAGGTTCGGTCAGTGTCACACTCTTGACTCTGCTCGCCGGGGCCGGCTATCGGGTCGGGCTGTACACCTCACCCCATCTCAGCTCAGTGAGAGAACGCTTCCGGATCAACGATGTCTATATCAGCGCAGAGAAGTTTGCCGAGATCGCTACCCGCATCCGGGAAGTACTGGGCGCGGAGAAGATCACCTATTTCGAGTTTACTACTGCCCTGGCCCTGCTCTGGTTTGCTGAATCAAACCTTGACCTGGTGATCCTTGAGACCGGAATGGGCGGCAGGCTGGATGCCACCAATGTGATTGTTCCTCTGGTTTCGGTGATCACCAACGTGACCATGGATCATGAGGCCTATCTTGGCACCACCGTTGCGGCGGTGGCGGCGGAAAAGGCGGGGATTGTCAAGGCCTCGGTACCCGTAGTTTCCGGACTGGCGGAAGATGAAGGCTTGACGGTAGTAGCGAGGACCTGTGAGGAAAAAAATGCGCCCCTCTACTGTTATGGGCAGGATTTCTCAGCCAGTCCGGGCACGGGTCATCTCTGGTCGTGGCAGCCGGTGGGTAAGGGTCTGGCTGGTTGCTGTCTTGACTCCTTGCGCTGTTCCATGCGCGGCAGCCATCAGATTGTCAATGCCTCCCTGGCTCTGGCGGTATTGGCCCTGCTCCAGCCGCACGGGTTTCTGGTGTCCCCTGACGCCATTCGTTCTGGTCTTGCGAGGGTGCGTTGGCCGGGGCGTCTTGAGCATTTCTGTCTTGATCGCCAAGCTCGCACGGTGGCGGCATCGGGGGAGGCAACCGATGCCGCCGTGGTCTGCTATCTCCTTGACGGGGCGCACAATCCAGCCGGGGTGGAGAGCCTGGTGCAAACCCTGCGTCAGGAGTATGAGTACCGCCGTTTGATCGTGGTCTGGGGAGCCATGCTGGATAAGGATCTGGATAATACCTTGCCGCTTATTGCTGAATTGGCAGGTGTTGTACTGTTGACCCAGCCTGCGGGAGAGCGGGCCGCTTCTCCCGAACAGTTGTTTGCCCATCTTGACAAGACCGTTCAGTTGCGTTGTGATTGTATCGTCGATGTTGAACAGGCTCTGGTGCGGGCTGAGGTTCTGGCCGGGGCTGGAGACCTGATTGTGGTGGCTGGTTCCTTATATCTTATTGGGGCGGCTCGCCGGTTTCTGCTGGGAGAATTGGTGGACTAGATGATGGATTCTTTTGGGTTTGACGGCATGGATGAGGCCGAAATCCGTACAGAGCGGGCCAAGGCCAGAGAGATGCGCAAGAGCCGTTGGTGGCAGCAGAAAACCGCCTCCGGGCAATGTTATTATTGTCAGCAGATTGTTACGTTCAAAGAGCTGACCATGGATCATCTTGTGCCCCTGACCCGGGGGGGACGCAGTACCCGAGATAATCTGGTTCCTTCCTGCAAGGCCTGTAATACCCTGAAAAAAAATATGCTTCCCCTGGAATGGGAAGCATATCTGGAATCCTGCAAGACTCCCTGAAGATAGACCTGCGACAAAGAGAAGAGCATTCGCGCTCTTCAGCACTCTGTTTTTTCGAAGGTTTTTTGGTTGAGCAGGAGCGCCTGCGGGGAAGAGGGAAAAGAAATTCCTTTTTCGTCAAAGGTCTCTTTGATCTTTTCGGTGAGAGCAAAGCGTACATCCCAGTAGTCAGGGGTCTTGACCCATGGGCGGACAACGATCTGGATGCCCGTTTCTCCCAGTTCGGCAACGGCGATAACCGGTGCGGGTGTGGTCAGGACCCGTTTTTCTGCCTGCAGGAGTTCGCGTAAAAGCTTTTTGACTTGATGCATGTCATCCTGATACCCAATTCTGACCAACAGATCGATGCGACGGGTTGCTTCGGCATTGATGTTGGTGATAACCCCCTTGGTGATGGCGCTGTTGGGGACAAAAATTTTCTGGTTATCGGCAGTCAGGATGATTGTGCTGAAGATGTCAATGGCTTGAACTGCGCCTGTCACCCCGCCGGCAGAGATTACGTCACCGACCTTGAACGGGCGGAAGAGGATCAGCATCACCCCGGCGGCGAAGTTGGCCAGGGAGTCTTTGAGTGCCAGGCCAATGGCCAGGCCGGCGGCGCCGAGAATGGCGACAAATGAGGTGGTTTTGATGCCAAGCTGGTCGGCGGAGGCAATAACCACGGCTGTGAGGAGGCTGTAGTAGATGAGCTTGTTGAGAAAACGAGCCAGGGTTTCATCTATTCCTCCCTTGAGCAAGGCCTTTTGGCCCAGATTTGCAAACCAGTGTGCCAGCCAGCGGCCAATAATGAAGATGAAAATGGCCATGAGAACACTAATGCCGTTGGCTATAAACCAATCTTTGACCGTGTGCAGATATTGAACCGGAGCCTGTACCGCGTCCATGATGATGGTTCTCCTGAAATGGTGATAGTCGGGTGAGTTGCAGGGGACATGTTTCCCCGAAATCATAGTCAGGGAGCAGGAAAAGAGCAAATAGTTTCACCCCTTCGCGACTGTTTAGCGGGCGTCTTGTGGTGTTGCAGGATTGTTGTCCGGTGGAAAAAGATAATGCACGAGTCTGAAAAATAGTTTAAAGCTGAAAAGCTATCTCTGTAAGTGTATAAAATATGGGCGGGTAGCTCAGCTGGATAGAGTGTCGGCCTCCGAAGCCGAAGGTCGCGGGTTCGACTCCCGCCTCGCCCACCATGTAAATATTAAGGGGTTAGATTCATTTCTAACCCCTTTTTTTATGTCTTGAAAGTATGCCTGCCATCACTTCTGCTGAATTTATGTCATTTGATTTTTGTTCCCAACATTAAAAGAGAAAAGTCAAAACCACCACCTCTCCCGAGTATTCCAGCAAGAAATTTTTATAAAAAAAGCATCCCCCTTTCCGGCGTGAATAGATACGATTAACTTGCTTCTTCGTAAGCTAATATAGGTGCTGTTTCTCGACTGGCAGAGAGCCGGACGCTCAGTTTCGACAGGATGTTTTTAGCAGGAATATTCATTCAGGGTTTCGTCGCTCCTCTTCAAGAATGTTTCTAATCCGTTGAGCCGCCAGTCTGCAAATTATAAGGTAGGGTGCGGCCAGCCATGGCATATCGAAGAGTACTTGGCAGAGGTTGGGGCCAATCGATTCAACTTGGTGTCCTGTGGACGGAATACCGGCTACCTTCCAGCGCCAGTATCGATCAGCAGTGAATTCCGTAACCTTAAAAGGGAGCCAGATATCGAAGGCGGTCTGCACTTGACCGATAGTCCCTGGACCGATGTAGCGGTCGGTACAATCGACTCGGAAGACAGATGGGCCCCACTCAGGCCATCGCCGAGTGTCGATTAACAAGGTCCCACGCCGAGGCTGCAGAAGACCTGATTGTAATAATGGTTTCTAAGGATTTCATCAGGCAATTTGTTCCCATGACCAACCAGACTGGTGCATATTGCAAACCTTTCCAATAGGGCCTTGTTCATGAAGGTATTGATCAGAAGATCCCTTTAGCCGGATACCAGAATTTCTAGCAGCGAAATAAGTCCCTTCAACGGTAACCAATGGTACACAAGCTATTGCTTGTAAAAGGTGATAAGAACTTCACCCAATTTGAACCCAAACTTCGAGAAGACAGCCCGGTTCATCATGATTTTGTCGTCAAGCTGCCACATCCAATCGTCAAAGTTCACGTTATAAACCTTGTCACCAACAGGCAGGGCAAGCACATATTTCCAATTCAAGGCATTGCCTGCTGCGGCTCCAGAAGCTTCACCGACGACGTCGGCTGCGAAACCGATGTACTGATCATTTTGTTTTTTGATTGCCCACACGCGGCGTTCTTTTTTGCCGTCAGTGTAGGTAAAATTCTCATCAAGTGTGCCGGTATCGCCTACCCAGCTGCACTGCATATCGACCGTCATGCGGCGAATAACCTTCCCCGAGCGATCTTGGACGATGCCATAGGCAACAACGTGCCCGTTGAAGTATTCCTGCATGTCAAACCGAGGTTTCTGGTTTGCGTAGTCAGAGAGTTGCACCGAAGAACAGCTTGTCATCAATAATGCAATGAGGGCACAAAAGAACAACCAGAATGATTGATTACGAAGTGGCATGATACTCTCCCGAATTTTTTCCCAGGTTTTTAACCTCCATTGATCAGTCGGCTGCGCATTTCCATATCAATAGGATCTTTTCCCAACCATATACCAAAATATGCTGCGGCAAAATCTACCCCCTCGATGGTGATGAGTGGTTGGCCATTGTAGCTCAGCTCTGTTCCTTGGCCCGGAACGTAGGTCAAAGCATATCGATCACCGGGCTTGACATCACGATATACTGCGTTGAGTTGGTCGATGCGGCTTCGTAAGTGAGCCAGTTCGCCCGGACTGTTATTACGTTCCAGAATCGCTTCTGCCCCTTTGCCAAAATCTGGTCCGGGTATGGATACGAGATAGCTTATTTCAAGACGCTTTGGGATATCGGCCAGAACATCATTGGGAGAACCGTTTTCAGGCAGGTAAAGAGCCGCCACGTAGACCTTGAAGATTTTAAACCAGCGCAGAAGTGCTGCGCCTCGAATCGGGATCTGCTTGTTATCAATGCTGACGCTCTCTTGGAAGCTGATCTCCTCGACGGTGAGCGCTGCGGCGTTGATTGGTTGAAAGACCAGGATGGTAAGAAGAAGTGCTCTTTTGACGAAGCGCGAAAAGGATTGTAAAGCTGGCATGGGTGCTCCCCCTCAGGGAATCTGCGATTATCGGCATGTACCAAACGTATACACCACCTGACCGGCTGGATTTAGTCTGTCAGCAGGGAAGCAGCGTATAGGCGGCTAACACTGTGTTTTTTACTATGAGGGCCTGTCAACGTGACAACTTGATGTCTTTTGATATCTCTTTGCAAACTAACCATCAATGAACTTGTGTCCATCCTCTGGACGGTTACCATTCGATCTATTGTAAAAAAAAATGATAAAGATGGGGTGGACTTTTTTGAAAATGCGACTCTTGCTTTACTTGCTTGCATTGTGGTACGATGCAAGTAAATAAAGCTAAAGAAGGAGGTGAAATCGTGCCATCAGTCACTGTCAGAAACGTACCGGATGAGGTTCATCGCGCTTTGCGGGTTAGAGCCGCACAGCATGGCCGAAGCGCCGAAGCTGAAATTCGTGAGATACTGGAAAATGCCGTCCAGCCGGCAGGAAGGGTAAAACTTGGTTCTTTACTTGCTGGCATTGGTCGCAAAATCAATTTGAGCGATGATGAATTTTCGCTTTTTAAGCAGAGCCGAGATAAATCTCCGGCCGAACCTGTGAATTTTGAATGATACTGTTGGATACAAATGTAATTTCGGAACCGTTGCGTCGAGCTCCTGAGGCCCGTGTTATTAACTGGATTGATGCACAATCATTAGAAACGCTCTATTTATCTGCAATCACTGTGGCAGAATTGCGTTTTGGAGTTGCAAACCTTCCAGTTGGAAAGCGACGAGATGCACTGCAAACCAGTCTTGAAAATCAAATCTTGCCGCTGTTTGCCGGACGTGTACGCCCGTTTGATATGGACTGCACGACCGCTTATGCTGAGCTCATGGCAAAAGCCAAATCTGCCGGCTTCGCAATCTCTGCAGCAGATGGATACATTGCGTCTATTGCTGCTACCAACCGATTTAGCATCGCGACACGAGATGTCACTCCATTCCAAGCCGCAGGTGTCAACGTTATCAACCCTTGGGATGATTAGAATGACTCAGGAAGAAGTTAAAGGCCAGTTTTTGATTAACTGGTTAAGGTTAGCATTGAATCTCTGATTCACAGCAGGCAAGCTACCTCATATCGATAGGAATAGTTGGAATAGTCAGTTTTCAATATTCAATATCGGCTCATTGGATAGTTTATTCGTAAGCGCTCCAGGAACAACAGCCCTTAGTCCAATACTGTCATAAGCCGAAACTGCCTTGAGAATAAGGCAGAGCATAGCAAGACTCAATTTTCCTGTCTTTCCATTCCATTACCGCTGCTACATTTCTTGTAACAGCCGATTTCTCATTGTTTTCTGCATTTACCTCAGAAAATTCAAATTTTTTTTGCAAACTGCTAAAATTCAACATATGCTCATACTGTGCTGTCTTACATCAACTATATATTCAGATCATTAGTGTCCCAACGTTTAATCAAACAATAACAGCTGCTTATATTTAGGCTC
>JAFLKM010000064.1 GCA_019163335.1 Desulfobulbaceae bacterium | reverse complement strand
TTCTTGGGACGCGGCATAAGAGGCCGTAATGCAGTGAGCAGGTGAAGCTCTGCTCACTGTATAACGGCCTCTAATCCCTCAACCCTTTCCCTGTCAGACAGAGAAACACATCTTCCAGGTTGGAGGAGTGGACGGCCATCTCCGAGAGATCGATATCGAGACTGAGCAAGGTGCTGAGTCCTTCGTTCACCTGTCCTATTTCCATGACAATGGTGTCTTCGCGCCGCTTCCAGGGGAAGGGGATGGATGTAAGGTCTGACTTGAAGGCGGATTCAGGGAGGAGAACGGAACTTTTCCGGCAATGGGTCTGGATCAGGCGGGCCGGGGTGTCCCAGGTGATGATATTGCCCATGTCCATAATCGCCACCTCGTCGCAGAGATATTCTGCCTCTTCCATGGAGTGGGTGGTCATGATGATGGTCTTGCCGTCTGCCTTGATGGCGCGCACGATCTCCCAGAGATTGCGCCGCGACTGGGGATCAAGGCCGGTGGAAGGCTCATCGAGGAAGACCAGGCGTGGCTTGTTGACCAGGGCCAGGGCCAGCATCAGTCGCTGCAGCTGTCCGCCCGAAAGCTGGTCGTTGCGTCGTTTCAGGATCGGGCCCAGGTCGCAGCGCTCCGTCAGGGCCTCGATGTCATCCGGGTCCTTGTAGAGTTTGTGAAAGGAGAGCAGGGTTTCTTCGACGCTTAAAAAGCTGAGCAGCGAGGTGTGCTGGAACTGGATGCCGATCTCTTCCCTAAACGATGCCCGTCGCGGCTGTCCATGATAGAGGATCTGGCCGCTTGTGGGGGTGATAATGTCCTCCACCATCTCCATGGTGGTACTTTTGCCCGCGCCGTTCGGGCCGAGCAGGCCAAAGCAGATGCCCTCGCTGACCGAAAAAGAGACATCTTTTACGGCCTGATTGTCTCCGTAGGTTTTGCTCAGATGGATGACGTCAATGATGTTGTTCATAGAAGGCGAGAGGGTTTGGCTTGATCGATGTTGGTCATGGATTCCATTGCACCATCGAAATGGCTTTATGGCCTGAATTTCCCCGAGTCAGGTGCAAGAGTCTATCCCGGGAAAATTCAGGGGATATCGGTGACGCAGGGTGGTCATAAAGTAACTTCCCATCGCGGGAAGTCAAGCTGATCTCCTATGTTTCGCTTTTAATCTCAGTCAGCCCCTTGCCCAGAAACTGGGCCACCTGATCCGGGATCTCCTTGATCACCCGCTCATAGCACTCGTGGCAGATGCCATGGGTGAGGAGGACGTCGGAGTGTTTGTGCAGGTACTCTTCGAGTGGTATCCATGTATCATTGGTGTCCCGAATTTTTTTACAGTAGGAGCAGATGGCAAGAAGCCCTTGCAGGGTCTTTAATTCATATTTGGTTTTCTCCAGTTCCTCAACCTTGGCGATCAGGGTCTGGTTGATCATGGCAAGCTCGGCGGTGCGTTCCCGGACCCGATCCTTCAGTTCCAGGTTATTCCGGTTCAGCTTTTCCATAAGCTCGCGGTTATGCTGCTTGAGATGGTAGCGCTCGGTGGCCAGGGTGACCGTGATCAACAGGTCATCCTCGCTCCAGGGTTTGAGAATGTAGCGGTAGACATGTCCCTCATTGATGGCGGCGATGATATCGGCAGGATCGGTGTAGCCGGTGATGATGATCCGCTCGGCATGGGGGGCCAGTTCCCGGGCCCGGCTCAGCAGGTCGATACCTTTCATTCCCGGCATTCGTTGGTCGCTGACCACCAGGGCGATATCGGGTTCCATCGCAAGCATCTCCAGGGCCTCTTCGCCGGAAAGGGCGGTCAGAATCTCGAAGCTGTCGCAGAGCGCTTCTTTGAAATTGATCAGGTTGATCTCTTCGTCGTCCACGTAAAGCACTTTGCTCAAATTCGTTTCCACAGTGTTTCCTCGGTGATTGTTAATGGTTCTTTCTGCTAATCCCTTTCAAATCAATATGTTCGTCATCGCATGCCTGTTTTCTCTCTTTCTTGTATGGAATACCGCGCGCAATTACCGCCGCTTGAGCGGCAGGATGATTTCAAATTCGGCACCCTGGCCCGGTTCGCTCCGAACCAGGATCTTGCCCTGGTGTTTTCTGATGATCCCGTAGGAGATGGAAAGCCCCAGCCCTGTACCCTTCCATGCCTCTTTGGTGGTGAAGAAGGGCTCGAAGATCCGGTCGATTACCCCGTCCGGAATGCCGGGGCCGTTGTCACGGAACAGGATGTGTACCTGATCCTCCACCGTCCAGGTGCGGATCAGGATGGCGCCATGATCGGGCAGTGCCTGGATCGCGTTGAGCAGCAGGTTCATAAACACCTGGTTGAGCTGGCCGCTGACGGCCTCCACCAAAGGCAGATCTGGGGCCAGCTCCAGGGTTAACTCGATACGATGCTTGAACTCCGGATAGGCAAGCGCGGTGGTGGTGTGCAGGCACTGGTTGATGTCTGTCGGGCCGGGCTGTTCATCTGCCGGGCGGGCAAAGGTTTTGAGGTCGCCGACGATCTTGTTGGTGCGGCGCGCCCCCTCGCTGATATTTTCCAGAAGAATGGCCAGCTTTTTAAAGATGATCTCGCAGCGCTCCTGATCCGGAGGCTTGCCATTCTGATTCCGCAGGAGTTCGCCAAGCTCGCTCAGCCGTTTGCGCATGGGCGGCAGCGCTCCGCTGACAAAGTTGGTGGTGTTGTTGATCTCGTGCGCCACGCCCGCCACCAGCCGGCCAATGGCCACCATTTTTTCCGACTGGGCCAGATGCAGGTGGGTTTCCTGGAGTTCGTTCAGGGCCTGTTGCAGCTCCCGGGTGCGTTCCGTCACCGTCTGCTCCAGGCCATCTTTCAGGTCTTGAATGGTGGAAAAGGAGGTCTCAAGATCCTTCACAAGCCCGGCAAAGGTGTCGCCAATGAAGGCCACGTCATCTGTTTCCTCCTCTGCCTGAACGCCTCTCCGTGCCTGAATGGTGCGGATCAGTTGCTCGAGCGGAGCCATGGTGATACGGGTCAGTTTATAAGTGGCGACCAGAGAGATGAGGAGGAAAAGAATGGTCAGCAACGCGGTCTGGAGCGCGATCGATCTGACCGCTCGCTTGAATTCTTCCTTGCCTATCACCAACTGGGTGCAGCCAAGGACGGTATGCTCCTGGATCTGATTGCCATCCTCCTCTCTGGTGTCGAAGTACAGGGCTTCACTGCTCTTCTGGTCGGTTACAACCGAGACCGGGGTGGTGAAGATGATCAGATCACCGTCCTCCCATATATGTGCCTGATTACCCATGAGGTGAAAGGCGTTGAGGGCACCGGCCATGGCGGCGACGGGCGGCAGTGGGCTGGGATGGCTGTCGTGTGTGCTGAGAAGATGGCGCAGTGTCACCCCGTCCTTGCCATCGTAGACCGTCACCACCTTGAGATTCTGATGGAGATTGAGGGACAGGAACGTCTGTACTGCCTTCTCAATACCGGCTTGATCGCTGAAAAACAAGCCCGACTGGAGAGAGCCGGAAAGCAGGGTGACCATCATTGTTCCCTGCTGGTTGAGATGGCGTTTCAATTCTCTTTGCTGGATTACCGTGAAGACTGTTGCGAACGTTACGGAAAAGGCCAGCAAGATCAGCGACAGGGTCAACAGGATCTTGAGATTGAGGCCCATCTTGGGCGGAACAGGTCGCGGGGTAAGGCTCATGGTCGGCTCTCCTCCCCGTAGATTTCGTCCACCACCGCCTCGTTGATCGGTACTCCCATCCGCCGAAAGGCACTGGTGTTGACGATTATCCGCTGTCCCTGAGGGGGTTCCACCGGCATTGCTTCCGGCTTTGTGCCGGTGAGGAGGCGTTCCGCCATTGTTGCCGCCTGGCTTCCCATGGCATCCATATCCAGGGTGATGGCAGCGGCGGCTCCGGCCTTGAGGTACTTGTCCGAAAAGCTGATAATCGGAACCCGGTTGGCCATGGAGAATTGCCGCAGCTCCTCCATCGCCTGGGGACTGGTGAGCAGCTCGTCCGGCAGCAGCCAGTAGGCGTCGATGCTGTCCTTGCTCAGGCTTTGTATTGCCTCGGGCACCTGGCTTGCGGAGAAAACCTTTTTGAACAGCAGGCTCTCCAGACTGTTCACCTGATTTGTCAGCGCCTCTTGCACCCATTGGCCGTTCACGGCCGGGTTGTACAGGGCGCCGACGCGGCGCAGCCTGGGCATAAGCCGACTCATTGCCTCCAGTTGCCGGGAAGGCAGGATGCGCAGGTCGATGCCGGTGAAGTTGGCGGGCAGGTTCTTTGCCGAGGGGGCGAGAAGATAGAGGATCGGCGTCTCTTTCAGGTCACGGACGAACTCCAGGGCCGGGTCGCCGATCACCACCACCAGTTGTGCATTTTGCAGTTGGGCTTTGAGTGATTTTTGTTTTTCCTGGGGTTGTTCTGAGAGCAGTATCTGTGTTACGCTGTCGCGGATGATCGTTTTGGGTCCCGACCTTGGCGGCTCGGCGTTCCATCCCTTTTCAAAGCCCTGACGGGCCTCCTCATAGGGCTTCAGGCCGGATGACTGCAATAGAACGCACTCCTCTCCCCGAGCGGTTGCGGCCAGCAGCAGGCCCAAAAGCGGCAGAAGAAGGAGCAGGGGCGCGAAGATGTGGTGGCCTTGTTTCATTTGGGGGCACAGGGTCGGGGAGGTTGCTGATTTGCAACCATTCATCTCCTATCTAATAGCAAACTTTTTTATTTCGCAAGGGAAATGAACCAGCTCAGCGGCAGAAGGCTGTTCCGTTGGTTTTTCTCAAACCCTTTATAAGAAGGAACTCAAGGATGATGTCCTCTGTTCAGTATTCCCCTTTATCCGTTGGATTTTCCTCGCTGCTTGCAGCCTTGCTCTGCTCTGTCCCTGTCGCCAAGGCTGGCGAAGGTGATCCCCTGCTGGCCATGTATTTTGACGACACCCAGATGGTGGAAGTGGCCACCCGCGCCGCCAAACCCATCACCCAGGTGGCGGAGAATGTCACCGTTATCACTGCGAAAGAGATCGACGCCATCCACGCCCAGAGCCTTCCCGAGGTGTTAAACCGGGTGGCCGGGGTCTCGGTGAAGATGCAACCGGACGATTTTAGTGGGGGTGCACGGGTTTATATCCAGGGCAGCAGGGAAGAGCATGTACTGGTGCTTATTGATGGTGTTCGTCTGAACTCGGCCATGTCCGGGGCGGCCGATCTTGCTCATATCCCCTTACGCATTATCAAGCGCATCGAGATCATTAAGGGCCCGGGTTCTGCGGTCTGGGGCTCCTCCCAGGGCGGGGTGATCAATATCATCACCAAAAGTCCTGGTCCGGGCGACAAGCCCAGCGGTTCGGTGGCCGGCGAATTTGGCGAGCGTCAGGTGGGGGCCTACGAGGCGGATATCGCCGGCAAGGTGGACCGGGTCGGCTACTTTCTCTATGCCGGTCAGCAGGACTCCAATGGTCTATTGAACAACCACTATTACGATTCTGGCCGGGCTTACGGCAAGCTCACCGTTGATCTGCCGAACAAGGGGCTGCTCACCTTCTCCGGCATGGCCGTCGATCCCCATTACCGCACCGGTGATTTCGACTACAGGACTCCTTATTTCAGCGAGGATACCCGCGATCGCAGCCATTTCGTCACTGCCAACTACGACACCCCGCTCACCGAATCGCTCCACCTCAATATCGGTGTCCGAGATTATGAGCGGAACTACATCGACAACCGGGACATCCTCTCCTCCAGCCCGGAGGGCGACCCCGGCGCCTTGTTCTATCAGGCTAACTGGCATGAGCAGAGTCAGGGGGCCAATGGCCTGCTCACTTGGCACGACTCCTGGCAGCAGGTGGCCCTCGGGGCTGAGATCAACCGCAGTAAGATGGACACTGTCACTGACTATGGCCCCTGGGCTCAGCAACCGTGGCCACTTGGCTGGGGAGCACCGAGCCAGGATCAGTCCAGGCCTGGGTCTGAAGAGGTCTGGGGCCTCTTTATCAATGACACCATGCGCCTGGGTAAACTCACCCTTACCCCGGGCATGCGTTACGACCAGCACAGCATTAGCGGCTCCATGGTCAGCCCCTCCCTGGGCGCAACCTACCTGCTCCGGCCCGATACCCTGCTGCGGGGCACTGCCGCGCGCGGCTTCCAGTACCCCGTCCTCTCCTATATTGCCGGTGGCGGTATCTGGGACAACCCCAATACCCAGCTCCAGCCGGAAGAAGTCACCTCGTTTCAGGTGGGGGTGGAAAATCGCAGCCTTTCCTTTATGAATGTCAAGATGGACGCCTTTCTTCACCATGTCACCGATACTTGGTTTATCGCTGATTATAGCACCGGAACCGTAACCAACGGTGGAAAAAGCGAGCGCAAGGGCTTCGAGGCGGAGCTGGAGACCACCCCCTGGCATGACCTCAGCCTGGCCACCAACGCCACTTACACACTGGTGACCCCGGAGGACGAGCAGGAAGAGGACGATTCTTCCACCGCCACCAACCTGATCCTGCGCTACCGTGATGCAGTCGGCTGGAAAGGAGAGCTGGCCGGCCATTATATCTGGTGGACCTCGGACAAGGTCGCGGGGCTGACGGGGCAAGCTGCGGATATGACCTGGAACCTCAGTCTAGGCCGTACCGTTTACAGCTCTGACTGGCTGTCCTGTGAACTCTACGCTAAGGCGTACAACCTTTTCAATGGCAACGCCACTTCAGATAGTTATTATCCTATGCCGGGCCGCTGGCTGCTGGCCGGTATGCGGGTGACCTTCTGAGTCAGGACTTACAGCCCGCGCAGATTTTACCCATGAACTATGGTGGTTCTGGGATTAACCTTAATTGAAGGAGGTATGACATGGATGTAGAAAAAAATGAAGAGGTCGTCGTCTTGGATTGTGGCAAGGAACCGGAGGAGGTGGCGGTTGAGGCTGCTTGTTGTGTAGGTAGGCCCAGTGCGCCATCATCTGCTTCTGTCGATCGCTAACCTAACCCGGCCCTTTGAGGGAGTCATCCCCCAAAGGGCCATTCTCCGAGTCCTGTCATGCCCCTTTCCCATTATCTGAAAATCTTCCCCCTGCCCGGCCAGCCGGAGAAGCGACTGCTCTTCTCCACTAGAACCGGCGGTCTGGCCATGGTTAGCGGCGAAGCCCTGGCCGCCATTCAGGACAACAGCGCCAGCCCCGAGCTGACTGCATCTCTGGTTAAACTTTCCATGGTGGTGGACGACCCGGCCCGTGAACAGAAAGAGATGGGCGGCTACCTTGAAAAGCTCAATTGCCTGAACCCCAATCTGCGGGCGGCAGTGATCCTGGGTATGGCCTGCAATTTCGCCTGTGTCTATTGCTACGAGGGCAGCCTCAAGGGGGCGGCTGCCATGAGCGACTCCACCGCCGACCAACTGGTGGTTTTTTTGCTGGCCCGGTTCAGCGCTGGGAAAAAGAAACGGCTCATTCTTGACTTTTATGGCGGCGAGCCGCTGCTTTATGTTCAGCGCATCAACTATCTTGCCGAACGCCTCAAACCTGCCATCGAGGCGCTGGGCGGGGTTTTCGAGTTTACCTTGGTGAGCAACGGGTCGCTGCTCATCCCGACGGTGGTGGAGGAGCTGGTTGCCCTGGGGCTTCAAAGCATCAAGGTTACCATCGACGGGACGGCGGCCAATCACGACCGCTTCCGCCCCTTCAAGGACGGGCGCGGCAGCTGGTCGCTCATCGTCGAAAACCTTCTGGCCTGCCGGGGCCTCTGCGTCATCACCCTGAGCGGCAACTATACCGCCGAGAATCACGCCATCTTTCCCGCCCTGCTTGATGCCCTGACCGAAAGGGGGTTTGTGCCCGGCGATTTTGCAAGCGTCCAGTTCTATCCGGTTATGCAGATCAACGATCAGTTTGCAAACCCCGAATTCACCGGCGGTTGCTGCACCAACGATGAGCCATGGATACACGCAGCCTCGCTGGCTCTGCGTGCGGAGATCATGCAGCGAGGCTATACCTTCCCAAAATTGTATCCAAGTCCCTGCATGGTGGACATAGATGATGCCTTTACCGTGGACCATGACGGGACCATTTACAAGTGTGTCACCCTGATTGGTCACCTGGAGCTTGCCTGTGGTGACATCCGGCATGGAATAGGCGAGGATTGGCAGCAGACCTGGTGTTTAGATCACTGGAAAAAGGAGCCACAATGTAGTGAGTGTGCGTATCTGCCCCTCTGTTTTGGCGGCTGCCGCGCCATGGCCTTCCAGCGTAACGGCCACATGGCGCAGGTGGATTGCCAGCGCTCGATGTTTGATGCCATCCTGGAACCCATGATCCAGCAGGATCTCAGGATTCGCTACGCACAGCCCGCCCTCTTTTTTCCCCAGAGTTGATCTCCGCACATCCGGTGGCTCCTGTCTGTTAAATTATCGTTTCTCCTTCCTTCTTCCCGCCTTGTCGCTCTTCTCCCTCTTCTTTCTGTGCATCCAGATCAGTCCAGTCTGAATATTCAGCTTCTGTTATTTGTTCCCGTCCCTGGAAAATAAAACTTGACTCAGCTCTTAGGACTCATTAGTTTTGAGACTCATTCCTGATAAGGAGCCGAGATGGTGTGCCGAAAGACCAGCCAGCGTGAACTGATTTTACAAGAATTGCAGCAAAACAGCCAACATATCACCGCTGATGAGCTCTTCAGGCTGGTCAGGAAGAAAATGCCGAAGATCAGTCTGGCCACGGTGTATCGGAATCTGGAATTGCTGGTGGAGAGTGGTGTGATCGGCAGGCTGGAAATACGTGGAAGGGAGATGCGGTTTGACTACGACCCCGCTGCCCATGACCATGTTGTCTGTGTGAAATGCCACCGGGTAGAGAATGTGTTTTTAGGTGCGGAAAAGGAAAATTATCCTTCACATGCGATAGTGGATGGGTATATTATAACAGGATGCAGAGTCGAATTTGTTGGGCTCTGTCCTCGCTGTCAAGAAAAAACAAAAGAACTACGAGGAGATGATACGATGGGATGTGGATGCGCATGCAGTTGCAAAAAATCAGAACTGACCGACGAGCAGAAACAGGTGTTGCGGGCCATGGCCGATTGTGCCGGTGCCTGTGCCGCAAAAGACATTGCGGCAGCGACCGGTCTTGATGCCAAGGTCGTGAGTACACGCGTGACCGACCTGAAGAAAAAAGGCTATGTGGACAGCCCTGAGCGCTGCCGCTATGGAATCACCGCAGAAGGCCGGGAGGCGATCAAGGATTGATTCCGGGTGCTCCTCTGTTTTGACAATAACTTCAAATATAAAAGGAAAGAAGATGATGGATACCCCAGCAACTGAAGCGATCTGCAAGCCCCTGGTAACCAATGAAGCCCCTGATTTTAAGGCGACTGCCGTCATGCCGGACAACTCATTTAATGACCAGTTCACCCTCTCTGACTTGCGTGGTCAGTATGTTCTGCTCTTTTTTTATCCCCTTGATTTCACCTTTGTCTGTCCTTCCGAGATCCTTGCCTTTAACCGGGCTCTAGGACAGTTCAAAGAGCGCAACTGTGAGGTGGTGGGTGTTTCCATGGATTCCCATTTTACCCACCTTGCCTGGAAAAATACCGACGTCAATGCCGGCGGGATTGGCAATATCCAGTTTCCTCTGGTTGCTGATCTGGACAAGAGCATCGCCCGCAGTTACGGCGTCCTGCTGCCCATGGGCATCGCCCTGCGTGGGCTCTTTCTCATTGATAAGGAAGGTTTTATCCGCAGCCAGGTGGTCAATGATTTGCCTTTGGGGCGAAGTGTTGATGAGGCCTTGCGAGTCCTTGACGCCCTGCAGTTCACCGAACGGCATGGCGATGTCTGTCCGGCCAATTGGAAAAAGGGGGACGATGCGATGACCCCCACCGCAGAGGGTGTGGCTAACTATCTCAGTAAACATGCCAACGATTGATCGTCTGTTCTTTCCTTGGATGACATTTGCTGCTGAATGAATAAGGTTGAAATGTGTTGAGTCATTGGCCAATGGGTCAGTGACTGGTGAAGGGAAAAGCGTTTTAAGATTTCTGTCTAAAAGAAATAACTTTTTAAGGAGACTTGAACATGGCAACAAAAATGGAAATTTATAAGTGTAATATCTGTGGCAATATCGTCGAGGTTCTTCATGCAGGCGGCGGCGAGCTGGTCTGTTGCGGCGCACCTATGGCTCTTATGGATGAGAATACCGTCGATGCCGCCAAGGAAAAGCATGTTCCGGTGATTACCAAGGTGGATGGCGGCTATAAGGTGAATGTCGGCAGCGTGGCCCATCCCATGGAAGAGAAACATTATATCGAATGGATAGAATTGATCGCCGGAGATGCCTGTTATCGTCAGTTTTTGAAGCCCGGCGATGCGCCGGAGGCCATTTTCGCGGTCAAGGCGGACAAGGTGACGGCCAGGGAGTATTGCAACCTCCATGGCGCATGGAAGGCATAATTTCTCTCTGAAAGGCAATTTCTGATTCATCGTCAAGGAGAAAGAGTATGGCAGCAGCACCAGAGGAAATGTATCAGTGTCAGACCGTTAATTGCGGGTACATCTACAATCCTGATAAGGGGGATCGGAAGGGAAAGATAGAGAAAGGGACTCTCTTCAAGGATCTTCCCGAGGACTGGCATTGTCCGGTCTGCGGGGCAAGTAAGAAGGCCTTCAGACCGCTGATTGGACCGGGGTCTGTGCAGGCGGAAAATATGAAAACGCAGGAGACACCTGCACAATCTTCAGGGAGTACAGGAACCATGAAAAAATATCGATGCAACATTTGTGGCTATGTCTATGATCCGGAAAAGGGTGAACCTGCTGCAGGGATCGCCCCCGGCACCGCTTTTGAAGACGTTCCCGACAGTTATGAGTGCCCGGTGTGCGGGGCGACAAAGGACGACTTTACCGCTGTTTAGGGGCCGTTTTGAAACTTATGAGTGCCCGGTGTGCGGGGCGACAAAGGACGACTTTACCGCTGTTTAGGGGCCGTTTTGAAACAACCATACCGTCATTCCCCACTGCTTTTATCGGGAATCCAGTTTCTTACACTCAGTGTGTTATGGATTCTTGCCTGCGTGGGAATGACGGCTCGTGGACATAAATCCTCATTTTTAAGGAAATAAACCGCGAAAAGGGCTTCTCCCGTTTTTCGGGGTGAGGGTTGTGTAGCGCAGCTTGAAGCCTTGTTTCTGCCGGAGTTTCACCATCAATTCAGTTATGGGACGGTATGCTTTTGTGTCCCATAACTGATTTATTTTTATGTCTGTTTGCATAAAAGAAGGAGTATCGAATGCCGAAGAAAATTCTGCTGGTCGCCTTTCAGGGCCAAGCCATGTGTTTTATCCATGTGTTGCTCAATGGCCTGGAGCTTGCGGCAAAGGGGCATCAGTGTAAAATCATCATTGAGGGTGAGGCGACCAAGCTGATCCCCGAGATCAGTCAGGATGGGCATTTTCTCAATGCCCTCTATCGGCAGATGCTCGAGAAGGGCCTGCTTGCAGGGGTCTGTCGTGCCTGCTCTGCCAAGATGCAGGTGCTCGAAGATATTAATAAAGCAGGCCTTCCCCTCCTTGATGACATGTCAGGGCATCCGGGAATGGCGAACTATATTGAACAAGGATTTGAAATTATCAATTTCTGACAGGAGGGTAGGACCTTGAATCCAATCAAGATTGCTGAAAATATTTACTGGGTAGGGGCTATAGACTGGGATGTTCGTGATTTCCACGGATACTCCACTAACAGAGGCTCCACATATAACGCCTTTTTGATCATGGGAGAGAAAATTACCCTTATCGACACGGTGAAAAAGTCGATGAAGGCCGATCTGATCGCCCGTATCAGCGAAATTGTTGATCCCGGGAAGATTGATTATATCGTGGTGAACCATGTGGAGATGGATCATTCCGGTTCTCTGCCGGATATGGTCGAGTTGATCAAGCCGGAGAAAATTTTCTGCTCCACCATGGGGCAGAAGGCACTGATCCAGCATTTTCACCGCGAAGACTGGCCCTATGAGGTTGTCGTGCCGGGTCAGGACCTTGATCTGGGCGGAAAAACCCTCGCCTTTATGGAGACCCGCATGCTCCACTGGCCGGACTCCATGTTCACCTATGTGAAAGAGGACAAGATCCTTTTCTCCAGTGATGCCTTCGGTATGCATCTTGGCACCAGTGAGCGTTTTGACGATCAGATTGATCCCTCCATCCTGATGGAGGAGTTGACCAAATATTACGCCAACATCCTGACCCTTTACTCACCTTTGGTGAAGAAGCTCATTGCCAAGATCAAGGAGAGCGGTCTTGAGATCAAGATGATCGCCCCGGATCACGGCGTGGTCTGGCGGTCTAACCCGATGATGGCCATTGACGCCTATGATCGCTGGAGCCGCAATGAGGGCAAGGGCAATGCCATGATCATCTATGATACCATGTGGCATTCCACCGAATTGATGGCCAAGGAGGTTGCCAATGGTCTGCAGGATGAGGGGATCTCCGTAAAGCTGTACAATCTGCGTTACAACCATCGCAGCGATGTTATGAAAGAGGTCCTCGATGCCAGCGCCATTATTCTTGGCTGTCCGACCCTGAACAACGGGCTGCTGCCGAGGATGGCCGGCTTTCTCATGTATATGCGCGGCCTGCGCCCAACCAACAAGATCGGTGCCGCCTTCGGTTCCTTCGGCTGGTCGGGTGAGGCGGTGAAGCTGCTCAATGAGGCCATGACCGAGATGAAGTTTGATCTCATCGATGACGGCATCAAGGTGAAGTATGTCCCTGAAACCAGTGATCTGGCCAACTGTGCGGCTCTGGGCCATAAGATCGGTCAGGCCTTGAAGGCGAAAAAATAGGGATGTTGTCTTTGGCCCCTTCGGCCCCCTTGGAGATCTGGGGGAGCGCCTCAGGTTGTTCGTGGAAGGAAATCAGAAAAGGGGTGTAATGGCCGACTGTCTGATTTCCTTTTTTATCTGGTACTGTAAACAGTTGAACACCCTGGTTGTTGAAAAACTACGGATGCAGAAAAATAGGAAGGAGGAACAATAAAGCATGAAAATCCATGTAGATAAAAATATTGTCGAATTTATTCCGGAGAATGAGCAGGAGACGGCGTCCATGGAGACCCTGTGGCGCAAGGTTGTGGATTGTGCCCGGGAGAATAAGCGGATGACGGCCATCGGCGAGTATATTCCGCTGAAGCAGAATCTGGCCAGATTTGTTATTGAAGGCGTTCCCGGGGCCACCACTTATACCGAAGACAAGGCCGCCGAAGAGTGCACAGTGATCTGCACCACCTGCAATAAATACATGCATCTCAAAGGGGGAGACGCAGTGCCGGTGTGTTGCGGACGCCCCATGGAAATGGCTGATTGAAGGGAGAACAAAGGCGTGGGTAACCTGCCGGCCAACGAGATTGTGCAGATCGTAGATCGGCAGAACCAGGTGACGGGTGCCCTTCCCCGTCATTGCATGCGCAGTCAGGGCCTTATCCATCGGGCAAGCTATATCCTGGTCTTTAACCGGCAGGAAGAGCTTTTCGTCCAGAAAAGAACCACCATCAAGGATATCTATCCCGGATACTGGGATGTGGCCGCAGGCGGTGTGGTGCTGGCCGGCGAGTCCTATGAACAGTCTGCATCCCGCGAACTGACTGAGGAACTCGGGGTTTCCGGGGTACCCCTGCTGCCCCTCTTTGATCGATATTTTGAGGATGCCGACAACCGTGTCTGGGGCCGGATTTTTCGCTGTACCCATGACGGCCCCTTTATCCTGCAGCCGGAGGAAATTGCCGGTGGGATGTTTATGACCGTGCCCAAGGTATTCCAGCGCAGTTTGCAGGAACCCTTCACCCCTGATGGAATCCTTATCCTGCATCAACTGTTCGATCAGTAGTGATCTCCTTTGGATTTTATCAAAAGCATAGTAACTTCTTAGCTTCGGCTCTCGGAGTTTTGCTCAACTGCTTACCTGCAACATAACCATACCGTCATTCCCGAGTGCTTTTATCGGGAATCCAGCTTGGTAACTTCAGCATGGTATGGATTCCCGTGTGCGCAGGAATGACGACTCGTGGACAAAAGCCCTCATGTGGGATGAGGCTCTGTTTAAGTCAGTCATTTACCTGGAAAGTGCGCTGCGTTGTCGTCAGGACATGCCTCACCATCCTATCACCTCTCTCTTCAATGGCAATCAGTCGATATCCAGATCGTGTGCAGGGATGGACGGCGGCGGCTCAGTCACCGTGCAGTCAGGCTGCCCATGGTTCTCCCCAAACCTTCTAATAGTCTCGAGTTTCCGCCCTGAACATGGTATATAGGGGGTAAATTTTTTCTCGCGTAGCAAAGGCGTCCGGATTTTCTTTCTCCATTGTAAGAATAGAGATACTTCCCTAGTTCGCTAAATTTAACTGCATCATAAGGTATTGAATGATTAAGGCATTTCTTAAAAAGGCCGGCAACAAACTCCGAAACATCGCCAGATCCGGCAAGAAAGAACAGAATGAACACGGCCATCCTGCCCCTGATGGGGAAAAGTCTGCTGAACCCCAAAAAATGGTGGCGGAGCAGGCACCACTGGATGGATCTCAATCCGTAACTCCAGTAGAAGAGAGTGCAAAACCCCGTCGTCCTCGTCCAAAAAGGGAGCCTCGGCAGGCGGAGTGGGACCTGTCTTCCTATGTGGTGGAGCCGGTTGCCGGCAAGACCAGATTTCACGATCTTGATCTGCCTTTGCCGCTGATGCATGCCATCGCTGATCTGGAGTTTCAGTATTGTACCCCGATCCAGGCGCAAGCCCTGCCGGATCTCCTTCCCGGTCGTGATCTGATTGGCCGCGCCGCCACTGGGACCGGAAAAAGTGCGGTTTTCTTGATCGCCATCTTCACCCAGTTATTGAAAGAGACAGAACAGCAAACAGCAGCGGGCACGCCCCGGGCTTTGATTATCGCGCCGACCCGGGAGCTGGTAATCCAGATAGCCAAGGATGCCCGGGCCCTGGCCAAATATACCAACTTGAGGATTGTCTCGGCCTATGGCGGGACCGATTATCAGAAACAGCGCAAAAATCTGACGGAACAACCGGTGGATGTGGTCGTGGCCACCCCCGGCCGACTCCTTGATTATGTTGGGAAACAGGTTATCAATCTGCACCGGGCCAAAATCATGGTCATTGATGAGGCGGACCGGATGTTGGATATGGGATTTATCCCCGATGTGCGTAAAATTATTTACAAGCTCCCCAACAAAGAACAGCGCCAGACCATGCTCTTTTCGGCAACCTTCACCCCGGAGGTCAAACAGCTGTCGGCCCAATGGTGCAAAGATCCCATCACCATTGAGTCGGAACCGGAGCAGGTGGCTGTGGATACGGTGCAGCAGATTGTCTATCTGACCACCACCGCCGAAAAATATACGGTGCTCTATAATTTGATCACCAGCAAGGAGCATGAACGGATTATCGTCTTTACCAATATGAAAAATGAGGCCAGAAGGCTTTCCGAACGGCTCGAGCGGAACAGTGTGGACTGCACTTTGCTGACTGGTGATGTCCCGCAGGACAAGAGAACGGCGCGGCTTGAGGCCTTTCGTGAGGGAAAGGTGAAGGTGATGATAGCAACCGATGTGGCCGGTCGCGGGATTCATATCACCGGCATCAGCCATGTCATCAATTATACCCTGCCCTATGAACCGGAGGACTATGTGCACCGGATCGGCAGGACAGGCAGGGCCGGGATTGCCGGGATCTCGATTAGTTTTGCCTGCGAGGAAGATGCCTTTGTCCTTCCCGATATCGAGGCCTATATCGGGGCATCGCTTCACTGCGTTCAGCCGGATGAGTCCCTTCTGGTGACGCCTCCCCCAGGTCACGGACGGCCCAGTGCCGAGGGCTCCAGGGAAGGATCAGGAACGACCGGAGGCCATGGACGACCCGGTGCCTCCCGCTCCACAGGCAGACCAAGAACGACGTCCACTCCGTACAGAAAAAAGAGATAATTTCCCCATGATTCATCTGACCAATATCAGTAAGCAGCACGGCTCCCAGATCCTGTTTCAGAATGCCAGCCTGCAGGTTCTGCCTGCCAGCCGCAATGGCCTGGTGGGGCCCAATGGTGCCGGTAAGTCCACCATATTCCGCTTGATTACCAGAGAAGAAGAGCCGGATAAGGGCGAAATCTCCTGCGCGAAAAAAACCGTTATCGGCTATTTTTCCCAGGACGTAGGGGAGATGGCCGGTCGTCCGGTTCTGGCCGAGGTGATGGCGGCGGCAGGCGAAGTCACGGCCCTGGGCGAACAGATGCGGGAAATGGAAGCGGCCATGGCCCAGCCCATGGATGATGAGGCCATGGATGCCCTGCTGGAAAGGTATGGCAATGCGGTGGAGGAGTTTGAGCATCGGGGCGGATATGATCTTGAGGCCCGAGCTCAGGCGGTACTCACCGGTCTGGGGATTGGTCCTGATGCCTGGCAACGGCCGGTGGAGTCCTTCAGCGGTGGCTGGAAGATGCGCATTGGTCTGGCAAAAATTCTGACCATCAGCCCCGATGTGCTCCTGCTCGATGAGCCCACCAACCATCTTGATGTGGAGTCGATCATCTGGCTGGAGGAGTGGCTGGCCACGGAGTTCAAGGGGGCGCTGCTTATGACCTGCCATGACCGTGACTTCATGAACCGGATTGTCAACCGGATCATTGAAGTAGCAGCGCAAGGGGTGACCACCTATAGCGGCGATTATGATTTTTATCTGCGCGAGCGGGAGATACGACGGGAGCAGCTGTTGGCAAGCTTCCGCCGGCAGCAGGAGATGCTGGCCAAGGAGGAGGATTTTATCGCCCGGTTTGCGGCCCGGGTCTCGCATGCGGCCCAGGTTCAGTCGCGCATCAAGAAGCTGGAGAAGATCGAGCGTATCCAGCTCCCCCCGGAGCAGAAGGTTGTCCGCTTTGAGTTCGCCGAACCTCCGCGCAGTGGCGATGATGTGGTGTGGATGGACGCCCTGTCCAAGTCCTGGATGCTGGACGACGGCGCAAGTGCCAAGGACGGCACAGGAGCGACCGCAGGCCAGGAGAAGTCGGTGTTTGGCGGGGTCAGCGGGGTAATCCGGCGTCAGGAAAAGATCGCGGTGGTGGGGGTGAACGGCGCTGGCAAATCCACCTTTCTCAAGGTTCTGGCCGGTCAGGTGGAGCCCTCAGGCGGCACAGTCCGTATCGGTGCCGGGGTATTGCCCGGCTATTTCAGCCAGCATTCAATGGAGCTTCTCAACCCTGAGTTCACGGTTTTTGAGACGGTGCAGGCGGTGATTCCCACCGGCAATATCGGGGTGATCCGGAATCTCTGTGCCGCCTTTCTCTTTCAGGGCGATGATGTGGACAAGCGCATCGCCAACCTCTCGGGCGGGGAAAAAAGCCGGGTGGTGCTGGCCACTCTCCTGGCCCAGCCCCTGAATTTCCTTATTCTCGATGAGCCGACCAACCATCTTGATATCCAGTCCATTGAGGTACTTCTCGAGGCCCTGCAGAAGTTTACCGGTACGGTCATTCTGGTCAGTCATGACCGGCGCTTTCTCCGTTTGCTGGTGAATCGGGTTTTCGCCATCGATCACGGCGCCCTCCACACCTATGAAGGCGATTATAATTATTATCTGCGAAAATCTGCCGAGGAAAGGTTGTAGAGGTCTCTGCTCGTACATCCCATACCCCTGACTTTTTATTCCTTTGTCAGCCACGCCCCGGCTTTTTTTATTCTCTGTGCCACGCCTACCTTCAAATGTATCGCTACCATGCAAGCTTATTAGTTGAAAAAAAAATCAGAGAAGGATAAATAGAAATTGAGTGTCATTTAATTCACCCCCGACGATGAGGCGTCGGGAATCCGCAATAAACCTTTTCAACCATCCATTTCTTTTTCAACAGACAAAATCATGGCAAAGTGCGCCCCCGCTGATCACACTGGCAAGCCTGTTAGAAACTATCGCAACGTTCCCCATTACGAAATTCAGACCCTTTCGCGGTCGCCAGAACTGGAGTTTATCGCCAGTACCATAGAATCCGTCATGTGCCGCCTGGGGTTTTCTGATCCCGATGAAAGCTTCATGGATAAGGATGCCGCCGGAGTTCTGGAAATATTCTTTGATCGCTATCATTTTAAGGATGCGGTGCAGGAACTGGACGATCCCGCCCTGAAAAAGGGCTACGAGCTTCTCAGCGAAACTATCGAGGAGGATCTGCCGGATATCCCCAAGGAGGATCTGGTGCGGGTGATGGCCGCAATTCATCGGGCTATCCAGCGGCGAACCAAAGGTGGCGATGAATATCTGCGATTTATTAATGAATATGCCGGGGACTGAAGCGGATTTCGGGTGCCTTTAACGTTTTGAGCAAAGTGTAATTGGTGCTTTGGATGTTGTTAGTCAGGCGCCACGCCAACAATCAGCGAAACAGACTGCTGGTTAGTGGACGCGGCATAAGGTGCCGTAAAGACTTGAGCAAAAAAAGGCTCTTGGGTATTTGTTTTTTTTAGGCAAGCGCCACGCCAATAATCAGCGGAACTGATTGCTGATTATTGGATGCGGCATCAGGTGCCGTAAAAGTCTTGAGCAAAAAAAGATTTGCTCAAGACTTAACGGCACCTGAAATCACAGATCAACGGGGCGTGGTCTGAGAGGCGGATGTCGGGAATGCGGAAATCGACGGCTTCAAGCTCGGGGCTATGAAAAATAAAGTCGAGCTGCCGATGGGGTGCATGACTGGGATGGGAGGGAAAGTGCAGAGGGTTTGCATCTTCCAGGCCGGTTGCCGCTTTGAAAAGCTCCAGTTCCCTGTCTCCGCCAAAGGTGTTGAAGTCTCCCGCCACAATCATAGGTTTGGTGCTGTTTTTGACCAGACGGTGCAGATGTTCCAGTTGTTGTTGTCGATGTCGGTATTTTAGCGATAGATGGACAATAAAGACAACAATATCAGCAAGTTCAACTTCGATAACCAGCCGTTTGAATCCCTCGTTGAAGTAGTGAAAGTGATGGGAAGTGATTTTTTCTCGGGTGAGCAGGGCATTGGACTGTTTATTCAGGACCGGGACTCTTCTTGCCAGGGAATTGTTCGCGTATTTTGTTTCAACAATATGAAATTGATGAAGTTTTTTGGCAATGATATCGGCCTGACAGCATCGGTCGGAACGATAGGAGCCTGAGTCCACCTCGATTAAGGCAACGATGTCCGGCTGGACCGAGTCGATGAAATCGACGATCTGGTTCAGGGTATTGGCCGTATGTCGGAAAAATCCGGAAAAAGGCAGCGGCAGATGGTATCGTACACCCTGGCCGGTGGCGTAGCGTATGTTGTAGAGGAGGAAGCGCATAGCTTTTATGATACAGCTTAGAGTCTGTTATAAAAAGAGCAAAGTTTTTCCTGCTCTTTTTATTTACGGTCTCTTATGCCGCGCCCAATAAACAGCAGTCAGTTTCGCTGTTTATTGGCATGGACTCTGGCAAATAACTTCTGCCGGAGCTCAGACAAGGTGGCGTCCAGAAAAAAGCAGGCATTTCTTAACTCTGATTATTGGCATGGCGCCCGGCAAATCATATCTGTCGGAGTGCCAGGCAGAATGTGGAAATGACAACAATTAAAAAATAAAGCAGAAACACGATAATGACCACAATAAAGATTGGATCACGGAAGAGTAAGCTTGCCATGTGGCAGACCGAGACGGTTGCCCGCATGTTGAATGAGCAGGGCATGGAGACGGTGATCAGCTCCATGGAGACCAAGGGAGACAAGATCCTTGATGTGTCCATTGCCAAGATCGGCAGCAAAGGGGTTTTCACCGAAGAGCTGGAGGAGCAGCTGCAGAGCGGCGCCACGGATATTGCTGTGCACAGTGCCAAGGATATGCAGTCTATCCTGCCCCCGGGCTTTGGTCTGATCGCCTTTACCGAGCGGGAAAAGGTCAATGATGTTCTGCTCGCCCTGGATAAGGGGTTGGATCTGGATGACCCTGCCAAAAAGATCCGTATCGGCACCTCGTCGGTACGGCGGATCGCCTTGCTCAAGCATTATTATCCGCATGTTGAGACCGTGGAGATGCGCGGCAACCTGCAGACCAGGATTCAGAAGTTGCGGGACGGCGCCTGTGACGCCCTGATGCTCGCCTATGCCGGGGTTAAGCGCATGGAGTACGAAGAGATGATCGTTAAGGTCTTTCCGGAGAATGAGTTTGTCCCGCCGGTGGGCCAGGGCTGCATCGCCATTGAGTCTTCCGACGCCCTGTCTGCGGACAAGAAGAGCATGATCCGCAACTGTCTCAATAATGAAGACAGTGAGTCCTGTCTTCTCGCCGAGCGGGCCTTTCTGCGCACCCTTGAGGGCGGCTGTTCAATTCCGGCCTTTGGACTGGCGGTGCTGGAGAATAATATGCTGACCTTGACCGTCGGCCTTGCCAGTCTCGATGGGACCACTATCCTGAGAAAATCCGAACAGGCTCCCCGCCAGGAGGCGGAACACTTAGGCGAACAACTGGGCCGGTATATTCTTGAGAATGGCGGACGGGAAATGCTGGCAGAGATCCGCCGGCATCAGGGGTAAGTTTAAGGCTATCGGATGTTCAGAGGCGAGCTCCAGACCCGAAGAGCATTGCATCACAGGTGCCGTTTTTTTAAACAACCAAAAGGAGAATGAAGATGAACAAGAACTTGACGATCGTAGCGAGAATTGAGGCGAATGCTGATAAAGTCGAATTGGTCAAAGCTGAGTTGCTGAAGCTGGTTGCCCCAACGTTGGAAGAAGCTGGTTGTGTACAGTATGACTTACATCAGGACAATGAAAATTCAGCGGTATTTTTATTCTATGAGAATTGGGAAAGCCGTGAGCTTTGGCAACAGCACATGAACACCAGTCATCTTGCAGCGTTTATTAAGGCAACAGAAGGTGCTCTTGCGTCGTTTATAGTAAACGAAATGACCAAGCTCTCTTAAGCCTGGAAATAGAGGGACAGGCCCCTATTAAATACGAATTGAAGAAGACACACTGCTTTTGACGTGCCGACAAGGCAGGCGTCATAACGTCCTTCCAGTTTCGATAGATCATGCTGACGATCAAAAACGCACGAATTCAATCCGCCAGCTTCCGACCGCGAACCGAAGAGGTTGATACCCTGGTGCTGCACTTCACCGCCCTGGATCTGGAGTCGTCACTGCAAATACTCCGATATCAAAATGTGAGTTCTCATTACGTGCTTGCCGAGGATGGAACCGTCTACAAGATCCTTGAGGACAACGAGGTTGCCTGGCACGCAGGGCTTTCTATGTGGCGAGGCAGGCCCAATGTCAATGGGCGATCCATCGGCATCGAGATTGTTAACCTCAACGGCAACACAAGGGACTATCCGGCGGCGCAGATCGATGCGCTGATTAAGCTTTGTGGCACAATAATTGCCAGAAATCCTGGTATCTTGCCTCGCAATGTCGTTGGACATTCCGACATCGCGCCAAGGCGCAAGGATGACCCCGGGACAAAGTTTCCCTGGCAACAGTTGGCCGGGGCTGGAATTGGACTTTGGCCAAACGGTGTCCTGGATGAACCCGTTGGCACCCGGCAGCAGATTCAGTCACTCCTTGAGGCTTGCGGTTATCCACAGGAACATGCCTACGGCATTATGGATGGTGGATATGTTTCGATTTCCGATCCAGCGAACCCAGGCGTCGGCGTCAGTAATGTGGTGATGGTCACGACAGCGGATATTCTCCAGGCGTTTCAGCTTCGGTTTCAACCGGCGTGTGTTACCGGGATTGCCACGCCGACAACCATGGGAATACTGCGAAGAATGTCTGCCATGCGAGATTGCCCCACTTGCTTGAGGCAGCACTCCTCTGGGTGCTCTGCGTATAAGGGCAAGCTACCGGGGGGTGGGGTGAAATAACAGGATCAAATGAAAGGGTTGAATGATATGAGGGGCCATCAAGAAATAGTATTTCTTGATGGCCCCTCATATGTTTAAGCTTAAGCAATCGGCAGGGTGGAGCTTGCGGGATTAAGCCGCTGTTTGTTGATTCTTGCTATGCAGGGATGTGAGGTACTCGATCCATGCGTCAAATCCTTCGCCGGTGGTGGAGGAGAGATCCATAACCTGCAACCTTGGATTCAGGTGCAGGGCGTCGGCCTTGGCCTCGGCCACGGGGAAGTCGAAGTAGGGCAGCAGATCCGTCTTGCTGATCACAAAGACCTGAGAGCTTATAAAGGCCTTGGGGTATTTTGAGGGTTTATCCGGGCCTTCCGGTACTGAAACCAGGACAACTCTCTGATGTTCGCCAAGATCAAAGGTGGCCGGACAGACCAGATTACCGACATTTTCGATGAAAAGGATGTCGAGCTGGTCGCCGCCCGGTTCATGTTCGAGCAAATGAAAGCCTTTGTGGATCTGGCCGGCATCGAGATGACAGGCACCGCCAGTGGTCAACTGGATGACCGGCACTCCTTTGGCCCTGATTCGCTGGGCGTCTCGATCGGTCTCAATATCGCCTTCTATAACCCCGATTCTGATGCTTCCTTTCAGTCGTTCGATGGTTTTTTCCAGCAAAGTTGTCTTGCCCGACCCCGGGCTGGAGATCAGGTTGATGGCCACGATCCCCTTGGCATCAAAGTGGGCTCTATTGCCGGCAGCCAGGGCGTCATTTGCGGCAAGCAGGTTTTTATGGACTTCAATAACCTGGGAGTTATGGGTATGCTTATGGTCGTGGTCGTGGTCGTGGGTATGGGTGTGGGTAAGATCACATCCGCAGGAGTCACACATGAGGGCACCTTTTTTTAAAGAAAATGAACGAAGACGGGGAGCCGCAAAAGCAGCTATTCCAGCTCCACTTGATTGAGGGTGATGGCATCGCCTCCTTCTGGTATCAGAAGGCTTTCCTTGCATTTCAAACATTGGTCGGGGCGCACCGATGCGGACTCTTCATATCCGCATTGAACACATCGATAGGTTGCCGGTGAATTGATAATGGTCAGGCTGGCCCCATTAGTCAGGCTGTTTTCTTTTGAGAGGATGTCAAAGGCAAACTGGAATGAGTCGATGGCCACGCCGGAGAGCGGCCCAATGTCCACCGTGACGGTAAGAATCTTGTTCTTGTCATGTTCGGCAGCGAGGGAGACAAGTTGGTCAATCAACCCTTGAACCAGCGACATCTCATGCATTGAACATTCCTTTCTCTGTTACATTCATCTTTTCCGTAATGGTATGGCCGGCCTCGCGCAACTGGGCGACGATCCGCTCGGCTATCTCTTTGACCCTTGTCGTGATTTGCGGAGAAAGGTTCATGGAGGTACTCAGGTCAACGGGCACGACGCAGAAAAAATCCACGGTTTCCGGACAGGACTCCCGTAAAGTGCAGACTTGCAGCAATTCAAGGAGTCCAAGCTGGTGTGGCGACATTTTGCGGGGGATGGTGCCCTTGCCGATGTCTTTGCTGCTGAAACAATGCACGGAACCGGGTTCCCCGTCAATGGCCACCACATCAATGACCAGAATTGGATCATGTTCTTCCAGAAATGGGGCCATGTAAATTCCGGCAGTGCCTGCGTCGGTGATCTCGACGGTTTCGGGGAAGGTGAAATGCTCTTCCAGATAGTGAACGGTATGGACCCCGAATCCTTCGTCGGAGAGGAGAAGATTGCCGATGCCGAGAATCCCGGTCTTTTTTTGGAGAGATTTTTCTTTCATATATTTTAACAGATCCTCGGGAGTGGGGCGCCGTGCAGGGGTGTTATCACCCTTGTTCCGCCTATGGTGGTTTTGAGTGTGACCCGACGGGACGCACCGGACAAGGATGATTTTGTATCGTTGGTACCGGTGGAGAGGGTGCCGATAATGGCGGCCTCTGCGCCTTCCGGGCAGGAACGGAAGAGCGCCAGGGCCTGGTCGGCGTATTCAGGGGCAACCATGGCCAGGCATTTCCCTTCATTGGCAAGATAAAGCGGGTCAAGCCCGAGAATTTCACAGGCTGCCCGCACTTCTGACCTTACAGGAATGAGATCTTCTTCAATCTCTATGTGCAGGCCGCAGGTGCTGGCGATCTCACAGAGGGTGGTTGCGACCCCCCCTCTGGTGGGATCGCGCAGGGTATGGATACTTCCTGCAGGCAGACCGGTGAGCAGTTTTTGGACCAGCGTATGCAAGGCCATGGAGTCGCTGCGCAGATTTCCGTCCAAGGCGATCCCTGCCCGCCGGGTCATGATCGTGATTCCGTGATCACCCATGGCACCGGAGAGAATAATCTTGTCACCTGCTCTGGCGTTTAAAGAAGTGATATTCACATCTTCTGCCACCAGGCCAATGCCGGAGGTATTGATAAAGATTTTGTCGGCCTTGCCTCGGGGCACAACCTTGGTGTCGCCGGTCAGGATGGGCACGCCGCTTGCCAGTGAGGCATCTCTGATGGAGATAATGATGCGCTCCAGATCATCGAGGGGCAAGCCTTCTTCAAGGATTAATCCCAGGCTTAAACCGATCGGTTTTGCCCCGCGCATGGCCAGGTCATTGATCGTTCCATGAACGGCAAGGGTCCCGATGTCGCCGCCGGGAAAAAAAATCGGGTCAACCACATAGCTGTCGGTGGTGAAGGCGATCCGGCCTGGCTGATTGTCGATGACGGCGGAATCTTCCATGGCCGACAGGATCTTGTTATCCAGGTGCCGGATGAAGAGGGTGCTGATCAACTCCTGGCTGGCCAGGCCGCCGCTGCCATGATCCAGAAGAATGGTTTTCGGTAATGTATGAGTCAAATCCATGAGCATGGCATGTTATTGTCTGAAGAAGCTGTTGAAATGAAAAAAATCGTTATATGAACACGGAGATGGCGTAAGAAAGCTGATCATCCATGATCTCAGCGGGGGGCCATAAGCAGCACTGTCACTGCCCCGATGTTCCCCAAGGTATTTACCAATGAAGAGGGGTGTTGTCCCGATTTTTAACTGTTTTAAGTGCCCCTTGATTCATTTCCATAGGCAAACCAGGCGCTGCAGGTTCCTTCACTGGAAACCATGCAGGGGCCGATGGGGTTGGCTGGAGTGCATCGTCTGCCAAAAAGCGGGCAATGGGGCGGAGTGGTGATCCCTTTGAGGATTTGGCCACAGAGACAACCTGCTGGTTCTTTGGTATTGGGAACGACGAGTGACAGGCGAGACTGCGCGTCAAAGCGGGCAAACTTTTCTTTGATGGCAAGTCCACTGCCGGGAATGACACCTAGCCCTCGCCACTCCATGTCCACCGGCTCAAAGATGGTGTCAACCATGGCTTTCGCTCGAGCGTTGCCCTCCCAGTTGACTGCCCGGGTGTAGGCATTTTCCACCTCTGCCCGGTTTTCCTTGATCTGTCGAGCCATGAGGATCAGGGCCTGGAGGATGTCGGTTGGTTCAAAGCCGCTTACCACGCAGGCAAGGTGATTAGAACCGGTCAGTGGCAGATACGCCGATGCCCCGATAATCGTACTCACATGGCCGGGGCAGAGGAGACCATCAAGGCCTAAAGCTGGATCACCCAGGAGGGCCATGAGGGGAGGAAGCATGGTTTTGTGGGTGGAAAAGACCACAAAGTTATCGATATCTTGGTTGCTGGCAGAAAGGATCGTGGCGGCAATGGTGGGGGTGGTGGTCTCAAATCCAATGCCGGGGAAGATCATCAGTTCATCGGGATTTTGACGGGCAATATCAAGGGCATCGGTAGGCGAATAAACCACATCAATCTTGGCGCCACGGGCACGTGCCTGGGCCAGGGTACGGCCGTTGCTGCCGGGAACCCGGAAGAGATCGCCAAAAACTGCAAGGCGCGTTCCCGGAAGATCCGCCATCTCGAGGAAGATGTCGATGTGGCCTGCCGAGGTGACGCAAATGGGGCAGCCGGGGCCGGAGATGAGTTTGATCTCCGGTGGCAGCAAGGCTCGTAGGCCGCTCCTGAAAATAGCCATGGTATGGGTGCCGCAGACCTCCATGATCCGCAGAGGCCTGGCGATGGCGGCAGTGGTTGCCGCAAGTTCGCGCAACAGGTGACCCGTCAGTGCAGGATCACGAAACTCGTCAACATATTTCATGCGTTAGATCCCAATGTTAACGGGTTGGGGCATCTTAGCAATCATCTCTCGCATCAGTTCCAGGTTAATCGCGGCCTCATGGGGATTCAGGGAATGAATAGCAAAGCCGGCGTGGATGATGAGATAATCGCCAACTTCCGGCCAGTGATCAACCACATCGAGGCGGGTTTCGCGGTGAATACCATCGACGTCAACCACCGCGATTTGCTCCGTCAGGAAATCATCCGCACTTCCTCTAATTTCAATAACCTTCATGGGTACTGCCAGACACATACCTTAATCCTCCTATAACAGCCTGACCCAGGGAGATGCCCCCATCGTTCACGGGGATCTCCTCACCGGTGTAAACCTGGAAACCATTCTGTTCCAAGGTCTGAAAAAGTCCTTCCATTATGATTCTATTCTGCAGGCAGCCCCCGGCTAAGACGACGGTACGAATGGGGCTGGTCTTGGCAATTTTTTGAACTACGCCGGCAAAGCTTGCAATCAGCCAGCGGTGAAAATCCCTGGCAAGGTCCACGAGGGGTGTTCCATTCTCCATTTCATGGAGCATCCAGTGGATGAACGGCTTGTTTTCAATGATAAAAAGTCCATCCCGCTGGCTAATCTCGGTTGACCAGGACTCTGGGCTCTTGTCTGACGTCTTTCCCATGTCGTTTTCTGTCCAGGCACAAAGGGCTTCCAGTTCCATCGCAGCCTGCCCTTCAAATTCGGATTCAAGACGGATTCCGAGCAGCGCCGCCACGGCATCAAACAAGCGGCCACAACTTGAGGTCAGCGGGGTGTTAAGCTGAGTCCGGATCATGGTGAGGATGGCCGCTCTTTTATCCTCGGGTATGCCCTGCAGCGAGACGGGCAGGTCGGATTTCAAGAGAGCTTCTTCCCCGGTGTGATGAAGAGCAGCAAGGCCCATACGCCAAGGTTGATGAGCAGCGGCGTCTCCTCCCGGCAACGGCAGAGGGTCCAGACAGCCGCGGCGGATAAAGTCCGTGAGACTGACCTCAAGAATTTCACCACCCCAGACGGTTCCATCGGAGCCAAGGCCCGTGCCGTCGAGGACGATGGCAAGAACGGGATCTTTCAGTCCATGCTCTGCCATCACCGCCACGGCATGGGCATGATGGTGTTGGACGAGTATTCTGGGGACATTTAATTCAACAGCAAGTTCGCGACCATAGACGCTGCTGAGATAGTCAGGATGAAGGTCACAGACGATCAGTTGCGGCGTCAACTTTAGCATAGATTGCACATGATAAATACTTTCCTTGAAAAAATCAAGGGATTCAATATTCACCATATCGCCTATATGCTGGCTGACATAGGCCTTGTTTTCCTGGACCAGACAGAAGGTGTTTTTCTGAGCACTGCCGCAGGCAAGCAGGGGGGGGATGGCTGTTTGAAGGTCATAAGAAAGCGCAACAGAGGCGGGGGCAAAGCCCCGGGCCCGGCGCAGACATCGTGGCCGTTCCTGCATGATACGCATGACCGAGTCATCGATCCTGGTCACGATTTCACGATTGTGCAAAAGAAAATAATCGGCAATCGAACCAAGACGAGAAACTGCTTCGTTATTTCCAGCACAAAGTGGCTCTCCATTGTGATTGCCACTGGTCATCACGAGGGTCTTCGGGCATCCGGCAGTGGCAAAAAGAAGATGATGCAGTGGGGTGTAGGGCAGCATGACCCCGAGTTCTCCCATCCCGGGGGCAAGGCTTGGAGCAAGCAGTGTCGTCTCTCTTCTTGTCAGCAGAACTATCGGGTGGGCCGGGCTGGTCAGGGCCTGGCTGGCGACAGCTGTGAGATGACAAAACGAGTCGATCGTCTCAAGGTCTGGCATCATTACGGCAAGGGGTTTGCTTTTTCGATGTTTCCGCTGGCGGAGTTGTGTGACTGCGGCCTCGGAACCTGCATCCACTACCAGATGAAATCCACCGATACCACGGATAGCAACAATTAAACCATCATTAAGTGCCTTGATGGTTTCGGTGAGCGGATACTCATTGTCTTGTCTGGGATCGAGAGAGTTGGAGCCATTCCCGGGCTGAGTTTCTCCTTGGAAAAGTTGTTCGCCGGTGCGAGTGTGCCAGCTGATCTGTGGCCCGCAGACGTGGCAGGCATTAGGCTGGGCATGAAAGCGGCGGTTATCGGGGTTGTCATATTCGGCCTGACATGATGCGCACATGGGAAAGGGGGCCATGGAGGTGCCGGGACGATCATAGGGGATACTATTGACGATGGTAAAACGAGGGCCGCAGTTGGTGCAGTTGATAAAGGGGTATCGGTATCTGCGGTCAGCAGGGTCGAGAAGTTCCAATCGACACTCATCGCAGAGGGCAATGTCGGCAGGAACCATGGTGCTTGGGGTATTGGACGCGCGGCTTTTGAGGATGGTGAAACTTGTTCTGCCTCGATCGCAATCAGTCTCCTGCTGACTGACAGAAGTAATCCGCGACAATGGAGGAGCTTCAC
This sequence comes from Desulfobulbaceae bacterium, assembly GCA_019163335.1. Lineage (GTDB taxonomy): Bacteria > Desulfobacterota > Desulfobulbia > Desulfobulbales > Desulfocapsaceae > UBA2270. The sequence continues at coordinate 20,164 of JAFLKM010000064.1, read as the reverse complement.
TGCTCAAGGCATGGATAAAACGGTCGAGGTCTGCGGGTGCCCCTTCAGCCAGTATGATGACACCCTGACCGGTATTGGCAATGCTCCCGCAGACCTCGAATTTTTTGGCTAAGCGATAGACAAAAGGACGAAAACCAACTCCTTGTATAATTCCATGAACAACTAGTTCCAGCGCTTTTCTTTCCTGAATTTCCAGTGGCGGGGTAGAATGGGGCAATGCCTCGCCATAGGCAAGATCGGTCATTTAACCTCGCGATGTCTGAATTTGTTGCCGGTAAAGATGGAAGACACAAGGCCGTCGGGGTTCTTTAAGTCGTTCCAGATGACCAGGTAGATGTGAACCATGGCGAACAGTATAAAATACCACATCAGAATATGATGGATAAACCGTCCATACTGCTGAGTTCCAAAAATGGCGTTGCCAAATTGTTGCCAGAAGGCGCTTTCCGGCAGCCACAGGTAAAAACCAGCTATGATTTGAATAAATCCAACAAAAATGGTCGTAACATAAGTCATTCCGGCAAGAACGTTGTGACCCAATCGATCTTCATCGTGATGATCCGTCAGGTACATATAAGCACCCAGAGTATCGATGAGATTTTTAATGTTACGAGCACTTATCGGCAACACATCCCAGACACGCTCCTGTCGATTGCCGAAAATAAAAAGAAAACACCTGGCAACGATAGCACCTGTGAACAGATAGGCAGCCAGGATGTGAATATACCGCATGGTCATCATGGGGAATAAACCTGTTCCTTCCAGATTGGTCAGAGTCCAGGGGCTGAAAATATAGAATCCTGTAACCGAGAGCGCGACAATGGAGCCTGCCATAGCCCAGTGATACAGGCGAAGCAGGATGCTCCAGACATAATGTTTTTCATAGATCATGATTACCTCCTCTCTCCGAATGGTTCCGGGGGGATGAATGTTTACCGTCCATTTTAAACACTGTGATCTCCTTCAGGGCTGTAACATGTAGATCTGATTTTGTTGCACAGCTCGGAGTCAGCCAGTGTTGCAATCGTCATGGATAGTGCAAGAAGGTGAAAACTTTCTTGCACTATCCTGTCAATTTAAAGCAAGTATAGTACTTGTAAGAGCTTAAATTGCTTTGACTTTGATTGTTTCTTTGCCTTCTGTATCAAGCATATGTACGGCGCAGGCGATACAGGGGTCAAAGGAATGGATGGTGCGCAAAACTTCCAGTGGCTGCTTGGCGTCGGCGATGGGATTGCCCACAAGCGAAGCCTCATACGGTCCGGGGAGTTCTTCCTTGCCACGTGGGCCGGCATTCCAGGTGGAGGGTACGACGCACTGATAGTTTTTGATTTTGCCATCCTGAATAACGATCCAATGGGAGAGAGTTCCGCGTGGGGCTTCGTGCATGCCAACTCCTCTCTGCTCTCCTTTCGGGAACACCGGTTTGTTGAAAATGGTCAGATCGCCCTTGCCGATATTGTCCACCAGCAGATCCCAGTGTTTTAAGGTCAGGTCGGCAAGCATGGAGGCCCGAACTGCCCTGGCTACATGGCGACCCAGGGTGGAGTGCAGGACTTCCGGCCCAACAGTCACGCCGGCCACGGTACTGACCAGGTTCAAAGCGCCGTTAACATTTTTAATAATTTCTTTATGTCCCTGGGCATAACCAACCAGGAGATGGGCCAGTGGGCCGACCTGCATTGGTTTGTCTTCAAATCGCGGAGCCTTGAGCCAGGTGTACTTTCCGTTCTCATTAAAGTCCGTATAATCTGGAACTGTTTCTTCTTCGTAAGGATGTTTAGTCCAATCTCCCTTGTACCAGGCGTGGGTGATGTTTTCGACCACGTTCTTATGGAAGTATGGGTCATTGAAATTGCTGATGGGTTTGACTGATTTCAGATCTCCGCCCATGATGGTTCCACCGGGCATCTCGAACTGAGTGGCCTTGGCATCAGTGGGAAAGTCAGGAACTGCAAGGTAGTTAAGCACCCCGGCCCCATAGGGAAGCCAATCTTTGTAAAGAGCGCCGATGGCAGCGACGTCGGGTAGATAGACTTGTTGAATAAATGCCTGAACCTCTTGTACCAGTTGTTTGATCCAGTAGAGGCGCTCCATGTTCAGGGCGGAATCGCTGTCTGGATTGAGGGCGGTGGTAACGCCACCCACGGAGAGATTCTGAATGTGTGGGTTTTTTCCGGAGATAATGGCAAGGGCCTGGGTGGCTTTACGCTGATAATCCAAAGCCTCCAGATAATGGGCAACGGCCATCAGGTTCGCCTCGGGTGGCAGTTTCATGGCCGGATGTCCCCAGTAGCCGTTGGCAAAGGGGCCAAGCTGGCCGCTTTCCACTATTGCCTTCACCTTGTCTTGAACCGCTTTGAAACGCTTGGCACTATTATTTGGCCAGGCAGAAATGCTGTTGGCAAGCGCTGCAGTTTTGACCGGATCAGCAGACAAGGCTGAAACGACATCTACCCAGTCGAGGGCGGAAAGGACATAAAAGTGGACGATGTGATCCTGCATGGCATGGATTCCCTGAACGATATTACGAATGTACTGAGCGTTCAGAGGGATTTCCAGTTGCAGGGCATTTTCTACGGCCCGTACCGAGGCCAGGGCATGAACAGTGGTGCAGACGCCGCAGATGCGCTGGACGAAGATCCATGCGTCGCGGGGATCACGGCCCTGAAGAATGACTTCAATGCCGCGCCACATCTGGCCTGATGACCAGGCCTTGGTGACTTTGCCCCCGTCAACTTCGGCATCTATACGTAAATGGCCCTCAATCCTGGTGATGGGGTCTATGGTAATTCGTTCTGCCATGTGTTCCTCCTTTAAGAAGCAGTATGAAAGATTTTCCTGATTGGTCAGGACTCTCTTTCGTTGCTTTCTGCGCCGTTCGTGCGGCACGTTATTGGTATTTTTGTAAGACTAATGAATCGGCTGGGATTGGGGTGCAGCGGGTTTAACCGTTCCGCACTCTATTTATCGTCTTTACAGCCGCAACCCTTGACCATTTTCTTGCCGATTCCGACGGCGGCGTGAATGCCAACGGCGGCGGCGGCAACGCCCAGAATGGTTTTGCCTGCCTTGTCGATGTTTGTTATTCCGGCAATTCCTGGAATATTGACATTTGGCAGTCTTTCATAGAAGGGAGTCATGGTGTCCCAGAAATTGGGTTCGGTACAACCGACGCAGCCATGGCCAACACTGACCGGCCAGACATCGACATCGTTAAAACGGGCGGAAGGACAGTTGGAAAAGGTGCTTGGTCCCTTACAGCCAACCTTGTACAAACAGTATCCATTTCGGTGACCATAGTCACCAAACTGCTCAGCGAACCGGCCTTCATCAAAGTGGGCCCGACGCTCGCAATGGTCATGGATCCTGCGACCATAGGCAAAAAGAGGACGGCCAAGGTTGTCGCATACCGGCAGACGTTTGAAGGTCAGATAGTGAAGAACAGTTCCCATGAAGGAAATGGGATTTGGGGGGCAGCCGGGAATATTGATCACCGGAGTTCCGGAGACCAGGTCTTGGACGCCCACAGCTCCAGTGGGATTTGGTGAGGCGGCTTGAATGCCGCCATAAGCAGCACAGGAGCCTATGGCAATGATGGCTGCGGCCTTGGGGGCCACTTCAGCCAGGATGTCCATGGCGGTACGTCCGGCAATCTTGCAGTAAATCCCTTTGTCTTTGGTGGGGATGGCGCCTTCGACCACGCACAGAAATTTTCCGGCGTATTTGTCCAAGGTGTCATGGAGGCTTTTTTCTGCCTGGTGTCCGGAAGGGGCCATGATTGTTTCATGGTAATCCAGAGAGATGACGTCAAGGATCAGCCTGGCAATATCGGGATGCGAGGCCCGAAGAAGGCTTTCCGTACAACCGGTGCACTCCTGGAAGTGGAGCCAAACCACCGGCGGGCGTTGAGCCGTGGTGGCCGCCTCTACCAGCTTGGGGATCATCGCCTCAGAGATACCGAGCGCTGCTGCGACGGCGGTACACCCTTTGAGAAAACTGCGGCGATTGAGTTGTGGATCTGGAATCTTACTTTCTGGTGTGTCTGTCATGTCATCCTCCTGTGAATGAAACCGAAACCTACAGAATAACCCTTCTGCTCTTCCTGCAACTAGCCAAGTTACTACCCTAATGGAAACTTGAAACAATTTGAAATAACCAAGCGCTTAATTACCTATATTGTGCGAACTGTGCAATGATATTTTTTAACAGTTTTTTGGGTAAGTTTTTTTCCTACGTAGATATGCTTATGACATGTGACAGCTTCTTGTCAAGGGAATTTGTTGTTATAATCCATTACTTTTCAGTAATTCTATCGATCAATGGTTTGCAATGAAATTATCTGGGGGGAGATGAAAAAGGGAAGAGCTGGCTGGATCTGCATTACAACAAGCCCTTTTGCAAAATTTGATCAATTGCGATGCGTTAGATGTTTTGCCATTTCACAATTGATGTGGGGAGTAGCCATTACGATTTTTGCTTTTTCCCCTTCACGGAATGAGATTGTTTTTTGAAGCCGAAGATCCCGCCGGGTTTATCCGAAGAAAAGGCCGGTCCGGTAATTCCCGGGCGGGCTGGACGTTTGCCGTGTGATACGGAGCGGGATTTTTCTGGAGGTGGCGGCAGGGGAGGTAGATCGAGCAGGTCGTTGCCAATGGCAATGCCGCCGATGGATTCCTGATAAAAATGGTAAAAGAGGAGGCTGCGCTTGAAGTAGCTTTTTCGGGTCAGCCACTGCGGCCAGGCACCCTTTTTTTCGTGTTGGAGAAAAACCGGCATGCTGCCGATGAGGGAGACGATCTCCTGGCGGGTGGCGCGGGGCAGGTTTAACTGGCCGCCAATTTCCAGATCAAGTTCGGCTCGCAACTGTTTGCTGAATTGATAGGCAGCCGTACCCTGCAATTCAAGGCGGATGAAATCATATTTATTGATGGCCCAGGGTAGCAGGAGCAGGGCCAGCAGGAACTCGTTTGGCAGTTGTTGTCCTCGCTGTTCTTCCGACATCGTGGCACTGATGCGATCTATGACCGTAAAGAGGCTTGCCAGTTGATTTCTGCACAAGGTTGCGGAGCCCTCGTGTTGTTCACTGCCGTCCAGAATCCTTTTATACGGTGTCAGGAGGGCACCATACAGACCGGAGTCGGCGGCCAGATGGAACCAGCTGCAGAGTGCACCGCTGTGCAGGTCTTTGTAGAGCTCATCGCGCAGGCGGGAGGGTGGACAGAGGGCAAGTTCATGGTGGTGATCGCAGATGGCCTGCCAACTTCTGGGCTCGATGGTAAAGCCGGTGCGGGCGGCATGGCGGATGGCCCGGAGCATCCGCACCGGATCTCTGCTGATGCGTTTCTCCGGATCGCCGACGATGCGAATGATGGCGTGGTTGAGATCGTCAATGCCGCCGACATAGTCGAGAATGGTGCCGTGTTCGATCTCGTAGAAGAGGGAATTGATGGTCAGGTCGCGGCGCTGGGCGTCATCTTCCAGGCCCCCAAAGGTATTGTTCGGGGCAAGGACGGTTTCCGGGCCATCGATATCGAATTCGCTGAGGGAACGCAGGGTGGACACCTCGAGGATCTTGCCGTGCCGGAAGAAAACCTGGACCAGTCGAAAACGGCGGCCAATGGTCATGCTGTTGCGAAAGATCTTGCGGATCTGGCCGGGGTGGGCGTTGGTGCTGATATCGAAATCTTTCGGGGTCTTGCCCAGGTACAGGTCGCGCACCCCGCCGCCGACCAGATATCCGGAAAATCCCGCTTCCTGCAACTTGCGCAACACAAAAAGGGCGTCGGTATCCATCATCGCCAAGGTGATGGGATGCTCGCCTGCTGCCAGAATGACAGGCTTGGAGCGTGCCAGGATTGTTTGGTTCTTTTCCGGATGGTTCTGGGGAGTGGTCATACGATATGGGAGTGGCTTAGGTGATACTAGATTGAGCTCTCGGGCTGGGGGGTAAAACCGCGACCTTCTTTGTACACGGATTCGGCCTGGGTTACAAACTGGCGGAAGATCTCGGCCACGGGTAGAATCTCTTTCATCTTGTAGGTGTTGGCCCCAGAGAAGACCAGTCCCTCCTCGACATTGCCATCCCGGGACATGCGGAGCCGCTCACTGATGCAGTAATGGTGGTCGCATTTTTTCAGGCATTTGTAGTCACAGCGCTTGGTAGAGACGTCTTCACCCCTGGCCATGGCCTGAACAAAGGGGGTGTTGATCGCCCGCCCGGGCATGCCGACGGGAGAGGAGGTGAGGACAATGTCCTCTTTTTTGGCGTTCAGAAAGGTCTGTTTGAAGCTGTCGGCCACATCGCACTCCTCGCTCAAGACAAAGCGGGAGGCAATCTGGATTCCGTCTGCGCCATATTTATCCATCAACTCGGCCATCTCGTAGCCATTGGTGATGCCGCCGGCGGCAATGAGTGGCACCTTGCTGATCACATCGCGGATGGGTGGGAAGATCTCGCGCAACGGGCGGTCGGTGCCGAGATGGCCGCCGGCTTCAGCGGCCTCGACAACGATGGCGGAGGCGCCCAGTTTTTCGGCGAGTTTGGCAATCCCCGGAGAGGAGACGATCATGACGATGGGGACATTATGTTCCTGGCCGATCTTGAAGATATCACGGGAGAAGCCGGCACCGGTGAAGATCATGTCAATTCCGGCATCAATGGAGCACATTACCAGATTGTAGAAATCCTTCATGGCGTACATGACGTTGACTGCAATAATCCCGGTGGTGGCGGCCTTGGCCTTGAGGATGTCGGCTCTGAGTTCCTCGGCAGGGAGGGCTGATCCGCCGATAATGCCGATGCCGCCGCAATTGGCAACCGGCACGGCCAGCGCTGCGGTGGAGACCCGGATGGACATTCCGCCTTGAATCAGAGGGATCCTGGCGGTGAAATTAGCAATCTTCAGTGGGGGTAACTTCATTTGGGTGGAAAACTCCTGTAATCAAGAATAAATCGCTATAAAATAGGCCGAAGGGCTTCTGGCCTGCTCCAGGCGGCCTAAGGGTCTGTAATTCAATCGTTTGCAAGGGAAAAAATCCTTGGGTACGGTTTCTGAAAATGGACGGGAACAGCAAAAAATAATAATGCTCTCCTTACCATGTTTTGTCAAGCGGTGCCGCAGGAAAGTGCAGAAACCTTTGATTTGAGCAGGAAAAAATTGATTCCGCTCGGACGTTTTCTGTCGTTAACGTTGACCGGAGGGTTCACGCCGTGCCATCCTTGACTTTTTCCCTGATTTATTGTTATTCTTTCAGGTTGATTTTTAGTGGCTTACAGAAAAACTTCTTGTTTTTTTCAAAGAATTTTTTCTGATAAGGCACTTATCCTGTTTATCGGGGTTAAAAATTTGGAGTTATGAAGTTCTTGCCCGCGCAAGACGCACCAGTGAGGAGTGTCTTTGCGTTGACTGAGCCAGCAGAGTTGCATGTAGGATGATCGAGGAGGATCAGCCGGTGAATATTAAGGCCTTGAATGGCTTCAAAGACATACTTCCCGGTGAGGTGGAGCGCTGGCAGCGGCTGGAGACAGCGGCTCGGGACATCTTTCGCCGGTTCAATTTTGCCGAGATCAGATTGCCGATCCTCGAAAAAACCGACCTCTTTGCCCGCGCCATCGGCGAGACCACCGATATCGTCGAAAAAGAGATGTACACCTTTGTCGACAAGCAGGTGACCATGCGGCCTGAGGCCACGGCCTCCCTTCTGCGGGCCTATATCGAGCATGGCCTGCATGTCCAGAAACCGGTGCAGCGGCTCTTTACCATTGGCCCGATGTTTCGTCACGAGCGTCCCCAGAAGGGCAGGCTTCGTCAGTTTCATCAGATGGATGTCGAGGTGCTCGGTTCTGCCGATCCCCGGGTGGATGCCGAGCTGATGGCCATGGGTGCCCTGCTTTTGCAAGAGCTCGGCCTGTCCGTAACCCTTGAAATGAACTCCCTCGGCTGTCCTGCCTGTCGTCCTGCCTTTCGCACCGCCCTGCTTGCCTTTCTTGATGAGCGGCACGAGGCCCTGTGTGATGACTGCAAGCGCCGCAGCAGTACCAATCCCCTGCGGGTGCTGGATTGCAAGAATCCCCGATGTCGGGAGCAGGTACTGGAGGCGCCCTCGCTCCTGGACTTTCTGTGTGCGGATTGTGCCGATCATCTTCGCCTTGTGCAAGACGGGCTGGACCAGCTTGGCGTTGTGTACAGCCTCAATAAATTCATGGTGCGCGGCCTGGATTATTATACCCGGACCACCTTTGAATTCATCACCGGTGATCTTGGCGCCCAGGCCGCAGTGGGTGCCGGAGGCCGGTATGATGGCCTGGTCGAGCAACTGGGCGGGCCGAAGGTATCCGGTATCGGGTTTGCCCTCGGCATGGAGCGTCTGGTGCTGCTTTTGCAGCAGCAGGAGGCAGAGGCGCTCTCTGTCGGCCCGGCCCTCTTTGTGGCCGGTATCGGCGAGCAGGCCTCCCGCTATGCCTTTGGCCTGACCCATGCCCTGCGCATCGCCGGGATGGCAGTGGCCATGGATCTGGAAGGTCGCAGCCTGAAGAGCCAGATGAAGCAGGCCGGCAAACTGAAGGCCGCCAATGTCTTGATCATCGGGGATGATGAGCTGGCCGCAAGCCAGGCCCTGATTAGAAATATGAACACCCAGCAGCAGCAGAATGTTGTGCTCCAGGAGCCGGCAGCAACGGTACAGGCGCTCCTCCACTTGACCTCTTCTTCAACGTTAACATCCACATCTATTTGAGAATCACATGGAATCAATGGGAAAATTACGCAGAACCCATTTCTGCAACGATCTAGGCAAGGGCAATATTGGTGAAGACGTGGTTCTCATGGGCTGGGTGTTACGTCGGCGCGATCATGGTGGGGTTATTTTTATTGATCTGCGCGATCGCTTTGGATTGACCCAGGTGGTTTTTAATCCGGAGATGAATGAGGCGGTGCACGCCAAAGCCCATCAGTTGCGCAGTGAGTGGGTCATCGCCCTGCGCGGTCGGGTGGTGGCGCGGCTTGCGGGGATGGAAAATGCCAAACTGGCCACCGGTGCCATCGAGATCATGGTGGATGAACTGCGCATCCTCAACATCAGCGAGACGCCGCCCTTTCCCCTCGATGAGGAGATGGAGATTTCCGACAACCTGCGCCTCCAGTATCGTTATCTTGATCTGCGTCGCCCGGCCATGGCGGCCAAGCTGATCATGCGGCACAAGGCGGTGCAGGCCATCCGCACCTATCTCAATGACAATGCCTTCCTCGAGGTTGAGACCCCGATGCTCACCCGTTCCACACCGGAGGGGGCCCGGGATTATCTGGTGCCGAGCCGGGTCAATGCCGGGAAATTTTACGCCCTGCCCCAGTCGCCCCAGCTCTTCAAGCAGCTCTTGATGGTGGCGGGGATGGATCGTTATTATCAGATCGTCAAGTGTTTCCGCGATGAAGACCTGCGGGCCGACCGCCAGCCGGAATTCACCCAGATCGATATGGAGCTCTCCTTTGTCGATGAGGAGCAGATCATTGAAATCACCGAGGGCATGATCGCCAAACTGTTCAAGGAGACCCTGGATCTTGACGTGGCCCCGCCCTTTAACCGGATAACCTATGATGAGGCGGTGAGCCGTTTCGGTACCGATCGACCCGATACCCGATTTGCCCTGGAGTTGATCGATCTCACCGAAATCGCCCGCACCTGCGGCTTCAAGGTCTTCCGTGCCATTGCCGATGAGGGCGGCACCGTCCGCGCCATCAACGCCAAGGGCTGCGCCACCTTCTCCCGCAAGGATCTCGATGATCTCACCGACTATGTGGCCCAGTTCGGCGCCAAGGGTCTGGCCTGGGTGAAGATGAAGGCCGATGGTGAGTGGCAGTCGCCCATCGCCAAGTTCTTCAGCGATGAGGAGCGGGCGGCGATGAATACGGTTCTCGATGCCCAGGAAGGCGACCTGCTCTTTTTCGGCGCCGATAAAAAACCGGTGGTTCTGCAGGTGCTCTCTGAGTTGCGCCTCGAGCTGGCCCGGCGTCTCGGCCTGCTCAAGACCGATGTCTTCAACTTTGTCTGGGTCACCGATTTTCCCCTGGTGGAATATGACGTCCGGGAAAAACGCTACCAGGCCCTCCATCATCCCTTTACCGCGCCCAAGGAAGAGGATGTGGATAAGCTTGAGACCGATCCGGGTGCGGTGTACAGCCGGGCCTATGATCTGGTGCTGAATGGCACCGAGATCGGCGGCGGTTCCATTCGTATCCATCAGCGGGCCATGCAGAGCCGGGTGCTATCTGTCCTTGGCATTGCCGAAGAAGAGGCCCAGGATAAATTCGGCTTTTTGCTCCGTGCCCTGGAACTCGGCGCTCCGCCCCATGGCGGCCTGGCCTTTGGCCTGGACCGGCTGATGATGCTGATCACCGGCAGTGACTCCATCCGTGACGTCATTGCCTTCCCCAAGACCCAGAAGGCGACCTGCCCGCTCACCGAGGCCCCAGCGGCGGTTGCGAGAAAACAGCTGACCGAACTCCATCTCCGTCCCGACTGGAAGGAATAGGGCCCATCCGACAGGTGGGGAACCGGGAGAGGTCAGCAACGACTCCTCACGGTTCCCCATCTGCTCAGTTCTCCTCCCCAAAAAAATATCCCCTTCCTGCCCATTTCTAATCCAATCCTAACAATCCCATGCTATTGTGTTGACCTAACTCTTCACTGCCGAAATCGTATTCAATTTATGCTCTCGGAGTCTCGCACAGTCGCTGACCTGCAAAATGAGGATTTATGTCCACGAGCCGTCATTCCCGGGCAGGCGGGAATCCATAACATGCTGAATTGAGGAAACTGGATTCCCGATAAAAGCACTCGGGAATGACGATGTAGTTATTTTACAAGAACTTCCATTATCAAGAAAAAGGGAACTCCCCATGCAGCATCGACGTCTTTTCTGGCTCCTCTATCCAAGTCAGCTCCTCATCACCCTGGCGGTTCTTCTTGCCTTTACCTGGATCGGAATCTCGGCCATCCACTCCTTTCAGGTCAATGAAAAGGCAAAGGATCTGGAGGAGCGGGCCAATCTCGTGGCCGGCAGTATCTATCAGTATCTGGCTATCGATGACCGGGCCGGTCTGGAACTCTTTTCTCGGGTGGCCGGACAAAGGTCTGCCACCAGGCTGACGGTGATAGCCCCGGATGGCAAGGTGCTTGCCGATTCAGAGGAAGATCCGGCCCGCATGGAAAATCATAAGGACCGGCCTGAGGTCATCGCCGCCCTGGCCGGCAAGAGTGTTCCCTCCCTGCGTTTCAGTCAGACGCTGCAGCAAAAACTGATGTATGTCGCCATTCCTTTGCAGAATGAGGGCCGCACGAGAGGGGTTCTGCGCATGGCCGTGCCGCTGGCCGGTATCGAACAGGAGCTGGCCGTGGTCTATCGAAAAATGATCTGGGGCTGTCTGCTGGTGCTGTTGATGGCGGCCCTTGTCGCCTGGTTTGTGGCCCGCCGGATCAGTCGCCCCCTGGAGCAGATGAAACTGGGGGTCGAGCGCCTGGCCTTGGGCGATTTCGGCACACGAATCCGGGTGGAAGGGGCGGAAGAGATGGCCAGTCTGGCCCGCGCCCTCAATGAAATGGCGGCCCAGCTTGATTCCCGGATCCAGACCATTGTCGGACAGCACAGTCAGTTGCAGGCGGTCTTTGCCAGCATGGTGGAGGGAGTGATCACCGTGGACATCGAGGAGAGGATCCTTGATGTCAATCAGTCCGGCGCGAAGCTGCTCAACATCGATCCTGAAAAAGTCCGGGGAAAGAGTATCTTGCTGGCCGTGCGCAATACCCATTTGCAGAATTTTGTCAAAAATGCCCTGGCCTGCGGCACTCCCCTCGAGGGCGAATTCAGCAGCCGTCTGGGCGCGGATGGCCAGGAGAAATATTTTTACGCCCATGGGGCAAGGCTGCACAACGGCCAGGGTCATACCACCGGCGCCCTGATTGTTATCAATGATGTGACCAAGCTGCGCCGTCTCGAGTCGATTCGCCGCGATTTTGTCGCCAATGTCTCCCATGAGCTGAAGACGCCGATTACCTCCATCGAGGGTTTTTCGGAAACCCTGCTGGATGGCGCCCTCGACGAACCGGAAGATGCCCGTCGATTCGTCGAGATTATCAACAAACAGGCCTCCCGGCTGCACGCCATCGTCGAAGACCTGCTGGCCCTGTCCCGGGTGGAACAGGGGGCCAAACAGGAGGAAATTTGCCTGCGCAGGCTGCCGGTGCTGGAGGTATTGCAGGCGGCAATTCAGAGCTGCAACCCGAAGGCCGCAGCGGAAGAGGTGGCTGTCAGTCTGGTCTGTGAACAGGGGCTTGGCGCCGAAATAAATCCCGCCCTGCTCGAACAGGCAGTGATCAATCTTCTCGATAACGCCATCAAATACAGCGGCAAGGGCAGCGTGATCAGGGTGGTGGCGGAAAAGCAGCCGGGCGAGGTGTTGATTCGGGTTTGTGATAACGGCGTCGGGATTGCCAAGCAGGATGTGGAGCGCATCTTTGAGCGATTTTACCGGGTCGATAAGGCCCGCAGCGCCAAACTGGGTGGGACGGGATTAGGGCTTTCCATCGTCAAACACATTGCCGCCGCCCACCATGGCCATGTCTCCGTCGAGAGCAGTCCGGGCAAGGGCAGCACCTTCACCCTGCATCTACCGATGAAAGATTGAGGGAATTAGCAAGAAAAAGCCCCCTCCTTGTTTTGAGGAGGGGGTTGGGGGTGGTGCAGTCAGGCCTGCAGATCAAATCATTCGTCTGCGTGGGGATCCAGCAGAGCCTGGGCAAACTCCAGGGATTGCAGATAAATTTCGTACACATCTTTTCTCGGCACGGCAATTCTGGTTAGCGCCTCCACACATTCCTGGGCCTTCTTTTGTTCATAGGTGACGACCGCCTGCAGGTAGGGCGCAAGCGACCCTTTTCTCTCGGTCAGGGCATCTTTAATAAGGTCATTGATCGGCAGTTCCTTCATCAGATATTCCATCGATGAGTCCAGCATCACGTCAAGCAGGGAGAAAAGTCCCAGTAAAAACAGGTCATTCTGCTTGACCGGAGGCGCTGGAGGAGCGCTTGCCGCCCCCAGAAGTTCGCAGAATCGGGCCCGCACCAGGGCCATTCGCACCAGCTCCTCAGGTTTAGCAGAGGCCATCTCGGAGAGGATCATCATCATCAGGAAACGGCGCAGTTCCTTTTCGCCAAGGTAGGCAATGGCGTGCCGGATGGACTCAATCTTTTCCAGCCGGTAAAACCAGGCGGAGTTCAGAAAGCGCAGGAGCTTGTAGCTGATGGCCACATCGCGGCTGATGATCTCGTTTAAACGGGAGACGGAGGTAGAGCCGGAGCTCACCTCGGCCAGCAGATGGAGCAGGTTGATTTTGGCCGCAGTCAGTTCCTTGATCTTCAGCACTTCGGGCTTGCTGAAGAAATAGCCCTGGAAATAGGTAAAGCCGAGCTTTAAGGCCTTTTCAAATTCGGCGGAGGTCTCCACCTTTTCGGCCAGGAATTTGATTTTGGAATAATGGGAGAGGCGGTACAGGGTTTTCTGGATGGTGTCCAAAGGGGTGGCAATGATGTCAATCTTGATGATATCGGCCAGTTCTATAAGGGGAACGAGCCTTTGTTTATAGACAAAATCATCGAGCACCAGGGTGTATCCCTGTTTCGACAATTCCCTGCAGACAGCAATGACCTCCGGGGTCGGGTCCACATCCTCGAGGATCTCCACGATCACCTTGCTGCTGGGAAAGGAGGCGGGAAGGTTCTGGGTCAGCAGTTGGGTGGTGAAATTGATAAAACAGGGTTTAAATTTGGAAATCCGGTCAATGCCCTCGGTGAAAAAAGCGGCCGACAGCAGGCTGGTGGTGGCCCGGTCGCCATCAAGGTTGGAGTGATCGTGACCTTTTGTGCCGCGAAAAAGCAGTTCATAGGCAAAAATCCGCTGGGCGCGGTCAAGGATTGGTTGCCTGGCAATAAGAATTTCCATGCGGGTCTCTGGTGAGGAAGTGTTGATCTGATTGAGCTTGACCCCGATGAACGGGATAAGTGCCTTTCGCAGCTCAACTTCTTGTAAACTATCATGGCTGGCCCAAATCAGCTGGCCACAACAAACTATGAAAATCATCCAAACTGAGGGGACTGAATTTATTTTGAGGCTTTATGCAGGTAAGCGAGCCTGCGAGACTCCGAAATTTATTCTGTCCCCGGTTTTGAGAAGATGATTTTCGGATAAAAAGAACAAGAAGTTGAGCTGTAAGGCACTAAGAGGTCTTTATTCTGTGCGACCGGTTTGTCATCAATGGTGCAGATGTACCATGTTGGGCTTTTATCAGCAAGAATGATTCTTTTTTTGTCAACCGATTCTTTGCTGCTGCGTTTAATGTTATAGACGAGGTTATTTAAAGGTTCATCAACACTCAGGAGACGACAATGAAAAAGGTTATTTTGGTAGCATGGTGTTTGGTTTTGGGCATGGGAGTCACGGCATGGGGTGCGGATGACTGGCGTGAACGGAAAAGTGACCGGCTTGACCAGAAGGGTGATCGTATCGAGGACCGGCTTGATCGTAAGGGCGACCGCATTGATGATCGCCTGGACCAGCGATCGGATCGAGCCGAGGCGGCAGGTCATGATGCCCGGGCAGCGAGGCTTGACGAGAAGGGTGATCGTATTGATGACCGTCTGGATCGTAAGGGCGACCGGATCAATGATCGATTGGATCGCCGGGCGGATCATGTTTCGGGCCGGCCATAAGCTGTATGGAAATGGCGATATGGAACGATTCTTTCATGGCGGTCTTTTGTATGATCAACGATGGATTGTATGTGCGAGGCGCCACGTCCGAGAAACAGCGGAACCGATTGCTGTTTCCCGGACGTGGCATAAGAGTCTGTAAATGAATCTTCACCGACTACCCTGAGACGGAAATAACGGATGGCGGATCAGAACCGGGCAATGGAGCGATTTCTGGCCTCCGTGGAAAAGCAGGCCTATCAGATGGCGGTGATCGCGGTGCAAGGAACCGATGAGGCACTGGATCTGGTGCAGGAAGCGATGCTGGGGCTGGTCAGCCATTATGCCAAAAAACCGGAAACGGAGTGGCGGCCCCTGTTTTTCCGGATTTTGCAGAGTCGAATCCGGGACTGGTACCGGCGTGATCAGGTGCGGCGGCGCTGGCGGGGATGGCTGGATCGTTGGCGTGAGAACGACGACGAAGAGGATGGTGATCCCTTTGAAGATGTGGCTGGCCCGGAGATGGACAATCCCGCCCGGCTGGTGGAGGGTGGCGCGGCCTTGACCGCCATTATCGAGGCCCTGCGCAAACTTCCCCTCAGGCAGCAGCAGACTTTTCTGCTCCGTGCCTGGCAGGGGTTGAGTGTTGAGGAGACGGCTGTTGCCATGCAATGCGGGGCGGGCAGCGTTAAAACCCATTATTCACGAGCGGTGCATTCCCTGCGGGAGATGCTGGAAGGACACTGGCCATGAAAGAAGAGAAGGATGAACAGGCATTTCTGGCATCAGCCCGGAAGACCCTGGATGGTGCCACTGAAAATCTGGAGGCGTCCATTTGCAGCCGCCTGACCAGGGCGCGGATGGCGGCAGTGGAACAGGGAGGGAGCCGTGCGCCCCGGCCTTGGCGGTGGAGCGCAGTACCGATCACTGCCGGTGTGGCCATTGTCCTGGTTCTTGCCTCCCTGTGGTTCAAGGGTAGGCCTGAGGGAATCGGCCCTGCTGCTGAAGTGGTTGATATGGAGATTTTGACGGCGCCTGAAGCACCCGATTTTTATGCCGATCTGGAGTTTTATCAGTGGCTTGCCGAAGATGACGGCCATGCAGACGGGTAACCGGCGAGCAGGAGTGACTTCTTATCGGGGCAGTGTCGGCAGGTCGTTGAGTCTTTGGCCGAGGCTTATCGGAATTTCAGGAATCATGGCAATTGTGGCGCTTTCCCTGACCGGACACAGCTTAGCCGCAGAGGCCAAAAAGAAAGAGCCGGAAGAATCACCGTCCGTGGAGATGCTGGAATTCCTCGGGGAATGGCAGACGAGAGAAGGCGACTGGTTTGATCCCACGGAAACGGAGCCGCCGCAGGAGCCAAAGCTGGAACAGAGACAGAAGCGCAAGGAGCAGGGGCATGAGTAAAGGCGCAGCAGGAAATGTAACAGGAAGGGTTTTCGGGGGAATGATTTTTGTGCTGGGGCTGTCGGCGCTGCTGCTGATGCTCCCACTTTCACTGTCTGCAAAGGAGACCGGGGAATGGCAGCAGCTTTCTCCGGAGGTTCAGAAGATACTCAAGCCCTTTGCCGACCGCTGGGAGACCATGCCGCCAGAGAAACGACAGCGTCTGGAGAAGGGCGCTGTACGTTGGATGACCATGTCTCCGAACGAGAAGGAAGATGCTGGTCATAAACTGGAGAAGTGGAGGAAGATGTCCCGGGAAGAGCGACAGCAGGTGCGGGAGCGCTTCGAGCGTTTCCGCAATCTGCCGCCGGAGCAGCAACAGCGCCTGCGCGAGATGCGGAAACGTTTCCGGGATCTCCCCCTGGAAAAACGCAAAGAGCTCCGGGAGAAATGGCGCAGCAAGTCCCCGGAAGAACGCAAGGAAATGAAAGAACGGTTCAGAAAAGAGGGCCTTCCGCAGGAGAATACGGCAGGGCCGACAATCTAAGGCCAACGCGCCATAAACCCGTAACTCCCCCAACCCCCTCTTACCCTAAGAGGGGGCTTCTCCTCTGGTTCCCATGCGCTGCATGGGAACCAGAGGAACATGTAG
The DNA here is from genome assembly GCA_019163335.1 of Desulfobulbaceae bacterium. Lineage (GTDB taxonomy): Bacteria > Desulfobacterota > Desulfobulbia > Desulfobulbales > Desulfocapsaceae > UBA2270. Next base: position 3,381 of record JAFLKM010000064.1, on the reverse strand, counting down.
GTCGGACTTCAGTCCGACAGCCAGCCTTGCCGCTACCACCGTTGTCGGACTGAAGTCCGACCTACACCTCCTTTACCCATGTACGCAATGTGGGCTTTGATCTCGTTCCCATGCGCCGCATCCAGTTCACAAACCACACTGTCATTCCCGAGTGCTTTTATCGGGAATCCAGCTTGTAAATTCAGTGTTTTATGGATTCCCGCCTGCGCGGGAGTGACGGTTCGTGGACATCCATCCTCAGAGGGGACAGAATTTTTTTTGCGGCTGTTGGTGAAAATTATTCTGTCCCCGGTGTTCGAAGAGAAGCTTGCAGCCATAGAGACTCCGACAGGCTTATCCCCTCTAAAAAAGATAGGGAAACGGAGGCTCGTCAACATACTTTACCTCCTCCGTCTGGATGGAAGGGACTGTGATCTTGGCATTTTCAATGCGGGAAAAGGGGCCTTTGGCGCGAATCCACTGGTCGTTTTTGATTTCTTTGGCCTCCGGGTATTTGACAAAGATAAAAACGGGCAGGGCATCGGCGGCGCAACAGGTGATCAGGTAGCGGTAGCACATAAAGAGATCGTCCGGCAGTCGTTCGTCGACGAAGGTCTTGCAGAGGATCTCCACCTCTTGGCCTTCGTAGGTCTCCGGGTTCATGGCAAGTTTGGTCAGGGGAATATCGGTATCCGCTTTTCTGGGCGGCAGGGGGGGCGGATAGCCGTTGTCGTCGCCCTCGGCCTTGGTATTGACAGGTTGTGACACAAACCCGGATGTTGTCTGGATAGCCCGTTTTGTAAGGGTTGCCGCGTCAAATCGGCCACTCTGGGCAGTGACGAAGAAGAGCAGGGGGACGAGCAGGATAAGCAGCGACGGCCATTTGAGCCAGCCGTTTCCCTGGTCTGCCAGGGGCAGTTGTCGGCGCAGGTTGACGGCGAGAAACAGGAGCAGAACCACCGTGGCGGCTCCCACTAGCCACCAGAGAGAGGGATGGAGAAGGCGCCCAAGCTGCTGCTGACCAAGGCTTATCAGCCAGCCAAAGAAGCCTGCCCAGGCGGCAAGGATACCGATTTTCATGATTTGCAGGGCGCGCATTTTGGGCTTTTAGTGCAGGTTGGGGAAAAAGAAGTGCAGGCCGAGCATGGCCAATAAGACTGTGGTCAAAACCGTGCCGATCAGTGAGATGATGACGCGCTTGCGAAAGACACTGAAGTACATCAAAATCAGTTTGATGTCGAGCATCGGCCCGAGCACCATAAAGGCCATCATCGCCGCATCCGGCATAAGGCCGCGAAAGCTTGCAGCGATAAAGGCGTCGGCCTCGCTGCACAGGTTGAGCAGGACCGCCATGGCCATCATCAGGACGATGGCCAGCAAGGGCGAGTCCTTCAGGCTGAGGAAGGTGTTCATGTCGATGGTGCTGCGCATCAGGGCGGCGATAAAGGCGCCGACGATCAGGTAGCGTCCCACATCGAAGAAGTCATCGCCGGCATGTTCGAGGGCGTGGCGCAGGCGGAGCAGCAGCGGCTGGCGGTCAGTGCCGTGCTCGTGCCCGCAGGAGCAGCTTGGCATCGCCTTCAAGGCCGGCAGCAGGCCGTTGCCCCGATGGAAGAAACGACCCAGAAAGAGCCCGATAAAAACCGCAATCCCGTAGCCCAGGCCCAGCCGCACAAAGACATAGTTCCATTCGTAGCGATAGGCAATGGCGGTGGAGGCGGCGACGATGCCGTTGACAATGGGCCCGGCCAGCAGAAAGGTGATGGCGGCGCTGAAGGGAACGCCCTTTCCGAGCAGTCTCCGCACCACCGGAACGATGGCGCATTCGCAGACGGGGAAGAAGATGCCCATGCCGCCCGCCAGAAAGACGGACGTAATCCGGCGCCGGCGAAAGATCCGATCCACCCAGTCCACCGGGATAAAGACCTCGATCAGGCCGCCAGCCAGCGAGCCAATCAGCATAAAGGGCAAGGCTTCAACAATGATGGCAAGGAAGTTGATCGACAACTCGCCCAGCAAATTTCCCCAGGCAGGGGACATCCCCTGAAAAAAGAAGAGCACCACGCAGGTGAGAAAGGCATACTCCAGGCCAAAGGCAATAATCTCGGAGCTGCGAGGCTCCTCCGGGGCAGAGGCGGGTTGATAAAGAGGGAGCTGGATCATCGGGGAAGTTCAGGATGGGTTATTTCAGGGCTGCTTGAATCTTTGCGGCCATGGTCTCCAAGTTCGTCAGCACATCTTCGGCCAGCGGGTCCAGCGGGACGACTTCGCCGTGGATGGCGGTGGCCACGGTTTGTGCGCTTTTGGCGTCAAACTGGGGTTGGACAAAAATGACCCGGGCCTTGCTTGCCTTGGCCAGCTCCATCAGGGCGGCCAGTTGTTTGGGGCTGGGCGATTTGCCGCCGGTCTCGATGGCCTTCTGGTGCAGGTGATAGGCATCGGCGAAATAGCCGAACGCCGGGTGGAAGACATAAAAACTTGCGCCGTTAAACGGGGCCAGATCCTTACTGATCCGGGCATGCAGTTCATCAAGGGTTTTGCAGACGGCCAGCAGGTTCTCGTTATAGGCGGCAGCATTGGCGGGATCTTCGGCGATCATCGCCTTTGCCATGGTGTCGGCCATGATCTTCAGGTTGAGGGGCGAGAGCCAGATGTGCGGGTCAAGGCCGTCTTGGTGTTCGTGTTTCCCGGTTGCCTGCTTCGGGGGCTGGGCCGCATGGTCCCCTGGGCCGTGTCCGTGGCCCGGTTCTTCTGCATGGGTTTCTTCGACCATGGGGATTTTGGCAATGGCGTCGGCAGTGTCGATAAGCCGGAGGGTGGGCACGGTTTTTTCGAGGCGGGGTACGATCTGCCCTTCAAATTCCAGATCCAGGGTGAAGTAGAGTTTTGCCCGGGAAAGGTCAGTGATCTGACGCGGTGTTGGTTCGTAGTTGTGGGGCGACTGGCCCTTTTCCACCAGCACATGGGTGGTGACCAGATTCCCGCCGATCTTGTCGCTCAGCCATTTCTGGGGCGGGATGGAGACAAAGACCTCCATGGCGCAGGCGGGACCGGCATGGAGGACACCGAGCATGGCCAGCAGCCAGAAGAAAGAGATAGCAAAAAAAGACGGAAAAAGCCGTTGGAGAGCGGCCAGTACAGGGGGCATGGGCCGCTTTGCTGATGATTGCATGGGGTCTCCTTAAAGGTGGATTGACGAGGATGGAACAGGCGCAATTTTTCCTTGGTTCCCATGCACCGCATGGGAACCAGAAACAAGGACAAGTGTAGGTCGGACTTCAGTCCGACAACGGTGGTGGTGGCAAGCCCCGCTGTCGGACTGAAGTCCGACCTACAAGTCGGATCTACAATACCTGTTTGAAAATGGTAGCTTGGTAATTTCTTCTCCCGGGTTTCCGCCGA
>JAFLKM010000099.1 GCA_019163335.1 Desulfobulbaceae bacterium | reverse complement strand
ACGCTCTATAAGGTGCTTGGGGGCGGGGACGCGCATTGAGCACAGTAATGAAACGATGGGGTGTTGAAGCACTGTGTCAAAAGCCAGAAGCGAGCAAGAGACGTCCAGAGGAAAACCCATGCAGGTGGTAATAGGTTAAAATATTGAGCAGCTCTTCGGTATTCCTTGCCAATGGTTTATTGCACCTGGATCGGAGTGGTGGTGTGAGTGGAAGTATATTCTTTAATGGAGCCATGAGTTGTTTTTGCTCTGGAACCATCTGCCGGTACGAGTAAAATTCAACGCGACCCATACAGTATCTCATTGAAATTAAATGATCTTTCAAGAAAAATCGCGAAAAAAATTTTAGTTCATTGTCAAGGTATAAAATGCTCTTTTTGGAGCCTTTTTCAAAATGATCTTATTGCCCAAACTCTTCGTTATTCTCAAAATTTTATCATGAGAATATCAACTATATACCAGTAGTAAGAATTTTCGTATGCCCTGATTTTGACCAAAGAACCTCATTTGTCAAGGCACCTTTTAATCAATCAGAGCCTGTCATTGGTGTGGAACCAGAAGTAAACAGATATGAACGAGTCGTCACAAGAAGAAAATAACATAACCCCCGCCATTCAGCGGTTGCGCGGCTTTATTTACGGTAACTGGCAGACCAGCATCACCTATGCCTTTGCTGAATTGGGCATTGCCGATCAACTTCAGGAAGCGCCTCAAACGGCGGTTCAATTGGCGCAACAGGCCAGGATCCAGCCATCAGCCTTGAAACGTTTTCTGCGTTGTGCCGCTCAGTTGGGGTTTGTCCGAGTAAGTCATGCTGGTACCTATACCTTGACTGATTTTGGTCAATTGCTTTGTTCCGACCATCCATATAGTCAACGGGCTGCGGCCAGACTCAACGGCGCGCCCTACCGCTATCGGCCCTGGGGGCATTTGGTCGAATTCCTGCAAGAAGGGAATGGAGAACGTTTCTCTCCTGCCTTTGAACAAGGCTCTTTGCAGTATCTGGCAGATAAGCCCGAGCAGCTCCGCGTGTTCCATCAAGCCATGACGAATCTTTCTTTTGACGAGAATAGTGTCATTGCTCAGGCATACGAATTTTCCCAATTTCAGCACGTCATTGACATCGGTTGCGGACGAGGAACATTTCTTCACGCAGTGCTAAAGATAAATCTGCATCTCAACGGAACTCTGTTTGATTTGGAATCTCCCGCAGACGCTGATTCTTTTCCGGAAAACGATATTCGTGATCGATTACAGCGCATTGACGGAGATTTCTTCACGGCAGTCCCAGCTCATGGAGACCTTTATGTTTTGAAGAATGTGATTCACAACTGGCCTGAAGCACAGGCCTTGCAGATATTGCGTACCGTCAGAACTGCCATGACATCAACACCTTACAAACATAAGCGATTGCTGCTTATCGAGCATATGCTTTCTGAAGGCGACGCATTCTCTATCGCTCCCTGGCTGGATGTAAATTTCATGATTTTGGTCAATGGCGCTGAGCGGGATTTGGAGGGGTATCGCGGGCTGGCCCATCGAACCGGCTTTGCCATTACTCAGATAATCCCAACAGCCTGTGGCCGTTCTATTCTGGAATTGGCGGTATCCACTCCCACCGAAAACTCATTGTAGCTGGGGATGAGTAAAACTACTGCTGTGCATCTGTAGCTCAAAAAACACACAGAGCTTTTCTGAACGCTCTTTTACAATCTATTTTCATTGACATAATCAACCAGGATGAGAAGCGATTGCAAAACCACCTGTCAATGATCGCCCTAATGGAGCCACTAGAGGTAGCCAAGTTTGGTGGCGGGAATGGGCTTGCCCCTTCAGTCTAAGCGGGTTAGACATTGATGGTTTCGTCTCCGTTGCAATGTAGAGCCCCTAGAAACTGTAGGCAAGTGACAGAAGTCCGCTAACGCCGGTGCTATTCGTCTCCTCTGAAATCACCCCGCTCACTGTGCCTCTTACAGTAAAAGTGCCTTGAACGGCCGAGAACCCCACACTGGCCCTCATCAGATCCTGGTTATCATAGGCTGATTTTTGACGCACGGTGAAACCGTACAGAGTCGCAACGCCTTCGACCTGGGGGTCGTCTAGCATCCGCTCGTAACCGAGGGTGAGGACAGGCGCTATGGTCCATTCCCCTAATGGTTTTGGATTAAAAATAAAATCAAGATCGGCTAAAAGGCTAAAAATCGTTTCGTCAACACCATGGACATTCAGAGCAAGGTCACTGCCGCCTTCATTGAAGTCGTCGATGGATACCCCGGTCACCCGGACTCCTACCTGGGGAGTAATAGTCAACGGTATCAGGCGAATAGCGTTCCCAACCCGAACTTGACCGCTATACACGGCACCGGTAGTGGAACCGGTTGCGGTACCCAGTCCCCCACCAAAGACGCGCTCACTTTCATAGTCCACCCAGCCGGCATCCGCACGTCCCTCGATGAAAGGCCCGGCATCAAGAGCTGAAAATCCGTACCGTCCACCAAGGGTAGCCAGAACGGTGTTGACCGTGGCGGTGGCATCGGCGCTTTCGACCGAACCCCAGTCATAGCCGAGCCCCATATTAGTTAAAGCTTGACTGCCGATCCGGTAGGTACCACCTATGATCGAGCCGCCGCTGTTCTCGGTGCTGCGAGCTATGCCATCGTGGCCACTGGTGGAAAAATTGTCCCCATTTCCCGCTATCCAGATCCGGGTCTGACCTTGGGGTAGATCACGGCCGCTTGTATAGGGGGCGATCGCCTCGTCGAGCCGTTGAGACTGGCGCAGGAGAAACGAGGCGGCATCGGCGTGCACTTGGCCGCCAACCCGCGTCTCGACGCCCCCGAGTGTGCCCTGATCAATCGCTGACTGGAGATAGTAATTGTAGTCGGTGTAATGCCCCGACAGGGGTGAGTTCTGCAAAGCGTTCAAAAACTCGGCACCAGAGGCGGCATTGCCGGTCAGCCCTCTCTGACCGGGCAACTCCGAGTAGAAGACCATTTTGGCGCGTAAGACGTAGATATCTGCCTGTGTGAGGCCCAATCCTTGCGTCAAATAAGCAGACATCGACCCGTAGGAGGCGATCACCTGGTCAAGACCAGCCTGGAGATAGCCGGACTGAACGCCCAGAAGGGCATCAATGGTCGCTGGGTCCCATGCTGGATACACCGATAAAAGATACTCTCTGGTGGCGTTTACTAAGGCCGATATATAACTGTTGGTGGCCAGACAGTCCTGCATGATTGTCGCATCCGGCACACCAGCTATGCTCTGCAGGAGGGCCGCCGTCCAGCCGGTACGGTCTTTGCCGCCAGCACAGTGCCATAGGTCAGGCCCGGTGTCATCGGCCAAGGTCAGTAATACCGTGCGAAACGCGTCCCGTTGAACCGAAGCGGTGACGAACGCCTGGTATCCTGACTGCACGAAGGAAACCGCATTCGCTGGAGTGCCCCAAAACGGTGAGGGTATCGGCTCTTGCGTGCCATAAATATTGATATTGGTCCATATAGCCCCTTCCGGCACCACATCTTGCGCCGTTGGGGGGCCATCGATTTCGTCAGGTGTTCGCAGGTCGATGTCGCGGTAGATATGAAGCGCCGAAAGTGTGGTCCAATCCGCGTTGTTGAGACTATTCAGTGAATTGCTGCGATAAAAAACCCCAGTCCGCATCACCCCGTCGTTGCTCGTCGGGTTGACGAAGCCGGTTCCGCCATTGCTTACCGATATTCCCGCAAGGTCCCTGAAATTGAGAGCTGTTGAAAGGAGGGGCGTTAAAATCGCCTCCTGCGCCGATGCAGCTGTGCTAGATAAACAGGCTGCCATAGCAATGGAACCGAGCAAAACGTTTCTCGTCAAAACTACCTTAAGGTCAAACATGCATGCTTCTTTTTATGGCGCAAACCACCTATCTTTCAAAGACTCTGTCGATTGAGTTCTTTACAATATGAGCCCTAAATGAACAATTACATTAGTGGAGTTAGGGGCATCCATCGAAGTCTAGCTGCTTCAAGGCACACTTGGAAGCAGACGAATTATGCCGCCGTAGTGCTCATCGTCTGTTCCTACGAATACTTGCTTGCCACTCTTCTCTGATTCGCGCACAGTGATGCTCTCAACTTTCAATCCATCCAAGGTCGCCAGCCTTTTACTCTCACCCAATTGAACCAGTGGATTGCCATTTTTATCAGCAATCATTTTTCCAATCCGCCAAGCCACACTTCGGAACGGACCATCATCGTTTCCCGGATCATAGGCAGATGCGCTGTAGAGAAAACCATCGGTATCAACCGCCAAAGCTACAATGGGTCGAGCACCCTTCCCGACAGGATCGACTCCTTCATAGGTAACTTCCTTGAATGGTCCGAATTCCAACGGATGCAATGAAAGCGTGGCCCATTTGATTTTCGTTGCTGCAAGGGCCTCCGCACGTTCCGCGTACAGATACACCAATTGCTGGCCAACTTGGCAAACCTCGGTGGCCTCGACGTTCTCGACGGGCACAGGCCAAGGAACTTGAGACTCGATCTTCAGCGTATCGTTACCGTACACAGCGAAGAAGATCCGTCGAGCCCCTTCACCTTCCTGCCCGCTTTCAGCAAACAAAAATCCCCTTCCGCCCGGGATACGGCTAACGCTTTCCAAATCGCTACTGGGCCCATCAGGTCCAGGAAACTCTAAATCCAGAGACTGCCAGGTGACTCCCTCGAGCTCCGATTCAGGAAGATGCACAAGGCTGACCCGGGGCCAGTATTTTTTCTCCGAATTGCGCTTGGCATCATGGACGGTGATAAAGAGGTCATCCTTAACCCAGGCCAATCCGCTCAGATCGGGCAATGTTGATGCTCGAACAAAACCAGGAGGATTAGCAAGAATTGTCGTCGCGCAACCAAAAAGTATCGCTGCACTCAGCGCGAGTGTAACGAAAGAAAAATTCTGGCCACGAATTTTAATGTCGCGAGCATTCATGGTTTGACTCCTTGTGAAAGCGGCATAAGGGCCGATCACACTTTCCGCCTGGTTGTCGTTGACAGGCACAGCCCATTGGTTCGTGGCTGTTATTTTAATCGCGTCCAATTGTGCAAAATATGTCCCGATCCCGTTTCTGTGCCAAACTTTTTGGGCACATTCAGTGCCGTAGGATCGAAGCTAGCCTTGTATTGATCTGGACCCTCAAATTCATAGATCGAAATTATGGTTTTCCCTGCGCTGGGGCCATTAGCACGGACCCAGTGTATTTCCTTGGGGTTCTTGGTCACATCCAGTTTCGTGATAGATGCAACGATCACCTCTTTATGTTGATGAGGACTGAAGAGTTCGACCTTGTTCCCGACGAAGGTGATTTTGTTCTGTTTAATGTGTTCTTCAGATACCTTTTTCCCGTCCATCTCAGCAGAGACCATTACCCAGCTACCTTGGAATTTTTGCAGTTCTGCATCGGTACTCTTTCCTTGCGTTTGTGCGACAACAAACGTCGATGCTGACAATAAGAATGTCATAACGGTTGCAAATACGAAAAATTTAGAACGCATAGCCCTTCTCCTTTGTTGATTTTTTATAGTGCAGATTGCACCCCTAATGATCAGAAAACGATCTGATCCAAGTAAGTGCTCGGAAACAACTTAGAAACACATCTTGTAAACCTTGGTCAGCTGCGATAAACTTTACACCCATATGGCCACCGCATGCATAACTGATTGATATTATATCAACATTTTATACACAATCACTAACACAACGCGTTATTGAACTCTCTTAACTTTTTTGAGATATTCACTTACTCTATTCTGCCTGCCGGAATAATGAGAAAAAACATGAAAGTCCGACAGACTCCTAGAATTCCCATCGTATTCCACCTTGGAAGTCAACTCCGTTTTCTACCCCGTCGCTGAAGCCTATTTGTCCGTACAAAGACAGTCTGTCGTTAAGTTGATTTGTACCACCCAATCCGCAGTGGAAAGTGGTGGAACCCATCTCGACCGTCGGCAAATTAACATCTCCAACAGTTCCGTCTATACCTTTCACTGTGTTATACATCAGCTGAGTGGTTGCATAGACGCTCCAGGTTTTTTGATTAAGAATCAGATTCAATCCAGGTGCCAAAGTCAGACCATTAAGCGCCTCTGTCGTCATACTTGTGCTGCCGTAACTGGAATCCCAGGTTTGACTTCCAAAGGCATTGTAGCTGACCAACATATTGGGTTGCAAAATGAAATCATTCGGCAATTCAATATCATAACTACTCTTTGAGGCACCGCCCGCAAACCAGTTGTCTGTACTATCTTTTGCTCCTTCCACGGTCATATTATTTCCATATCCACCAACATTGGCCAATAAGGACGTGGTGAAATGACCATTATAAAGGGTTCCCATTATACCGCCCTGGCCGCCGTTTTGACGCATATTCACACCGCTATAGTCTTGGTAACCGCCGGCATAACCGAGATAAGCCGTTGGCAGAAAGTTCCAGCCATTCTCGAGTTGAGCTAAGGGGAAGTCCACTCCAAGCAATGAACCCCACGAATTATTCTGGGTATTTATGCCTTGTGAAAGTTCAAGCTTCTCGATGTTTCCATAGCCTTTAACCCAAACGCTGGTTTTTTCCGCAGAAGGTAGCTGCTGGGAAACTAATCCAACATGGTCAAACAAAATATTATTGGTCGTCAATTGATTCACGTATGCCGCTTCTGTTGCGACCTGTCCCCTGAATGCTTCCGGGTTATATCCCTGCCAGTCAAGCGTATAACTGCCGTCTTGCAACGGCGATGCAGACAGGCTGTACATGCTTGCCGTTGATTTTACTATGCTATCCGTTGAAGTGAAGGCTATCCCGGGATTAACATCTGGAGTGGCATCAAAAACTTTGAAATCAATCGTTTGTATGTCAGTAGGGGCTCCGACAACTCTAAAATCAGAAACACGTACGATTCCGGTTGCACCAGATGAAGTTATGGCTCCGCCGATTTTATAGTCATCAGATGTGCCGGTACTTGGAGAAAAGTCTATCAAGAACTCTGCTGTACCTGATGGCCCAATATTCAAATCCCCTGTAATAGTATTGGTTGCCACAACTCCATTCATTGTATTTACCGTGGAACCCACCGACAAAACCCCTGTAACACCAAAGCCACCGCGTAATATACCCAAATACCCATGTGATAACGTTAAGCCATTATTAAAATTTGTGCTGTCGGCTGAGACGTTGAGAGCAGAAGAATCTACCATTACCAGGGCATTAAAGTCAGCCGTGGTCCCGGTATCAGTAACAACGGACCATGTACCTTGATTGACGTTTAATGTGTAATCAAACGTTCCGTTGGAGCCAGCCAAAACGGTGTATTCGCCTGCTCCTGTTTTATTTACCGTACCAATCCCACTTAATGACGCACCTAATGTTTGCCCAGTGGTCGTTGAAAGGTTCAACGTTCCGTGATCGATAAAGACCAGTCCCACCAAATTAGAGCAACCGTGTTCGCAAAAACTACTAGAAGCCGGTGTTTGAACCCCACAAAGTGCCACAACTAAAAGACCTGTAAGTTTTTTTTTCATTTTTTGTCCTGGTTACGGTTGAGGTGCTAAGTAATCGCTTCTTCTAATTCTCATAGCACCCCTACCACCCAAAGGGGTTCAGATACAAAGCATAATTGTTAGACTTGAGCCTGTTGAAAAATGTTCCACTTGAGAAAAAGATCCGCTGAATTCTTGAGGTTTTGCCTGCAAAATGACCCAGTAGCCTCTCCAATTTTATTTTGCTGAGCCTACCTAGCAACAAATCATATTATTGCGCAGAAGATTCATCTTACATCAGCAATGTTTGTGCCATCGATAAAACAAAAATTTTCTATCTAATTTCAACTATTTATCCAGCATACCCAGAAGAGCCACACTATTCCGGCGTTATTTCTGGAAAGCCATTTGTTCAAAATCGGACACCACTCGGGCAGACTCACAAATATTACAGACGACAAAACATGTAAATTCAAGGTGTTGGATGGCGACTGCATGACTGTTCAAAATCGGGCATGCAATTCATTTTCCGTTCAAATATTTCAAAGCAGATTGACTTCCTTTTCCTGGTCGAGATAAAAACCATGGGCTGCCACCATTCCTGACACACCACTTCTTCGCAAAAGCGAAGGATTTTGTCAGTGACTATATCGATCCTCGCTTGAAGAACTTATAAAAGAAGTTTTCCGCTATCATCAGCCACTTAAAAGCACCTTGCACTCATTACCAAGAGTGAGACTTTTCCAAGTAGTATGTCCCAGAATCTGCTCTTTACATGACAATCGTTGCCGCTTATCTTCCATTTGAGTATAGTTACTGATGAGGATACAAGTGAAAGATCGTTAGTATCCATCATGGAAAACTGAAAATTTCTTCATGTTTTCCTTATCTTAAAAAATATTCCAAGGAGATCACCATGGCTGAAAAAAGCAAACCATCATTTTACAAGGAAGTCAGGAAACAATTTCCCGAGGTCTTCACCGCCGTTGAAAATCTCGGAACAACCGTGCGCACGGCCGGACCTCTCGATGAAAAAACCTCCCAGCTGATCCAGTTGGCGGCGGCCGCAGCCGGCCAGTCAGAAGGCTCGGTCAGTTCCCATACCCGCAGGGCAGTGCAAGCAGGGGCAACTCCCGAGGAGATCACCCACACCCTGCTCCTCCTGGTTTCCACAATAGGCTTTCCCCAGACCATGGCCGCCATGTACTGGGCCCAGGAAGTCCTTGGAGCACCATCAAAAACAAAAAAATGTAAATGAGTCAATTTGCAAAAAAAATGACCGAGATCCTCAACCATGGCGCCCTTAATCTTGCCATGGCCATAGGATACATACATCAGATCTTCGATATCCTTGATGAACTGAACAAACCGGCCACCGTATCAGAAATCGCCTCCGCGTCAAAACTCCATCCCCGGTATCTCAAAGAATGGCTTGGAATCATGGTAACGGGGCAGATCATTGCATTGCTCAAGGATCAGAAGGGGGAAGAGACCTATTTCCTGCCTCCCGAGCATGCTTCCTTCCTGACCCGCAAGGGAGGAAGCATGAATATGGGAGTCTATACCCAGGAAATCCCTCTGCTCACCGCATGCGCCATGGAATCCGTCAACCATGCCTTTCAAACCGGGGCCGGCATTCCCTTTTCCAGATACCCTGACTTCCAGGAATTCATGGCCGAGCTCTCCGATGCAAAGCACCAAACCGTGCTGATTGACCAATTTCTCCCCACCGTTGACAAGGGGAAACTGCGGGACCGCCTCACCCAAGGGATCCGTGTTTGTGATCTCGGTTGCGGACATGGTATAGCCCTGCATCTCATGGCCAAGGCCTTCCCGAAGAGCAGCTTTGTCGGCATCGACAATCACCGAGAGGCCATAACGCAAGCGGCCGCGATGGCGAAGGAAGCCGGCATCGGCAACGCAGTGTATCAGCTTCAAGATGCGGCAGACATCGACGGAAAAAGTGAATTTTTCAGCCGTTTTGATTATATCTGCGCCTTTGATGCCATCCATGACCAAAGCCATCCCCTGAAAGTTCTCAAGGGAATCAGGCACATGCTGGCTCCAGGCGGAATTTTCTCGATGATCGAGATTAAAGCCAGGTCAAATCAGGCCGACAATATGGCTCACCCCATGGGCCCTTTTTTATATACGGTCAGCCTGATGCACTGTTTGCCGGTGGGACTGAATGAAAATGGAACCGGACTGGGAATGATGTGGGGGCAGGAAAAAGCAGAAGCCCTGCTCAGAGAAGCCGGCTTTGAACAGATCGAGACCACCGAAATGGAACACGACCCCTTCAACCTCCATTACTTGTGCAGGGCGACATTGCGGACGGAGAAGGTAAATTAAGAAAGTGGCGAGAGGCTTTTTCGTCCAGAGAGGCAGCACTTGCCTGTGACCTTAAAAAGCTTGACTTCCCACCTGTGACCCGGTATTAAAAAATCTTAATTTATAGATTTACTGAAGTAAATCATGCTCATCAAAGCTATACATCAATAGAACAACCCAGGAATTATCCCTTGGGCGTACGATCATTCAAGCCACGAAGGCCTTGTTTCTGTCCAACAGAACAAAAGCCTTCGTGGCTTTTTTTTGCTTTTTTTACAGAGCAGGGGGGAACCCCGAAGTGTGCCGAAGAATCCCCTCCCAAAGGGGAAAGCTTGGTGAAAGACAATCATTTGCTGCCGGGACACGTCCGGCAGCAAATGAACACGAACGACCCAATAAAGGAGAGAAAAATGAAGCAAGGACAACTCAGCAAAACACTTATTACGACGGCCCTGTTCGGGGCTGTCTTCGGAAGCCAGGCCATGGCCGGAGGCGGGCCGGTATCCATGGAAGATTTACAGCGGCAGATGCAGGAGTTGATGAAGGAGAACAGGCAGCTGACCCAGCGGGTGGGAGAGTTGGAAGGAAAGATGGTGGAAACAAACGCCAGGACTGCTGAAAAGCTTCAGGCCCTGGACAAAGTTGAGGCAAAAACTGATCCCAAAAAGATCAGCGACTTCGTCACCCTCTCCGGCCTGATTGAGGTGGAGTTTGCCACAGGCGATGACTTTGCGGGCGAGAACTATAACTCCTTTGATGCCTCGACCATGGAGCTTGGCCTGGATATCAAGGCCACCGACTGGGTTGCCGGTCATATTCTGCTGAAATATGAAGAAGATGGAAATGATGAGGATTTCTTTGTCGATGAGGCGACCATTACCCTGGGGAATACCGAAAAATTTCCGCTGACGCTTACTGCCGGGAAGTTCTATATGCCCTTCGGCAACTTTGCGACCAACATGATCCAGGATCCGCTCACCCTTGAAATCGGTGAAATTAACGATAGCGGCGCTGCCATTGGATTTGAGGCCAATGGTTTTACCGCCGCCCTCTATGGATATAAGGGCATGAGGGAGACCGATATCAATGATCCCGATGACAGTTATACCGAGCTTGGCTATGGCGTCATGGCTGGCTATGGCTATGAGAAGGACGATCTTACCTTCACCGGCGGCGTAAGCTGGACCAGCAATATGGCCGATTCCGATGGCGCCATTGCCGATGCCGGGCTGGATTCCATCGAAGACTCGGTGAATGGTTTCGGTGTCCATGTCGGCGCGGGATTTGGGGCGGTGTCTTTTATCGGAGAATATGTCACCGCGCTGGATAATTTTGCCCAGACAGAGATCGATTTCCTCGGTGAAGGAGCCGAGCCCAGCGCCTGGAATGCCGAACTTGCCTACACCACAGAGCTTATCAGCCGGGAGACGGTCTTTGCCATCGGCTGGCAGCAGACCGATGAGGCCGTGGCCCTCGGCCTGCCGGAGTCACGCTATCTCGGTTCGGCGGGCATGGAGATCCTGCCGGATACCGTCCTGACCCTGGAATACTATTATGACAAGGACTACGACCTCGAAGACTCCGGCACCGGCGAAAACGCCAGCGTTGTAACGGCAAAACTTGCGTATGGATTTTAGAAGCCCTCAGAATATGGGCCACGCTTTCAAACACACGCCATCAACAAGCTGAAAAGACTAAATATTTCAACGGAGTATCTCTTGCAAAAGTATGATTTTCGGTTTGATAGGCTCATCACGAATGGGAATCAACAACTAAAAAACAAAAAATGGAGACTGCCATGCGCCTGAAACACATTCTTACCCTGATAAACGAGACAAGTGCCTTTCGCGGATTATTTTCTTGTAAAAAAAACAAGAAAATAATCGGCAAGGCACTCACCAGCACTGCTGTCCTTGCCTCCATCCTGGGTCTGTCGTCCACAGGACAAGCCCATTTTGGTGTAATTGTTCCATCTGACGATATCATCAGCCAGGATGACAGCAAAAAACTGCAGCTTGAGGTGAAGTTCATCCATCCCTTTGAAATGCATTATATGGACATGGAAAAACCCAAGCAGTTCGGGGTTCTCACCGGTGGCAAGAAAATTGATCTGCTGAGCACACTCGCCGAAGCCAAGGGCAAAGCCCCCGGGCAAGACAAAAACTTCGCTATGTGGAAGACAGAGTATCAGATAAAGAGGCCGGGCGATTATACTTTTTATGTGGAGCCTACCCCCTACTGGGAGCCGGCCGAAGATTCTTTTATCGTTCACTACACCAAGGTCTGTGTGAATGCCCTTGGTTTGGAGAAAGGCTGGGACGAACCGGTTGGCCTTGAAACCGAAATTATCCCACTGACCAGGCCCTACGGATTATGGACCAACAACATCTTTACCGGCCAGGTACTGGTCAAAGGCAAACCGGCAGCCGGAGCTGAGGTTGAGATTGAATACCTGAATGAATCGCCGGGAAATCCCGCAATAATCAAGGCCCCAAGCGACCCCTACTCCACCCAGGTGGTTAAAACGGATGCCAATGGTATTTTCTCGTATGCCATGCCCAGAGCCGGCTGGTGGGGATTCGCCGCCCTCAGTGAAGCGGATTGGAAGCTCAAGCATGATGGAGTTGAAAAAGGAGTTGAAATTGGTGCTGTCTACTGGGTACATACCGTTGATATGAAGTAATTCCAATTCCCCCAGATACCTATGACCGGCACGAATAGTTCGGGCCGGTCATTTTTTCAAAAGGAGCCCACATGCGAAAACAACCTGTTGCAACATTTTTGCTGTCAGTTCTCGTCTTTCTGAGTACAACGGGTCTGGCTCTGGCCCACAAGGTCAACCTTTTTGCCTACGTCGAAGGCGAAACAGTCTTCACGGAAAGCTACTTCCCTGATGGAAAATTCGTGGAAGATGGAGTCGTTGAAGTCTTTGACAAAAACAATACCAAGCTGCTCGAAGGAAAGACCGACGCCAAGGGGCTGTTTCATTTCCAACTTCCCAGAAAAGAAGACCTGACCATCGTCATCAACGCCAGCATGGGCCATAAAAACAGCTTTCTCCTAAAGGCATCGGAGATGTGAAGAGCGCTATGAAATTTCCCCTACGATCAATCGTCCCAATTTTTATTGCTGTGCTCTATTTTGCTCAGCCATCTCCAGGTAAGGCCGAGGAACAATTTCCGGCCCGGGAAGCAAGCAAGCCGACCACCATAACCTGCGAAGAATGCTGCTGCCAGACTGTCCTAACAACGCTTGAGGCACAGAACAAAAGACTCTCCGAAGACTTACGGGGAATAAAACGTGATATCGCAGCTCTCAACCAGAGTATAGCGGAGCCGGGAATCCCGGCCGCAATGGCTGGAATTGGCTATATTTTTGGACTGTTCGGGGTAGCGGCCTACATGGCATCGCGACGAAAGAATCCAAGCTCAAGGAATTAAGACCATGCACATATCTGACGGGGTGCTCCCCACCACGATCTCCCTGGCCACCTATGCCCTGACCCTCGCCGGGACCGCCCTGAGCCTGAAATTCGTCAGACCGGAAGAGCTGCCTAAAATTGCAGTGGTCACATCCGCTTTCTTTGTCGCGTCTCTGATTCACCTGCCTTTAGGGCCGACCAGTGTCCATCTGCTGCTGCCGGGAATAGTCGGAGCCCTCCTTGGGCCGGCAGCCTTTCTCAGCATCTTTATCGGTCTTTTTCTGCAGAGCCTCCTCTTTCAATTCGGAGGCCTCACGGCTCTTGGGGCAAATGCCCTTATGATGGGAGTACCCGCCCTTGTGTGCGGCCTGCTCTTCCAATTGATTCGCGGCTCAAGCTTGCTGAGCAACACCATTGCCGGAGCCCTGGCCGGTGGTCTCGGCACATTTTTTTCGGCCTCCTTGCTGGCCGGATTCCTGTTCACCAGCGGAGAAAATTTTCTCGGGGTAGCCAAACTTGCCCTGGCGGCTCATATCCCGGTGATTATCATCGAGACCGCGATCTCTGCCTTCACCATCTCCTTTATCTACCGGGTTAAACCAGAGCTGCTGATGTGGAAACAACGATAGGCGTTTGCGCAGGCGGGAATCCATAAAACCCTGAGTTTACCAAACTGGAGTTATTCGACAAAATAATGGACAGATCCGGCACAATAATTCATGTTTCCAGCACATTCGCAGCAGGCCTTCTTTTCCTTGCGATTTTCCTGTCTGGACTGAGCATCGTCCTTCTTGTCAGAAAATGGCACAGGGAGCCGGACAGAGGGGCAGCCCCTGACTGGTCAATCCCCACCATTGACGCTTACGCAGACACCCCATCTTTTTTTCATAACTGGGACCCGGCGGTAAAAATCGGTTCTCTCTTTCCTTACTGTTTTCTGGTTGTTTCGCTGAAAAGCCTTTTCTGGTGTGCTGTTGCCCTCATCGTTTCCCTTCTCGCCCTCTTTTTCAGCAATATTCCCTGGCAACGAGGGCTGCGCCGTCTTACTGCCATGTCGGGATTTCTTTTGATGTTTCTCCTCATCGTCCCCTTCACCAGTCCGGCAAAACCAGGCGAGACACTCATTCTTCTGCCGATGCTCGATTCTCTGCCATTTCACCTGAACGGATTTTATCTGGCTCTCACCATAGTCATCAAGGCGTTTGCCATAGCCCTGATGATGGAACCGATGCTCGGCACCTCCTCCCTGCCCATCACCCTGCAGGGTCTTGTCCGACTTGGAGTACCATCGGCCATCATCCAGATGATCCTGCTGACCCATCGCTATATCTTTGTTTTTCAGCAGGAAATCATCCGCATGTACCGAAGCATGCGGGTACGAGGGTTCACCGCCCGGACAGATTTTACCACCATGAAGACCATGGGAAATTTCTTCGGAATGCTCTTTATCAGCTCCTTTGATCGCACCCAAAAAGTCTATGAGGCCATGCTTTGCCGTGGCTACCAGGGCAGCTTCCCAACCTTTTCCCTGCCCCAAACCAGGAGAGAAGATTTGGCAAAAGGCGGGCTATGGATTATGATCGGAATCCTGCTCCTGGTTTTCGACCGGACTCTTCCTGTCCTGGCACCCTGAGTGATTTGCCAACCCGAAGAACATTCTCCTGACCCGATCATTTCTTATGCATCAAATCAACAGCAATTACCGAGATGACAGCGGGCAGAAAGTCCAAGAGTTGCTTTTTAAACTCGATGGCCTCTCCTTCACCTATCCCGATGGAAAGACGGCCCTCCGGGAGATCAGCCTTGCGATCCGCCGGGGTGACCGCATCGCCCTGGTCGGCAAAAACGGTTCCGGAAAATCCACCCTGGTCAGACATCTCAACGGGATCCTGCCTCTGCAGAGCGGCTCTCTCCACTATCAAGGAAAGGCCCTAACCCCCGGAATTCTTGCCGCGATGCGACTCAATATCGGCATCCTGTTTCAGGATCCCGACAATCATCTGTTCTGTAACAGTCTCTATGAAGACGTGGCCTTTGGCCCCATGAACAAGGGATTGAACCGAGATCAGGTCGATCAGCTTGTGAAGAGCTGCCTCGATGACGTCGGCCTCCTCCACTTGATGTACAAACCCGCCCATCAGTTGAGCTACGGCCAAAAAAAAAGGGCCGCCCTGGCCGCCATCCTGGCCATGCAGCCGGAAGTCCTGATCCTTGATGAACCCACTGCCAATCTCGACCCCAAACAGGAACAGATTTTCAAGAAACTGCTGAGCGCATTCCAGGGAACCCTCATCATTATTGATCACGACCTCCTGTTTCTCTATGACATCTGCGACAGGGCGGTCGTCCTGGCCGAAGGTCGCATTCATCACGACTACAGTTTCCAGGAGCTGGTCTCTCAGCAGCATGCTCTGCGTGAGCACGGCCTGGATTTCACCTTCCGGTTCAGCTGTTGCGGCAAGGACCACCATCATCTGTCGGCCTCCAGCCATCACCATCATCACCCCACCCATGACCATGGCACGAATGACAGCCATGCCACGGCTGCAGATAAAACAACACCCATCCTCGAGCTGCAGCACTTCAGCTATCAGTATCCTGACAAAACAGCCGGGATCATTGATGTAAACCTTATCGTAAGGCCAGGGGAAGCCATCGCCCTGGTCGGTGAGAACGGGGCAGGCAAGTCGACTCTGGCCGCATGCCTGCTGGGGCTTCATCGTGGCGAAGGCTTCTTTTTCTCCCGAGGCCGGCAACTGGATCAGGGATTGCGCCGGTCATTGTGGAAGCAGATAGGCATGGTGTTTCAGAATTCTGCCGACCAGCTGTTCTGCCCATCCTGCTGGGAAGAAGTTGCCTTTGGTCCCCAGCAGATGGGGTTATCAACAAATGAGGTTGAATTGCGGGTTGCCGAGGCCTTGCACAATGTCCGACTTACCGGATATGAAAAAAGGGTGCCGCTGAACATGAGTGGCGGAGAGCGGAAACGACTGGCCATCGCTGCGGCCCTCAGCATGCAGCCCGAGGTACTGATTCTGGATGAACCCACCGCAAGCCTTGATCCGCAGAGCCAGGAGCTGCTTCTGGATATCCTCAACCATCTGGCCATGACCAGGATTCTTATTACCCATGATATGTTTTTCATCCGGGAACTGAGCCGCCGCACTCTGGTGATGCACCAGAGCCGGATTATCTGTGATTATCCAACCTCATCCTTTCTAGCTGACACCCATCTTCAAGGGATCAACGGCCTGGACTACACCTACAAAAATCACTGTCTTGAACAGATTATGGATCTGCAAGACCAGAACAGAGGGTAACGGTATTTCTAAAGGTTGCTCCATGATATGCGTTTGATGGAGGTGAAAATGATTCCGCCCGCACTTTTTATATCCCATGGATCACCAGGCATCGCCTTGATGCCCGAAGATCCAACGCACAGGTTTCTCGGTCACCTGGCACGTTCTTTTCCTCTACCGGATGCGGTAGTTCTTTTCTCCGCACACTGGTGCAGCGATCACATTTTAATCTCAGCTGCTAATCCACAAACAACCATCCACGACTTCAGGGGATTTGATCCACGACTCTATGCTATGGAATATACTCCCCCTGGACAGCCGGATCTTGCCCGGGAGATTGCCTTGCTTCTCAGCAAGGTGGACAAGCAGACCACCCTTGTCCACGATCGCGGACTGGATCATGGCGCCTGGATCCCGCTGATGCTGATGTACCCGGAAGCCACTATCCCGGTGGTTGAGGTTTCCATCCAGCCTGGACTGTCTCCTCGTTATCATTACGATCTTGGTGCTGCTCTGAGCACCCTGAAGCAAAAAAACATTTTGATCATTGGATCAGGGGGGATGACCCATAATCTCAGAAAGGCGTCGTTCAACGATTACAATGCGCCGACACCGCAATGGGTTAGCAGTTTTGCTGAGTGGATGAAGAAACAACTGGAAACAGGAGAAAAAGAAACAACACTGGGATATCGTGAAAGGTGCCTCTATGCGCAGGAAAATCATCCCACCGAAGAACATCTTCTGCCCCTCTTTATTGCGATGGGCGCCGGAGGAGAAGCAAAAGGGCAGCGAATACACACCGCCACAATGTACGGAACAGTCATGACGGATGCCTATACATTTACAACTGAGCAGTAGCAAGTGACGCTATGCGTTTATCTTTATGTCCATCATTCTTTTTCATCCTTCTTTTCACGGGCAGGGGGATGCAACTGGTTCAGGATATCTGCAAAGGGCGTGAAGGTGGCCGTTGGCTTTTTCTCTTTATCTGAATTCTCCGTGGGCAGCCATTCGGCGTCCATGGAGCGGGAGTGCTCATTGTCATGGCAGTAGAGACACAACAACTCCCAGTTGCTGCCGTCGGGTGGATTGTTTCTGTAATTATGATCTTTGTGATGAACGGTCAGCTCCCGCAGTTTTTTTCCGGAAAAATCACGACCGCATTTTCCACAGACCCACGGGAGAATCTTCAGCGCCTGCTCTCGATACTCTCTGTTGTTCATTCTCTTTCCCCCCTCATCAGAACCGGAATCTAAACCAGGGAATCTTGCCGAAGATCTTCAGATGGGCAGTCCTGCACCCATCTTCAGATGCCGCTTAAAGATATCAGCCAGGAGCGGCGCCACGGAATACACATCGAGCAAATCATCACTCTGAACCCCGGGAACGGTATCAGAGCCTATCACCCGGGCAATGGGACTGTTCAGGAAACGCTCCCTGGCATTTCCTGCCATGACCAGATGCGTGGCCATGACCGCCACCTCCACTGCCCCTGCCTCAAGACAGCGTTTCGCCGTCTGAATGATGGAACCGCCGGTACGGATCATGTCATCACAGACAATGGCAGTCTTGCCCTTGACCACACTGGAGATCTGGCCAACGATGGTCTTGTCGGTATCATAGCGATCCTTGTCGGCAGCTGTATGAGGGCACTCCAGCAGACTGGCCAGGCGGGCTATCCGTTTTGAAAAACCATAATCCGGGGAGACCAGGACATAATCATTCAGGCCGCTGGCCTTGATTTTCTTCATCACCAGCTCATCGGTCCACACATGTTCTGTGCGGATCTCACCGGCATGGGCGTGCAGCACCGCCTCCGAGTGCAGATCAACAAAGGCGACAAAGTTCGGCATGGCCCGGAAGATCTGGCGGGTTCTGGTGACCCCTTTGGGAATCTCACATGAATTGGGCTTGGCGCGTTCCATGGTGGAATAGCCCAGATAGGGAATAGCCACATTGATAGTGGCTGCGTTCCAGTATCTGCCTCCCTGAATCAGATCGAGCAACTCCTGATGGGAAGCGTCGGTATGGGTGGAAGCAATGATGATCAAATCCTTTCCCGCCACATCGGCAGGAAAGGCATGATAGGTTTCACCGTCGGCAAAATGTTTGCGGATCATCTCTGAAAAGGGCCGCCCAAGGGCGTCAGCCACCTTCCGACCCAGCACCGTAGAGGCCTCATTGGCCACTACCATACATTCCTGGGGACATTTCTGCATCAAGCCTTCACCTCTAACTCTCGGTCATGGCGGCGACGATGGCATCCCCCATGGCTGCCGTGCCCACCACCTTCGTCTTGTCAATGGCAATATCGGCGGTGTGGATGCCCGCATCAAGGACACTCTCCACCGCACGATCAATGGCATCAGCCGCTGCGTCCTGACCAAAGCTGTAGCGCAGCATCATGGCGGCAGAGAGAATCTGGGCAATGGGATTGGCAATACCCTGACCAGCGATGTCCGGGGCCGAGCCGCCGGCCGGTTCGTACATTCCGAACTTCTTAGCATTGATACTGGCCGAGGCCAGAAGGCCCATGGAACCGGTGAGCATGGCAGCCTCATCGGAGATAATATCCCCAAACATATTACCGCAGAGCATTACATCAAACTGATGGGGATCCCGCACCAACTGCATGGTGGCATTGTCCACATAAATATGATTCAGGGTCACATCGGGATATTCTTTAGCGATTCCGATCACCACCTCCCGCCACAAGACCATGGTGGTGAGGACATTGGCCTTGTCAACTGATGTCACCTTCTTGCGGCGCAGACGAGCCGCTTCAAAGGCCATGCGGGCGATACGCTCGATCTCGGCCCGGGTATAGGCCATGGTGTCAAAGGCCCGCTCATCGGGCCCTGAACCCTCGCGCCCTTTGGGGACGCCAAAATAGATATCAGAAGTCAGCTCCCGCACACAGAGGATATCAAAGCCGTCACCAACAATATCAGCCCGCAATGGACAGGCTGCGGTCAAGGACTTGAAAATTCGGGCTGGACGCAGATTGCAGAAAAGGTCAAAATGCTTGCGCAGCGGCAGAAGCGCCGCCCGCTCCGGCTGCTGGGCCGGCGGCAGGAATTCCCATTTGGGGCCACCCACGGAACCAAAGAGGATGGCATCGCTTGATTCACAGAGAGCAAGGGTGGCAGGCGGAAGGGCCTCGCCATGATTGTCGATGGCGATCCCACCCACATCGGCATATTGATAACTCAGCTCCACAGAAAACTTCTTCTGCACGGCATCCAACACCTTCACCGCCTCTGCCATCACCTCCGGACCAATGCCATCACCGGCCAAAACTGCTACTTTCTTCATTTCACACCCCTTATTTTTTTATCCAATTTTCCTACGATATTCTCCAAAAAAATGCTCACTGATCCACGCAACAGGAGATTTCACCTTTAGCAAATTTAGCCACTTAAAGCCAGACTTAAGAGAAATGGCCCGCGATTTGATCAACTGCAAAACCCCTCTCCTGGTTTTGCGTACCAACAAAATTGATTTTGTGCACAAATGAGTTGACTCGGTCAGCATTAAAATGCAACAATTAATAGATAATTTTGTCCTCTACAAGCAAAGCGTTCTCTGTTCAATGAACTCTATTTTATGAAAATAAGACAAAATACCTTTCTTGTCAGTCTCCTGTGGACTCTGCTCATTGCCTCCTCCTTTGCCTGGAATTATACCCAGGCAAAAAGAGAACAGGAAAGGCTTGCCCTGCATACGGCGAGGAACCTCTTTAACCATATCATCTTCACCTGCCACTGGAATGCCCGCTATGGGGGCGTCTATGTTCCGGTGTCGAAGACTCCGGCCGGAGAAACATCTCTGCCGCTGCCCAAGGAAACAATCAGGGTCAATGCCTCCCTCTCGCTCACCAAAATTGACCCCGCTCTCATGACCAAACAGATCGCGGAAATTGCCCAGGAAAAAAACATCCGGTACGATATCATCAGCAGCCGGCCTATCAACTCAATGACCAAAGCTACGGAAGAAGAAGAGATAGTATTGCATAAATTTGAAACAGGGCTCGAGGAGGAAGGGAAGTTTATCACAACTGCCGAGAACACCTCATTTTCCTACATAGCCCCGCTCAAGGTAAAACCATCATGTGTGCAGTGCCACAACAAACAGAAATACAAGGAAGGCGATATTATGGGAGGGATCCGGATAGTTATGCCCTATGCCCGTCACTCCTTTTTCGACCCTCTTCTCTTTGCCCATATCGGTATCACCCTCATGGGACTGCTGGGCATCCTGGTGGCCGGGATCAGGTTGAGCCGGGCCTATGCAATCATCCAGCGACAGGCCATCTTTGATGCCTTGACCGGAATCCCCAATCGTCTCAACTTCGCTGAGCATATTGTCAAAGAGTACAGTCGAAGCAGCAGAACCAAGGAGTCACTGGCGGTCATCATGTGCGACATCGATCATTTCAAGGCATTTAACGATACTTATGGCCATAACAGTGGGGACAAATGTCTGCAAAAGGTGGCCCAGACCATCAAGAATTCTCTGGTCCGTCCAGGAGACTTCTGTGCCCGCTACGGAGGTGAAGAGTTTGTCGTGATCCTCGCCGATACCACCTATAAGGGAGCCATCCATGTGGCCGAGCGCATCCGGTTCAATATCATCAAACTCCAGATTGACCACGAGAAGTCCCTCCCCTTGCAACTCGTCACCCTGAGCCTGGGGATAGCAACGACTGGAGATCAGCCCCTTAATTCCTACGAAGACCTTCTCAAAAATGCCGACACCGCCCTTTACGAAGCAAAAAGAAAAGGACGAAACCGGGTGGAATCCTATTCCGATATCCCGTCCATCCCTGCGGCGTAAGGACAAAACAGAAAATCACACTCACTGGCGCTCACAAAGCGGCCGGCAAAGTTTGCAGAAATTCGACGGCGATATCTGCAAGCGGCACGGTGGATCCTGGCGACAGGATATCGCCTGCCAGCACATGCTGATCGGGGTCTTCTCCCCGAGTCCAGGCAACCAGTTTTTTTTGTTCGGCGCCAAACCCTTGAAACGCGGTAACAACCGCCGCCACATCCACCGTCTTATCCTTGGGAGAATAGAGCAGAAGAGTTGGCGCCTTGACCCTCTGCAAGTCAAGGGTATTGACCAGCTTCACCATTCCCATCATCGGCAGTAAAGCACGCACCGGGTACGAACTGGTCCAGTAACGTCCATGCCGTTCATTTACCGGCTGCCAGCTCCGGTTTTTCCCCACCAGTAATTCAGCCAGCTGCCCCCCCCAGGGCCAGTTCAGAATTGTGGTCCGCCGATCAGCAGGGCCGAAATTCGGCGACAACAGTATCAGCCCTGCAATCTTCGCCTGATCTTCCTGGGCTGCCTGCCAGACCGCAAGCGTCCCGCCCGTGGATATCCCCATGAGCACCACCCGCCGCCCCAATCGTTTGCCGATCGCCATCGCCTCCTGCATATCATTGACCCACGCATTGACGCTGCCGTCCAGCATGGCCTTCCCTCCACGACCATGACCCGTCAAACGGACAGAGAAGAGATTCGCCTCCAGCCGACTGGCAATCATCTCCGCAAGGGGCGCCGTGTCCTGACGGCTGGCCGAAAATCCATGCACATACACCAACGAAAGGGGCATTTGCTCCCCCGGCCCATGGGCCCAGACAATCTTTTTCTCCGTTCCCGGCACAATATCATCAAAGGCAGACTCTTTCTGTGCAAGATAGGAGTCAAGGTCCTGCGGCAGAGCAACAAGATGAACGGTGGAATCAAGATCAACCCGAGGACCGATCAGAAAAAAAACCATCACCAGCGCCATTAACAACCCAGGAAGAAAAAATTTCTTCTGCAAATAAGCCCTCTCTCTTAATGATTTCCCAACAGAAAACTAGCGAATTCCTGACAATTGAATTGACAAAACCCGACACAGGAATGATACTGATCTTAAATTTTGAGGCAACATATGCACCCTGAACCCATCGCTATCCATCATCCATCCAAGACAATACTGGCCGCAGAGTTTGCCTGTGTTTTCTTCGTCCTGCCCATCCTTTTTACCCTCAGCATTCAGGGAACGCATCCTTTTCCGTTTATTGTGGCAGGAGGCATCTTTGCAGCGTGGTATCTCCTACGCGACAAGAATTTTTCCCGTTCCTCATTCGGCAACCTCATCAGCTTGAAGAAACACGGAAGACGGATTGCCATAACGTTCTTTCCTCTCGCCTTGATCGCTCTATTGACCCTTGCGCTGTTCAGACCTGAATACCTTTTTGATTACCCCCGTCACAAAACGGGCATCTGGCTCTTGATCATGGTCTTCTATCCCCTGCTGGCGGTCTATCCCCAGGAGCTGTTTTATCGGGGCTTCCTGTTCCGGCGCTACCGCGTACTTTTCCCAAGTGAACGATCAATGATTTATGCCAGTGCGCTATCCTTTGGCTTCGCCCATATCATCTATGGAAACATCCCGGCAGTCCTTTTGACCGTTATCGGCGGCTATATATTTGCCGTCACCTATCACCATTCCCGCTCCATTCTTGTTACTTCCCTCGAACACGCCCTCTATGGTTGTCTGATCTATACCATTGGCTTAGGGCATTTCATTCAAACCAACCTCAACCTGATGTAAACCGACAAAAATAACAATTGTTTTGCCTGTGGATTGCAGACTATAATGCGTTCTCAGAATGGTAAATCAGGAAGAAGTCGGCTCCTTGTCATTTTTTTCCAATGAGGCTTGATGGCCATTTTTCTCTTCAACATTTTTATTACGAGCTACTAACATGTTAAAAACACATCCTTTACGACATCTCATGGTCTTGCTTCTGGCAACCCCCATTACCTTTTTCGCATCATCAAGCCAAGCCGGAGACGTTGACATCAACTTTCACCTTGGGGGATATGCCCGCCCACCAGTGATCATTACCCCCCAACCACGATATCGCTCACCCGGGCCAGTCTTCTATTTTGATGCCACTCCTGATTTTATCTATATGGATTCCCTTGGATTTGATGTGGCAATGGGCTCGCCCTACGATCTTTTCCGTCACAGCAATTCCTACTATATCTTTCATCAGGGCTACTGGCACAGATCACCCCGCATCAATGGACCATGGCATAGAGTAGATTACAGGAATCTACCATATGGTTTTCGCAGACACAAAATAGAGCAGATCAGAAGATATCGTGACGTCGAATACCGGAGACATCGACATGACCGCAGGGATGATCGACGAGAATATCATGACCAACGGGATCATAGGAATGACCGGAATGACTGGAATGACCGCCACGACAGAGGTCATCGATAAGCGTTAAGTCGCTGAAAACAACCCTTGACCACCAGGACGGAGAAAGGACTGCAAAAAAAGGATTAATGATCGCGGGTGAATGTCAACAGGGCCCGCTTGGCACCGGAAAAAGGAAGTTCCCGCTTCATGGTATTGATGTGCTGAAAAGAAACGGCAGGCGAGATTGTGCCCAACTCCTGCACCTCTGCCCGCCACTTTGGCCCTTTCATACAGATCACCCTTGTCTCCGTGCTGCACAACCGGCTGACCATCCTCAGGAATTCACTGCTGTCGGTGACGGCTCGACTGGTGATATGGGTAAAAACTGAGCTGGACGGCAAAAGCTCTTCATCTTCCACCCGACCCGCCAGCACCTCGACGCCATCAAGTCCCAGAGTTCTGATCACATGCCGGAGAAAAGAGACCCGTTTCAGGCGGGGTTCCAGCAGGGTGACCCGCAACTTTGGCAGGGCTGCCTTGCAGGCCAGTCCCGGAAACCCTGCGCCGGTGCCGACATCCAGCAGATGGGAATGTTCAGGGTTTGAAAGCAAAGGAAGCAGGGTCAGAGAATCAAGAAAATGATTTTCCAGAATCTCCGCCTCCCCCGCTCCTTTGGCAATCAGATTGATTTTCCTGCTCCAGCGGGCTAGTTCAGAAAAATAGACAAACAGCCTCTCCACCGCTTCCTCTTCCAAAGCAATTTCAAGAATCCGGCATCCTTCCCGCAGTTGCGCACGAAAATCAAAGACGCTTCCCATCATTTTTTCGTCAACCCATTGTCCAGCAAACGCGCGGTCACTGACGCTGCATGGGCAGTCAGCCCTTCGAGTGTCGCCAAACGCCGAATATGATCAGCGTCTTCCAACAGGGCCTCCCGGGAATAACTGATAATGGAGCTCTTCTTCAAAAAGGTTTCAACTCCCAGGGCTGAAGAAAAACGGGCGGTGCCCATGGTGGGCAGAACATGATTGGGGCCGGCCAGATAGTCACCAGCTGCCTCCGGGGTATGATGCCCCAAAAAGATGGCCCCGGCGTGACGAATATGCGGCAGCATCGCCCAAGGGTCGCTGATCATCAGCTCCAGATGTTCAACGGCGATATCATTGGCTAGATCGATGGCCTCCTCCAGGGAGTCGGCAACAAGGATCACGCCCCGATCGGACAGCGATTGCCGGGCAATCTCATGCCGTGACAACGTGGAAAGCTGGCGCTCCAGCTCAACAGGAATTTCTTCAGCAAGCATCGTGTCCGTGGTCACCACCATGGCCAGGGCCAGTGGATCATGTTCGGCCTGGGCAAGCATGTCAGCAGCCACATGACTGGCCTTGGCGCTGCCATCAGCCACAATCAGTACCTCTGATGGACCTGCAATCATATCAATGCGCACCCGGTGGGAGACCTGGGCCTTTGCCTCGGTCACAAACTGATTTCCCGGGCCGACGATAACATCCACTGGTGGAATGGATTCCGTGCCATAGGCCAGGGCCGCAATGCCCCAAGCCGATCCGGCCTTGAAGATCTCGGTGATTCCGATCTCCTGCGCCGCCACCAGCAGATGCGGACTAATCCTTCCTTCACGGTTGGGCGGGGTCAGCATAACCCGACGGCCCACCCCGGCAATCCCTGCCGGAATCCCGTTCATCAGTACCGAAGAAACCAAAGGCGTGGACCCACCCCGACCGCCAGGCACATAAAGACCAGCCGCATCCACAGGCCGCACAAGACGACCAACAATGGTGCCGTTTTCTCTGGTCTGCATCCAGGAATCTTCCATCTCGCGCTCATGAAAACTCTGCACTCGTTCAATGGCCACGGCCAGTGTCTCGAGAAAGTCCTCATCCACCAGCTCATAGGCTGCGAGCATCTCCGCCATGGAGACCTGCATGTCGGCGAGCATCAGATCCGGGGCATCAAACTTACGAGTATATTCAAGCACCGCCGCATCCCCGCGCTGCCGAACCGCCGCAATGATTCCGGCCACCGTCTCCCGACAGGAATCATCAGCAGGCTGAAAACGCTGGAGCAGAGAAGCGATAAGGCGTTCTCCCTCCAAAGAGTTGGTTTTTACAGGCTTTATAAGCATATTCTTCCTTCCATTCATTTGATCTTCGACATCAAATTTTGTTTGAACAACTCACAACAATTCCCTTGCAAGACCAGCGCAACTACCTGCGGATTTCAGGATGATCGCCAGCTGCATTTTTCTTCTTCCGTCCCCAGTGAATCCCGATGGTTCCAAACATCAACCGTTGATAGCTGACATCCTCAAACCCCGCTTCGGCAAAGACGGCTGCCAGTGCCTCGGCACTATAAAAATTCATCGTCGATCCGGTCAAATAGGCATAAGCGGCCTCATCCCGGGCAACGAACCGCCCCAGAAAAGGAATCCCGAAGCGAAAATAAAACCGGACAAAGGGATACAACAGGTTTTTCCGCGGCGGCGTGGTATCAAGGCAAACCACCCGGCCTCCAGGCTTCAGAACCCGGCGCACTTCTTTGAGCACGGCCAGGGCATCATCAACGTTTCGCAAGAGATAACCAAAGCTCACCGATTCAAAGCTGTTATCCGCATAGGGCAGGTGATTGGCGTCACAGGCCTGCCAGCAGATATTCCTGGCCGAAAATCTGTGACCGGCCTCTTTCAGCATATTTTGGGAAAAATCCGCTCCAATCACCCGGCACTGCGGGTACGTCTCGCACATCAACGCCGCAATATCCCCGGTACCAGTGGCCAGATCCAAGGCCCAGCCCGTTCCCGGATCCTGCGCCCTTTGCACGACAAAGCGCCGCCACCGCTGATCCTGCCCTAGGGTCATCACCCGGTTCATCAGATCATACGATCCGGCGATGGCATCAAACATCTTTTGGACACCAGGCCCCTTACTCATTTGCTCATTCTCCACCCTGACCCCCTATCTCCTCTTTTTTCAATGACATTAAAAATAATCAACAGGGAGCAAACCCAGGCGTTCGTGGAAAGGGAATCACCTCGCGGATATTGGCCATGCCGGTAACAAACTGCACCAGCCGTTCAAAACCAAGACCAAAACCGGAATGAGGTACCGTTCCATACCGTCGCAAATCAAGATACCAGTCATAGCTGAGCGGATCAACACCTGCCTGCTGCATCCGGGCAAGCAGGACATCGTACCGCTCCTCGCGCTGACTGCCGCCGATGATCTCGCCAATTCCCGGCACCAGAATATCCATGGCTGCAACCGTTAACCCGTCATCACTGAGACGCATGTAAAAAGGTTTGATCACCGCCGGGTAATCGGTGACGATCAGCGGCCGCTGATAGATCGTTTCGGTGAGATACCGTTCATGTTCCGATTGCAGATCAATCCCCCACTTCACCGGATAGACAAAGGACTGCCCGGACTGCTGGAGCTGTTCAACCGCCTGGGTATAGGTGATATGGGAGAAGTCCTGATCCACCACAGCTTCAAGCTTCGCCACAAGTCCCTTGGCGATAAAGCGATCGAAAAGGGCGAGATCAGCGGCACACTCAGTCAGCACCAGGCGCAGCAGAAATTTCAGCATTGCTTCTGCGAGCTGCCTGTTCCTCGCAAGATCACAAAAGGCCATCTCCGGCTCCACCATCCAGAACTCGGCTAAGTGGCGGCTGGTATTGGAGTTTTCCGCCCGAAAGGTCGGGCCAAAGGTATAGACATTGCCCAGGGCCTGGGCATAGACCTCAGCCTGCAGTTGGCCACTTACGGTCAGACCGGCAGGACGACCAAAGAATTCACCGCTGTCAACGGAAGATGCCGAGGGCGTGGTGACCTGAAACATCTCACCTGCCCCCTCACAGTCACTGGTGGTAATGATCGGCGTATGCACCTGGATAAAGCCACGCTCCTGAAAAAAGGTGTGTACCCCGTAAGACAGCCTGGAACGAACCCGTGCCACCGCACCCAAGGCATTGGTACGTGGCCGAAGATGACAGATTTCACGGAGGAACTCAAAGGAATGATGTTTTTTCTGCAGGGGATAGGATTCAGGATCGGCCCAGCCCAGAACCTCTATTGCATCTGCCCGCAACTCCACTGACTGCCCTTTGGCCGGTGACTCCTGGAGGACCCCGGTCACCAGTACGGTGCAACCGGTGCTGAGTTTTTTGACCTCGTCCCGATAATTGGCAAGGGTCTGTTCTGCAATGACCTGAAGATTGGCAAGACTTGACCCATCCCCCACCTCCAGAAAGGAAAAGCCGGCGGCATCACGCCTGGTTCGTACCCAGCCGGCAATCTGCAACTGTTCTCCAACCTCCGGAGCAGCAAGAATTTCTGCAATCCGTTTTCTCATAAAAGACCCCTTCTCAGATAAGGCTCCATAAACCTCGTTTAGCTGACGACGGGATATTCCCTGGAAAACAGCGCCATTTCGCCACAACCAGGAAACTCCTCTCGACGCCGACCGATCAGCTCTGCCAGGTGTGCCCCCACCACCGGACACTTGATGGTCAGAAGAAAAAAGATCGGAGCATTCGTCTCGGAACCTGCCTCCGACAGGGTTTCAAAATTTCCCTGCCCCTTGGATATCACCAGATCAGCGCCCTTAAAAGCGTGCAGGAACTCTGCCGAACACATGGCCAGGGGAGTTCCAGGACAGGCGGTGCCGTTGGTAATAATACGGGCGAATTGATCAAGCCCACAGCTCAGGGCGTCAGCAACCAGGGCATCATTGATAATAGGCCCGGCCTTCACCGCCACCGTCACCTCCAACCCCAGATTAACCAGACAGCGAATAACCAGACTATCATAGACAATCTCGCCGCAGTTATCGGTAAGATAAAGAACCTTTGCTTTATCCGGCAGCTGACCAGCCAGTTCAAGCAATTGATTGCCGGCATCAATTGCAAAGGGAATGGTTCTAGCCCGGGTCAGAGCGGCCTCAACGTCAAAACTGTGCATTGCCCCATAATCAATGATATTGCCGGCAATGGCCAGACGAAGGGCCGTAATCAGGGGAGTGTCACTCTCCATAACTTCCCGGATTAGTTCCGGGAAGGTGGCAAGGGCCTGATCATTGGACATTTTCTTGATGGCAAGGTAAGGATCAGGACAAGCGGTAATCCCGGCAATGGCCGCATAAACGGCCATCGAGTTTTCCGGCGGAGTCAATGCCATCTCCATCTTCGGCAGCAGGGATGCCACTTCCCGAACCACGGCCAGCTGAACGGCCTCATCAGATGAACTGATCCGGGCCACCCGCAAGGCTTGATCCATAAAACAGGCGAGACAATCAACAGAGGTTTTCATAACAGGTATCCTTCTCGGACATTCGACATCGCCGCAAAGATCGACGCTTTCATTCCAGGGTCTTTTTCATACATTGCCAGCAGCATAGTCCGTACAGACTCACGCCGGGTATCCCCGGCCAGAGGACAACCATTGGCAACCGGGGTAAAGTTAAGCTTATCAGCAATCTTCTGGATCTCATGCTTTTCAATATAGGCAAGGGGCCGGATCAGGGACAGTTTTCCGGAAAAGAGATCCTGCCTCGGCACCATGGTTGAGAGATTCCCGCCATAAAGCATATTCAAAAAAAGGGTCTCGATGAGATCATCCTTGTGATGCCCAAAGGCGATCTTGTTGCATCCATAATCTCGAGCCAGGTCAAAAAGCTGATGCCGACGCTGCCGGGCACAATGAAAACAAGTCCGGTCGGCGCCCATTTCAGGTGGCTTTGCCGGATGTACCAGCAAAGGAATATTGAACCGCTGTAATTGAACACCAATCTTCTCGACCGGCGTTACGCCATCAATGTCTCTGCCAGCGGAGTCCTGACCCAAGAATCCCATATCAATATGGACGACCTGTAATTCATAACAAATGGGAGCCTTATGCAGCCACATGTGCAGCAACCAGGCCAGTACCAGACTATCCACTCCGCCGGATACAGCAACCAGCACAGAATCTCCCTGACTGAGCATGGAATGGGCATGCATAGCCTGCCCAATACGTCGGTTAACCTGCCTGGGCAGAATTATCTCTTTAGTCATGACAATAAAAAATGCCTGCTGAATTTGCTTGACGCAAACCAGCAGGCAATCTGAAAACAGAAGCCCTGCAATCCACCAAGGGAGCTATTTTTGCAGGTAGGGACACTCCGCCAGGCGTTCCTTCATCCCCTGACGCACCAATTCTTCCACAGTAATCCATTTAAAGCCCCGGCTTTTCGCCTGCCCCAAGGTAAAGAGATTGCTTGACAAGGCCTCCTGGGTCTCATCAAAGGAGCCCGCCCAAAGCACCATCCCGGTGTCCACATGGATAAGAACCATTTCAAAAGCAGCAGAAGCAGGGGAGTTTACGGAGATATCACTTCCATCCCGCTCACGAAAACGTGTCACCGTTACCTCAAGAACCGCATCGGAATCCTGCTTTGCCGCCAGAGCCTTCATCTGCCCCAGACGACTTCCGGAGGCATTGGTCAACAGGCCATCCAGTTGCCCCTCTGAGATGAGATGCACCTTGGCCTTTGTCCCTAACTCAGCAGCTACCAGGCCGTTCACAAAGCCCGCCACGCTGGCAGAGGTGAAGTTGCCCTTACTTCCTAGAGCCGATGTTGCAACCACGGTCGGCATCACCACAATACCTTTGAGGTTCTGGATATTTTTTGTTTTTTCTTCTTTGGTATCAATGTTTTTTCCCAGGCAGGCAGAGAGAAACAGAGAACAAAAAAGCGCCACTATCAAGATACTGGTATTAGTTTTCACAGATGACCTCATTAGTAATGTGAACGGAATTCATAATTGCCCAACAATCCCAAAAAATATATCCTAACCCCGATGAACGGGGATAAGTACCTTATCGGAAAATTTTCTTTGTGAAAAAGAAGAAATTTTTCTGTAAGTCATTAAAGGACGCCTTTGGAAGACAACGCGCCAGTCAGCATCGTATTCACCCGCACAGCCTGATGCATGGCCCGGGCCATCCCTTTAAAAATCGCCTCTAAAACATGATGACTATTTTCACCATGCAGCAGGTCGATATGCAGGGTCACCCCTGCATGCTGCGAAAATGCGCGCATAAACTCCAGCGCCAGAGCGGTATCAAAACTCCCGATCTTCTCATCATTCACCTTCACTCCATAGTGGAGGAATGGACGATTGGAGACGTCAACCACCACTCGCGCCAACGTTTCATCCATGGGAAGATAGCTCATCCCGTAACGATTGATTCCGCATTTATCTCCCAGGGCCATGGCAAAGGCTTTTCCCAGACAAATCCCCACATCCTCCACCGTATGGTGATCATCTACCTCAATATCTCCGGTTGCCTTGATCTCAAGATCAAAAAAACCATGCACCGCAAAAAGAGTCAGCATATGGTCTAGAAAGGGCACCGACGTATCAATGGTGGCAATCCCGGAGCCATCTAACAACAAGGACAACTGGATATCCGTCTCACGGGTAACACGGGTAACACGCCCACTCCGCTGTTCAATCGCTTCCATACATTTTCCTCAAACACACAGATCATCTGCCAATCCGGTAAATCTTTTTCTCAAAAGCCCCGTTAACGATTGTCCGCAAAGCCAGTCGTTTCAATACACAGACCAAACTTACAGGATATTTATATCACAGTTCCTTGAAAGAAGGCCATCTCTTTTTTTCATCTTCTTTTTTTTAACAACGCCAGCCAAAAGACTATTTTTATATTGACAACCGACTTTCCTGTTTGTTATTATAATTTCGTTTTTGCTTTACAGACATTAAGCGGGAGTAACTCAGTGGTAGAGTGCAACCTTGCCAAGGTTGAAGTCGCGAGTTCGAATCTCGTTTCCCGCTCCACTAAAGATTCGAAAGGTTCGAGATAGTTCGAGCCTTTTTTTATTCATTACACCTAATCAGTATCATTAGTAACTTGAGGAACGCCATGAAAACCTATCTGACCCCGGTCAACGAGATTGAAAAAAAATGGTACGTCGTTAATGCCCAAGATAAGATTCTCGGAAGGCTGGCAACAGAAGTTGCATCACGGTTACGCGGCAAACATAAGCCAACCTTTTCCACCTTTATTGATAACGGAGATTTCATTGTTATCACCAATGCCGAAAAGATCCAACTGACCGGCAACAAATGGGATGACAAGAAATACTACCGTCATACTGGATATATAGGTGGAATTAAAGAGCAAAGCGCCAAGAAGCTGATGGAAGTTCACCCCACGCATTTGATCATGAAAGCCGTCAAGGGGATGCTTCCCAAAAACAAACTTGGTGCGCAGCAACTCAAGAAACTCAAAGTTTATGTTGGCAACGAGCATCCCCATGCCGCTCAGATGCCAGCTGAATTAGATATTTAACCTTTCGCGGAGAAAGAAATAATGGCTCATAATATGGCTGATAATCGTTTTTACGCCACAGGAAAAAGAAAAACAGCCGTTGCCAGAGTATGGATTACTCCCGGCACCGGAAAAGTTACAGTAAACTCATTGAGCGCCGAGGACTATTTTGGCGGCACCTTTAAGACCTATAAAATAGCAAAACCCTTTAAGGTTACAGAAAACGCCGAAGGCTATGATGTCATTGCCACCCTGAAAGGCGGCGGAAAATCTGCCCAGGTTGATGCCCTGACCCATGGTATCTCAAGAGCTCTGCTGCATGTAAACCCAGACAACAGGCTTCCTCTGAAAAAATCAGGCCTTTTGACCCGTGATCCCCGTATGAAAGAGCGGAAAAAATATGGTCAGAAGGGTGCACGCGCTAAATTCCAGTTCTCAAAACGTTAATCTCCTTCTCTCCTTAAGCTATTCTTATTTATTTGATCAAATATGAATAGCTTCTGACAGAAAGGATAATTGATTTCCCAGAGGGAATAACAGTGTTGCTGTTATTCCCTCTTTTTATTCTACCAGATGCTTCATCGGGTATTTATCATGATAAACGTCGCAATTATTGGTGCCTCCGGCTACACCGGTGTTGAACTGGTCAGAATTCTTTGCAACCACCCGCAGGTAAATCTCACCGCCGCCACATCAAGACAATACGCGAACCAACCCTTGGGCCAGGTTTTCCCCAATTTACGTAAAAAAACCAATCTCATCTGCGAAAATCTTACGACAGATGAGCTGTGTGCCAGAGCCGATTTCTTCTTCACCGCAGTTCCCCATAAAACAGCGATGAATATCGTCCCGGATCTTCTTGCCGCGGGGAAAAAAGTGGTGGACCTATCAGCAGATTTCCGACTGCGAGACGTCTCTGTATACGAACAGTGGTATCAACCGCATAACGCTGCCGATCTCCTCAAAGAAGCTGTCTACGGCTTACCCGAACTGTATCGGGAAGAGATCCGCAAAGCGAGACTCATCGCTAACCCCGGCTGTTACCCCACATCCATTATTCTGGGACTGGCCCCGCTCCTCAAGGCCGGCTGCATTGAGCCACAATCGATCATCGCCGACTCTAAATCAGGGACTTCCGGGGCTGGGCGCTCAGCCCAGGTGGGTTCACTTTTCTGTGAAGTCGCTGATGGATTCCGGGCCTACAAGGTAGGCGGAACCCATCGCCATACCCCTGAAATAGAACAGGAGATCAACACCTTTCTCCAGGAGCCGGTGCAAATTTCTTTTACCCCGCATCTGCTGCCAATCTCCCGAGGAATTTTAAGCACCGTTTACGCCAACCTCAAACCCGGCATCAAGCACGCTGACATCAAACACTGGGTTGATCAGATGTATACCCTGGAGCCCTTTATCCGCATCCTTCCCGAAGACACCTTTCCCGCCACCCAGTATGTGCGGGGATCCAACTTCTGTGATATCGGCTTCAAGGTTGACACCCGTACCAATCGGGTCATCATCCTGTCTGCCATCGACAATATAGTCAAAGGGGCTGCCGGCCAGGCAGTGCATAACATGAACCTGATGTGTGGTTTTGACGAGACTGCCGGACTGGAATCCGCTCCCTTTTTTCCTTGAACCTTGCAAACCCTGCCCGTCGATTAATTCTGTTCCAGACATCTTTCTGGCACAACTCCTGCCATGCGCAACATTAAACTCACCATCGCCTATGATGGAAGCAACTATAGCGGCTGGCAGAGACAAACAAACGCCGCCACCATTCAGGGAGAGCTTGAGCAGCGGATCCAGCTGATATGCAATCATCCTGCATCTCTCCATGGAGCCGGCAGAACCGATGCCGGTGTCCACGCCAAAGCTATGGTGGCCAGCTTCCAAACCACAAGCACCATTGGCTGCCCTGCCCTTATCAAGGGACTCAACTCATTACTTCCCCATGCCATCCGTATTATTGATGCCACCGACGAAGACCTGGGCTTCCATGCCCGTTTCTCCGCCAAGGCCAAAACATACACCTATTCTCTATTTACCGGCCCGGTTCAATCCCCTTTGGAACGCCTTTACACAATGCATTTCCCCGACCTTCGGTGCCCGCAAAATATCCTCTCCTGTCTAGAGATAATTACAGGAACCCATGACTTCGCAAGTTTTGAGGCATCAGGTTCACGAGATCTTAATGCCCCCAGTGCGCGCGGGTCAATCCGCACCCTGCATGAAGCGACTTTCATTCAAATTGATCCCACAACATACAGGTTTCAATTCACCGGGGACGGCTTTCTCCGCCATATGGTTCGGAACCTTGTGGGGACCTTGCTTGAAGTGGGGAAAGAGAAACGCTCAATCATGGAATTTGAGCGCACAGTCCTAGCCAAAAATCGATCTTCGGCTGGCCCTACCGCTCCCGCCCATGGCCTTGTTCTTGAAAAAATAGCCTATTGAATCTACCCATGATTAGCAGCTCACCATTCAGATGTTTCTTATTGCCAAAAAGAAACGAAACAGTTACAGGAATAAAATTTAGTGTTGCAACTGTCTTTTACCCTGAAAAATCATCTCATCATTGAGTAACTTGTCCTCAAACTTTTTATAACAGGATCACAACCATGAGTTCTCCAATCATCACACTGGCTGACAGAGTCACCAATATCAAACCTTCTCCAACCCTGGCGGTTAATGCCAAGGCCAAGGCCCTGAAAGCAGCAGGCGCCGATATACTTAACTTCAGCGTCGGTGAACCGGACTTTGATACTCCGCCCCATGTCTGTGCAGCAGGGAAAAAAGCCATTGATGAAGGTTTTACCCGCTATACCGCTGTCCCGGGTATGCCAGAATTACGTGAAGCCGTCAGCCAGAATCTTCTGCGAGAAAAAGGTCTTTCCTACACCATGGATGAAATCCAGATCGCGTGCGGCGGAAAACATGGCCTCTACAATATGTTTCAGGCGGTTATTAATCCCGGCGATGAAGTCCTTATCCCCACTCCTTACTGGGTCTCTTATCCACCCATGGTTCAATTGGCAGGTGGCACTCCAGTACTCGTACCCCTTCTCGAAAAAGACAATTTTGATCTCAACCCTGACATCCTCCCCCAGTATGCGAGCAGTAAAACCAGGGCCATTATTATCAACTCTCCTTCCAATCCCACCGGCTCAGTTTTTTCGGTCGAAGCCCTGCAGGCCATCGCCAAGATGGCCCGAGAAAACGGCTGGCTGATCATCACTGATGACATCTATGACACCATCAGTTACATGGATACAGACCTTCCACATATCCTCGCCATTGACGAAGGATTAAAGGAGCAGACCCTGATGCTGAACGGGGTTTCCAAATCTTTTGCCATGACCGGCTGGCGGATTGGATGGACGGCCGGCCCAAAACATATCATCGCCGCAATGAACAAAATTCAAGGCCAGTCAACCTCAAACGCAGCATCGATTTCCCAGAAAGCTGCACTTGCTGCTGTAACCGGCCCCCAGGATTTTCCTAAAACCATGCTCAAGGCCTTTCTTCCCAGACGTGACTTTTTTGTTGCCGATCTCCGTTCAATCGAGGGAGTAAGCTGCGTCAATCCCGATGGGGCTTTTTATGTTTTCCCTAATTTTTCCGAATATTTTGGTAAAAATTTTAACGGAAAAATCATCAACAACTCCGTGGACCTCGCCGATTATTTCCTTGACGAAGCCAAAGTAGCTTCAGTACCCGGGGCAGCGTTCGGGGCCGACGACTTTGTTCGCTTCTCCTTTGCCACTTCCATGGATATCATTAAAGATGGGATGGCCCGAATAAAAACAGCCCTTAAAAATCTCAAAAACTAAGCCACAGAAAATGAAATGCCGGTTACGAATCATTCCGTAACCGGCATTTCATTTTCTGAACCAACGTTCCTCGTTTCCTGCAGGCAATCCCTTCACACAAAAACTATTTCTTCAACGTCAACAGCTGTTTGGCCAGCAAAGACTGCTTGGCCAGCAAGGACTGCAACTTCCAGGGAGAAGACAAACAGGCCCTGCTGGCACTGCAAGTAGACATGACATCACAGAAGGCAAGAAATTCGGCCAGGGCATCACTCAAGACGTTTCCCTTGCGCGTAATAATCTGAAGTTGTCGATGCATGTCAACGCCTTCCACCTTGAGACTTTTCAACCAGCCATGCTCCACTTCCCGACACACTGATAACTCTGACAGACATGCAATCCCCACTCCAGACTCAACCGCCCGCTTAATTGCCTCTGGATGTCCCATCTCCATAATCACATGAATCTGATCAAGATACGCTTTCATTTTTTCACGAAAGATCGCAACGGTTCCCGACCCCTCTTCCCGCATGATCCACCCGGTACCTCTGAAATCAGTCTTCACGTTAAATACATCATTTCCATTCAGTGGATCTCCGGGACCAACGAGAATAACCAGCTCATCCTTAAACCAAGGGCGGACGATAGTGTCGGGATGGGTGACCGGGCCCTCTACAAAACCGATGTCGGCCTCTCCTTTCTGGACAAGGGTTTCAGCATAGCGGGTATGGTGTACCAGCATATTTATTCCGACCTTGGCATGCATCCGCTTAAAAGCACCTATCAGATACGGGAGAAGGTAATCGCCGATAGTGGTACTTGCCACAATATTAATATGACCGGTAAGCTCATCATCCTTTTCAGACATGATACTCTCGACATTGCTGACCTGACAAACAATATCCTTGGCGAGGGGCAACAGATAACGACCTCGCTCATTTAAAATCAGGCTGCGGCCATGCCGATCAAATAAGGGACCAACAAGCTGATTTTCTAACTCAGCCAAGGCCATGCTCACCGCAGACTGGGTCACAAACAATTTCTTACTCGCCTTGGTAACCTGGGCAGTCTCAGCTACAGCTATAAATATTTCTAATTGTCTCAAGGTGATAGACATTTCACATCCCTTTCTTCAATATTACTTATAAAAAATATCGTTTTTTTATATTAGCCATTCGCCACTCTATCACGTAAATATTTTATCTCAACTATTTTCATAATCATTACGTTCCACCAATAATTATTCTTATAAAATTGAGCAATTAAACTTTATAAACAGTGAACCATCGTTCACTATTCAGTTGACAAGCTTTCAACCGTTCATTATAAACTTTTCCAACAATGATGAAGGGCTGGTAGTCCAATCAACTTCGGGGGGGGGGTATGGAACTTCAATTTTCAGATTTTCTTTATCGTGACAATGTTCTTTGGATCACAGTCTTTACATTAGGTGGTCTCGCCTTCGCTTTTGGCCCTATCGCCATCGTTTATCTCCTAATGCCTCGCGGCACCCGTCAGTTCGAAAACAAGAACAAGCAATTCATTGAATGCGGCATGGTTCCCATTGGTGATAGCTGGGTCCGTTATGGCGTCGTCTTTTTTCTGTATGCCCTCATCTTTCTTGCCTTTGACGTAGATGTCCTCTTCCTGTTTCCCGTCGCCCTTGCCTATAACAATGAGATGTTTGCCTATAGAGATTTTGTTGAAATTGTTATCTTTGTTGGAATTTTATCACTCGCAATCGTCTATGCATGGATCAAGGGAGTATTCAAGTGGGAACGCAGAACATACCTTCACCGTTAGAACCGGTACCTTCATCATTAGTTCACTTTGCCATTGCCGACAAACTGATTAATATCGGCAGGTCCAACTCCTTATGGCCCCTTACCTTCGGCTTGGCGTGCTGTGCCATTGAAATGATGGCAACAGGATGCGCCAGATTTGACATGTCACGCTTTGGAGCGGAAGTTTTCCGTCCTTCAGCCCGACAGGCTGATCTGATGATTGTCGCTGGTACCATTTCCAAAAAAATGCAGCCTGGGATCAAAACCCTCTACGATCAGATGTCTGAACCAAAATGGGTTATGGCCCTTGGGAACTGCGCAATTTCGGGTGGCCCTTTTGCCTTTGAAGGACAATATGGCATTGTTCTGGGGGCAGACAAGTTTTTACCAGTTGATATTTATGTCCCCGGATGTCCTCCACGACCTGAGGCCTTGCTCCAGGGAATTATTGAGCTTGAGCACAAGGTCTCGGGCTGGAAACGATGGAAGAATCCCGAGACGGTATAATTTTTTTTATCCTGACCAATACGGATCAGATACCTTATCTCGAAATTTAGTTTTTTTCTCCTTTGGAGCCACAGGACATGATACTAAACACTACCAGAGAGGCACTGCAATCCCTGTTTGCTGAATCTGCACCAGCAGTTGAAGTTGAAGCAGGTGCTCCCAGAGGCAACGGCGTTATCACTTGTGACTACAACGCCCATGGATACCATCTTGATGCCAAGGTAGAAGCAGATCAACTCCTGGCTGCTGTTGAAATCATTGATCAGGCGGGATTTTTCATTGAAAGCATCACTGGAGTTGATTGGATTAAAGAAAAACAGCTGGAGGTCATTTATGACTTTGCCCGCTTTGACTTTGACGCTTGCCGCGTTGTAATCCGTACCAGAGTCCCTCGTGATCAACCTGTAGTTCCCACAATTACATCAATATACGCCGGAGCAAACTGGCATGAACGGGAAACCCACGATTTTTTCGGTATTAAATTCGCGGGACATCCTCATCTCATCCCCCTGCTCCTTCCTGAAGATGCAGATTTTCATCCACTCTTAAAGGATTTCAAGGCATGAGCGCTCCAATTCAACTCCAACCGGGTGAAACATTCATCCTTAATGTAGGCCCCCAACATCCAGCAACCCACGGTGTCCTCCGGGTAAAAATGGAAATGGATGGGGAATATATCGTCAAGGCCGAAACCGTCCTGGGCTATGTTCACCGTATGCACGAGAAGATGGGTGAAAACAGAACCTATGCCCAGTATCTTCCCAACCTCAGTCGTTTGGATTATCTTGGCGCTCTCGGTTATACCCATGGTCATGTCCTGGTCATTGAACGGGCGGCTGGGATTGAAGTACCAGAACGTGCTGAATATATCCGGGCCATCACCGTTGAGCTCAATCGCCTGGCTTCACATCTCTTCTGGTTTGGGTGCTATGTCATGGATCTTGGGGGCTTCAGCCCTCTCATGTACGCACTTGAGGATCGTGAGTATATTTTAGATATGCTGGAGGCTGTAACCGGAGCAAGGCTTACTTATTGCTACTACCGCTTTGGCGGGCTCTACAACGATGTTGATGACGATTTTATTGAAGCCGCTAAACGTTTCATTCCCCGCATGCGCAAATCCCTGAAAAAATATGCCGCATTAGTAACCGGAAATATCATCTTTCAAAAACGATTGGAAGGGATTGGTCCTATTTCTGCGGAAATGTGCCGTAAATATGGGGCTACCGGTGCAGTTGCTCGAGGATCCGGCATCAATTTTGATGTCCGCAAAAATGAGCCTTATTCCGTGTATCCTGAATTTGACTTTGACATTCCAGTCTATCATGAATGCGATTCCATGGCGCGTTTCAAAGTCAGGATGGATGAGATGGAACAATCTCTGAGAATCATCGAACAAGGACTGGCAAAATTACCAGGTGGACCAATCATGGCCGAAAAGAAGCCAAAAAATATTAAGTTACCGGTTGGAGATTTTTACCAGGCCGTCGAAACAGCACGCGGCAGTTTTGGAATCAGGATTGTCAGCGATGGCGACAAAAATGCCTACCGGTTGAAACTTCGCTCGCCAACATATTCCAATATGCACCTCTTTGATGAGGCATGTGAAGGAATGATGATCATGGATGCCCTTGCATTCATGGGAAGTCTTGATCTTGTTATACCAGAAATTGACAGGTAATTTCATTTTTTACAAAAATGCAACCAGCATGAGTTTCATTTGAATGGAAAAATGAAGTAAGGGGAGAAGTGTAATGAGTTTAACAGTCTTAAATGTCATAGTTGCTGTGGTGATCGCCATTGGCTTTGCCGCACTCAATGCCGCGTATCTGGTCTGGGCCGAGCGGAGAGGAGCAGCCCGCATACAGCGGCGTCCAGGACCAAATATCAACGGGCCTTTTGGACTCCTGCAGCCACCCCTCGATGGGATCAAGCTGATGACAAAGCAGATCATGATCCCAGGAGGTGCTGACAAAATCCTCTTCATGGTTGCCCCGGTTCTGGCCATGGCCCCTGCAATTATGAGTTTTGTGACCATCCCTTTCAGTGAAAACATCGTTGCTCATAATATGGACATCGGCGTCCTTATGATATTCGCCTTTGCCTCCATGGGCGCCTTGGC
This sequence comes from Desulfobulbaceae bacterium, assembly GCA_019163335.1. Classification (GTDB taxonomy): domain Bacteria; phylum Desulfobacterota; class Desulfobulbia; order Desulfobulbales; family Desulfocapsaceae; genus UBA2270. Next base: position 9,081 of record JAFLKM010000099.1, on the reverse strand, counting down.
CGTCCTCTTTGCCGGATGGGGCTCCCGGAATAAATACGCGGTCATGGCCTCGGTCAGGGCAGTTTCTCAGAATATCTCCTATGAAATCCCGATGCTGATCACCGCCATTACTGTGGTCATGATCACAGGGTCCATGGATCTCAAAACAATCACAAGCGCTCAGGCCGGTGGCTTCTGGCACTGGAACATCTTCCCCTCCCTCCACAGTCCGTTAATGCCCCTCTCCTTTATCTTGTTTTTTATCTGTTCACTGGCAGAAACCAATCGCGCCCCCTTTGATCTTGGCGAGGCAGAGAGTGAACTGGTGGCCGGATTTCATACAGAGTATGGCAGTATGGGGTTTGGTCTTTTTTTTATGGGAGAATACGCCAATATCGTCATTGGCGCCAGCCTGACAACCATTCTTTTCCTTGGTGGCTGGGATTGCCCCTTCGGCCTATTTCCAGGTGTCTGGTGGTTCTTGCTGAAGATTTATCTTCTGATTGCAACATTCATTTGGATTCGTTGGACCTTTCCTCGAACAACCATTTATGGATTGCTCAATCTTTCCTGGAAAATTCTAATTCCTCTTTCCCTGTTCAACCTGCTGTTAACAGCCGGATTACTGAAGGTATTCTAACATGGGTGGTTATTTCAGCGATATATTCAATGGCAGTAAAAGTCTGCTGATTGGCATGGGTATCACCTTTCGCGAATTTTTCAAACCAGTCGTGACTGTCCAATATCCGTATCAGACCATCAAGATGTCTGATAGATTTCGGGGACACATCGAGCTTATCGCAGATGAGGAAGGGAAGCCAAAATGTGTTGCCTGCGGGATGTGTGAACGGGCCTGTCCTTCCGGTTGTATCTCCCTGAACTCAATCTCGGTTGAAACTGAAGTTGACGGCAAAGTGAAAAAGAAAAAGGTTTTAAGCAAATACGATCTGGATTTCACCAAATGCTCCCTGTGTGGCCAGTGTGTTGAAAATTGCAATTTTGGAGCCATTGAATTTTCTAAAGAATATAATCTTGCATCATCTAATAAGGAAGATTTTCACTTTAATCTTCTTAAGCGCTTGGAGGAGAGAAACGTATGAACCCTTCCATGGCCATAACAGAGGCTCCAGGACTGTTCACCGCCGATGGCCTTACCGGTCTGATATTTCTCATCATTATGGCAGCAACTCTCATAGGCGGAATCATCGCCTGCTGTGCTGAAAGACTGGTACGAGCGGTCGCTGGGTTGATGGTCTGCTTTGTCGGTGTGGCGGCCCTGTATTACTTCCTCAATTCCCCCTTTGTGGCAATGATGCAAATGTTGATCTACGTAGGGGCTGTATGCATTACCATCGCCTTTGCCATCATGCTAGCCGCACCTGAAGAGAGTAAAAAAAATGGCCCTGCCGGACCTCTTTCCGGTCCATTAGGCTTCATTACTGCTGGTATCATCACCTTCGGTTTGATCGTTATGGCCTTGAGGACCCAATTCCCAATCCTTCCCAAGGTAAACAAGGGAACAACTAAAGAAATTGGCATCCAACTTCTGACTCAATACTCAATGGTGTTTGAGCTCATTTCCATTGTCCTTCTAATCGCCATCATTGGAGCGCTGGTGCTGGCCCGCGCCGGGAGAAGCAAATAATGTCCATTCTTGCTCTGTACAATAATCTCAACACCTTTTTATATCTGGCAGCGTTGTTATTCGGCATGGGTGTGTATGGCCTCGTAACCAGGCGAACACTCATCGGGATGCTGATTTCCGCAGAGTTGATCCTGGCGGCGGCCTCCATTAATTTTATGGCTTTTAACCGGTTTACTGCCCCGGACCCCACAGTAGGACAGATATTTACCCTTTTCATCATGGCTATTGCAGCCGCTGAGGCAGCCATTGGACTGAGCATTGTTCTCGCTGTGTATCGCAACTACAAATCAATCGACACTGAAGATCTGGTCGAACTTCAAGGATAGGAAAAGGAATATCTGTCATGGATACAACAACGATCAGTTCCGCTAAACTCCTTATCACCCTTCTCGTCCCTCTCATGGGCACTATCGGTGTCCTGCTCTACGGGAAAGATGAAAATTTCCGGGAAGGGGTCTCCTCGGTGACCTCTATCGTCCTGTTTTTACTGGTCGCATCTATGCTTCCGACAGTACTCTCAGGGAAGACCTTGGTCTTTCAAATGTTCGACATCCTGCCCGGTTTATCTGTCACCCTCCGGGCTGATGCGATGTCAATGATTTTTGCTCTGGTGGCATCCTCCCTCTGGACCATCGCTGTCTTTTACTCCATGGGCTACATGAGAGCCCACAATGAGCACGCCCAAACGCGCTTTAATGCATGCTTTGCTTTGGCCATCTTTGGAGCCATCGGGGTTGCGTTCTCCGACAACATTTTTACCATGTATCTGTTTTACGAAATTGTTTCAATTTGTACCTATCCCCTTGTTGCTCATAATCAAGACGAAAAAGGATACAGTGGTGCTCGAAAATATATCATCTATTTAACGACAACTGCAAAATTACTTTTTTTGCCAGCGATGATTCTAATCTTTGTGTTGGTAGGGAATTTAGACTTCGCAAACAACACTAGCAGTGGCATTTTGCCGGCCAATATTGATAAAAACCTTGTCTTGCTTCTTTTTCTCTTTTGCCTCTTCGGCTTGGCCAAAAATGGAGTTATGCCCTTTCACCATTGGCTTCCAGGCGCCATGGTCGCTCCGACCCCTGTATCGGCTCTGCTTCATGCAGTAGCAGTGGTTAAAGTTGGTGTATTTTGCACAAGCCGGGTGATGCTTTATGTGTTTGGTACAGATATGCTTCACAAATTCCATCTTGATGTTGTAGGGGTATCCATCGTTATAACAACGATAACGCTTGCCTCAATCATTGCCTTAACCAAAGATAATCTTAAAGAACGACTAGCCTACTCAACAATAAGTCAACTCTCTTATATTTTGGTGGGTGTATTTCTGCTGAGCAATAATGGCATAACTGGTGGCGTCATTCACATTGCTAATCACGCCTTCGCTAAAATCACATTATTCTGGTGTGCTGGTGCTATTTTTATAGCCAGTCACAAAACTGATATCAGTCAATTGGATGGGCTCGCTAAAAAAATGCCCTTTACCATGGGCGCCTTTACCATTGGCGCTTTCAGCATGATTGGGATGCCTCTGTTTGCCGGATTTATCTCTAAATGGTACCTCTTACAAGGTGCCCTAGATGCTAACCAAATGCTCATAGTAGGCTTTTTACTCTTTAGTACTATTCTGAACGCCGGATATTTTATTCCACCTATTTATGCTGCCTTTTTCAAAAAATTGCCCGCAGGAGAAACGTGTGAAAGAGCAGAAGCACCATGGGCAATGGTCATTCCTATTATGCTCACTGCAAGTCTTACTATGTATTTATTCTTCAATCCCTCCTTGTTTATCAGTTTGGCACAGGCAATGCTGCCATAAAGAATACAGAAAGATTAGGTGTAATTAATGGAAAAATCATTCTTTGAGAAACCGAGAAACATAAAATGCATTCGTATTACTTTATACTCAATATGCTTCCTCCTTTTTCTTGCTGACGGGAAGATTCATCATCACGCTGATTTTCCATGGGAGAACTGGTTTGGCTTCTTTTCCATTTTTGGATTTGTCGGCTGTGTTGGATTAGTCCTCGGAGCTAAATACATTCTGAGGCCCTTACTCAAAAGAGAGGAGAATTATTATGAGTAATTTCCCACCCGCTCTACTCTTTATTGGTGGAGCATTCTGCATCCCTCTGCTTCCCACTCGCCTAAGAGCTGCCTTTATGCTGCTCTTGCCAGTAGTCGGTTTTTTCAATGTAATGACGATGCCTGAGGGCACCTACTGGGTTGTTCCTTTTCTCCAGTTTGATTTAATTTTTGGCCATATAGATCGACTGAGTAAAGTGTGGGGATATATTTTTCACATTATCACCTTTCTCACCGTCATATATGCCTTGCATATAAAACGCGCAATGGAGTACTGGGCAGCCTTTGTGTATGCAGGCGCAGCCCTTGGTGTTGTCTTTGCCGGGGATCTTGTGAGCCTTTTTATATTCTGGGAAGTCATGACCATCGGTTCTACTTGCCTGATTCTTGCAAGAAATACTGATTCTGCCAGGAAAGCTGCTTACCGATACGCATTGGTTCATATAGCTGGCGGACTTTTGCTTCTTGCCGGCATTGTTCTAAAATATCACAATACAGGTTCCATCGAATTTGGTTTTCTGGGTTTACATGGCCTAGCTCATACCCTCATCTTTCTCGGGTTTGGGGTCAATTGTGCGTGGCCTTTCTTCCATGCATGGTTGCCTGATGCTTACCCTGAAGCGTCTGTTACCGGTACTGTGGTTCTCAGTGCCTTCACCACGAAAACAGCAGTCTATGTCCTTGCAAGATCATTCCCTGGCACTCCTGAACTGGTTATTTTAGGAGCAATTATGGCTGCCTTTCCAATTTTTTATGCGGTCATTGAAAACGATCTTCGTAAAGTTCTTTCTTACAGCCTCATCAATCAAGTAGGCTTTATGATGGTTGGTGTTGGCATAGGTACAGAACTTTCGATTAACGGCACAGCAGCTCATGCATTTGCTCATATTCTATACAAAGCTCTTTTATTTATGAGTATGGGCGCGGTATTATATCGGACCGGCAAGATTAACGGTACGGATCTTGGCGGGTTGCACAAGTCAATGCCACTCACCACTATTTTTTGTATCATTGGAGCCGCATCAATATCCGGTTTTCCTTTAACAAGTGGCTTCATCAGTAAAGCGATGATTATTTCAGCCTGTGGAGCTCAACATCTCGCCATTGTCTGGTTAATTTTAATCTTTGCCTCAGCTGGCGTCTTTCATCATTCCGGGATAAAAATTCCTTACTTTGCTTTTTTTGCTCATGACTCTGGAATAAGAACAAAAGAAGCCCCTCTCAATATGCTCATAGCAATGGGTATTGCAGCTTTTTTGTGTATTTTTCTAGGGGTATTTCCACAGACTCTTTATTCAATTCTACCCTATCCTGAAGCAGCAGCGGCCTATGTTCCATATACAGCTAGCCATGTTGTATTGATGTTACAACTGCTATTCTTTTCAGCGTTGGCATTTACGATTCTCATGGTCACTGGAATTTATCCTCCGGAATTGCGCGGTATCAATGTTGATTGTGATATTATTTGGCGGCGCGGGGCGCAGTTCTTTTTCTTGATTGTGAAAAAAATTATCGCGCCAATCGACTCGGCAATCAGTCACATTTACCGTGCCGTTGGTCTTGTACTGCTTATGGCTCTAGCTCGCTTCTTGTCATGGTTTGACTGGAATGGAATTGATGGCCTTGTTGATGGATCGGCCCATTGTGTTCGTTCCATTGGTCGACGTGTCAGCCTGGTTCTCCAGCGCGGTCAGATTCAGCAGACAATATATTATACGGTTACCTTTGTAGCTGTTATTCTTGTAGCTTTCGTCTGGCTATAAACCCCTGATTTTGAGGACCACCAGGAATGGATCAACTACTCTTTAATTCAGATTATCCTTACATTCTGAGTACTCTGATTTTCTTGCCCTTAGCAGGAGCACTATTATTACTCTTTGTGCAGAATGCATCCTTTGCCAGGTACTGGGCACTAGGGGTGACGACACTTACTGCAATCATATCGATTCCTCTCCTCACTAACTTTGACACGAACTCTGCTAAATTCCAATTCGTACAACAGAGCAGCTGGGTCAAATCCCTTAACATCCAATATGTAATTGGAGTCGACGGAATCTCTATCCTGCTTGTGATGCTGACTACCCTGATCATGCCTCTTTGTGTGCTGGCGTCATGGAGTTATATTAAAACACGGGTTCAAACATTCATGATTTGCCTACTGATCATGGAAACATCAATGCTGGGTGTCTTTGTAGCCCTTGATTTTGTCTTATTTTATATCCTTTGGGAGGCCATGCTCATACCAATGTACCTGCTCATCGGTATATGGGGTGGCCCAAGGAAAATTTATGCTTCAATCAAGTTTTTTCTTTACACCCTGGCTGGCTCCATCATGCTACTCGTAGGAATTATTTGGCTTTATAAAACAAATAATTACTCGTTTTTTATTCCGGATATGATGTGGAAAAGCTACTCCATATCTGCCCAAGTATATATTTTTCTAGCTTTTTTTCTCGCTTTTGCCATCAAAGTTCCAATGTTTCCGTTTCACACCTGGCTACCTGCAGCTCATGTCGAAGCCCCCACTGCTGGTTCTGTCATTCTGGCATCCGTATTATTAAAAATGGGAACCTACGGATTTCTTCGCTTCGCCTTGCCCATTACTCCCGAAGCCGCAACCATTTTCATGCCATATGTTCTCTGGTTATCTATTGCCGGGATTATTTACGGAGGATTTACCGCACTAGCTCAACATGACATGAAAAAACTCATTGCCTATTCTTCAGTAGGCCACATGGGCTTTGTTACCCTTGGGATATTTGTGCTGAACGTTGAGGGCGTTGAAGGTGCCATCCTCCAAATGATCAATCATGGCGTTACCACTGGCGCCCTGTTTCTTTGCGTAGGAATGATTTATGAGAGAACACACAGCCGAGAACTTCGTTCAGCCACTGGTGTTGGCAAATACATGCCGATCTATGTTACCTTTCTTACTTTTTTCTCCCTTTCATCTTTCGGTTTTCCTGGAACAAACAGCTTCGTTGGTGAATTTTTAATTCTAGCCGGGGCATTTAAATATAGTACCCCCTTAGCTTTAGCTGCAATCCCGGGGGCAGTGTTAGCTGCAGCCTACATGTTGCGAATGCTTCAAAAAATTGTCTGGGGGGGGACGGATAATCCTGACCAGTCTTGGCTAACCGATTTGAATGCACGTGAGATAGTAACCTTGACTCCCTTTCTCTTTTTTGTTTTCTGGATTGGACTGGGTCCTCAGCCATTTATTAACCTCATGCATACCAGTGTAGTCAATCTTCTTGATCAGTTCCATGCACATCAAGGTCAAGCTGTAGCTGCTGCAGAATTAATTTTTCATTAATCGAATTCTTATCAATAACTAAAGGTAATAGATATGCAATTTCTACCTGAGTTAACACTGCTTGGAGCGAGTTTGATCATTTTCATGGTCAGTCTTGGTAAACCTGACTCCAACAAAATGAAAACGATTGCGATTTGTCTCGGATCAGCAGTCTTTGCAGCAACTCTTGTAAGCTTTAATGAAAAGGGAGTTCTTTTTTTTAATTCATACAAGGTTGATTTATATTCCCAAGTTTTTAAAGCTTTAATTGCTACATCCTTTCTTATCGTACTTATCCTTGGCCAAAAGCTAAAGAGTATAAAAAATTCCGTTCATCCCGAATATTATCTTTTCATGTTCGTCAGCGTTCTCGGACTCATGATGCTGGTTTCGAGCGTTGAACTTCTAGCCATCTTCATAGCCCTGGAACTCTCCTCATTTGCCGTCTACATTATGGTACCCATGCGTGACGAAAGTGGAAATTATCGTTTTCAAATGGAAGCAGGAATAAAATATCTACTTTTCGGTGTTACCGCTACGGGATTCATGCTCTTTGGCATGAGCTATATGTTTGGCTTAACAGGATCCACCCAACTAAGCGTGGTAATGGTACAACTTTCGCAGATGTACACTCAACCTGCTGCAATTATTGCTATCATGATGGTACTTGCAGGCTTTTTCTACAAGCTGGCCCTCTTTCCATTTCATTTTTGGGTGCCTGATGTCTACGAAGGAGCCTCCAATGAAACCACTGCTTTTATTGCCTCTGTCCCTAAACTTGCAGCTGTGGCTTTACTCATCAGGATTGTTAGCATGGTGAATGGTGAAGGACAAACTATTGTTACTATATTAATGGTATGCGCTGTCCTCTCTATGTTTTATGGCAATCTATCGGCCCTTGTTCAAACTGACATCAAACGTATGCTGGGGTTCTCAGGCATTGCCCATGCTGGCTTTGTTCTCTTGGGCCTCCTAACGTTTCAGCTCAGCGGTTATGCTAATTCCATTTACTACATCATAGGCTATGTCGTAATGAACTTAGCCTGCTTTCTAGTTATCTGTTCTATTTCCAAAAACGGTGAAAACGTACAAATTAGTGATTTAAGTGGATTGCATAAACGTGCTCCAATATTAGCTGTAACGATGGCTGTAGCTCTTTTTGCGCTTGCCGGAATACCACCTTTTGTTGGCTTTATGGGTAAATTTATGCTGCTAGCAGGAGCCCTCAAACAGGGCTATCTCCTTTTGGTTATTCTCGCTGCCATCAATACAGCAATTGCTATTTTTTACTATCTCTCAGTGGTTCGGATTACTTTTTGCAGTGACCCTGATAATAATAATTCAATTACTAATGGTTTTTTCACCAATGCGACATCAATATTATTAGTATTTATTATTGTAATCATGGGCGTAATACCTCAAAGGTTTATTGACTTTGCCACATTAGCTGTTCAATCCATTAAGTAACGATTCAATTGTGCACTAAACAGGTCGATAAAATATTTTTAGAGAGAGAACTGTTTGCCAATCTTTAAAATTGACAAAAAAAAAAGCTCTTGTTCATAAATGAACAAGAGCTTTTTTTTTTAGAAAGAGAATTATTATTTCTTTCCTTTGGCGGAGGCTCGCTTGGCAGCTTTCAAAGGATTAACACGGATGGTGACTACAGTAATTTCAGGCTTGGCATGAGTTGCAAAATTACAAATCCCAAGGTTCCACTTAGCTTCTGGCTGCATAAAAGTCTTACAGAACTGAACACCATCTTCATCAACTATTCGTTCACACCCTGAACATTTTTCAATTACTTGTTTAAAATTTCTTTCATTATAACTTTTTGAAACCTGTTTTTGCATTTTACTCTCCTTATTTCAACAACTTTATATCATTTCATAATTCTTAGTACAAAAAAATAAAATCAACGCATAGACGAAACGTAAGCATATAATTCAACCTAATATTAATAACAAAATGTTTAACTTTTCTCAAGATAAAAAAATAGTTCGATCTTCAGATACCATCTGTTGTTAATGGCAATGTAAAAGTGTACCAGTTTCGGCAATTGAAAAGTGTACCA
>JAFLKM010000039.1 GCA_019163335.1 Desulfobulbaceae bacterium | reverse complement strand
CCAAAGAAAAAAGCACCTAACTCAAAGAGAGCTAAGTGCTTAAATTTACTGGTGCCGGGACCAGGAATCGAACCAGGGACACACGGATTTTCAGTCCGTTGCTCTACCGACTGAGCTATCCCGGCACATCGTTGAAAGAAAGTCTAAATACACAACATCTTTTTTTTTGTCAATCACTTTCTATCGTTATTTCTTTCAAGCCCGCCAACACTCTCCACATGAACAGCGACATCATTTTTCGCAAAGCCCCTAGTCAAGGGAAAGGTTGAAATCCGGAAAGTCATCCGATGCCTTCTTCCGCTCTTCGCCTTTTCCTTTTGTCTCCTCTCTCACGCCCAGGTCAAAATCGAATTCCAGGTTATCGTCATGGGCGGAACGGTTTTGCGTTTGCGGCGAAGGTGTCTCAAGTACACCTGAAAGATCAATATCATCGAGGGAGAGATACCCTTTATCTTCCTGTTTACCAGAAGAAGGGAGAGCCTCATCTTTTTTGTCCTCAAACGACAGCTTCAACTCATCCAGCCCCAGGTCATCAAGGTTCAAATCATCCAGGTTTAGTGCATCTTCAATGGAGCCAAGGCCACCACCAGGTGCCGTTGCCCAAGGATCCTGGGTCAAACCAGCGACCGCAGGAGGGGCGAGATCGGAGATATCCGCCAGTTCATCCGGGATTTCAAGGGACACCGACCGCATCCCCTGTTCCGGCTGAACAGACAATTGCTCCTCCTCAAAACCGCTGGTGTCTAACGTAAACTCTTTTTCACCCGGTTCCAGATCAGCTTTGTAGGCCTCAGCAGCAAAGGCCTTCTCAAAATCAAGCCCGGGAGATATCTCATCACCGGTTGCCTGCACATCAGCCTTCATGACAATATCCTGTTCTACGGCCTGGCTCTCATCAAAATCAACCACATCGGTGCCGTCATCAGCAAACAGATCAAGATCAGGATCAAGGATATCCACGATCTCATCTTCAGAAACGTCCACCTCATCTCTTTGCACAGGCTGAAAAAACAGGGGGGGGGCAACGGGATAGGTCGTCCCTTTGATCTGACCATGATCCATTGTTTTATGACACTTCGGACAACTATCGAGATGATCAAACGAGATATATCCGCATTTAGCACAACGCATAATCATTTTTCCTTTTGCAAGAGACAACAACAGACCAACTCACGCCACACACTTCCTTACCCAGCAGCCCATCACAAACCGTTGTAAAAAATAAACCGACCCATCACACAGGCAGGGACGCCATAAAAGGCCACGAAAGAAATGGGGATAAACGGGCAACTGATTTCTTTACCAGCCCTTAACTATCACATATTTGCATGGCTGGAATCAAGCAATTATTTACGCAATCCAGTCCATACCGATATCACACGCAGGCGCGGAATGGGTAAGAGCGCCGATGGAGACAATATCCACGCCGCTGCGAGCCGCATCCAGCACCGAATCAAGGGTTATCCCGCCGGAGGCCTCAGCCAGAGCCCGGTGATCAATGATCCGCACGGCCTCTTCCAACATGGCAGGAGCCATGTTGTCGAGCAGAATGATATCCACTCCGCAGGCCACACACTCACGCACCTGCTCCAGGGTATCGGTTTCCACCTCAATGCGCAGGGTATGGGGAATTTTCCGGCGCAGCAGGGCCACGGCCTGGGTAATGGAGCCGCAGGCAGCAATGTGATTATCCTTCACGAGAATCCCGTCAGCCAGATTAAAGCGGTGATTGTAGCCGCCACCCACCTGCACCGCGTATTTCTCCAGCATCCGCAACCCCGGCGTGGTCTTGCGGGTATCGGTGATCCGAACCGGGTAAGGGCGCACCTGCTCGACAAAGCGGGCCGTGAATGTGGCAATCCCGCAGAGGCGCTGCAACAGGTTCAAAGCGACCCGCTCCGCCTTCAAGAGATCGATAACCGGGCCGGAGATGGTACAGAGGATATCTCCCGCCGCTACCCTGGACCCATCCGCAACCAGCCCCTCAAGGACAATCGTCGGATTCTGCACCCAGAAGACCTCGGCTGCCACTGCTTCGCACCCCGCCGCGACAAAGGGTTCCCGGGCCACCAGCCGGGCACGGCCCATTTGATCTTTCTCAAAAATCGACTCGCTGGTCAAATCGCCGCGCCCGACATCCTCGACCAGAAAAGCCCGGATCAGTGTATGTAGGGCCGCCCTATCCAAGATCATGCAACCGTTGCTCAGCTTCTGCAAACTTAGCCATGGTCGCCTCCATCTCGGTCTTTTTTTCCTGTTCCTTCATTACCACCTCAGCCGGGGCGTTGCTCAGGAACTTTTCACTGGCAAGCTTTGCACTCACCTGAGCCAGTTTGGCCTCCACCTTCTGCCGTTCCCTGGTAAGCTTGGCCAACTCTTTCTCCACATCCACCAAGCCTTTCAGGGGGACATAGATCTCCATATCCTTGTAAAGATAGGTGGCGGCATCCGTTGGTTTTTCGCCACTCCCTGCAACCACCAGGGAGCTGAGCCGGGTCATATCGGCGATGGTGGGCGCAAAAGATTCGAGGAAGACAACCCGCTCCGGCACCGGACAAAGGATAAAGGCCTCAATGGGTGTAGAAGGATGGACATCGGCCTCCGCCCGGATATTTCGGATTCCGGTAATCACCCCCATGAGCATCTCCACCTGTGCCTCGACCGCACTGTTCCTCAGGCTCTCGTCAGCCTCGGGATAAGCACTGATCATCAGCAGGCCGCGTTTCCCCGGCAGGACGCTCCAGATCTCCTCGGTGACAAAGGGGATAATGGGGTGGATCAGCTTCAGGATGGTTTCCAGAACCTGGAGGAGCACCGTCCGGGCCTGATCACGGATGGCCAGATCCTTGCTGAACAGATCCGGCTTAATCCACTCCACATACCAGTCACAGAATTCATACCAGATAAACTGATAGAGCACTTGCGCCGCATCATTGAAGCGATAGCCGTCAAGGGCGGCCCGGACTTCCGCAGTAGTTGCGGCCAGGCGGCTGAGGATCCACTGGTGGATCAGGGGAAGGTCTTGAAGACTGCCGAACTCCTTGCTATCGGGATGCTCCATGTCCTCCACATGCATCAGGACAAAACGGGCCGCATTCCAGATCTTGTTAATAAAAAATCGATAGCCGTCAATGCGTTCCTCATCCAGCTTAATCTCCCGGCCCTGGGCGGCAAAGGCGATCAGGGTGAAACGGAGGGCATCGGTGCCGTATTTGTCGATTACCTCAAGGGGATCAATGACATTACCGGTGGACTTGGACATCTTCTTGCCATGCTTGTCCCGCACCAGGGCATGGAGATAGACATCGCGAAAGGGCACCTCGTCCATGAAGTGCAGCCCCATCATCATCATCCGCGCCACCCAGAAAAACAGGATATCAAAACTGGTGATCAACACCGAGGTGGGATAAAACATGGCAAGCTCACGGGTCTGCTCCGGCCAGCCCAGGGTGGAGAAAGGCCACAGGGCCGAGGAAAACCAGGTGTCGAGCACGTCCGTCTCCTGGATGAGCTCTGCCGAACCGCATTTCGGGCAATGGGTTGGATCCACCGTGGCCACGACCATCTCTCCACAGGCCGCACAGTTCCAGGCCGGCACCCGGTGACCCCACCAGATCTGGCGAGAGATGCACCAGTCACGAATGTTGTCCATCCAGTTATAAAAGGTGTTGTACCAGGTCTTCGGATAGATGTTGATACGCCCGTCCCGCACCGCCGCCACGGCTTTAGCCGCCAGGGGTTTGACCGAGACAAACCACTGCAGGGAGGTGGTGGCCTCCACCACAGTCTTGCAGCGATAACACTGACCGACAGCATGCTCATAGTCCTCGATGCGGTCTAAAAAGCCCTGAGCCTCCAGGTCCTCGACAATCTTCTTCCGACAGGCGAAACGATCCAGTCCGGCATAAACCCCGGCCTGTTCATTCATGTGCCCGGTGCTGTCCATGACCTTCAGGATCTCCAGGTCATGCCGCCGGCCGATCTCATAATCGTCCCGGTCATGGGCCGGGGTCACCTTGAGGGCGCCGGTGCCAAAGTCCTTCTGCACATGATGATCAAAAACAATGGGGATGATCCGCTCGCTCAAGGGCAGCCTGATCCCCATGCCAGCCAGATGGGCGTACCGCTCATCCTCAGGATGCACCGCCACCGCCGTATCGCCGAGCATGGTTTCGGGACGGGTAGTTGCCACCACCAAAAAACCGCTGCCGTCGGCAAAGGGGTAACGGATATGATAGAGCTTGCCGTTCTTCTCCTCGTGTTCCACCTCATCATCGGCCAGGGCCGTGTGACAACGGGGACACCAGTTGACGATATAGTCGCCCTTGTAGATCAGCCCTTCGTGGTAAAGCCGGACAAAGACCTCCCGCACCGCTGAAGACAAGCCCTCATCCATGGTGAAGCGCTCACGATCCCAGTCACAAGAAGCGCCCAGGCGCTTGAGCTGGCGAATAATCGTTCCCCCTTTCTCCGCCCGCCATTCCCAGACCTTGCGGACAAACTCGTCCCGGCCCAGATCATGGCGACTCTTGCCCTCGGCCGCCAGCTGTCGCTCCACCACATTCTGGGTGGCAATCCCGGCATGATCGGTACCCGGCACCCACACCGTATTGTCCCCGCACATCCGGTGATACCGAATCAGCACATCCTGCATGGCATTGTTCAAGGCATGCCCAACATGGAGGACGCCGGTCACATTGGGCGGCGGAATAACAATGGAAAAAGAGGGCCTTCCCTCTTCCATGGTGGCCTGAAAGCATTTGGCATCATTCCACCGTTTCAGCCATTTTTCCTCGATGCCGGCAAATTCGTAGCCTTTGCTTAATAGTTCGCTCATTCTTTATCTTACAACTATATAGATTTAATAAATATTAAAAGTAAAAGCCACGGCATGAATCAAACAGTCCAGGGCTTGGGCAAAAAGATATGTTCATAGAGATTCAGGGCATAACGATCAGTCATGCCGGCAATATAATCACACACCGTTCTATGGGCGATCTTTTCACTGGCCCAGACATATTTTCGACGCTGTGAGGCCCATGTATTGTCATCATTCCGTTCCATCAAACCGTTTTCAAAAAAATAGGTGTATAGATCACGGATAACCCGCTGGGCCTTCTCAAATTCATTATGCACCTTATAAAAGCGATACACATTCTCATAGAGAAAACTCCGTAGATCAATGATTGCCTTGAGCATTTTTGGACTGAAATGGAGGCGGCCATCGCTCGCCGTAAGGGTCTCGACAATCAAATCGCGAACCATCGCCCCGGTTCGCTTCGAATGCCTGTCTCCCACCACCGCCGTAATGTCCAGGGGGAGATCGTCTTCACGGAGAATTCCGGCGCGCAGGGCATCATCCATATCATGGTTGACGTAGGCAATGATATCAGCCACCCGTACCACCTGCCCTTCCAGAGTTGCCGGAAGCTCCCGGCTGTCATCCGGGAGGATTTCATTGCGCCCCTTGGAATGTTTGACAATCCCGTTTCTCACCTCAAAGGTCAGGTTCAACCCCTTGCCCCGGTTTTCAAGGAAATCCACCACCCGCAGACTGTGGATATAATGTCGAAATCCGCTGGGATGCAGCTCGTTCAAGGTTGCCTCGCCGGCATGGCCAAAGGGGGTATGACCTAGATCATGCCCAAGGGCAATGGCCTCCGTCAAGGCCTCATTGAGGCAGAGAGCGGCGGCAATGGATCGAGCGATCTGCGACACCTCCAGGACATGGGTCAAGCGGGTCCGGTAATGATCACCGGTGGGCGCAAGAAACACCTGCGTCTTGTGTTTCAGGCGGCGAAAGGTCTTGGCATGAATAATCCGGTCCCGATCCCGCTGAAAGGGCATCCGGATATCACATCCTTCGTCCTCTTCCACTCTCCTGCGCCCCAGCGAGTTTTTATTGAGCGCAGCGTAGGGAGACAAAATCTCCTCCTCCCTCTCCTCCAGTTGACGACGAATCGAAGTTCCTACAACGGGTGCATATGCCATGAAGTATCTCTTTGAAAAAAAACAACGGATTCCATTTCTCAGTTAAGAATCTGACGAAACGGAAGCACGTCGGCAGGGCATGGACGCCCCGGATTTTGCCCCCACCATGGATGGACAGAGAACATTTTTTTAAGTCTTCTTTTTACACATCCCGTTCTGTTCCTGCAAGAAGAGAAAGGAATCCAAGCCCTTTCGCTGCGAACCAATCCATTTAGTGCCTTACAGAGTTCGTCACGCGTAAGACCCGCCCAAGGCAAGACCGTCCGATCCGGCTGTCCATCTCAGCGGGTATCAAGGTCCTGTTCCATTGACTCTCTCAACCGCCGATTCCGCCAGAAGTTCGGCAAGATGGAGTACCCGCACCCGGCTTCCCGCGCCCGCCACCTCCACAGCAACACGCCACTGCATCAGGCATCCGGAGCAGGTACTGGTAATCACCTCCGGGGCCAGGGCCAACACCTTTGCTGCCAGGGTATCGCGAATCACCGCCGAGATCTCGGGAGCGCTGATATGAAAAAGGCCGCCCTGGCCACAGCACTGAGGGCCATCGGGGAGTTCAAGCAGCTCCAGTTGGGGATTACGGGCAAGGACCCGGCGCGGTTCTGCGATAATCTTTGTACCGATAAGGCCATGACGTAAATGGCAGGGATCATGGTAGTAAACCCGCACCTTTTTCCCACCAGTTACCGGGGACGCAGTGCAGGCCGGGATCACACCGGATGCCGGTTGGCGATCAAGAAAACAACTGATTTCCACCAGGCGCGCCTTGACGCCTTCAGCCTTGTTGCGCCACACCGGATCATCTGCAAAGAGATCCCCATACCGGCACAGATGGGCGTAACAGGAGGCACAAGAGACCAGAATCGGCCCACTGCTCTGCTCAAGGACAATAATGTTATTGCGGGCACACCTTTCCGCCTCCTGCCGGTCTCCAGCGGCAAAGGCCGCAAGACCGCAACAGGACAAGCCCGCCGGGATGGACAGGGCCTGACCGAGACCAGCCACAAGGGAATCACAGGATGAAAGAATTTCTGGGTAAAGATAGCGGGCAGAACAACCGGGGAAACAGATCAGTCCTTCATTTGAGTCCAGGACGTGCGGCGCCGCAGGAAAATTCTCATCCGCCGGAACCGCTTCAGCGTCTTGATGAAACAGGGCCAGGCGTAATCTCAGCCCGCTGTCTTCAGGCAGATATTTCAGAAGCAGTCGGGCTCCAACCCGGCCCAGTATCCGCATGGGGGCAAGAATTTCAGGATGGCTGAGCACCTTGCGGGCCAGATACTTTTCATAGCCATGGGCACCGGAAATGGCTGGGAATGCCGCCCGGGACTGCACCACCTGCCGGCAGACATCGATGTCCCGTGGACAGACAGAGGCGCAGGCCCCGCAAAGCAGGCACTTGGAAAAGATATCCTCAAAAACTACACCCTTGCCGGGCAAGTCAGCAAGCAAGGCCAGATGGAGTTTGCCCCGGGCCGTATGCCCCTCCTGCCCGGTCACCCGATGGACTGGACAGACAACGGTGCAGGCCCCGCACTTAGCGCAGGAATTCATCGAACTCATCACGGGAGGCAATGCGGTCTTGCACTCTGCCACAGCAACGAAATGGAACAATGAGTGCCTTACAAATTATTTTCTTGTTTTTTTTACAAGGTAATAATCTGCAAAAGGTACTTATTCCGCTCATCGAGGCTGGCAATCCATCCCTTACTTTTCCCATAGCAGATAGGCCTTGATAAAAGGATCGAGGTTGCCGTCGAGCACCGCATCCACATTGCCAACCTCCACATCCGTCCGATGATCCTTGATCAAACGGTAAGGCTGCAGGACATAGGAACGGATCTGACTGCCCCAGGAAATCCCCTTTTTATCACCATGCAGATCCTCCTTGGTCTCGGCCTGTTTTTCCCGGCCAAGCTCATAGAGACGAGAGGTCAGCATCTTCATGGCCATATCCTTGTTGCGGTGCTGGGAACGTTCATTCTGACACTGGACGACAATCCCGCTGGGCAGATGGGTAATGCGGATGGCCGAATCGGTTTTGTTGACATGCTGACCGCCGGACCCACTGGCACGATAGGTGTCAATGCGCAAATCTTTATCGATGATATCAACCTCAATGGTATCATCCAGCTCGGGCATGACCATCACCGACGAAAACGAGGTGTGGCGACGACCGGTGGCATCAAAAGGCGAGATCCGCACCAGACGATGAATCCCCACCTCCGAACGCAGATAGCCATAGGCATTATGGCCAGTGATCATCAGGATCACGCTTTTAACGCCGGCCTCATCACCGGGTTGATAATCAAGGATATCAGACTTAAAGCCCTTTTGTTCAGCCCAGCGCAAGTACATCCGCATGAGAATGCTCACCCAGTCCTGGGCCTCGGTACCGCCGGCACCGGCATGAATATCCATGATTGCATTATTGGCATCATGTTCGCCGCTGAGCATACACTCCACTTCCGCCACGGCAATGCCATCCTGGAGCGCGTCCAGACTGCCTGCAACCTCATGCTCCATCTCGGCATCATTCTCTTCCGTGGCCAGATCAAGGAGCAGCTCCAGTTCCTGGATCTCTTCCCATCTGGTCTCCCAGTTCTTCACTATCTCCTGCAGTTGACCATGCTCTTTATGGACCTTGGTGGCCACTTCGGTATCATTCCAGAAATTAGGGGCCAGGGTCTGCTGCTCCAGTCGCTCCAGTTCCTCTTTTTTGTGATCCAGGTCAAAGATGCTCCTTCAAGGCAAGCATTCTTCCCTTCATTTCCTGAAGCCTTTGCTTGGATATTGCAGCACCTGTTTCTGTTGACATAAAAACTCCCCATAAAAAATATGTATTAAAAAATCAAAAAATTCTGATTTCAGGAAAAACGTCTTGAGCAAGGATTACGCAGGGCAATCCAGATCAGGAAAGCAACCACCAGCACCAGACAGCAGGGGGGAAAGAGATAGCCCCAGCGGACAAACCAGGTCTCCTCCTCCATAAGGACAAGCTCGGCAGTCTCGGCCCAGGGTTCAAACAAAGGCGACACACTCTGCACCTGCCCCAAGGGATCAATGAATCCGGAGAACCCGGTATTGGCTGCCCGGACCAGAGAACGCCTGGTTTCCACGGCCCGCAGCACCGTCATTGCAAGACTGTGATGCGGGGCACTGGAGCGGCCGTACCAGGCATCATTGGTCAGATTTACAAGAAGATTGGCCTTGACTCCCACCCATTTCCGGGCAATCTCTGGAAAAATAGATTCAAAACAGATTAACACCCCAATCCTGGCTTTCTGACAATCAAGGGCATGGGAAATCACTCCCGGGCTAAAATCACCTGCCGCCTCCACCACCGGAGCAAGAAAGGGGAGCATTTTTTTCAGCGGAACGTACTCGCCATAGGGCACCAGGTGGCTTTTTGAATACCCATCGACGATGGAGCCATGGGGATCCATCAGAAGCGCGCTGTTATAGTAGTGCGGCTTTTTCCGATCACTGTTCTCTGCCCCGCCTCCCTCATCCACCCCGGAAGCAGCGCCAGTCCATCTACGACTGTCCTCTTTCCCTTGCATTGTCTCTCCCCCCGGCCTTTTGTCCTCGCTCCCCATTTCAACCCAAGGCGCTCCGGTGAGCAGGGAGATATTCCACTGCCTGGTAAAGTCACGTAACGATTGCATCAGAGGATGACCGGAAGGATAAAATGGCAGGGCAGTCTCCGGCCAGATCAACAAGGCTGGCCGATCTCGCTCAAAAAGGCCACGGCTTTGGCCGACATAATTGGCCAGGGTCTTCTCCTGCAATCCAGAAGACCATTTCAAATCCTGGGCAATGTTCCCCTGCACCACACCAACCCGCATGGTCGCCCCCTTCTGGACCTGCTGCTCGATCTGCTTGCCGACTTCCTGCCAGCGCAGGAATGAGTACAGGGCAACACCGCCACAGAGGCAAAAAACAGGGATCATCAAGCCAAGCTGTCCTCTTTTTTGAGTACCTTCCCTGCACAGCAGAGCAGCCAGGGTGTTCAGCAGCACCAAAACAAACCCCAGGCCATGATGGCCCCAGAGATCCGCCGACTGAAGCAGCCAGGGAACCTGGGCCAGACCATACCCCGGGTCCATCCAGGGGAAACCTGAGAACAGAAAAGAACGGCACCAGTCAAGGGCAACCCAAGTAGCGGGGATCAGCCAGAGGGCACACGAGGCTGGACACCGGAGAAAAAACAACCGCACAACCATCGCAAAAATGGCCAGATACAAACTCATGTACAAAGCAAGAAGCAGAAGGGCCAAGACAGCCAGATACAGCGGCAGCCCCCCGTAATGCCCAAGGACAATGACAATCCAGTAGAGCAGCGCGGCGAAATGAACCAGCCCAAGCAGCATGCCAAGGATCCCAGCCTGTCGCGCAGTCTTTGCCCCCATGACCACCAAAAGAAAGGGGGCCAGGGCAACAAACAACAGCGGCCAGAATCCGCCACCGCCGGGAAACGCCAGCCAAAGCATCACGGCAGTCATGGAAACCGCCACTAATTGCCCCCCTGAAGAGAAAACAGCCTCAGGGGGCCGAGCCGTCCGGCTGAAATTACACAGCATCATCAGTCAGACGGGCAATGCGCACCATCTTGATATGACGCCTGCTTGCCGTCTGCACCAAAAAACGCAACCCTCCCACATCCACCTGATCACCAGGAACGGCAAGCCGGCCCAGGGCATGAACCACCAGACCGCCCACGGATTCGTATGGCCCGGGCGGCATCTCCATCTGAAAGCGCTCCTCCACCTCTTCGATGTCAACCCTGGCATGCACCAGAATGGCGTCCAGCCCAAGCTCCTCAATCTCATCGCCATCATCAACATCATGCTCATCGTCAATCTCACCGACAATCTCTTCCAGGACGTCCTCAAGGGTAACAAGCCCTCGAACCGAGCCAAACTCATCGATCACCATGGCCATATGAACTTTCCGTTTTTGAAACTCGACCAGTAAATCGACAATCAGTTTTTTTTCATCGATAAAATAGGGCGGATTCAAGAGTTCTGAAAGGGGGGTTTCCTGTGAGGCCGCTGAAAAAATCTTTAACAGATTCTTGACATGGAGAATCCCTACAATGTGATCCAGGGTCTCCCGGTACACCGGAACCCGGGCAAACTCTTTTTCTACAAAGAACTCCACCAGATCAGCAAGGGAGGTATTCTCTTCTGCCGCCTCGATCTCCACCGCCGGAGTCATGATCTCGCCAACCCGGGTGTCCCGAAAATCAAAGATCGAGTTGATCATTTTCTCTTCCATGCTGCTGATCAGGCCCTGCTCTTCTCCTTCCTCCAGCAACTCCTGAATTTCCTGTTCCAGGGCCTCGGTGGTGTCAGGGGTCCGCCCGGGCAACAGGGCTGCCAGACGCTGGAAGACTCCTTTATGCTCGGCAGGCTCCGACTGTTCCGAGTGTTTATCCTTACTCATTGTTTTTTCTGCCATTTCATCCTTTTAACTTCAACATCAAGCCATCCTCGAAATATTTCATGGAAATTTGAAAGAAAAAGCATTATACCAGCACCTCCCTCTTGTCACCGTAATCGTCAACGTCGTCAAAGATGACAGGAAGAACAGGAGAGGAGACAAGACAGAATACATTTTTTCTTTTCTAATTGCTATGATATGACTATAGTAATCCGAGTTTATTCTTTTGCAAAAATAAAAAATGTAAGAATTGTCGACATTTCTCCATCGACATCAATTCATTCGCCTTTCAAATAAAACCATCAAAATAATATGAGTAACAGCTTGCAAGGAAAGGTTCTCATCGCCAACCGGGGTGAGATTGCGATCCGCATCATGAATGCCTGCAAAGATCTGGGCCTCGAGTACATTGTGGTCTATACAGAGGCCGATCAGGACTCAGAGCACGTCAGGCTCAACCGCACCAGCGGCATTGACCAGAACGCCTGGCGGATTACCAGTTATAGCGAACCCAACGACATCTTTGCTGTTGCTGACCATACCCATTGCACGGCCATCCATCCCGGATATGGTTTTTTCTCGGAAGACTATCGTTTTGCCAGACGGGCAAGCCTTCGCGACCGCCCCCTTACCTTTATCGGGCCAAATTGGGAAGTAATCAAGAGCCTGGGCGACAAAATCAACACCAAGCGGGTTGCTAATCAGCTGCAAATCCCCACCATTCCCGGCACCGACAGCCCCATCTACAACGAGATGGAGGCCGAAGAGATAGCCCAGCGACTCATGGATGACCAACTGGCCCGGGACATCAAGGCCCCTTCCATTCTGGTCAAGGCAGCCGCAGGCGGGGGCGGCATGGGCATCGAAGAGGTCACCGAGATCGAACAGTTCCGGCGTATCTACCGGCAAGTACAGAACTATGCCAAACGCCAGTTCGGCGATGGCGGTGTACTCATCGAACAATGTCTGCGGGATTATAACCATCTTGAGGTGCAACTGGTCTGTTCCCGCCATGGCGAGCGCATTCACTTCGGTTCCCGAAACTGTACCATCCAGTCGACCGGTCGTCAAAAGCGGGTGGAAGCAGCGCCGGGATTCCATCGTTCCTGCTTCAACTATGATTTTGATGAACAAAAAGTCCTGGACCAGGTCGTTGACTACTCCCTGAAACTTGCGGCCCATGTCCGCTACGACAACGTCGGCACCTGGGAATGGATTGTCAGCAGGTCGGGCCAGCCCTATCTGCTGGAGGTCAACACCAGAATCCAGGTAGAAAATGACGTCTCTGCCCGTATCAGCTATCTAGACAATCAACATCCGAATCTGATTCGGGAACAGATTCGTCTGGGCCTCGGTGAAAAAATCGGCTACAAACAGAAATCCATCGAGTTTAAAGGGGCTTCCATTGAACTGCGCATTGTCGCAGAAGACACCCGGCGCGGTTTTGCGCCATGGATTGGCAC
Source organism: Desulfobulbaceae bacterium (assembly GCA_019163335.1). GTDB lineage: Bacteria > Desulfobacterota > Desulfobulbia > Desulfobulbales > Desulfocapsaceae > UBA2270. Next base: position 37,551 of record JAFLKM010000039.1, on the reverse strand, counting down.
TATTACCAACTTTCATTTCCCCCAATATGACTGGTCAACCGTGTATTCGCACGTCCCTTCTGACCGGGAATATCGGATCCCCAGTGAATATGATCCCAATCTGGCATTGGCTCTGGTGTGGGGAGACTCCATGGACGAGGCTAAAAAGCGGGCCGAACAGTTTATTGATGAAATTGTTATTCAAGGCAAGGATTCGCATGGCCGCCCGATAATCACCAACCTCGACTATCTGAAACTCAACCTGAACCGCCTGCTGACCTTTTAACAGTCTAGTGATGTGTTTTTCTGGATACATAAGCTCACCCCCTTCCAGAATACGTTAACACATTGACCACATGCAACCTGCAACAGCATCCTCCCTATGAACGTATTACTCAAACAGCTGCATAAAATCGAAGAACGGATCAATTATCTGATTCAGCTCAAGGATTACTCCAACTGGGGGAACCTCGATGGCTTCAAAGAAACCTGTCAAAAATTAAAACAAACGGTTTATGATCACACCGAAGAGCATTTCGCAAGTGAGATCAACAACCTTCACGAATCCATCTGTTTTCTCGAAGAACGGGCAGAAGAACAGCTCACTCCCATGGAGCGGGTCCGAATTGTCCGCAGCATTCAGCGTTTCAGCCTTAAGGATATCCTCGAAAACGTCTACGAGGACTACACTGAACTGGGCGGTGAAGGCGATGCCAACATTGACCCGGCCATGGTTTGCGCCAAGGCCACCCTTGTCAGACGCATCAAGGACAAACCTTTTACAGCCTCAGTCATGGTTATCGGCCAGGAGACGGGGCATGGCGAGGAGTTCCGGAATGGTGGCTCCTGCCGGCCAGAGGGCAACGAGAAAGCCCTACGGTATATGAAGGTTGCAGAGACCGAAGGGATTCCCATTCATTTCTACGTCTTTACCCCTGGCTCCTTCCCAGTGGAAGAATATCCCGGAGCAGCCCAGCAAATTGCCCGCAATATTTACACCATGGCCAAGCTGCGTGTTCCAATGATCTCTCTGATTTCCGAAGGCGGATCCGGTGGCGCCGAGGCCATAGGCCTTTCCGACTATCGAATGATGTGTTCCCATGGCTACTATTCCGTTATCTCCCCAGAAGGTGCGGCAGCCATTGAAGGAAAAGTGAGAGAAGGCAACAAGGTTCCCAAAGAACTCATTGAGGTCTGCGCCGAACGGCTCAAGCTGACGGCGCAAGACAATCTCGAACTAGGAACCATCGACCATATCATTCAAGAGCCTCACCTGGGGGCAAGAAGAGACGATTTCGCCTTCTTTGCCCTGCTTCGAACCGAGATAATGCAAGCCACGGACAAGGTTATCCTGGGCACTAAAAGTTTCCGCGCTTTCCGCTCCTACGAGATTAAACGCAAGAAAGCTGAATCGGAGACCAAAAAAATTCAGGTCGACGTGTCCTGGGACCTTAATCCGGACGAAATCAAACGCCTCCTCGTTCAACGCTCCAGAAAATATCGAAACATGGCCATGCTTGGGTTTACCGGCCAACCCTCACCTACGGAAAAATTCCTCCGAAAAATGCAGGAAAGGGCTGAAAAATTTTATTATATCATGCGCTATGATATCCTGAAAAATCACCAAAAACAGGTGCAGAAGGTCTTCAAGGATGTCTCTGGTGAAGGAACGGTTATTCTCAAACGTGTTACCTCTCCCATCACCACCGCCCTTGATTTCTTTTCCCAGCAAAAAGAGAAGAAATTCATTCGTCCCCAGCTTGCCGCTCCTGAGGGTCAGACTGGCTCCGCGACCATTGCAGATCCCCTCGAGCTGACAGACACCTATACCAGCCCGCTGGCAAATGTGGACCGTACAATCACCTGTCCTAACAGCGAAAAATACGGCTGCAAGGATCTCTGGGTGCCGGACTTGTTTGGAGAATTTGCCGGGGTTTGCGAAACCTGTGGCCATCACTTCCCTCTGGAATACAAGTGGTACTTGAAAAACATCTTTGATCCGGATTCCATCCGGCTCTTCAATTCTGAAATAACCGCTGGTAATCCGCTCGGATACACTGGATATGACGAGCGCCTTCAATTATCAAAAAAGAAAACCGGGCGCAATGCTGGCAATTTAACCTTCCATGCGCAAATCATGGATATACGGGTAGTCGTCAGTATGCTCTACTCCGATTTCAGAAATGGAACAGTGGGCTCAGCTGAAGGAGAAAAATTCATCCAAGCCTGTGCCGTGGCCAAACGAAAGAAACGTCCGTTGATCTCCTATGTCCATACAACAGGCGGTATCCGTATCCAGGAAGGAACTTTGGGCGTAACCCAGATGCCGAGATGCACCATGGCTGTCCGGGAATATATTGATGCCGGAGGACTCTATATTGTCGTCTATGACAATAACTCCTATGCCGGCCCTGTGGCCAGCTTCCTCGGTTGCTCCCCCTATCAATTCGCCATCCGCTCCAGTCGAATAGGCTTTGCCGGTCATCGGGTCATCCGCGAGACCACAGGCATAGACATCCCACCTGATTACCATTCAGCCCGGAATGCACTCAAACGTGGTCATATTCAAGGCATTTGGGATAGGCGTGATTTCCGACGAAACCTCTATAAATCCCTGAAGACCATGGGGAGCCCCCACCTTTATTATCGGTAAGCGATTCTCTTCAAAAAAACACCTCAAAGACAAAGCCGTTCAATTCATCAGCAATCAATGGCAAGTATTGCAGAGCCGCTCCATTTATTCTCCCTAATTCTTGAATGGTGCACAAGATTTCTTTGGCAGCAGGTGTTAATAAGTTAACTTTTTAATATTTTTACCGATTAAAATATCATGGACTAATAGATTGTATCAAAAGTTGAACGTGCATTATTCTCAATGGACTGAGGAGGTACGTTATGGCAATCTGGAAATTTGTGATAAACGACAAGGACGTCTCTTACGGAACCCGCTCTCGCAAGCCCTTAACCCATGAGGGCTGTAATGAACCATATAAAGATCGTTACTGGTGCCCTCGAAAGAAATGGTTCTCCAGGGAAGCCTGCCCCTTTATCAACAAACGGGAATGTGAAAACTTCACCTGGATGAGTGGAGAGAGACTTGCAAAGCTCTAACAAATTAAAATACTTAATTTAAACACGTATTCTTGTCATTTAGCGGTTCTGAGTCTTGACGTAAACTCATCCCTATGATAGAAAGTGTTCACTTTTAATTGTCATATGATGTGGGGGCCGTTAGCTCAATTGGTAGAGCATCTGACTCTTAATCAGCAGGTTCCCGGTTCGAGTCCGGGACGGCCCACCAGTAAATTCAAGCACTTAGTCCACATCGGATTAGGTGCTTTTTTGTTCAGTTATATGCCAGTTATATTTTGAACTGATATGGTGGTACAAGTCAATATTACGACATGGCCTTTTACTGAATTTTCAGTAAACGAAAAAACCGCCTCCCTCTGAAGAGAAAAGCGGTCTCGTTAATGCCTGATCCTGATTTTAATGGTGTCAACTTTGATTATACCCTGACCTCACTAAAGTTTAGGCCAGGTGGTCAGGTGGCGAAGCTGACTGTAATTCAGTTACAGTCAGGCGGTGAACCTGAGGTTAGTTCGATTAACGTCAGGTGGTCATGTGCGCCGGTGGTGATGAGTTCACCACGCCGGTCAGAAGGCTTGCCGCCCCTCCCAGAGCCTGCTGCAAAAACTCGATTTCTTTTTTCGTGAGCCCTTCCTTGTCAAGAAAACACTCCACTAGATTTATTGTACCTATCGCCATGCACAATTTTTGCTCGTTTGTTTCGTTCATCGCTTTACCTCCTGTGAATGATTTAGATTTGACTGCCTTCAATCAGCAACCAGAATACACCGCACAAGAAATAAAGCAATAAAATCTTTCATATCATATAGTTACCTATTATTCATGGATAATAAGGGCTACGATTCAAGGCCACTGTCCTCTTCAACCACGCCATGACCACATGAACCAGGCGGTGGGGGGAGATAGGCCGCGAAGCCAGCCATTAACATCCTGATTTCTTCAGGGCCGGATTCGTCCTTTGCAGGGGTAACATCCAACCCCAGATAACGAGCCCGTCTATCCATAATTTTCAAAACCCGGTCAACGGCTCCAAGGTTCCCATCTATGGCCATTGCGAGTGCAGGGACAAGCATCATGTCCAGCCTATCCAGCTCTAAAGCAATGACCTCTTCGGACAGCTCTTTGGTAATTTCGGAAATAGCTTTTTTAATGCCCTTCTCAACTGCTCTGGGTGTTTTCGTGATGCCCTGCTCTTGAAGCAACTCAGCAATCCGAGCGTATGTGTTCCCCTCCCTCCGAAGCTCCAGGGCAGCACGCCGAAACTCTGCTGATTGTATTAAGGCCGGGCTTGTCGTGTTTCGTGTTTGTGTCATTTCGAACTCTCCTTACTTCACCTGAATTTTTATATTTTCGGCCATCAGAAGGGGCCGCCAGTGTATTTCTGAAGATGTGCCCTGTTCACCTGGAGCAACTCATATAAATTCGCCATACTCGAATTCCTTTTTAAAAATTCTACTGTCCGGCATATTCTAAAAACAATCGCACTGCTTTGGCCGAATACATCGGATCGCCCAGGTCATCATACTTTTCCGGTATGAAGCCCATGAACTCCATAATATCAAGCCAGGCCGCAACAAAAAGCATCGATGGCACGTCATGAATAATGGGCGCTGTCATAATAGCCTGGACTTCTTCGGGTGAAGTGAAAGACTCCCTGATTGCCTGAATATGCCGCTGTGATTCATCCACTGATATTGCCCGACAATGGCATGTCATAAGTATTTCATGGCACTGTGGGCACTCTTCAGCAAAGCATCCATAATGGTGGTGCTGGCCTCGCTCAGCCTCGCAGACAGGGCAAACACCCAACAGGCTGATGAACTTGGTTTCGCTGCCGAATAATACCATCAGAAAGGCCCTCCAGCATATGGTTGTACCGGCGCCCTTTTGGGTGCAGGTGTTGCTTTATCAGCTGCCGGGGTAAAGGTTTCCTCTCCGTTGTCGTTTATCTTGTTTGCGATGATCTGAAAACCATATCGCTGAACGCCGTTTTTGTCCTGCCAGCTCGTTGTCTGAATCGCTCCAGTGATAAAGACCTCTTCGCCATCATTAAGCCGTGTTGCGTCAGCCAGCTCCCTAAAAGCGACAATGGAAATTTTCTCCTTATTGCAGAGCACGCGGAATTTTATCATCGAAGTTCCAGTTTTGGTGGCGATGATCTGGAAGCCTTCAACCTTGCCGGATATGTTACATTCGTTTTTATCTGTCATTTTCCGGACTCCTTTTTCGTTGGTCTCTGTGGCATTGGATATGCCTTATTGATGCAGTCTTTTCCGCCGTCGACAAACTCAAATTCGATAGCGCCAGAATCAAGCAGGGTCACTTTTAGAAAGCTCTTTGTCCACATCGGACTCCAGGCGATACCCTTTGACTTGTTCCGTCTCCATAACTGGGAAGCTGGCCAGCCTGCCTCCTTCAGGTCTTGCCGGTGATCTTGCAACCATGCCACTGCTGCCGGTGATACAACAGAACCTAAAAGTCGGGGCTCCTTGATAGGTGCATTCAATTTTGAAGGCTCAGGATTCATCGCCAATGATAGAAAGTGGATGATCTCAGGTTTATGGTTCTTCACCTCTGCCAACAATGGGGGTGGTATTATCCCCTTCTTGCTGGCCATCTTCAGGTTACCGTCGAGGAGATAAATCTTGCCGCCATGTGATTCAACATCTCTGATGATTTGGAGTGCGTTCATAGGTCAGTTACCTCCATTTCGTCGTCGTTAACCTGATCGTCAATTTTTGAATCGCTTAACGAATTAAACGAATTAACTAATTTAATCGGGTCAGGGTCAACATCCGGGGTATTTAATTCGTTAATTCGTTTAATTCGTAGGGTGTCTTGAGAAAAACGGTATATCTTTGTCGGGGCTCCCCTGTGGTTTCTCTGCTTCTCAAAAATTACCTGGTTCGATGCGATGAGTTCAGAAAGTGCAGATTCTAACCTGCCCTTGGTGACGTTGTTCTGGAATAGACCATGTATTTCTGTCCCAGAAAGTGGACCATTTTTTAATGCTTCAAGGATGGTCTGTGCGGTGGTGTCGGTTTGCCTGCCATGAAAAATATATGCCGCTGATTGCCTGCAATAATCCCAGAAGGCTATTCCTGCTTCCAGGTGGTCAAGTGTGATCTCTGTTTCCCCATCAAGCAAGCAGTAGATCATTGCCAACCTCAGAGCTTGAGCCTCCCCGCGATTTGTCACACATCCCATAAGCCCAGGTCGGTCTTTGGTCAGGTCTGCATAGTAGTTTTCTCGCCATGCCTGTCTTGCTGCAAGGCTCATCTTGACCACGGTAGCACCTCTTACCTGCCTCAGAATCCGTATCAGCTTTTCTTTAATTTCAAGAAGCTCTGGCTCCGGCATTGGTTGTGGGTCTGGTATCAGCTTTGAGCGTTTGGCGCATATCCAGAGAATCCGGTTTGCAAAACCATTGAACCCTTCAGACTCGTTAAGTTTTGCGTGTAGCTCTTGAATGGTGATATGGGAAACCCATCCAACATGTCCACCGGTGGCAGTGGTCTTATTGTTCTTGGTCAGGGGGTCAAAGTTCCCGCTGTCCCATGCCTGCCGGATAATCATTGAAAGGGTGTTGCCCTCTCTTTTGGTGTTTGCCAGGACTCCACCGAATTCCTCATCAAGAACAAATAGCCGTTTGTCCTCAACGCCTGGATCGACAACAACCTCGCACTGGCCATTAGAATCCCATTTGCTTACGGCATCACGAATAGCGTGAATAATTCCCTCACCACTTGAAAAAGGGCCTTTGCTGGATCGTGCCGGGAAATATGGAGTATTCTTATCTACATTGATAAGTTCATACAGCTTTGAGACAGGTTTCCCACTGGTGCCCTTGCGAGATTTGCCAGAGGCACCAACAACAACCGTCGCCAACCTAGACCGGTGCTTTGTATCACCTACATTCATGAAGATGTCAGGGCCAACCTCCACGCCAAAACGAACAATAAATGTTGCAAGTATAGCCGCCGGGTCTGCCTCGCTGTCCCTGGTGGCAAGCTCAATAAAATCTTTGGCTATCCCCCGATAAGCCCTTTGATCCATGACCGGCCATTCCGGTGTCGTCGGCTCCCATTCCATAACAGTGCTGGCCTTTGGTGCTGACCCTGCTAGTTCCCGCGCCGCCGCTGCAAAATCGCCTGCATGATTGTACATTGTGAAGAGGCCGAAAGCGTCATAAGACCGCCATGGTTCCAGAGGTGCCGCGTTTGAGCTGAAGACATAGAAATTTCCATTATTCAGCAGTACGCCACTGGTGCCACTATCCTTCCCCGGTCGAATCCAGCCCATACCTGCCGTGGTCTTCCGGTCTTCCCTCCAGCCATGAGCCCCCAGTATGTCGGCAACAGGATGCGCCTCGTTGAACCGGCTCCCCGGTGTATCGCCTTCGCTCATCTTGCAGAGGCTTGCCGTTGGTTTTGATGGTCTGACTTTTGCCTCTCTCAAATCAAAAGCTTTGGCCGTCTGATGGATCGCCTGCCGCTCTTGGGGTGTGATCGTCGGGCAGTCTGTCATTGAACCCTGAAGGACTTTATAGCCTGGTGATGGTGGCGAAAGAAAATAACCGCCCTCTCCCCTGGTCTCGATTCTGACTTGACCGGCAGCATCAACAGCAAGCTTCAGATTACCCGCCACGGGCTCAGTGCATCGGTAAACGACATGGAAGCCGCCGGACGGTGTAGATCGCTTCAGCAGCTTTGCAGGTAGTCCAGGGGCGCACATTTCCAGAAGGTCAAGAAATGGCTCGTAGGTGGTAGGATCATCAAAGTCCAGGCACTCAAGATTTCCAGAGACCGCGCCTCCGATAATAGCTAAACGTTCAGCATTGGCGAAAAACTTTCGTGCCTCTGCCTCGGTCATCAGTTCGGACTGGTAGGGCTTCCAGGAATTAAGGGTGCATTTTTTATCGGGCCCGCATGGGATTACCGATAAACGACAGTTCAGAAGGGTGATTGCTGCATTGGCAAGGTTCATAAAAAAAGCCCCCCCAAAACCATTCCGGCACAATACGCGACTGAACCAACCAGGCATGCAAAAAGAAGTGCCCATGCTTGAATCTTACGAACAAACAAAGTATTATTCTGTTCGAAGTTTGAAGGGGTTCCCAGGCTGCCAGCCGATTCAAGGGGAGCCCCTTTTTTATTGGCAGTCATTACCGAGCGACTGTCTGAGATTGTGCGTAAGCTACCAGGTCGGACAGGCGGTATTTCTTCAACCTGCCAACGCATACATAGGCCGGGCCGGTGCTGCCGGTAGAACGCCATTTTCTGAGAGTGTGGGGGGAGATGCCCAGGTATTCCGCCGCTTGAACGTCATTCATGACCAACGGAATGATAGGTGCTTGTGGTGCAGATGTGGTGCCGTTGAAATGTTCCATACTGACTCCTTTTGAATCGGTGGCAGCATACAAGGTGAAACCATTTCAACCTTGTATGTCGCCCTGATTGATTCGCAAGGTAAAGCATGGGTTGTTCCACATCGGGGGAAGTGGAATTCCACTTCTATGGATGTGGAATAGGAATTTACAGGGTTATGGGATATTTTTTTCTTAGCTGGCAGAGTTTTTTTGTCACTAAGAGCTTTTCGCAAGTCTTTGGTTTGTGGTTGATTTTGCTACCGTTTGGGCCGTCGATCTCCATATCTGTTGTAGTGATAGTTGCTGTTCCATTCTTCGAAAACTTCACCTTTGCCACTCGCTCGGCAATGTAATTAACCAATCCATTATCGAACTCCACGCCATTGTGCTTATCCTGTTTAATGACCGAGTCGAGAACCTTTATAAAATCATCGACACAATTACGTTTTAGCGCGTCGTATTTGTTTTGGTCATACAGATCCCGGTATAACCTTTCAATCGCTTGGGTGAAGGGGGTCTTGGATTCGACTTCACGGGGGGCGGGCGCATCGGTTACCTTCTCGAAGCGTTCAACCTCTCCCACGTCGCCAAATAAAAAGGCCGGTTTCATCTCTGGGTGAAATTCTTCCAGCCATGCTTTTAAATCAGTCCTTGAAATTGTGATCTGTTGACAGTCACGTCTTGCCCCGTCTTTCATGTGGCCATAAAAACCCGAATTGCAGTTCTTAGGTGGCTTCCATTCCAAGGCCTCATTGTCTATGGCTTCGCAGATTGCGTCCCGGATAGTAGAACACTCATGGGGGTAAGAAGTGATGTGGCAAGATTTTTTCAATGGTGTGTCCCCCTTATGATAGCACTGCGAGTAAATCAATACAGCCGCATCATACGGGGTCATTCTTTCAGGGTAAATCATCGTTACAATCTCCTTATGATTGAACCTTGATAAAAATCAAACTGGCAGGCCGTCAAGGTAACGGCTTTTCGGGGGCCATCCTATCCAGTTTGAAAAAGGTTATAGCAAGTTTACCTTCATCGTTATTTCTTTCCTTCAGTCATAACTCAACCGCCGTTCTTTTTCCTCAAGCCAGCTTTGAAGATATTTATCCCGAGCGGTCATCCACTCCTCAACGTCAGAGCAATCTCGCTCCTGTGGGTCTGTACCAACCAGCCGAAAATCTTTGCCATCAGTAACGAAGAGAACGCACCTCTCGTTTTCAAGCTCAACCCGGTCAAAACGGATTTCGTGAAGATGAAAGTCATTATAAAAAAAGGCCACAGCATAAAGGAAAACATTCGGCCTATAAATCTCCCCGAACCCTATAAGCTCACAACCATTGACACCAAAACAAAACTCAGCCCCACCTTCGATAATTCGTTTAATCTCTTTCTCAATTTCCATTGCCCTTTATAACCTCCTCAACCTTCCGGCCATCTGCCGTTTTCTGCATCGGTACCACCTGCCCGATATTTCGTTCCATGGCTCCACGGCCTCCTGTCTATTGCTTGCCGGAAATATTCACAACTTTCTTTTCCACTGGTGTCTTCATCAAGGCCACTGCCTTTTCCATTGATTCACGGACAGGGTCAAGGGTCATCCTTGCGTAAACCGCCGTTGATGCCGGGCTCTTGTGTCCCAGGGTTTTACCGACAATGGCCGTTGACGCCCCGCTGATGGTCTGATAACTGCCCATGGTTCTACGCAGATCGTGCAGGCGGACATCAACAAGACCAGCGGTCTTTTTTATCCTGTCCCATCCCGCTTTTGGTTCTACCATGTGCCCGGTCTTCCCATAACTCGGAAAGACAAAGACACTGGAGGCAGTCAGCCGCCGCCTGGTCAAAATCTCCAGGACTTCACCAACCAGAGGAACAAGCATGATGCTCTTATTTTTCGAGTCCTCGCCAGCAATGCGCCACTGTTCCCGATTAAAATCAACATCATTCCATTGCATGGCCAGCACGTTGGCTCTCCTTGCGCCAGAGAAGATACTCAACAGCAGGTAGTCGGCAATATCAGGATTCCCGGTGGTGCGTTCATGCTCTATGGCCTGAAAGAATCTTTCAAGCTCTTCTGGCTGCAAGAACCTGTCCCTGGAATATTCCTTAAACATCTTGACGCCACGGCATGGATTCGGCAGGTCGGGAAGCATAACGTTATAAACGGATCGCAACAATGCCAGGTAACGGTTAGCGGATGCCTCTTTCATGATCTTGGTCAGGCCGTTATGCCAGGATCGTACAGATTCAGGGGCCAGCTCGTTGGTGCGCCTGGTGCCGAATGTTGGCTTTAGGTGCAGGCGGATTGCCGCCTGGTCATCCTTTGCGGATCGCTTATGAGGAATGGCATGTTCGGTGATATACAGATCAAGGATTGCCGCCACGGTCATGGTTTCGCGTTTTTCCCGTTTCTCAGTTTGAGGATCTTTCCCGACGTTGACTTCCTGCTTTAACGCGTTCGCCTTCTCCCTTGCTGCATGCAGCGGAAAGTCCGGCCACTTACCCAGGGTGACAATAACGGGCCGTTGCTTTTCAGAACTCCATCTTTGAAACTGGAAGGACTTCACGCCGGTTCCGGACACCGACAAGCGTAGCCCTTTTTCGGTGGTGTCGTTGTAATAATCTCGCTTGCCGGGGTCAGGTGTTGGGATATTCCTTAATCGCTCATCGGTAAAATTGAAGGTATTTTCTTTGCTCATAATGTCCTTTTTCCTCTCCCAGTTATATTTTGGCGCTCAAAAAAAAAGCTACTTCTGCTTATTCAGTGGGCTTCCCGTTATATGCCAGTTATATTTTGAACGGGAAAACAGGGCCTATTTAAGACTAAATGATACACCTTGAGAATTTAAAGTCAAGCGTAAGTGCAAGGAAATATGGATAAATGCTTTTAGATATTTTTAGATATTTAGGAAAGACACTGACTCTTAATCAGCAGGTTCCCGGTTCGAGTCCGGGACGGCCCACCAATAAAATCAAGCACTTAGCTCACTTTGAGTTAGGTGCTTTTTTGTTTAGTTCTATGCAGGTTCTATTTTTCCGAACATTCCTTCCAGAAACCAAATTACTCCCCAAAGTAAATCTAAAATCAGGCCATTGCAAACTGGGATTTGTCTTTCTCAAAGCATCGGCCTCTGTTTGCGAAATACTAAGTTTTTTCAAGTATTTCTAAGATGGCCATGAAAAACCGACTTGGCCCAAACAATTCTCAGGTCAACAATGGTTGTCTTTCAATAAACACTCTAATCAACTCTTGACAGAAATTTAATTCAATCCTAATAAAGAATATATGAATGATGCGAGTGGCAAGAAGCCAATGACTTGAAAAATCGAAAAAGCCTTGGAATCACCCTGAAGGCCAATCGATTCTGATAAGCCCAACAAGCCCCTCCTTTTACGCCAAGCACTATCATTTTTATATTGGAGATGATTTGTGCAAAGGTCGCTCTTTCTTTTGATGATTGAGCCGGCTCCATCTCTTTTTAGGCCACAATGATGTGGGCAGCTGCTGCGGCCTTCAACGATATCTGCATTTTGATTATAACCCCTGGGAAGCCATCAACTGTGAATACTCTGCTGTCTCAAATGAAACCATATGGTTTGTTGACAATGAAAGTGGTGAGGAGCCGCTATGTTGCGCTGTCCGCTTTCCTTTTCGCCTACACATGGATTATGAGTTTGCTTGGAGGGATGCCGCCGCTCAGGCATTTCTGCCGCCTTGAGATCCCTCTACTGCTCGGTGTTTATTACTATTTAAACCATTTAACACGGCCTTCTAAATGGCAGGCCCTGATTACCGCCATTCCCATTATCCTTATCTATGCGGTTTTTGACATGGTTTTCTTACAGTTCGGCAGGCTCCTGAGAGTCATAGAGATCAAAGAACTTCCGGAACTCATGGGAGTCCTTCCCTTCTGGGCAATCGTAGCTGTCATTATTTTCGCTGGAAGTGCCTGCACTGTCTTTTTAAGATCCATGCGATTCAAAATGGACAGGCCCACCATTATTGGAGCCTCATTGATTCTAGGTTTGATCCTGACAGTTGAGCTGAAACCGGATTCTTTTCTGTATGCCTTTGAGAAGGTTCAACGCTCGGTCACGATGTGGTCTGACATTCAAAGTGCAGAGGACAACGGAAGGATTTGGACGATGATGTATAGTGAAGCAAAACGAAAATCCAATGCCCTCAAAATGGTGGACTTTAAAGCTGATCCAGCTTTTTTAAAAAAAATGGACGAAAAAGTGTCCATGATCAATTCACTTAAAAAGAAAAGAAATGTCCATCTTGTCGTCCTGGAAAGCTTTATTGATCCGACACTGTTTAAAGGAATTTCTCTGTCCAAGAGTCCCGTCCATCCTGACTTTGACAAAATATTTAAAAATAAGGGATCTATTTCTATTTCTCCGGTCTTTGGCGGCGGGACAGCCCAGGCGGAATTCGAGATTCTTTCCGGTGTACCTGCTTTTGGAAAATTCTCCGGGATGGAGTTTGATGTATTTACAGGGGCTAACACCTTTTGCCTTCCGGCCATTCTAAACAGAGCTGGTTACAATACCATGGCCAGCAATGCCTTTAAACCCGACTTTTTTAATTCCATCAATGCCTACAAAGGGGCCGGATTCCAAAACAGCTACTATCCCAAGGAGTACGCAAAAGGGCGCGAGACCTATATTTCAACTGGTGATGTGACGGATGAAAGATATATGTTTGACGGGGAACTTTTGCAGCAGAACCTTGATTACATTACCCAATGGAAGAAGAACAATCCGGAGGTTCCGCTTTTTAATTATATCATGAGCATTTACGGTCACTATCCCTACCAGATGAACACCAAAAAGCGGCCGCTCATTATTGATGTGAAGGGCGCCATCAAGGATGGTTTTCTGGAGCATAGCGTCAATCAGTATTATTATCGCACCCAGGCCCTGGCTCAATTTGTGCTAGGAATCAAGAAGGTCGATCCGGAAAGCGTTGTCATACTCATCAGCGATCATTTGCCAGGACTTTACGGCCCCAATACCTACGAAAAACTAAATTATGCGGATGGGAATAAAGATCAGCTACACATGAACCGGGTTTTTTTCTTTGAAAACGGCAAGGCCATCCATTATGATACCCTCCACCATTACGACATTCCGGACATCATTCTGAACTATCTTTCAAACGGAAGCTACTGCAATACCCAAGACTGCAAATTTAAAACACCGGCAAAAGATGTTTCGGGTGAAGGCTATGATGAAGCGTATATGACTATTCTTGCCAATGCCATGAAATAACAAAGGAGATACGTGTGCACATTATTCCATCTATTTTTATAACGGCCTGGCTGCTCCTTCTGCCAGGCCTTGTTTTTTCCGCCTCTACTGAAGAATCTCAGACACCTGTAACGGGAATTCTGACGGGCACCCCAGCACCCCTCAGGTATTTTGTTGAAGGAAGCAAGATTATTGACACTGCTCACCGTAAGCAACTTTTTTTTAAGGGAATCGGCTACTCTCCTTATCTGGTCAATGAAACACCCATGCAGGGAGCCCCTCCTGGAAATGATGGCCGTTACGAAGAGCATCTTCGGCTATTAAAAGAAATGAATGTCAATTATCTCCATGTCTTTCCCATGCAGATGCCACCAAAATTCTTTGAGGCCCTGGACAAGACAGAGATCCTTTATGGACAGGATATCTGGGTATGTCCCTATGAAGACGACTTCCTGGCCGAACCCTTCCTGTTGAAGACCATGGAAGCTATTAAGACCGCCATTGATCATGTCTATCGCGTTGGTCGGCCAGACCGGCTGGTTCTGTTTTCCATCGGTGATGAACTGCAACCGGCCGCAGTGATTCGCACTGATTCCCGTCATCCAGAGGTTCGCAGTTATCAGGGAAAACACCTAAGTGTCAGCAGCCGGACCCCTTCAGAAATCGCAATTGCCCGTCTCATAGACATGGCAATGGACTATGAACTGACCCGCTACGGTCAGCGGCATCTGTATTGTCACACGAGCTTTACTCATATTGGTCCTCTTGCAGACCGATCAGACATTGAGGTACCAAAGGAAAATGTGATCACCCCAGATCTTGGAGATCTCATCTGTCTCAACGTATATACCTATGCCCGGGGGGTACGCACCTCACCACCTGGATCGGTCACAAATACTAGTTATCAGGGCTACCTGGAAGAACTGAGCGCCAAAAGCATTAAACCAATATTTATTACCCAGGTCGGTCTTTCGACCTCCCCCTTTGAACCGAAATCATGGGTTCCAGGCTTTGGCGGACACAAGGTTGAAGACGTACCGGTTGCCTTCGCTGCTATCTGGAAAGATATCAAAACCGCTAAAGGGAGTGAAAAAATTTGCGGGGTGTCTTTCTTTGAGCTTAACGATGAGTGGTGGAAAAGTGGAGAAGACTCGGCGGACTCTTCCCGGCACGACCTGGAAGATCCAGAAGAGTGGTTTGGCATCTATGAAATCGGCAAGGGAGATCAGTTGATACCAAAGGGAAAGATTCCGGAGACTATCAAAAAACTATATCAAAGTCACTGAGTATAGAATTTACAATTTTAGAAAATTAAACACCACGCCGTCTCAACTTGGCACCTGTCAATGGAAAGGAAACAAATGCAATCCCATCGTAAAGCAGGATCGCAGAGTTGGTGAACAGCATTCAACGCAGTAGAGTTTTATCTCAATTTTCAAGGTAACTTACAGAGAAACTGTCTGTCACTCATTAGATCCTGACTATTCAGAAAACGTTCAATTGATTCTGCGGCAACTTTTCCCTGATATACTGCCTTTGCTGCAGTCTGGGGACCCAAAACATCATCTCCACCGGCGAAAATCCAATCAACAGAGGTCTGTAAAGTCAACGGATCTGTTTCATAGGTGCCTTTTTTAGTCAAAGAGAATCCAAGTCCATGATCAGCTGTATGATCCACCTTTTGACTAATAGCAGGGATAACCGAATCGGCTGTGATGACAAAATTGGATGAGTCCAAGGCCATTGGCCGCCTTCTTCCAGAAGAGTCCGGCTCACCAAGCTCCATACGTACACACTCAACGCCAACGAGCTTATTATTCTCAATGAGAATTCTAACTGGAGCTGCTAACGTTTCAATACGTACCCCTTCCTCTTCAAGATGATGAATCTCGGCTCGCGACGCAGGCATTTCATCCTTTGTCCGGCGATACAGGATAAAAACATCTGTCGACCCTAAACGAAGGGCAGTCCGCGCCACATCAATTGCCACATTACCGCCACCAACTACAACAACTTTCTTGCCAAGATCGATCTCTTCACCAAGATTAACCCGACGTAAATAGTCCACGCCATGCAATACTCCTATTGTATTCTCCTCATGATCAAGGCCCAATTTTCGACTGGCATGCGCTCCAACTCCAAGAAAAACTGCCTCGAAACCTTCATTTTTTAAATCTAGCAGCGTTTTATCTTTGCCAATAGTCACTCCTTTACAAATAGTGACACCACAACTCTTAAGGACATCAAACTCTGCATGAACGATACTGCGGGGCAGACGAAAAGGAGGTATTCCAAAAGTTAACATTCCACCAAATTCTGCAAGACTCTCAAACACAGTACATAAGAAACCTTTATGTGATAAGTAGTAGGCTACAGACATCCCAGCAGGGCCTGACCCTACAATGGCAACTTTCTTGGCTTGCGGCAGTGCACAGGGCGATAAGATATTTTTTTTATGAGCAACCATCCAGTCCACAATAAATCGTTCAAGCATTCCGATAGCAACAGCTTTACCCTTGCCTTTGCCACGAACACAGGCGCCTTCACACTGGATTTCATGGGGGCATATCCTCGAACAAACTGCAGGCATAGAAGAAGTCTCTCTAATCTTCCAATACGCCTTCTCAAACTCTCGTTCACGTAGAAGCGCTATAAACCCAGGGATGTCATTATTAATAGGACAACCACTACGGCAAGATGGTTTTTTGCACTGAAGGCAGCGATTAGCTTCAAGAAGAGCTGTCTCAACAGGATAGCCGGCAGCTATTTCGTTAAAATTTGCGATACGTTCAGTGACGGGCAATTCAACTGTCAGTTGCCTGGGGATAGCCATTCGCTCTTGAATTTTCATATTTGATCCTACAGTCATCTTTTTTAAAGAAGATGATAGAAATTAAAAAGATAGCTTTTTATATCATGTACAATAACGAATAGACAGAAACTCAAAAGATAAAGCCATAATTTAAAAAATATTGCAAAAAAGTAAAAAAAAAGGTCGCTCCCTAAGAGGAACGACCTTTTTTAAAAAAAATCATAATCAGAAAAAATCAGGACATTTTAGAAACCTTCATACGGGCAAGAGCTCTTTGCAAAGCAGCTTCAGCCCTAGTCCTATTAATCAAATCATCATGCTGTACACTTTTTGCAAGTCGTTGTTCTGCACGCTCCTTAGCACGCATGGCACGATCAACATCAATCTGACGACCTAACTCAGCACTTTCAACGAGAAAAGTAATCTGATTATTAGAAACTTCACAAAAGCCACCACTAATCATAAGATTCTCACGCTTCTTTCCCTGTTCGTAGGTAAGTAAGCCGATTCTTATTGTGGAAAGAAAAGGAGCATGATTAGCAAGTACACCGAAATCACCGCCATATCCTGGAGCATTAACGATGTCGACATCTTCACTGACGACAGCACCATTAGGGGTAACTACTTCAAGTCGTATTTGTTGAGCCATTGAATTGACCTCTTCGAAAGTCTGAGATTATACCTTGTCCTTTGCTGCCTTGGCAAGGGCTTCGTCAATGGGACCAACCATGTAGAAAGCGTTTTCACCCATGTCATCGTACTTACCCTCAAGAATTTCCTTAAATCCCTGGACGGTATCGGCAACCTTTACAAACTTACCATCCATGCCGGTAAAAACCTCAGCTACGGTAAATGGCTGGGAAAGAAAACGTTGAACTTTACGCGCACGTCCAACAAGTAGCTGATCTTCTTCAGACAACTCATCCATACCAAGAATGGCAATAATATCCTGCAAATCCTTGTATTTCTGTAAGGTAATCTGCACACCGCGGGCTACATCGTAATGCTCCTGACCTACTACGTTGGGATCAAGGATACGTGATGTGGAGTCAAGCGGATCAACTGCGGGATAAATTCCAAGCTCAGCAATCTGTCTTGACAAAACAACGGTTCCGTCAAGATGGGCGAAGGTTGTAGCCGGAGCAGGGTCGGTCAAGTCATCTGCAGGAACGTATACACACTGAACAGCGGTGATGGAGCCCTTGGTCGTAGAGGTAATGCGTTCCTGCAAAGCGCCAAGATCTGTGGCAAGTGTCGGCTGATAACCAACTGCTGAAGGAATACGTCCAAGGAGAGCAGAAACCTCAGAACCTGCCTGTGTAAAACGGAAGATATTATCAACAAAGAAAAGTACATCCTGACCTTCTTCATCACGGAAATATTCAGCAGCAGTCAAACCGGTAAGAGCAACACGAGAACGAGCTCCTGGAGGCTCAGTCATCTGACCATATACGAGGGCGGCTTTTGGTAATACACCAGAGGCTTTCATTTCCTGGTACAAATCGTTACCTTCACGAGTACGCTCACCAACTCCACAAAAAACTGAAATACCACCATGATGTTGGGCAATATTATTTACCATCTCCATCATAATAACAGTCTTACCGCAACCAGCACCACCAAACAGTCCCATTTTCCCGCCCAATGGGAATGGAACGAGAAGATCAATAACTTTAATTCCGGTTTCAAGCACGCGAACTTCAGTATCCTGCTCAGTAAACAAAGGAGCATCACGATGAATGGACATCGTCTTAGTTGAATCGATGGGACCAAGTCCATCAACAGGACGGCCTACTACATTCATGATACGACCAAGCGCTGGCGGTCCTACAGGAATTGTAATTGATGTTCCACTATCACGAGCTTCCATGCCTCGAACTAAACCATCTGTAGTATCCATCGCTATGCAACGGCAGGCATTATCACCAAGATGCAAGGCAACCTCAATAACAAGATTATCAGGCACGTCGGAAATTCCTGGATTGTTCACAAAAAGAGCATTCATGATGCTTGGTAATTTACCGGGTTCAAAAGCAACGTCTACTACCGGTCCAACTACTTTAATAATTTTGCCTACGTTTTGTTCACTCATCGGGATTCACCCCTCCTCAAAGTCTTTAAATTGGTAATGGTCTATTATCCCTTAAGGGCTTCAGCTCCACCAACGATATCCATCAGCTCGCCGGTTACGGCGGCCTGACGAGCCTTGTTATATACCAGAGTCAGGCTATTTACAATGTCACGACAGGCAGAAGTCGCATTATCCATAGCTGTCATTCTGGCAGCATGCTCACTTGCACCGACCTCAAGCATGGCATGGTACAAAATTACATTCAGATAAAGCGGCTGCATAACGTTCATAATCTCTTCAGTGGAAGGCTCGTAAATATAATCTCCACTAATTGCTTTCTTCTTGACCTCAGTGGTGCTTGCAAGTGGTTGTACCGGAAGCAAATCCTGAGCAGCAGGTCGTTGTACCGCTACTGATTTAAAATGACCATACAACACCTCAACTTTATCAGAACCACCTTTCACAAAGTTATCCGCGACATCCTGGGCAATTTCTCGTGCATGGAACATCTGAAAACCGGCCATTATATCAGTATAAGACTTTCTGACCTTCCCCGTCTTCTTAAAATATTGATGACCTTTCTTTCCAACACATACAATGCTGACTTTTATCCCTTCTGCTTCGTAGGCCTTCATCTTTTTTTCAGCAAGCTTGTTAATGTTTGCATTAAATGAACCACAAAGCCCACGATCAGAGGTGACAATCACAATTTCCACAGAAGTAACTTTTCTAACTTCCATCAAGGGAAATGAAGCCGTATTCGCTCCCCCGGAGAGATTAGACATCGCTTCTTCAAATTTAGATGAATAGGGACGAAAAGCCTCCATCTTCATCTGGGCTCCTCGAAGGCGCGCAGACGCGACCATATTCATGGCCTTGGTAATCTGCGCGGTTTTCTTAACCCCACTAATCTTAGTCTTAACGTCTTTTAAGCTCGCCATGGCAAACCATTATCCTCTTTTGGTTGAGACCTGAAATTGATACCTTTAGTTGATACCCCTGGTTGCCTTGAAGGTTTGACCGAAGCTGGTCAACGCTTTATTGAGCTTGGCCTTAATGTCATCGGTGAAAACTTCTTGAGCCTTAAGATCTGCAAAAATGGAAGGATCATTGGTCTCAATGTAGTTAAAAAGTTCAGCTTCATAGTCCTTAAGGGTATTAACCGGGAGACTGTCGAGATAGCCATTGGCACCGGCATACAGAATGGTTACTTGCTTCTGCATTGGAAGTGGCTGATACTGGGGCTGTTTGAGAATTTCAACCAGACGTTCACCACGGGTCAGCTGAGCCTGAGTGGCGGCATCAAGATCGGAACCAAAAGCGGCAAAGGCAGCGAGTTCACGATACTGAGCAAGATCAAGCCGCAGAGTACCAGCTACCTGCTTCATGGCTTTTACCTGCGCAGATCCACCAACGCGGGATACAGACAAACCAACATTGATTGCTGGCCGTACGCCTGAGAAGAAGAGGTTCGGCTCAAGATATACCTGACCGTCTGTAATGGAGATAACATTTGTAGGAATAAATGCAGAAACGTCACCAGCCTGGGTTTCAATAATCGGCAGGGCTGTGAGTGATCCAGCGCCAAGCTCATCATTCACCTTGGCAGAGCGTTCAAGCAATCGAGAATGGTTGAAGAAGATGTCGCCAGGATAGGCTTCACGTCCTGGTGGACGCCTGAGCAGAAGAGAAAGCTCGCGATAGGCAACAGCCTGCTTAGAAAGATCATCATAGATAATAAGGGCATGCTGACCACGATCACGATAATATTCGCCCATAGAGGTACCGGCAAACGGAGCGATGTACTGCATAGGAGCAGGATCTGAAGCACAGGCAGCAACCACTGTGGTATAGGCCATGGCGCCATGTTTACGCAAAGCCTCAACAACCAGGGCTACTGTTGATTTTTTCTGGCCAACAGCAACATAAATACAATGCACATCCGTTTCTTTCTGGGCAATGATTGCATCGACACAGAGTGCAGTCTTGCCAATCTGACGATCACCAATGATAAGCTCTCGTTGTCCTTTGCCAACAGGAGTCATCGCGTCAACAGCTTTTGCTCCTGTATAACAGGGCTGATGTACGCCTTTACGGGCAATAACACCAGGGGCCAAAACTTCAATCTTGGCAGTTTCAGTTGTTTTGATCGGCCCCTGTCCGTCAATGGGAAATCCGATACCATCAACAACCCGGCCTTCCATAGCCGGACCAACGGGAACTTCAGCAATCTTGCCGGTCCGCTTGACAATATCACCTTCCTTGATTCCACGGACACTGCCAAGAACTGCACAGCCGACATTGTCTTCCTCAAGGTTCAATGCAAGACCCATAATTCCACCGGGAAACTCGAGGAGCTCCATGGCCATACAGTTCTGAACGCCATAAACACGAGCAATACCATCACCAACCGATATAACAGTACCGGTTTCATTCAGGTCAATACTGGTCTCGTACCCGCCAATCTGATCTTTAATAATCTGACTGATTTCCTCTGCTCTGATTTGCATTTCTAATCTCTCCCCTTAATGGAATCTTTTAAACCAGCAAGTTGTGTCCTGATACTGCCATCGAGCTCCAAATCTCCAACCTTGGCAATAATGCCGCCAATAATTGAAGGATCGACACTGGTGGTCAGTGCCACTTTCTTACCGGTAAGCTTTTCTAATGCTGCCCGAACCTTGTCTTGCAATGCTTCACTTAACGCTATGGCAGACACGACAGAGCCGTGGCTGACATTCTTTTCATTATCAACCATGGCCTGAAATTCTTCTGCTACCTCAGGAAGAATCACTGCCCGTTTCTTTTCAACCAACAGGTTGAGAAAGTTGGCCATAATCTTTTCGACTCCCATTGACACAATCATGCCGGCCATTACCTTCTGTCGAATATCCATGGGGTAAAGGGGATTGGTTAAGGCGTCAACCACCTGAGGATGGGAAGTATATAAGCCAGCGACTCCTTGCAGGGTTTCATTATACTCCTCAAACTTACCTTCTTCCTTGCCAACGGCAAATAGCGCTTTGGCATATCTTCGTGCTAAGATTGTCTGTTTCACTGGATGGCCCCTACCTTGTCTAAGTAATCTTCCACAATCTTGACCTGATCATCGCCGGTCAGATTCTTAATGATTAACGCCTCAGCCATGACTGCCGCTTGATCCGCAATCTCATTCTTCAACATCCGACGGGCAGCAGTGACTTCATTGGCAACTGCCATCTGCGCTTGACGTTTTATATCTTCTGCCATTTTTTCGGCACGCTCAATAATCTTGGCCTTCTCAATTTCAGCCTGGGCAATCGCCTTTTCGACAATCTGATCCACATCCTTTTCAACTGAAGCCAGCTTCGCAGAAAATTCTTTATATGAACGCTCAGCCGCTGCTTTTTTAGCCTCCAAGGATTCCAGATCATCTTTAACCTGCTTACGACGGCCTGAAAGAGCAGATCCAATGGGCTTGGCACCAAACTTGACAAGAATAATCATCAGGGCAGCAAAGTTCATAACCCTGAGACCTAAATCCTTTAATTTAGCTGGCGAAAGACTGTTTTGCACAGCATGACCTGCATCACTTGCATGCCCAGCTGCTACTGCATGCCCACTATCCTTTGCAACGGAACTTGCATCAGATGCCCAGACAACAGAACCCAAAGCCAAAGAGAACCACAAGACTGCGGCAAACAGCACGCAATTTTTGGCCATTCGTTGCACCCTTTTCATCTTAGAAGCTCCTTCCCAGAATTTTACTTGCCATGGCAGTGGCAAAACCATCCAGATTGGCCTGCAAATCTTTTCCAGCAGTAACAATCTGTATTTTCACTTCTGCCAACTGCTTATTTTTTTCCGCATCAGCCTCAGCTTTAATGGCTGACAATTTTTCATCCCCGGCAGCTTGCGCCCCTGCCCTGGCTGAATCCAGTGCTTCTTTTGCCTTTCCAGAAGCCAACATCATTTTTTTATCAACTTCTTCCTGCCGACGACGAGCATTGTCCTGAAGCTTCGCAACATCATCCTGCATCTCCTGGAACTTAGTTGCACGATCCCGTAATATCTTACGCACGGGCTTGTAAATAATTGCATTCAGCAGAAACATCAAAACAAACATGTTTACTATCTGAATGACTAGGGTGATGTCCATTGTAATCATTTTTATACGCTCCTGTTCAACTAAGATACACAGAAATTTCATTCAAAATGAATGACGATTCACAATATGTGAGAGGGTTCTACATCATATAATGAAGCGTGTCAACTTTTTTTGTGGTGATTATTTGGGGGAGTTTTCTGAACAATAACAGATGACTTATGTCGTTTTTCTGACCTAATTTCACAAAATTGACATGCAAAAGTCATCTATCTAGCCAGCATATTCTGCACAATTTTATGCACAAAAGCTATGGCTTCATTTAATTTATCGGTCATGGGCCCACCAGCCTGGGCCATATCTGATCTTCCCCCACCCTTTCCGCCAACCATAGCGGCTACCTTTCCTACCAGAACCCCAGCAGAAATTTTTTCTGTAAGATCCTTGGAGACTATTGCCAGCAGCACCACTTTGTCGGCAATTACCCCTCCAAGCACAGCCACTCCTGACCCCATACTATCGCGCATTCGATCACCTAGCTCACGCAGGGTCTGGGGACTATCAAGCTCAACCCTGGCCGATACGACTTTAACACCCTGCACCTCCACAGCTGTTTGCAATACATGACCTAGATCAGTGACAGCAAGCTTGGTTGCAAGCTCAGCCACCTGTTTTTCAAGTTGTTTCTGTATGCTGGCCATCGATTTGAATTTATCAGAAATCCCCTCCGGTTTGACATTCAAGGCGTGACATAGCTCCTGCTCACGCTCACCCATTGCCTGCAGTTGAAAAATGGCCATCCTTCCGGTTAAGGCCTCAATCCGCCTGACTCCTGCGGCAATCCCGCTTTCCGAGACGATCTTGAACAAGCCTATTGCCCCGGTGGCCGAAACATGTGTACCACCACAAAGCTCCTTACTGAAATCACCTGCCGAAACAACTCGTACCTGATCACCATACCTCTCACCAAAAAGAGCCGTGGCTCCCATTTCGATGGCTGCATCGCGAGCCAGAAGCTGGGTATCCACAGTCATATTGCTTCGAATCTTTTCGTTGACCCGTCGCTCAATCTCATTGATTTCTTCCTGGCTGAGGGGACTGAAATGAGTGAAATCAAAACGTAACCTCTCAGCAGTCACAAGAGAGCCTGCCTGCTTAACATGTTCTCCCAGAATCTCACGCATTGCCGCCTGCAACAGGTGGGTTGCTGTATGATTCGCTGCAGTATCGCCTCTTTGCTCCTCTGATACAGACATTTCAATCTCTTGACCGAGATGCAAGCGCCCCTCTTCCACCAGCAATTGATGGAGGATAATACCATCTGCTCCGATGCATGTCCCTAATACCCGGGCATGCCCATCTCCCCACCGCACCATCCCCACATCCCCTGCCTGACCACCGGATTCTGCATAAAAAGGCGTTTTCAGAACAAACAGGCGGCCTTCTGAGCCAAAGGGTATCTCGGGAACCTCTATCCCTGCGGGACTGAGCAAGGTATTAACCCGAGTCTTGACAGTAAGCTGTTCATACCCAATAAATTCAGCGCGGAGACCGCACTCCGCAAGATCCTTAACCCCCTGCTCACGAAGCTTTATAGCATCTCCCTTCCAGGAGGCTCGAGACTGGGCACGCTGCTGGTCCATGGCCGCATGAAATCCCAACTCATCAAAACCTATCTTTTTTTCAAGGGAGATATCACGGACAATATCCATGGGAAAACCATAGGTATCATATAATTTAAAGATAAAATCTCCGGCGATTACCGGATCACTGTCCTGACGAATGCGCTCGATCTCATCATCGAGAAGGGCAAGACCATTTTCCAGCGTCTCTCGAAAACGCTCTTCTTCACTCACGACCACCTTTTTCAGCAACTCCACCGCGTCCAGAAGGTGGGGGTAGGCATGGGACATGGTGACAACCACGCTCGTTGTCACCTCATCCATAAAAGGCTTGACAAGGCCAAGATTGCGACCAAAACGAACGGCCCGACGCATGATCCGACGCAAAACATACCCCCGACCTTCATTGGAGGGCAGAACACCGTCAGACACAAGAAATGCGGTAGCACGGGCATGATCGGCAATGACCCGCATGGCTGTGGAATCAGCCGGATCCTGACCATAGAGACGTCCGGAGAGCCCTTCCAACTGTTGAACAATCGGCTGAAAGAGATCTGAGTCATAATTATTGACTTTCCCCTGAAGGATTGCAGCCACCCGTTCGAGCCCCATCCCGGTATCAATACTAGGCTTAGGTAGACGGGTCATGGTTCCGTCCGCAGCTCGATTAAACTGCATGAAGACCAGATTCCACAACTCCAGGAAGCGGTCGCAGTCACAACCCAGAGCGCAGTCAGGACGACCGCATCCTGCCTCGACTCCTTGGTCAATATGAATTTCAGAACAGGGACCACAAGGGCCGGTGTCGCCCATGGCCCAGAAATTATCCTTCTCCCCCATACGGACTATACGACCAGGCGGCAACCCTTCAACCTTTTCCCACAACGCAAAGGCCTCATCATCCTCTTCATAGACCGAGACCCAAAGCTGCTCCGCAGGCACCCCAAGCTCGCTTACAAGAAACTCCCAGGCAAAGCGGATGGCGTCTTCCTTAAAATAATCGCCAAAAGAAAAATTCCCCAGCATCTCAAAAAAGGTATGATGGCGTGCCGTATATCCGACATTTTCTAGATCATTATGCTTGCCACCTGCTCGAACACAACGCTGAGAAGTGGTGGCCCGTACATACTCCCGGCACTCTTCACCCATAAACACTGTTTTAAACTGAACCATACCGGCATTGGTAAAAAGTAGGGTAGGATCATCCTTGGGCACAAGAGACGAGCTCTCCACCACGGTGTGATCATGTTTGGCAAAATAGTCCAGAAATTTCTGGCGAATGATATTTCCGTTCATAATAAAAACTCATTGGATTAAGATATAAAAGAAACCGCCTTATACAATATAGGGCAGCACGGCCTTGAACTCCGGGATTCCGGCCCGGCCCAGCAACTCATAAACAATCATCTCGGCCGGACCGACTGAAGCTCCCACCGCTGCCAGACGAGAGAGTCCCAAATCATAATTATTTTTAGTACGCGATGAAACCGCATCCGCAACCACCCAAGGGATCAGCCCGTGCTCCAAGGCTCCAATAGCCGTCTGGTAGATACAGATATGGGTCTCAACGCCAACAAGGATGAGCGTGGTGACAGTTTCCGGCAATCGATTGATCAACGTCCTGGTCTCCTGGTTCGCCAGAGCGTTAAACTCGGTCTTATCAGGACACGGGACTCCCTCCATCATCTCTTCCAGTTCAGGAACATAGGGGCCCAATCCTTTTTTGTACTGGGTATTAGCGAGAATCGGCATCTTCAGAATCCTGGCGCATTGCATTAAACGGGAGATATTAGTAACCACCCGATCCGCCTCATAAATATGGGCCATCAGACTCTGCTGAGGATCGATCACATGCAGGCAACACTGTTCTGGTCGTAACAAACTCACCCCCATCCTCTTTCACCCCCTATACAAAAACAAGTCCATGATGGAAAATCAAAACTCCACATTTCAAATATCAACTAAAAATAAATAGGGAATATTATAAACTTTACTCCACTCCTGCCACCCTTTTTTCTCATCCGGTACTCAACTTTTTCGAGTCTTCCATGCCAAATGCAGACTCTCTCTATGAGAGCCTCGGATAAAAAAAACCACCAGTATGAAAGACCTACATCTGATGAAATTCATTCACCTGCATTGAGACTGTTCTCAAAATAAGGCCAGGATGGTTGTGCCAATAAGAGCAGATGGGAAAACCAATATGAGTCAACACCTTCAGCATGGCACAATTTTAGATACGGACGACTTATGAAGAACGACAAAAGCGCGTCCTAAGATACGGACACGCTTTTGTCGTTCAAACAGAAACGATTATAAGTGCCTTGCAGAGTATTTTCTTGTTTATTTACAAGGCAATACTCTGCGAAAGACACTTATCCCGTTCATTGGGGTTAGATGTTTTTATTCAGCACCGACTCCAAGATAAGTTCGAATCTTTTCATCTTCAAATTTCTGCTGGGCTACTTCATCCTTCGTTACCAGTGAAACAATCCATCCCACAATAAAAGACGCAGTCATGGACACAATGGCAGGGTTCTTCAAGGCAAACAACTCTGAGCCTTTTGGATTTTTGAAGACATCAACCCATACCGTGGGACTGATGATGATCAAACCGACAGCCAGGAAGGCCCCTGTTAGGATGGAACACACTGCTCCTGCCGTGGTAAACCGCTTCCAGAAAATAGACAGGATCAACGCTGGGAAGTTCGCACTACAGGCAATGGCAAAAGCTAAGCCCACCATAAATGCAACATTCTGCCCCTTAAAGAGAATACCAAGACAGACCGCAACAATGCCAAAGAGGAGTGTCGCTATTTTGCTGGCCCGAACTTCTTCCTGCTCGGTACAGTTTCCATTTTTAATGACGTGCACATAAATATCGTGGGAGAAAGAAGAGGCTGCGGCCAGGGTCAGACCGGCAACCACTGCGAGAATGGTGGCAAAAGCAACCGCTGCAATAAAACCAAGGAAGGGCGTCCCGCCTAAAAACTCAGCCAGCAGTGGAGCCGCCATATTTCCGCCCTTGTCAATACTGGTGATGACCTGCCGGCCAACGAGGGCCGCTGCGCCAAAACCAACAATAGGAATAATAATGTAGAAATATCCGATAAAACCTGTTGCATAAAGAACCGAGGTCCGGGCGGCCTTGGCATCAGGAACAGTAAAGAAACGCTGCAAAATATGGGGTAGGCCCAACAAACCAAACATCAAGGCCAAGCCAAGGGAAATTGCATCGATGGGGCTGGTGATCAAACCGCCAGGCTCCAGGGCGCCCTGGCCATACTGGGTGACCACAGCAGAATAAAGCTCACCGGGACTAAAGTTAAACTTGGCAAGCACGATGATCATCATCACCGACACACCGCAAAGCAAAAGGACCGCCTTGATAATCTGCACCCAGGTCGTAGCCAGCATTCCGCCAAAAAGGACGTAGGCCAGCATGATAACCCCAACGAGGACCTCTGCCACTTCATAGGGCAACCCGAACATCAGCTTGATTAGACTGCCGGAGCCAACCATTTGAGCGATGGTATAAAAAAGAACGGTCAGAATGCCGCCAATGGCAGCAGCGATTCGAACAGGGGTCTGTTTCAGACGAAAGGCAACAACATCAGCAAAGGTAAATTTACCCAGATTTCTAAGGGGTTCCGCAACAAGAAACATCAAGGCCGGCCAGCCAACGAGCCAGCCAACCGCATAAATCATTCCATCATATCCTTTCAGGGCAACCATTCCGGCAATCCCAAGAAAGGAAGCTGCAGACATATAATCCCCGGCAAGGGCCAGGCCGTTTTGAAAGGCACTGACGCTGCGACCGGCGGCATAAAACTCCTTGGTGGTTTTGGTCCGTTTAGCTGCCCAGTATGTGATCACCAGGGTAATGGCTACAATAACCAGGAAAAAAGCAATAGAGGGTAATGTTGGGTGTCCCAGTGATGTTTGGACGGCCCCCGCCGCTTGTTCTGTAACTGGTGGCATATATTTTCTCCTTTAAACTTATCGACTTCGAGTCAAATAGAAATGATGGATTATTTCCCGAGCAACAAGGCCCGCAAACGCCGGACCTCAGGATCGTAAACCATATTTGCCCACACGACATAGATAACGGTGAGGAGCCAGGCCATAAGAATAACTGCCACCGCAAGGGGAATCCCCAAGGTCGTAACCCCGGTTTCACTTAATTTTTGAGCAAGAAATGATTTATCAAAACCAATCAGCAGAATAAACCCATAATAACTGACAAAAAGGAACACTAACAACACAATGGACACGGTAGCCCGTTTTGTAACAAGCCCCTTAAACTCAGTTGATTCAAGCAGATCACGAACGTTTTTTTGCATTAAATCCTCCACTATTAAAATGAAATATCGACAATGAACTCCTCACCGACCTTAAGCGGGGAGTTCTCCCTGGACTAAACAAATTCTTCCTCTGCCCCCTCCCCAGGAAGCAAAGGCCTGCCTTGCACAACCAAAGAAAAATCAACAAAAATCTGCCTGGCTGGATCAGACGGCCGGCCACAACAAAACCGGCACGCTCAGATTCTTGGCAGGCCCTCTACATTGAGCGAAGAGAGGGTTCGGAGTCACTAAATATTCGTCACGATAACTCATCGAGCAAAAGATCACGTCCTCTCAGTACCTACAAAATTGCTTTCATTGCCCCCATATGTGAACGAAGTTCTTCCCCAATCATCTCAACCCCGGTGTAACGAATCGCCTCGTTCACTGCAATGAGCTTAACATTATCAACGCCATTATCTTTGTGTGAAAGCCCCTTACCGATCACATCGGTATTGATCTTCTTCATGAAACCTGCAAGCATGGGCACAGCCGCATGCGCAAATAAATAACAGCCATACTCTGCGGTATCAGAGATAACTACATTCATCTCATAGAGCTTCTTGCGGGCAATGGTATTGGCAATAAGCGGCACCTCGTGCAGGGACTCATAATAGGCGGACTCTTCTTTAATACCGGCAGAAACCATAGTGTCATAGGCCAGTTCTACTCCGGCCTTAACCATGGCAATCATCAATATCCCATGATCAAAGTATTCTTGTTCAGGGATGACAGCGGTGGTGGAAACGGCCTTCTCAAAAGCAGTCTTGGCTGTTTCAGATCGCCATTTCAGGAGTTTAACGTCATCCTTGGCCCAATCCTTCATCATTGTCTTGGAGAAAGAACCCGACATGATGTCATCCATGTGCTTTTCAAAAAGGGGTTGAAGGATATCTTTCAACTCCTCGGACAACATAAAAGCGGCAATCTTAGCCGGGTTGGTGAGCCGATCCATCATATTGGTGATACCGCCATGCTTTAAGGCCTCAGTGATGGTCTCCCAACCGTTCTGGATCAGTCTGGAGGCATATCCGGCTTCAATCCCTTTTTCAATCATCTTATCAAAACAGAGCAGAGAACCAGCTTGAAGCATCCCGCAGAGGATTGTTTGTTCTCCCATGAGATCCGATTTAACCTCGGCTACAAATGACGACTGAAGGACACCGGCACGATCGGCTCCGGTGCCGCAGGCATAGGCCTTGGCCAACTCCCAGCCTTTTTCCTGGGGATCATTTTCACGATGCACGGCAATGAGAGTCGGCACCCCGAATCCTCGCTTATACTCCTCCCGCACTTCTGTACCAGGAGACTTGGGGGCCACCATAATAACCGTGAGATCGGGGCGAATCTGCATTCCCTCCTCCACGATATTAAAGCCATGGGAGTAAGAGAGGCAGGCATTCTTCTTCATCAGCGGCATAATGGCGCTGACCACCTTGGTATGTTGCTTATCCGGCGTCAGATTGATGACCAGATCTGCCTTGGGAATGAGCTTTTCCGGGGTACCTACGGTAAACCCGTTGGTACTGGCATTTTTAAAGGACTGCCGCTTCTCGTTGATGGCGGCTTCTCGCAAGGCATAGGAGACATCAAGGCCACTGTCACGGAGATTCAACCCTTGATGCAGCCCCTGGGCGCCACAGCCAACAATTACTATTTTTTTTCCTCGCAGCGCCTCTACTCCATTGAATTCAGAAGAATCCATCAAGCGGCACTGTCCCAATTCCTGAAGTTGCAGACGTAAAGGCAGGCTGTTAAAATAGTTTTGTCCCATTATTTTCCCCTTCAATTTGTTAAATAATTAATTTTTCCCGCCGAGCAGGAAAAACAGATAAGTGTGAAAAAAATACTCGACAACATAGTCTTATTTTTCATGACGTCAAGAAAGTTGTCAGGAACTCCTGCATAAAAAACAACAGCCACCTAATAACGTAAACTTCCAACCCTGCCAGCCTGATATATATCCTTCAAGGTCAACAGCCCTCCTTTTCTGAATTTCTTGAGAAAATACAAAAAAAGATAAGCCGTCTGGATTGCATCCTCAAGGGCATCATGGGGTTTGAAAGAGGGGAGATGATACTCCCTGGCAAGATCTTCCAGAACATAACTCACGGAATGCTCATCCTCTTCGCAAAAAGGTCCCAGCAGCATCTGTCGATATCGCCGCGCCATACGAATCGTATCAATTGCTGGATTAGCGAGGGTTCCGCCAAGCAGCTTACGGGATGCCGTGTTCAAGAAACCCAAATCCAGTTCCACAAAATGGCCAACCATGAGCCCGTTGCCGATGAACTCGACAAATTCCGGCAATACTTCCTCCAGGGAAGGCGCATCAGCCAGTTGCTCCGGGGTAATGCGGTGAATCAAAGTCGCCTCTGTATGCTTCAGATTTCGAGGCTTGACGTACTGGCTAAAAAGAGAACCAAGATCAATTTGCAGATCCCGGATTACTACTGCACCAATGGAGATTATCTCATCGTGCTTCCGGTCAAAACCGGTCAACTCAGTATCACAAACCACAAAAGTATACTCTGACAAGGGCTTGGACTGATCAAAGTCACGAAAAAACTCCCTGTTGCGAAGAATAAGGGGATCAGGCGAAGCAAACCAGGTTCCCGGCTTCAGCAGATTGAACATCACGCCCCTGGATACAGCCTGTTCAGCACGCTGTACAATCGCTCAATAACGGCAAAAGCATCCTTGAGCATTCTCCGTTCCAGGTCGGAAAGATCTGCTGGATCAATATAATTATCGGGAAGAATCCCTGCCTCAATCTGCTTCAGCTGATGCACCAGACGCTGCTGCATCTGCAACTCATAAGCCTCACTTGCCGCCGACCACAAATCGGTCTGGATCTCTCCTGCTGCCATGAGAACCTTTAAACGGGCCAGGGTATTCGTCTCCTTCAGTCCGGACTTCAAGGCCAGCACCCGGGCAAAATCCACAAATGGAGTTAAGCCCTGCCGTTTGATATCCAAGCGATTTTTATGCTGCCCATCCCTTTCAACAATAAAATTCTTAAAAAATGAAAGCGGAACACGAGTCTCCGTACACTGACGGGCCAGATGAAAAAGAAATAAATCTTGCCCTTTCATACTCCTGTTCAGATGGTCACGAAGATTGTCTGCCAACTGCTCCTTACCAAAGCCGCAGCGAAAATCAAAAAAAATCGTCGCGTTCAGCAACTCCTGGGGTTCCGGTGCGGCCACCCAACGGTCAAAATACTGCTTCCACACCGATAACGGCTGACACCAGCGCGGATTAATCGCCATAATCTCCCCCGGACAGAGGGGGTAGCCGCAATTAACCAAATGATCGATGGCCTTCGCAGCAAAAGACTTAAAATACAACTCTGCTGCCTGCCTCTGGGGTTCATCCTCAGGATCGGCATAAAGAATGGCATTATCCTGATCGGTTTTAAAGGTCTGTTCACGCCGCCCTTCACTTCCCATCAACAACCAGCAATAGGGGACTGGCGGGGGACCCAACTCATTTTCAAGCAGAGTCAGCATCCTGCCTAAAATATGGTCATTCAAAATGGCAATCATCTGGGTAATGTTCCCAGCCTTGGCCCCTTCACCGATAAGTCCGCGAATCACTTCCGGGATCTTTTGGGCCAAGGGATACAACCCTACGATCTGATGTTCAACGCGGATCTCCTTCAACAGATAGTAAGGAGAATGCCCTTGCAGCAACATGATGTCATGGGAAGTAATGACTCCGATGATTCGACCACCATGCTCAACGGCCAGATGATGAATACCGGTCGTCATCATCTTCAGCAACACATCAAAACAGAGCGACTGGGACAGTACGGTGAGTACCGGGCTGTTCATGATCGTCACAACCGGCTGGTTGAAATCCAGGCCGGCTGCAACCACCTTGTTCCGCAGATCACGGTCCGTAATAATGCCGACAATCTTTTCCGCATCAACGGCGTCATGAACCAGCAGGCACCCTACTTGATACTCAGACATAAAAGCGGCTGCCCGTTGTATGGTCAAACTGGCCGCAACCTTGCGCATGGTTTTTACAAGATCACCCACCCGAATAGAAAAGAGATAGAGATCATCGCTGCTGCGCGGCGCCACCTTATGATGACGCAACTCCTTATAGGCCGTAGTAACAACCTTTTCCGAGAAACTTTTGAGATAAAAATGGGCAAAGGAGGCCTGTTTCTCAATGAGAGCGAGAAAAATTTCACGGGGTAGCAGATAACAAAAGGTATCCTCCACCGTCTCAATATTGAGATTGGCAGGGGTGCCGCGTATAATGCCCAACGCTCCTATATATGCTCCTTCTCCCCGGAAATCCTTAAGAGTAATGACCCCATTGTCGTTTTCAATAAAAGCCTTAACTCCGCCACGCTGAATCAGATAAAGATGGGTCAGCTCAGTGGTACCAGCGGTCAGGATTCTGGTCCCTTTGGGAAAAAAATCAATGCGACAATTAAGGGCCAGATTTCTCAGTGTTTTTTCATCAAGGGTATCAAAGGGCATGATTCCTTTCAAAAAAGAGATCGCCACCTCAGGGGCAACCACATGAACATCATTCCCTTTAATTGCCATTTCCTCAACTCCCTGGCCTTGCCAACCAACCAGATCGGCATGATAAAATCATCCGGCCGCAATTAAATTGTTCAGAAAAAACAAGCGATGTCTCAAGCCCTCACTGAACAATACAGTCTTTCATTCAGTATGTCGGAAGCGATCTGCAACATTAACCAGCAACTTGTTCATCTAAACCACCCAGAAACAACAAGGCGGAGCTTTCAATCCACCGACTCCGCCTTGTCTTGACCAAACATCTCTCAGGGGGAGACTTATTTTTTTGCCAAGGCCTTCTTGCCGATGATCAGATCATCAACAACTGACGGATCAGCCAAAGTCGAAGTGTCGCCAAAATTTTCAAAATCATTGGCCGCAATCTTTCTCAAGACCCGACGCATGATCTTGCCACTCCGAGTCTTGGGCAGTCCCGGCGCATACTGAATAGCATCGGGGGAGGCAATCGGGCCAATCTCCGTTCGCACATGGGCCCGAAGTTCTACCAACAACTCCGGGGTTGGATCCACATGAGACTTCACCGTGACAAAGGCATAAATAGCCTGCCCCTTAATCGGATGTGGCATACCGACCACCGCTGCCTCAGCAACGGAGTGATGGGCCACAAGCGCAGACTCTATCTCAGCAGTACCAAGCCGATGCCCTGAAACATTAATAACATCATCAAGACGTCCCATAATCCAGAAGTACCCGTCTTCATCTCGACGAGCTCCGTCTTCCGGGTCATAAATATTTTCATACCGACTGAAGTAGGCCTTCTTAAACCGCTCTGGATCACCAAATACGCCACGCAGCATACCGGGCCAAGGCTTGCGGATTACCAGATGCCCTCCTTCATTCGGGCCGGCCTCATGTCCCTCTTCTGTGTAGATTGCCGCATCAATGCCCGGCAACGGCAGAGTGGCAGAACCCGGCTTCAAAGGGGTGGCATATGGTAGCGGAGAAATCATAATCCCACCGGTCTCAGTCTGCCACCAGGTGTCAACGATGGGTAGCTTATTCTTACCGATATTAACATGGTACCACATCCAGGCCTCAGGGTTGATCGGTTCACCCACCGATCCAAGAATACGCAGACTGGACAAGTCATAACGCAGGGTAGGCTCTTCACCATCTCGCATCAACGCCCTGATGACAGTGGGTGCGGTGTAAAAAATGTTCACCTGGAATTTTTCAACAATCTTCCAGAAACGATCCGGCCCCGGATAGGAAGGAACTCCTTCAAACATCAGGGATGTGGCACCTAATCCCAGTGGGCCATAAAGGATATAAGAATGTCCGGTTACCCAGCCAATATCAGCGGTACACCAGTAGACATCATTATCCTTCAGATCAAAGACCCACTGACAGGTATGCATGGCGTAAGTAAGATATCCGCCTGTGGTATGTACCACGCCCTTGGGTTTACCCGTGGAACCAGAAGTATAGAGGATAAAGAGAATATCCTCGGCATCCATCGATTCAGGCTCACAGGTACAGGAGATATCAGCAGCGGTGACCTCTTCATGCCACCAGCTATCGCGCCCGGCCAACATCTCGATGGCATTGCCGGCACGTTGAACGACAATCACGTTCTTCACGCTTTCACACTCCTCAAGAGCTGTGTCCGCGTTTGGCTTCAGGGGAATAGTCTTACCTGCACGCAAAACCGCATCGGCGGTGATTAACACCTTGGCCTCACAGTCTTGCACACGACTCTTAAGAGCAATAGCAGAGAAACCGGCAAAAACCACCGAATGCATAGCCCCTATGCGGGCACAAGCCAAAAGCGATATGGCAAGCTCTGGAATCATGGGCAGATAAATGGCAACCCGATCACCCTTTTTTACCCCTTTTTTCTTCAATACATTGGCCATCCGGCAGACCTCTGTATAAAGCATCTGGTAGGTGTAAACCCGCACATCTTCTTCAGGTTCACCCTGCCAGATTATAGCCGCCTTGTTACGTCGCCCATTTAAGAGATGCCGATCAAGGCAGTTGTAAGCCATATTCAACTTGCCGCCTTGAAACCATTTTATCTCAGGCTTGTTATAATCATACTCCAAGACCTTGTCCCACTTCTTGTCCCAAGTCACCAACTCAGTGGCCCGATCTGCCCAGAATCCTTCCGGATCTTCCATAGATCGTTTATATGCAGCCTTGTAGGCTTCCATACTTCCTACATGGGCAGTATCGCGACCCTCTAGGGGTGGCTCAAAAATCCGTCCTTCACTCAATAGACTGGTAATTTTATCCTCATCGACACTCATTACATTCTCCTTTCTATTCGTATTTTAAAGATGTATCAAAAACCTAAAAAAGAACGATACTTTTTCAGGATACTTTAAATTATCATACTCAAATTGTGGACGTTTGAAGAAATCCAGCCGCATCACCGAATCCAAAATTCATTCTCTGCAATCAAGCGCGATTTACAACAATGAGAGCCATTTCTTCTCTGATCAAATGGCTCGTCTACAAAAAAAAAAATTATATATGATATATGCTGCTACACGCTGCCCTAAAAAATGGACAATGCAATAAGCTTGCGGAATCAAATCTTTGCTCTAACTACCATCTAGACAATTTTAAATATTAGTAATACTTTACAAAAATACAAAACGACATCAACAACAGCGAACCAATACAGGACAAAATACTTTCACTGACAACTTTATAACTACAGAGGAAACAACATGATTATCACTGACTGGGTCCACTCAATCGCCGGTTTTTTCATCCTGATCTCTTTAGCACTGGGAGTTGAGACAAGCCCTCTATTTCACCATCCATACTGGCTCTTTTTTACAGCCTTTGTTGGAGCCAACCTCTTCCAATTCGGTATCACCAAATTTTGTCCTCTCTCCATGATCCTCAAGGCTCTGGGTGTACCTGAGACACGATCTTCCTGCCCAGCCAAATAAGTTCCGTAAAAAAGAAAACTCAAAAACTCTAACAGCTGGTAATTTTCTTCTATTGTTTTCCAACAGGTTTTAATAACTGAAGTGCTACAATAACTGCTATAATCCATAGTCTTTATTAAGATTAAACAATACAGTATGCGGTGCAATTGTGTTTCCAGCTTTAATCGTGCATCCATCGAGATAGCTATAAGCACCTACATGAACGTCTTTACCAAGAAAACAGTCTTTTATAATGACTCCATTTTCCAGAATACAATTTTTATCAACATCAGAATGCCCGGATAGATGTACCCCAGGATAAAGAAGAACATCCTGACCAATTTTAACCTCTGGCGCAACAGACGTTGAAGCCGGATCCAGCATGGTGACACCCGCCAGCATCAATTGACGATTACGACGCATCTGCAGTTCTTTATGGGCCTCAGCCAATTCAATTCGTGAATTTACTCCAAGCACATCCTTAGGGTGAGAAGTCATATATTTTGCAACAGAATATTTCATCCCCACTGATATCGAGACGATATCAGTTAGATAGATCTCCCCTTGACTATTATCCTTGTCAACCTTCTTCAGGGTTGTAAAAAGAAAATCAGCATCTACGCAATAAATCCCCGCATTAATCTCACAGATTTTCTTCTGCTCAGGAGTCGCATCTTTTTCTTCTACAATAGACAATACTTTTCCCGCTTCATCGCTGATAATTCTTCCATAATTAACTGGATTATCAAGAATAGCGGTCATAATCGTCACAGGGCCATCATGGGACAGATGTTTCTGATAAATATTCAGCAGGGTTTCCGACTGAATGAGGGGCGTGTCCCCACACAGGATCATAACAATGCCAACTTGGTCCTTTAATATCGGCTCAGCGCAAAGAACTGCATGGCCAGTTCCTAGTTGCTCGTGCTGAACACAGGAAATCACATCGAACCCAGCAAGGCATCGTTCCACTTCATCACGCTGATGCCCAATAATTGCAATTGTCAAATCTGCATGCAAGGGCTTGACTGCCGTCAGCACATGATTCAGCATAGGGGAGTAAAAAGTCTGATGCAAGACCTTAGCCTTATCAGATTTCATGCGGGTACCCTTGCCCGCTGCCAGAATTATTAAGGATAGTTTTGGTAAATCAGACATTTTTTCCCAAGCATATTTCTATTCATTATCAAGAAGATTGATCATATAACTAAATTAATCTAATTAGCTGGAAATTATCGGCATGTCAAGCACTCTGACAGTTTGGGTTAAAATATTGGGAAATTGACAGATATGTGACAACACAATGAGGAGAGAAAGGAATTGGCAGAACATTTTACAGAGGAAAGCTAAGATGAAGTGAAACGAGGTACAGATTAGTTGCTGTGTGTTCGTGTTCCAGTCTGTGTGAGGGTTTAATGGATGTGCGTATGTGGATGTCGTGTGCAGAGAGGGGGGGGCTAGAAAAAGCAAAAGCCCTGATCAGCG
>JAFLKM010000063.1 GCA_019163335.1 Desulfobulbaceae bacterium | reverse complement strand
CAGACTGATCTAACTCTGGGGCATACTGTGAGTGGGGTTTAATTTGCGCTTACGGACAATGGAGGTGATTCTGGCCAGCCCCTCCTGGGACTGCTGGATGGCCAAAGGGATCTCCTCCTCCAGGTAGGGCCAGTCCAGATCCTCCAGGACTGACTGGAGCAGATCGGCAGGAATCTGCCCGGTTTGTGCCGCACCAGCAAGTGTGGTCATACTGTTTCTGACATCGCTGAAGGCCTCTTTGAGGAAGGTGATATTGGAGCTGACAAACTGGGAGGGGGTGTTAATCTCGTGCGCGATCCCGGCGGCAAGCTGGCCGATGGATTCAAGTTTGCTGGCCTGAAGCCGTTGGACATGCATGGTCTGCAGGTCCGATATCAATTTATATTCCTGGGTTCGATCGGAAAACACGAGCACAAATCCGTTCCATTTGCGGCTGATATCGCACATCGCCGAACAGAGAACATTGATCTCCAGCTGCTGCTGATTCACGATGATGCTGTGGTGCTCAGTTGTCACCGTCTGTTTTTGATCGAGTTTTTCAAGGATACCCTGCAACCAGGGAAAGAGTTCGTCATATCTTTTCCCCTGGAGGGATTTATTGACGGCGTCGATATCCGGATCGATGGAGTAATAGCGGTTATCAGCACTCTGCAGCCATTGGGCAGCCGCCTCGTTGATCCGATCAAGAACCCCGTTCGCATCAAGCAGGATAACCGGCTGCGAGAGACTTTCAAAAAGGGTGAGATACTTGTTCTTCTCATTGGTCATCTGCCGGTTCGCCAACTGCAATTCCGCGATCTTCTCTGCCTCACTGTCCCTGGTCCACTCACTGCACAGGCCCAGTTCAATGCGATCAAAGAAACGATGCAGATAGGTCGTTGCCCAGAGTTTTTCCTCGGCCGTCCAGGTCTTCTGCAAGGATTCCTTGTCGAGCAGATCAAGATAGCTCTGCCGGTAATACTTGAAAAGGCCCATAAACATGCCGATGGAAATGCCGCGCTGCCGATGCCTTTTCGCCTCCAGAATCCCGAAGGCGGCAATGGGATCACTGCCGAACTCCTCGTCGGGATGCAGCTCCAGGGTCGCCCGATTGCTCTCAAGGGCAACAAGAAGCGGAGCGGAGAGGCCGCAGATGGAAAGACGCCAAGGTTCCACCAGAGTCGAGGTGTAGGCCGCGTAGCCATGCTGGATGGCATAGGCCAGGATGCTCTCCATCAACCAGTCTTCCTGCTCGGCGACAAGATGATGAAGTTTTTGGCACCGATCATCCTTCATGCTTCACACCTCCCCTGAAAGGTATTCATTTTTTTTATCGGGCAGCAGTTCTGCGCTCCTCCGACTTCTGGGGATCTTCAGGATGCCGCAGCGCTCTCCCCGGCAACACAGACCCGATTACGACCGCCATTTTTAGCCTGGTACAGGGCAGTGTCCGCCCGGGATATGGCATCTTCTATGCTGTCATGTTCTTCCATCCGGCTCACGCCGACACTGACAGTGATGGAGATATGCTGGGTCGAGATGTTAAAATGAATCCCGGCAATGGTCGCCCGCAATCGCTCAGCGAGCTTGAGCCCCTGCTCCACTGAGGTTTCAGGGGCTACCACCAGAAACTCTTCACCACCATAACGACAGGCGATATCGTAATCTCGCAGGGCCTCCAGCAGTGTGCAGGCCAACTGGTGCAGAACCATATCTCCGGCAGTGTGGCCATGACTGTCATTAAGCCGTTTGAAATAATCGATATCCAAGAGAATAAACACCAACGGCTTTTCGGTACGGGCTGAACGCACCATCTCTTCGGAGATGCGCTGATACCCTGCCCGCCTGTTGAACAGATGGGTGAGATAATCATGACTCGCCATCTCCTGTAACTGCTGTTCGGAGCGGTTCAGATCTCCGATAAATATGCGGGTCACATACCGGATCATGGCATAGAGAAGGCCAACGATGCCCAAGGCAATGAAGAGGATGGCATAACGGTTTACATTGATCTGCTTCAGGATTGTCGTTGCCGGAATACTGACACTGATCCCGCCACGGACGTCGCCCTCCTTATAGCCTTGCTGGGCATGACATTGCAGACATGCCTTGCTGGTGACCAGGGGCGCCATATAGCGGAAAAAGACCTCCCCGTTTTCCTGCTCGAAGGATGAATATTCCTTCTTCCCTTCATTGAATGAAGTTAACGCCGACTGTTCAAAAAGATCCGGCTTATTGGCAGGATTGAAAGGATTAAGACTGGTAATCTTGAACCTGAAAATTCCATATCGGTTGGCAATCTCGGACAACTCTCGGGTCATCAGGGCAGGGTTTTTCAAGGTGTAATCCACACCGTCCTCATCCTTGATGACTACTTTCAGGCCGGGGATTTTAAGAAGATAGGGATTTACCAACGTCTCCGGGGTGATCTTGACATAGACTCCGCCATGCTTGGCTGCCCACTCACGGGTAATCACCATTTCCTCAAAAAAAGCCTGCCCCTGCTTCAACAGCTGTCCCTTGATCAAGGTATTGGAGCGATAACTGAAGCCCCAGAAAACGGACAACAGAATCAACCCGATAACAAGAAAGATGCCGAGCAGATACTTTCTGACAAAATCAGAACTTTTCAGCATTTTCGGCAAACTGCACTGAGCATTATCCACATCGCGGGGCATAAACGAATCCTTCCTGGAGATTTGAGATAAAATATGAAAGGCCGGGACGACCCTTAACCGTTTCTGGGCAGACGAATGATAAAGGTGGTGCCGACTCCGACCTCCGACTCAACACTGATGGTGCCCTGGTGCTTATCGACGACGACATCATGGACGATGGCCAGCCCCTGCCCGGTGCCTTTCCCTACTTCTTTCGTGGTGAAAAAGGGATCGAAGATCCGTGCCCGGATTGCCTCAGGGATTCCCGCGCCGGTATCGCAGACGCGCAGTTCCACCCATTCTTCATCCTGCCGGGTGACCAAGGTGATCTTTCCCTTGCGGCCTTCCAGGTTCCCCCCCAGCTGTTCCGCAATGGCATGGGCGGCATTTACCACCATGTTGAGGATAACCTGGCCCAATTCATCGGAAAGGCAAGGGATGGAATGGAGGTTTGGATCAAGATCGGTTTCGACCTCCGCTACATATTTCCATTCATTGGTTGCAACCGTGATGGTGGTCTGGATAATGGTGTTCAGATTGATCGCCACCTTTTCCTTGCTGCCGGGATGGGAAAATTCCTTCATTGCCCGGACAATGGAGCTGACCCGCTTCACCCCGTCCCGCGATTGGCCGATGGCAGTGGGGATTTCCGTTGCCAGATAGTCCCAGTCAACATCGCCCATGGCCTGCCGGGCATCCTGAAACTGCTGCGGCGAGAGAGTGCCTGCCTTTTCCGCCTCCAGCAGTGTTTGTAAATGGCCCACCAGTTTCCCGACATCGCGAAAGGACTCATCAAGAAAATCAATGTTGGTCCCGACATACTGGGTCGGGGTATTGATCTCATGGGCAATGCCGGCCGCGAGTTGCCCCACGGATTCCAGCTTCTGGGCATGGAGCAGCTGCGACTGAAGCTTTTTCTGCTCCTTTTCCGCCTCCTTGCGGGCCGTGATATCCCGGGCAATATGGATGGAGCCGATCAGGGTCGTATTATCCACATCAAAGCGCGGCACCACACTCACCTCAAAGGTGCGGTCAAAAAGCTCTTCATATATTTCAGTGACGTGGGGCTGGCTGTCTTTGAGCATCTGGAGATGGGGACACTGGTCAGGGGGACATTTTTTTTCGTGCATGCAAAGAAAACACTTCGTGCCCACCGCCTCTTTCGGGGTCAGACCGATGGCTGCCGCCATGGTTCGGTTCAGGCGGATCATCCGCTGATCAAGGTCGAGCAGGGCAATGAGATCCGGCATGGCATCCATGGTTCGTTCCCATTCATTTTTGGCATTGGTCACAAGCTGCTCAACCTTCTTTCGTTCCTTCAGCTCATCGGCCAATTTCCGCGTTCTTTCGCGAACGGTTTGCTCCAATATCTGCTGATGCTCCCGCGAAGTTCGGACGAGTTTCAGGCGATCCAGGGCCCGACTTACGGCATGCGACAAAATCGTCATATCCGGGATCGGTTTGCTGAGATAATCCCAGGCCCCAAGGCCGATGGCCTCAATGACATCGGTGAGCGTCCCCACCCCGGAAAAGACGATGACCGGAGTATCGGGAGACTCACCGATGATCCTGGTCAGGAGTTGAAAGCCATCCATCACCGGCATGCGCAGATCGGTAAGTACCAGGTCCGGTCTCTTCTCCAGAAAAAGCTCCCAGGCCTGCCGGCCATTTTCAGCCTCAAGGGTCTGGTAGCCGAGATTGTTGAGATACCTGGACGTTGAATGACGCAGCAAGGGATCGTCTTCCGCGTAAAGAATGGTGATGACGGGTTCCATCATGTGGTCTCATCTGGTGGAGTTGATGTAAGGGGCAGGTCAACGGCCACCGTTGTTCCCTGCCCTGGTGTGGACTGGACGGTTAGCTGGCCGCCATGCTTGGTAACTATAATGATGTATGAAACGGAAAGCCCCAGTCCGGGGCCTGCCCCGACATCTCTGGTGGTAAAAAATGGGTCGAAGATATGACGCCGGGTGTTCTCGTCCATGCCGATGCCATTGTCTTCGATCTCTGCCCGGAGCATCGAATCCTGCCGGCGGATGCGAAGGGTTATCCGGGGAGCGGGCCGCGGCTCCGGGAGTTCTGCCATGGCCTGCACCGCATTTTTCAGCAGATTGATGAAAACCTGCTCAATTTCCGTGGTCACACAGGATACCGGAGGCAAGTTCGGGGCATACTCGCGAATAAACTCCACATGCAGGGATGCGTAAAGTTTGCGTAAATCATAATCGGTATGACTCAGCTCCACCGATTTATCGAGCAACTGGGCCAGATCGGCCATACCGAAAACAAGCTGCCGGGGACGGCTGAACTGAAGCAGGTTGGCAATAATCTTTCCCGACTTGATGGCCGAATCGCGGATTCCATCAAGGAAATAGTTGATCTCCCGTTTTTCAAAATACTCCGTAACCCGGGCGAGATCAAGCCCACAGAGACCGGCGATCTCCTGATTGCGGGGAAGTTCGGGAGACAGATCCTGGCGGACGACCTGGATGGACTGGAGAATTGCGGACAGCGGGGTGTTAATCTCGTGCGCCACCCCGGCGGCCAGTCCGGCTATGGTGGTCATCTTTTCCGATTGAAGCATCTGTTCTTCCATTCTTTTACGGTCGGTAATATCTCTCAATATGCCCACTGCCTGCCAGCTTCCATCCTGAAAGACCGCTGACAACGAGAGGGCGACCGGGATTTCCCGGCCATCTTTGCGAAGTGCGGCCAATTCGAGGGTTTTGCCCATGGCATTGCCACAACCGGTGCGGATAAATTCGGGAAAGGCATCATGATGGGCTTGATGATAGCGTGTGGGCACGAGCAGGGCATGCAGATTCTTGCCTAAGACCTCCTCAGCACGATACCCAAGGATTGTTTCCGCAGCCGGATTCCAGAACGAGATGGCGCCCTGCGAATCCATCATCAGGATGGCGTCTTTGGCAAAATCGGTGATACTGCGCAGGCACGCCTCACTCTGACGTAAGGCGGTTTCCATCTCGATTTTTTTCTGCTGCTCGTCCAGATTAAACAGGGCATACCCGATATCCCCGGCGATTTCACTGAATCGGCGTTGTTCCTCCTGATCCCCAATCAGTTCCGGTGCCAGGGAGACATTCAAAAAACCAAAGACCCTGGAGTTGTGCTCCAGGGCGACACACATAAGCCCGGAGGAAGGATAATTATTCGCCATGGGGCAATGCTGACAGAAGCTCGTCGACGCCTCAATGGCCACTATTTCCGGCTGCTTCCTCCGGCACTCAACGACACAGGGCGGAAGACCGCCCAGGCTTATCTGCTTCTGCAGTGCATCCATACTGTGGTATAATCCGGACTCAGCGCTGAACTCGATTTTCTCGTCTTGAGCCAGCAAGATGATCCAGGCGCTGGCATAACCGCGACTGGCAACCAGCAGTTCACAACAGGCCTGGATCAGCTTGTCTTTTTCTTTTTCCTGACCAATAAGGCGATGCAGATCAATGATGGTCTGTAACAGGACACTGAGATGGGCGACCTGCTGCTTCTCGGTCAGCAGATGCTTTCTATGCTCCCGGGTTGCTGTCAGGAGCAAGGCCAACCACCAGAAAAGAGGCAACGCCACCGTGAGGAGTCCAAGAAACAGGACCAGATGAGAGCGTCGAATCTGGACTTTTTTGTCTGCCGGTTGCCCTTGGCGTGCTCGTTGATCCGACGAAGAAAAGGCGTTCCCCTGGATTTGTTCAGGGGCAATGAGGAGGGTGTTCAGGCGAACAACTTCCTCCGTATGCAGAAAGAGAAGAACGGCAAGGCAGGTGATCAGAGGCAGAAACAGGACGAGAAACGTGGGCAGAATCTGACGCCAGTGGATGGTGTTGCGGGTCGGAATTGACGGAGGTTTTGCCATGGTTTCTTAGGCCTTCAGCCCGTTTGCTTAGGATTGCTCAAAGGAAAAGGTCATGGTGGTAAAGACGGTGAGACAGGCGGCAACAACATCATCATCGTAAAAACTGCCACGATTCCTGGTGATCTCCTCAAGGGCGGCCTCAATCCCCAAGGCAGGTCGATAGGGCCGGTGTGAGGCCATGGCCTCCACCACATCGGCCACCGCCAGAATCCGGGATTCGAGCAACAGATCCGGCCCCTTGAGACCAAGGGGATAGCCGCTGCCATCCATCCGTTCATGGTGCTGATGAACAATGGTCTTTATGGGCCAGGGAAATGAGGCTGTCCCATGGGCCAGGATGTCGTGCCCTGCCTGGACATGGGTCTGGATCAGTTGATACTCAATGTCGGTGAGCTTGCCGGGCTTGGAGAGAATTTCACTGGGGATTGCCACCTTGCCCAGGTCATGAATGGTGGCAGCCAACCCCAGCCCTTCGTAGCATTTCTCCTCCAAATCCAGCTCCCGGGCAATGGCCAGGGCCAGTGAGCACACCCGTCGCTGATGACCAGCGGTATAGGGGTCACGTTTTTCCACCATCGAGGCTACCACCTCAACGACGCTGATCAGGGTCATTTTCAGTTCCTGCTCCTGCCGTTGCAGTTCAGCGGTGCGGCGACAGACCTCTTCTTCCAGATGGATCTGGTATCGGGTGTTCTCGGTGATCAGACGGGCCTTATGCAGGGCCTTGGTGACGGCGCTTTCAAGGACAGTGAGATCGGCCATGGGCTTGGTC
The DNA here is from genome assembly GCA_019163335.1 of Desulfobulbaceae bacterium. Classification (GTDB taxonomy): domain Bacteria; phylum Desulfobacterota; class Desulfobulbia; order Desulfobulbales; family Desulfocapsaceae; genus UBA2270. The sequence continues at coordinate 44,650 of JAFLKM010000063.1, read as the reverse complement.
AGATAATCCCAGGCACCGAGCTTGAGGGTAACAATAACATCGTCGCGGGAGCCGGTACCGGAAACGATTATGGTCGGGATGACCGGAAGATCATTTTTGATGGCGGCCAGAAACTCAAGCCCGCCCATCCCCGGGATCTGCAGATCAAGGATGACAAGATCAGGATTTTTTTCCAAGAAGAGACGGAGCCCTTCTTGCCCATCACCGGCCTGAAGGACTTGAAAGCCGCAATTTTCTAAAAAAACGGCCATGCTCTGCCGCATTATTGGATCATCTTCAATAATGAGCAGGGTTGTCTGGGCGGGTTTTATATCCATGCCTTGTCACACCCTTCAGTTCCTCGATGTTTTCTGTGGGGAATCATATTGTTATTCTATTTTTCAGGATACCGTTGACGTCCCATTTAGTCAATACCAAGCGTTCCATCTGCCGCGTCCTGGACTGAATTGGTTCCAGCTTGATCCATTCCACGCAAGGAGTACGGGGCCGAGGACTTTTGAGGATTAACCATTCCTGAATTAAAAATAGTCAATCCTGCAGGATCACAACAAGACGGCTTTCCCGCACAACGTTAACAACATTGTGCGATGGGAAATACATTTTGCCGCGATTCATCGCTGAGTATCTTAAAAGCAACTGCATTTGCGCCATGGCCAATGTTTGTTCATTGAAGAGAGCTTGGACAATGGTGTATGATTTCTGACTTGAACTCTTTGGTGTTTTAAAAAAGACGACGGCAGGCATATGGCGCTGTGATCCATAAAAGAACAGAAGGGGCGAGAAAGGCATGAGTGAGAAAATTCTGCTGGTGGACGATGAGACCCTGGTGCTTGAATCCATGCGGCGACAGTTACGCAATCGCTTCGAGATTGTCACCGCCCAGAGTGGGGAAGAGGCCCTGGAGGCCCTCAAAACCCAGGGGCCATTCAGCATTATTGTCTCCGACTTGCGCATGCCGGGGATGGACGGGATCCAACTGCTCTCCCTGGTCAAAGAGATGTACCCCGAGACGGTACGAATCATGCTCACCGGCAACGCTGAGCAGGAGACGGCGGTGGAGGCGGTGAACACCGGCCAGATCTTCCGTTTTCTCAACAAGCCCTGTTCCACAGCCACCCTTGCCACGGCTCTGGCCCTGGCCGAAAGGCAGTACAAGCTTATTATTGCCGAAAAAGAGCTCCTGAACGAGACCTTGAAGGGAAGCATGAAGGTGCTCAGCGAGCTGCTCGGTCAGACAAATGCCACGATCTTCGGGGCAGGGTCAAGGATCAAGGAGCTGGTGACCCGTCTGTGCGATCAGCTCCATCTCGCCAATGCCTGGCAGTATGAGATTGCCGCCCTGATGTCTCAGGTTGGCTGCATCACCCTGCCGTCAGACATACTGCACAAGCTGTACAGCGGTGTTGAACTCACTGCTGCGGAGCGTCGCATGTATGAGCAGCATCCCCAGGTAGGTCAGGAACTTTTCTCCCACATTCCCAGAATGGAAAAAGTCGCCGCGATGATCGGCAAGCAGCTGCAGCGCATGGACGAATACACGGACGATGCCGTTTCCCTTGTCGATGAGGAGGTTTGTCGTGGTGCCCAGCTGTTGAGGGTGTCCATTGATTATGACCGCCTCGGATATCAGGGCCTGGTCCATAAAATCATCGTCCAGGGAATGAAAAAAAAACAGGGGGTTTATAATCAGGAGATTCTGGATGCCCTGGCAGGGTTACACATCAAAAGGGGCCAGGGGAAGGTGATGAGCCTTATGGTGAAGGATATCCAGACCGGCATGGTGGTCGAGGAAGATGTCTTTGCCAATAACGGGGTCATGGTCGTTCCCCGTGGCCAGGTTGTGACCTGGCCAATCCTCCAGGGACTGGATAATTTCTCTAAACAGGTAGGTATTCAGGAGCCTGTTTGTGTTCGGACAGAGGAGATCGAGGCAGAGAAATAGCACTTCCTTTGGAACAGGACCCTGCTTACTGGCCGGCCGCCGTCCCTTTCGCCGTATATTCAATAATTGCATGGACAAGACCAGCAAATATTCCTATGGTGAAAAACAATCGGAACCGGCGCTCCCACGGCACCTTTTCGCCATCTGACATGTATTGCAGAACGGCGATGATAAACCAGGTGACGCCGGCCACATAGGGGGCCGTCTGCAGAATCTGCCACAAAGTGGACTGCACGGTCACCGACAGATCACCGGCAGGCCGCAGATTAAAGAGCAGATACCCTGCCGCGGTCAGATAAAATGAAACATTTTCCTTCACACCTTGCATATGAACACCCTTGATACGCTTTATTTCCCGGACACCGTCCTGTCCACCCAACAACAGTTTCCCCTGGCCCTTTTCTTCTCCGCCATTCATCTGCTCCAGCCCGTCGAACCCGGCGGGGAAAGTGCCACCGATCAATCATCGGCCACAGGCAGCTATCCTTTCATGGAAACGGACTTCTGTCAAGTCCATACTCCATCAAGGCTGGGGGCGGATCGTGATCGCTTCCTCCATCTCCTGAATGACATCAGAAGCAGAAAAGATAACTATGTTGAACAATTAAGCTATCTCTCCCTTGCATCTCTGTCGGATCCGGCCAACCGTGGCGATCAGTCCAAACAGACGATCATCTCTTCCCTGATGCAGGGAATGGATCAAAAGAATGGCCCCCAGGATGAAGAGGCACGCCAGGCCTTATGGCAGGCCCGCCTGGTCCTTTCCATTGCCGAAATCCTTGATCGCGAGGAGGAGGAACTGGCCCTGCAGCTGGCCACCATCGACGATAAGGAGATCGCCCTGTTTCGCCATCTGCAGGGGGAAATTCGGGAGAGCGGCGACGAAGACACGGTCGTCGAGGACCCGTTCCAGGAACTGCTGGAACTGCGCCAGAAGATGAATCAGCCCCGGCCCGGGATGATCAAGAATCGTCTTCGGGCCTGGAGCAAGCTCTATCTATCCGGGCCGCTGCCAAAAGATATTGCCCTCTGGACAACCTGCCGTCAGGAGGCCGCCGATATCCTGCTCGAACAGTACGAGAAAGAGTGCGGCCAAGCCCCGGTTGTGGTTTTGCAGATCGGTCTTCCTGAAGGCTTTGAGGGTGACGAGACGGAAGAGGCAGGAAAGATTCGGCAATTTAAGGAAGCAATGCAGACGCAGATGGAGGAACTGGCCGCTGCCTTGGCCAGGCTTGTTGAAAGCGAGAGTCCGGAGATGGATGCCACCGCTCCCCTTCTGCCCCGGACGGAGCAATGGCAGGAAAACTGGAATGCAACGCTGGAGTCTCTCTTTCCAACCGACCAATACGGCCGCATCCCCCTCACCATCCATCTGCTGGCAGGAATGCCCTGTTCGGTATTGATCGGCCAGGCGCACGGCACAACACCAGCGCCAGCCATTCGCCATGGACTGCTGGCGGTCTGCGGATAACAGAGAAGCAATCTCTTTAATCTTCGTTCCATTCAATGCAAGGCCGAGAAGACAAGCCGGCCGGCGACGGAACAGTCCGGACGGTTTAGGACGATGAGAAACCGTGCCGGGCGGTTGACAACGGAACGGTTTGAATGCGACGGAGAATTACATCTCACCGCTCAGATAGCGAACGATGGCAATGGCCGCCACGGTGGCGGTCTCAGCCCGCAGAATGCGTTGCCCCAGACTGATACTCTGGTACCCGAATTGGCTGGCCAACTCAACCTCTTCCCGGCTGAAACCCCCTTCCGGACCAAGCAGAAGGTCGATGCGGCCATAGTTGCTAAAGGGTGGAAGATCATGCAGACGGCGCTCTTTTTCCTCTTCCCAGAACAACAGGCGCAGGCTCTGCGGCTCTGCACTGACAGCAGCACAATGTTTGGCCAGGGAGCAACAGCCACTCAGCTCCATGGGCCGGGGACGTGAACACTGCTTGCAGGCGGATTCGACAATTCGTTGCCAGCGCTGTTGCCGCTTGCCACCCCGCTCCTCATTGTCCAGCTTTCCCTGACATCGGCTGCTGACAAAAGGGCTCAGGCTTGTCACTCCAAGCTCCGTACATTTCTCAACGACAAAATCCATCTTGGTATTTTTCAACATCGCCTGGCCCACATGCAAGGCCACCCTTCCCTCCTGCACATCCGCGTCAGCGGTAAGAATACGAACCGCAACCTGCCTGCCAAGATCCCGTATTTCAGCAAGATACCGCACACCCGAGCCATCAAGGAGCTCAATCTGAGAGCCGACATGGAGACGCAGGGACTTGACGATATGGCGCGACTCGATCTCGGACAGGAGAACGATATCGCCATTTCTGGCCGCCGGGTCAAAGAAGAATCTTCGCATAGAGTGTAAGCAATCGTTTATATTTTATCGACCACGCGCCGCGTCCAGGGCACAGCAAAAAAGCCCCCTCCTTTTTTCAAGGAGGGGGTTGGGTGTGGTGTTGTTCCGGCGCATCATATAAGAGGTCGGCAATGAAGACACACATGAAAGAAAGCTTGTTTGGCTGGCATACGGACTTTGGGATAATCTTAGGCCAGGGGACGCCACGCTCTCAAACAGCGGGACAGATTGCTGTTTCGTGGATGCGGCATAAGAGGCCGTAAATGAAACAAGCAAGACGAAGACCTTGCTCAGTTCGTTACGACCTCCTGTATAATCTTCGGCAGATGTTGTTTGCCGGACGCCACACCACAAAACAGCCGAAAAGATTGCTGTTTCGGGGATGCGGCATAAGAGACCGTAAATGAAACAAGCAAGACGAAGACCTTGCTTATTTCATAACGGTCTCTAAACCTCAGTAACCGTACAAGCCCCATTGGGACAAACCTCTACACAGGTCTCGCAGCCGATGCATTCGCTGGCATTCACCGGTTCAGCCTTTCCATCAACCATCTCGTAGACAGATGCTGGACAGGCGCTGACACACTCTTCACTTCCCTTGCATTTATCCTTATCAACAATGACTTCCCACATGGCAATACTCCATTTTTAAATTTTATACTCTATTCCCAAGGGCTTACTCGACCCCGACAAACGGGATAAGTGCCTTTTGCAGAGTATTTCTTGTAAAAAACAAGAAATACTCTGCAAGTCATAAAACAACCCTGAAAACGGTCTTCCCTTCTTTATCCTATTTGCTTAAGCATAGTTCAATTCCACCCACTTCCGGTAGCTTCCATCCATCACCGACCGCCACCAGTCTTCATTGTCCAGATACCAGTCAAGGGTCTTGCGGATTCCAGTTTCAAAGGACTCCATCGGGGCATAGCCCAACTCAGCTGTAATCTTGCCGGCATTAATGGCATAGCGGCGATCATGGCCCAGCCGGTCTTTGACGTGGGTGATCAGACTTTCCGCATTGGCTCCGAACACTTGCGGGGCGTGCGGAAATCTTTTACGCATTGTGTCACGACCGGGTTCCTGGCCCATAAATTTCCCATCCACAAGGCGGCAGATCAAACGAACAATCTCGATATTGGTCCACTCATTATTCCCCCCGATATTGTACGTCTCGCCGGGCCTGCCCTGGCGCACCACCAGATCAATGCCCCGGTTATGATCATCCACATAGAGCCAGTCACGGATCTGCAGGCCGTCGCCGTAAATAGGCAGGGGCCGGCCATCGAGGATATTGCCGATGATCAGGGGGATCAGTTTTTCCGGGAACTGGTACGGCCCGTAATTATTGGAACAGTTGCTGGTCGTCACCTCCAGGCCATAGGTTTCATGATAGGCCCGCACCAGATGATCGGAGGCCGCCTTGGTGGCTGCGTAGGGGGAATTAGGCGCGTACTGGTTATTTTCGGTGAAGGGCGGCGCGCCGGCGAGCAGCGTGCCGTAGACCTCATCGGTGGAGACATGATGAAACCGGTGCGGACAGGGTCCGCCATCCAGCCATACGGCCTTGGCCGCCTTGAGCAGGACATGGGTACCAACCACATTGGTGTCAATGAACTCATCCGGGCCATGGATGGAGCGATCCACATGGGATTCGGCGGCAAAGTGAATGAGGGTGTCAATCTGTTCATCCCGCAACAGGCCGGACACCAGGGCATAATCGCGGATATCGCCATGGACAAACCGAAAGTTCCCATTTGACTCAGCTGCCAGCAGGCTGGCACGGTTGCCGGCATAGGTCAGGGCGTCGAGCACCACCACCCGGCTGCCGGGATAGCGGCGCAGCCAGAAGTGAACAAAATTAGCACCGATAAAACCGGCACCGCCGGTGACAAGGATTCTTTGAGGCTGATGGGACATGGATATTCCTTCTATTTTTGGTGTTTAATCCGGGACAGCATGGCGCGTAATCCCTCCTGCCAGGCAGGGGGCTGGATGCCGAAAGTCTGCATAAACTTGTGACAGTCAAGGACAGAATTCTGGGGGCGACGAGCCGGGGTCGGGTACTGATCGGTGCTAATCGGATGGACAGGGATGACATGGGCAAGAATCCCCATCCGCACCGCCTCGCGGAGAATGGTCTCGGCAAAACCGTGCCAGGTGGTCTCCGGCATACCGCAAAAATGATAGGTTCCCCAGGGGACATCAATCCCCTGCCCGAGCCGGTCGGCAATGCTCAGCAGGGCAGCGGCAATATGGGCGGCGCTGGTGGGGCATCCCCGCTGATCCGCGACCACCTGCAACGCATCACGCTCGGCAGCCAGTCGCAGCATGGTTTTGACAAAATTATTGCCATGCGGCCCGAAAACCCAGCTGACGCGAAGAATCAGATGCTCCTTAAGCCCGGCACGCACCTCCTCTTCGCCCTCCCATTTACTCAGACCATAGACACCGCTGGGGGCAACGGAATCATCTTCCCGGTAGGCCCCGGCGCTGTTGCCATCAAAGACATAATCGGTGGAAAGATGGAGCAGCGGAACAGCATGTTCCCGACAGGCGGCAGCCAGCACTGCCGGCCCCTGCCGGTTGGCCCGCATGGCCGCCTCAACCTCCTGTTCGGCCTTATCCACGGCCGTGTAGGCGGCGCCATTCATAACCAGTGCCGGTCGGACCTGGTGAAAAATCTGCTCCACGGCCTTGCTGTCGGCGATATCAAGCTCGGAGCGGGTCAGGCCAATCAGAGCTCTCCCCTGATCCGCGGCCAGGCGCTTCACCTCATAGCCAACCTGACCGCCTGCCCCGGTGAGGAGGATTGGAGCGGTGCCCATCACCCTTTCTCCGCAAAGAGAAAAAGATCGCCGGGATCGATGTCGGCCAAAAGCGGCGCCAGGCGGTCCTTGTCCGAGACCCGGGGCTTGGCCACCGGCCAGTCAATGGCGAGAGCTGGGTCGTCCCAGCGGATGGATTTTTCATGCTGCGGGGCATAGAGCTCCGTACATTTATAAGCAAAAAGGGCGGACTCGCTGGTGACACAGAAACCATGGGCAAATCCGGGCGGCACCCAGTACTGACGTTTATTGGCGCCCGAAAGGACAACGCCGTGCCAGCGGCCAAAGGTGGGCGAGCCCTGGCGAAGATCCACCGCCACATCAAAGACCTCGCCTGCAAGGACATGGACCAGCTTGCCTTGGGCCCGGGGGTTCTGAAAATGCAATCCGCGCAGAACGCCATGGCTCGATGAGGACAGATTGTCCTGGACAAAATCAGCATCAATGCCCGCCTCCAGGTAGCGCTGACGCGACCAGGTCTCCATAAAGAACCCCCGTTCATCGCCAAAGACCTTGGGTTCAAGGATCAACACCCCCGCAAGCGGCGTCTCCAGGACCTTCATGGCTGTTCCTCCATCCGGCAGATGGACTGGAGATAGGCGCCATAGCCGTTTTTGGATAAAGGCAGAGCCAGCGCCTCCAGTTCCTGCCGCGAGATATACCCCATGCGGAAGGCAATCTCCTCCGGGCAAGCGATCTTCAGTCCCTGCCGGTCTTCAATGACCCGGACAAAATTAGCGGCATCGAGGAGCGAGGCATGGGTGCCGGTATCAAGCCAGGCGGTGCCGCGGCTGAGGAGTTCGACATGGAGGGCCTCCCGTTTGAGATACTCCCGGTTGACGTCGGTGATCTCCAGTTCGCCACGCTCAGACGGCCGGATGGTTTTGGCGATTTCCACCACCGCGTTATCGTAAAAGTAGAGACCTGTTACGGCATAAAACGATTTGGGCTGAACCGGTTTTTCTTCCAGGTCAATGACCTTGCCCTGCTTGTCGAAGACCACCACACCGTAGCGTTCCGGCCGCTGCACATAATAGCCGAAGACCGTGGCCCCGCTCTCCTGCTGACTGACCTGCTGCAGTCGGTGCGACAACCCTTCGGCATGGAAGATATTATCCCCAAGGATCAGGGTCACCGACTCCTTGCCGATAAAATCTTCACCGATGATGAATGCCTGGGCCAGACCATCCGGGCTTGGCTGCACCGCGTAGCGCAGTTCAAGGCCCCACTGACTGCCGTTTCCCAGCAGGTTCTCGAACAGTGGCCGATCCGCCGGAGTGGTGATGATGAGGATCTCCCGGATTCCCGCCAGCATCAAGGTCGACAGGGGATAATAGATCATCGGCTTGTCGTAGACCGGCATGAGCTGTTTGCTCACCGAATGGGTCAGGGGATGCAGCCTGGTACCGGAACCGCCGGCCAGAATAATACCTTTGCGCATGATGTTCTTGTCTCTGATAAAAGAAAAGATTGAAGAAGAATGGGCCTGTCACAGCACCGACCGTTTACCGCAGAAAACCGGACACGGCAAGGCCGGGATGTGAATGGATGTCGCCGCTCATCTCGTTGACAATGGTGACAACTATACAATCTTCCAGAAAGCCGAACAAGGGTTTCTCCGGAAGAACGCTGTTAGATATTGATGAGGAATCGCAACAAAGATGGAAAAAAGAGACTCCCCGATCAGTTCTTAAAACTGTGAATCGGCGCAGGCATACGACCGCCCCAGGCAATAAAACGGCTGGACTTGCCGACATTGCGCACCGGCATAATCGGGCTGGCCCCGAAGAGGCCGCCGAAATCGACGATCTCGCCCGCCTCTTTCCCGGGCACCGGAATCAGGCGAACGGCGGTGGTTTTGTTGTTGATCATTCCGATGGCCATTTCGTCGGCAATGATCGCCGCAATGGTGGCGGCATCAACGGAACCGGGTATCGGGATCATATCAAGTCCCACCGAACAGACACAGGTCATGGCCTCCAGCTTTTCCAGACACAGGGCGCCGCTGCCGGCGGCGGCGGCCAATACCGCATCCTCCATCACCGGAATAAAGGCACCGCTCAGGCCGCCCACCGCCTTGCTGGCAAAGATTCCCCCTTTTTTCACGGCGTCATTGAGCATGGCAAGAATGGCCGTTGACCCGGGCGCACCAACGACGTCCACCCCGAGGATCTCGAGGATCTCGCCCACACTGTCCCCCACGGTGGGGGTCGGCGCCAGGGAGAGGTCCACCACTCCGAATTCAATCCCCAACTCCTCCGATACCTTGCGACCAATAAGTTCACCGCAGCGGGTTACCCGGAAAGTGGTCTGCTTGATCTCCTCGGCAATATCATCCAGCCGCAGATTCTCGCGTCCTCGGGTCTGGATCAGTCGTTCCAGGGCCCGGGCCACAACTCCCGGCCCGCTGACCCCCACATTGAGCACCAGATCGGCCTCTTCCAGGCCATGGATGGCCCCGGCCATAAAGGGATTATCACCCGGCTGGTTACAGAAGACGACAAACTTGGCGGCCCCGAAGCCATCCTGATCGCGAGTGATTTCAGCCAGATCCTTCACCGTCTGGCCGATCAGGGCCAGGGCGTCCATATTGATCCCTTTGTGACTGCTGGCAATATTGATGGAGGCGCAAATTTTCTCGGTGCGCGCCAGGGCCTCGGGGATGGAAGCGATATACTCCCGATCGGTGGCGGTCATCCCCTTTTCCACCTGTGCCGAAAATCCGCCGAGGATATCAACGTGGGCGGCGGTGGCCGCACGATCCAGGCTCAAGGCCAGCTCGACAAAGCCATGGCGATCAAATCCAGCCCCGACAAAGGCGATGGGGGTAACAGAGATCCGTTTGTTGACCACCGGAATCCCGTATTTTCGACTCACCTGCTCACAGGTCTCGACAAAACGGGCCGCTGCCGTCCCGATCTTTTCTTCCACCCGGCGACAGGTCTCAGCCACCCCGCCGCCCCGACAATCAAGGAGGTTGATGCCCATGGTGACGGCACGCACATCAAGATTTTCTTTTTGAATCATCTCGACGGTGGCAAGGATATGGTCGGATCGAAGCATGGCGGTGAAACTCCCTCGGGTAATCTGTAATATTAGATTCAGGTGAAAAAGAGCCTTCAGGGATGAAGGCGACTTGGACTTACAACAAAGTAATCTCGGTGGTGGCCTTAAAAAGGTCTTCATGCTGAAGGACCAGATGCAGGCCGCTTTCTTCGGCACATCGGGCAAGATCGGTACGGATGGCATCCACCGATTCGACGTGACTGAGATCAAGTTGCAGGATCATGGTATATAGACCACGACTCAGGGTCGTGGCCAGATCAAGGATATTGATTCCATGCTGACAGCAGAAAAGGCCGATCCGGTGCACCAGACCGCTTTTGTTCTGCCCCTGGACGGTAAGCACATAGACCTCCTGACTCCGTCCTTCCGGGGCGGATTCCAGGGGAGCTTCCATCTCCTTGACCACCACCTCCAGCTTGGTTGCGGACGGAAGGTGGGAGAAACCGGCAACCACATCCTCGGGGGTCACTGCGTCATCAAAACTGGCAATGAGGATCATGGAAAAATAATCACACAAAACTGACTGGTTGAGATCAGCCAGATCCCCCTTGAGTTGATAAATAACGCCGGTGATATCGGCCACAATGCCAGGCCTGTCCTTGGACATAACCGACATGACCATCTGCTTGCTCATGTGTTTGCTGCTCCGTAAATGATGTCGAGAAAGAAATTAAAAGATGCGAAAATGGTTTACATGGCAGCCCTGGGACCGTCATCGTTACAAAGTTCATCTACTCGTCCTGACCTTCCATTGGCAGGACGAGTAATCAGCCGTCATCGTCTTGATGCAACTGCGCTGACTGCTGGAGCAATATACGCCATCGATGAGGGTGTTGGCAATCACTTTAGGCCCAGCCAGAGAGACGACCGTCCTCTCAACCAGGAAAAATACTCCAGAATAGACCAGCAGAAAGGCGACAGAAGGATTGCAGAGGAATTGCCTGGAGACAGGGAGGGCTCTTCATACCGCGACTGGAATAAAACCTTTCTGCGGCCAGAGGGGAACCTGTTCCTGTTCCTCTGTCACCCCTGGAGACTGCCATCGAGAAGGATCTCCAGAGCGGCATTGGCCTGCATCTGGGCGACAATCCCAAGACGACAGGCGGTCAGACCGGCCTCCTGGGTCCAGGGTGTCTGCTGGTCGCCACAGATTACCAGCCTGCCCCGGACCGTGGTCGTAATGGCGTCATTTTTGCCATAGCCGGAAACCCCCGATCCCATGACCAGAAAACGGTCGGGATAGGCTTTTGTCCAGCAGTGAGCCGTCAGTGCCTTCATCTCGGGTTCATCAAAGGCCTCAATCAGGAGATGGGCATCGGCAAAGATGGCGGCCAGATTACCCGCAGTGATCCGCCTGCAGTGCAATGTCACCTCCACATGGGGATTGATGCGCAGCAGGTTCTGATGCAGGGCGGCTGTTTTTTCCATCCCCACCTGGTCAAGAAAATAGTGCTGACGGTTGAGATTGCTCAGCTCCACCCGATCGTGGTCGGCCAGGATGAAGCGCTGAACGCCGGCGCGAAGCAGGCTGACCGCGATATTTGAGCCCAGGCCCCCGACGCCGGCAATCCCCACCACCTTCCCTTGCAGACTCCTCAGGGAGCCGGGCGGATTCTGTGCATACAACTCTTGCAGATAGCATTCTTTTTCCATGGTTGACTCCGACCGGTTCACATGAGAACATACCCCTACGTTCAGACTCTTTTCGTAACAATTTTCCAGCCATAACTTTACAGCACCCAAATATTGCAACACAGGAATGCTGTTGGTTCAGAGCCCGTTGTCAGGGAAGAGCAAAATGATTATAAACAGTTTCGCGAATCATTCGTCCTGTATCGTACTATAAGTCGTTGTGCAAAGGTACCCCAAACAAGGAGCTTCCATGACCACCGAGACAACGTCCTCTTCTTTTCCTCCCCTGCCGCCCTTATCCGCAGACCTGCAGGCAAGCACCGATACCTTTACCGCCATCCAGACCCTGGCCGAAAAGGTTCGGCTCAGTTCCGCCTGGGTGGGGCTCCTGCGACAGGAGATGGCCCGGGTGATTATCGGCCAGGAACATCTTGTTGAACGCTTGCTGGTGGGACTGCTCACCGGCGGCCATATCCTGCTGGAAGGCCTGCCAGGACTGGCCAAGACCCTGGCTGTCAAGACCCTGGCCATGGGCGTGCAGAGTGATTTCCAGCGTATTCAGTTCACCCCGGACATGTTGCCGGCCGACATCCTCGGCACCCAGATCTACAACCCCAAAGACACCGCCTTTGAGATCAAACAGGGGCCTATTTTCTCCTCCCTGATCCTCGCCGACGAGATCAACCGGGCCCCGGCCAAGGTGCAGTCGGCGCTGCTCGAGGCCATGCAGGAGAAACAAGTGACCATCGGCGACACCACCTTCCGTCTGCCGGAACTCTTTCTGGTGCTGGCTACGCAAAACCCCATTGAACAGGAGGGCACCTATCCCCTGCCCGAGGCCCAGGTGGATCGTTTCATGCTCAAGGTGGTAGTTAAATATCCCAGCCGCAGCGAAGAGCGAATGATCCTCGACGCGGTCAATCATACCGATTCCCCGATCAAGATCAATCCGGTGGCAAGCCCAGCCGATATCCTTGCCTCCCGGCAGGTAGTGGATGCCATCTACATGGACGACAAGATCAAGGACTACATCGTCTCCCTGGTCTTTGCCACCCGTGACCCCAAGAGCTTCAAACTTGATCTGCACGACTATATCGAGACCGGCGCCTCCCCCCGGGCCACCATCAACCTGAAGGCCGTCGCCAAGGCCCTGGCCTTTCTTGCCGGTCGGGGCTATGTAACCCCGGACGACGTCAAGGCAGCGGCCATGGACGTGATGCGGCACCGCCTGCGAATCAGCTACGAGGCCGAGGCCGAGGGTATCAGCAGCGAAGAGATTATCCAGAAAATCCTGGACACGGTACCGGTTCCTTAAATGGTGGCCTGATTCCCATGGAAAACCAAGCTACCAAGGAGATCCTCAAAAAAGTCCGACAGGTGGAGGTGCGAACCAACCGCCTGGTCAATGACACCCTGGCCGGAAATTACCACTCGGTCTTCAAGGGACGGGGCATGAATTTCGACGAGGTGCGGGAATATGTGCCCGGCGATGACATCCGGTCCATCGACTGGAATGTGACGGCCCGCACCGGAGTTCCCCATATCAAGAAATTCACCGAGGAGCGGGAGCTGACCATCATGCTGCTCATCGATATCAGCGGTTCCGGTGATTTCGGCTCCGGCCCGGGCTCCAAGCGGGAGTTGATGGCGGAACTTGGTTCCATTCTCGCCTTTTCGGCCCGCCACAACAATGACCGGGTGGGACTGATCCTGTTCAGCAACTTTGTCGAGCTCTATATTCCACCCAAAAAGGGCCGCTCCCACATCCTGCGGGTGATTCGCGAGATCCTCTTTTTCCAGCCCCAGGAGCGGCAGACAGACCTGCTGAACCCCCTGGACTTTATCAATCGGGTGGCCAAACGGAGCTGCGTGACCTTTCTTATCTCGGATTTCTGCTTGCCCGGAGATTTTGAAGAGGCTCTAAACCGGCTGCAACCAAAGCTTACGATCACCAACCGGCGTCACGATCTGATTGCCATCATCGTCTCCGACCCACGGGAACACCAGCTCCCGGATGTGGGCCGACTGACCCTGGAGGATGCCGAAAGCGGCGCCCAGGTCGAGATAAACACCTCCGATCCCGCTGTCCGCCGCGGCTATGCCGAGCTTGCGGCCAGCCGCCGGTCAGCTCTGCACCGGACGCTGCGCACCGCAGGCCTTGATCTGCTCGATCTGTCCACGGATCAGCCCTATCTTCCGGCCCTGCTCAATTTTTTCAAGGCCAGACAACGGAGACAGAGATGAGAAAGCAACTCCTGGGGCTGCTCCTGCCGGCAATGGCCAAACCGGCACTCTGCGCTGAGAACAGCCCGGCCTTGGTGCCAATGCCAGATCCGCAATCGGCGCTGCCAGTTCCATCATCACTCGGCCCGACCCAAACAACCCTGCATGATATTCGCGGGCCGGTACCCCTGCCGGACCCCCCTGATCTGCTGTTCTGGCTCCTGATAGCCTTGGCCGTTTTGCTCGTGACCGCTCTCCTGTTCTTTTATTTCCGGAAGCGGCGAAAAAAGGAGCCGCCACCGCCGCTTTCCCATGAGATTGCCCTAAGAGAGCTTGACCAACTGCACTCACTGATGAACGAGGACCAGGCGCTGCTCTATGCCGACCAGCTCGCCGAGCTTCTCCGCCGCTATCTTGAGGCGCGGTTCCGCATTCCTTCAACCCGCCAGACCACCCGGGAATTCCTCCTTGATCTGGGCAAAAAGTCTCCCTCGGGAAATAATCTGACACAGCACCATGAGCGGCTGCGCAACTGCCTGGAACAGTGTGATCTCTCCAAGTTCGCCCATTTCACCCCCGGCCGGCAGGGACTGGAAGCCATGGAACAGGCGGTGCGGGACTTCATCATGGCCACCGGCCAACCGCGGCCTGGACGGGGGGAGAAATAATGCGCTTCCTCTATCCGCAACTGCTGTGGCTGCTGGCCATCCTCCCGCTGCTGGCACTCATCCGGGGAAAAAGAGGCGCGGCCCCGGCCCTGGTCTTTTCCTCCACCTCTCTTCTCGCCATTCTGGCCGAAGGCCGCAAGACCCGGCCCGGTCGCCTCCTCGCCGCCCTTCGGCTGCTGACCCTGGCCCTGCTGATTCTGGCCTGCGCCCGGCCGCAACTGGGCAACACCACCACCGAAATTACCGCAAGCGGCATAGACATCCTGCTGACGGTGGATGTTTCCGGTTCCATGGAGGCCCTGGATTTCACCCTCCAGGGCAAACCGGCCAACCGCCTGGAGGTGGTCAAATCGGTGATCCGCCAGTTTGTGAACCAGCGGCCCAACGATCGCATCGGCCTTCTCGCCTTCAGCGGCAGGCCCTATATGGTCAGCCCGCTGACCCTTGACCATGACTGGCTGCTGCAACGACTGGACTCGCTGTCCCTCGGCATGGTGGAAGACGGCACCGCCATCGGCTCGGCCATCGGTGTCGGGGTCAGCCGCCTGCAGGATCATCAGGCAAAATCACGGATCATGATCCTGCTCACCGACGGCATGAATAACGCCGGCACCGTGCCGCCGCTGGTGGCGGCTGAGGCGGCCGAGGCCCTGAAGATCAAGGTCTACACCATCGGCGCCGGCACCAAAGGGGAGGCCCCGGTACCGGTGGTCGATGCCTTTGGCCGCAAACGGCTGATGCGGGTTAGAGTGGATATTGATGACGCAACCCTGGGCCAGGTCGCGGCCATGACCGGGGCCCAGTATTTCCGGGCAACCGATACCCAGTCCCTGGAAAAGGTCTATGCCGAGATCAACACCATGGAGACCACCACCCGAAGCATCAACAAATTTGAGCATTACCGGGAGCTCTTCCCCTGGATCGTTGGCACGGCCTTGATTTTACTGGGCTTTGAGCTGTGGGGCAGCCGGAGGCAATTGCCTTGACCAGATTGGTGAGCCTGAAGGCTGAAAGAAAAGCAACCATTTTCAGCTCGGGCTTCCGCCTGATCGGAAGCCCGAGCTCCATATCAGTTTCAACTTAACTGGATAAAAACTGACCCAGTGATACACTTTTCACAACCATTATGGCTTCTGGCCGGTCTGCTTGTCGCCGTAAGCGCCGCCTTCTTCTTCTGGAAGATGGAGAGACTGCGTCAAGCACGGCTGGAACGCTTTGCCGGCGCCCCGCTTGTTGGCCGTTTGACCGAAAACCTCTCTCCAGGGCGGCGACGGCTGAAACAGGGCCTGTGGCTGGCGGCACTGTTCTGCTGCTTCCTGGCCCTGGCCCGCCCGCAGGTTGGATTCCAGATGGTGGAGGTCAAACGCAAGGGCATCGACATCCTCTTTGCCCTGGACACCTCGAAAAGCATGCTGAGCGAAGATATTCGTCCCAACCGCCTGGAACGGGCAAAACTGGCGATTATGGATTTTATCCATCAACTGGAGGGCGACCGGGTGGGCCTGCTCCCTTTTGCCGGCACCGCCTTTCTCATGTGCCCGCTGACCATCGATTACAGCGCCTTTGAAAACACCCTCAGCGCGGTGAACACCTCCATTATTCCCAGGGGCGGAACCAATCTGGCCGAGGCCATCAACCTGGCAGGCTCTTCACTTACCGGCAGCAGCAATCACAAGATCCTCATCCTCCTCACCGATGGCGAAAATCTGGAAGGTGACGCCCTGGCCGCAGCGACAAAAGCCGGCCAGAACGGCATGACCATCTTTACCGTCGGGGTCGGCACCCCGGAAGGAGAGCTGATCCCGCAACCCGAGAAGGGGGCCGGCCATTTCGTCAAGGACGATGCGGGCAAGTTCATCACCGCCAGACTGGACGAGAAAGCGCTAACGGCCATCGCCGGGGCAACGAACGGCCTGTATACCCCCCTGGGTAAAAATGGCGAGGGACTGGATCAAATTTACCAACAGAAACTCCGTCTCATCCCCAAACAGGAGTTGATGGAAAAGCAGCACCGGCAACCACTGGAACGCTTCAGTTGGCCGCTGGGCGCGGCGATCCTGCTGCTTGCGGTAGAATTTATGATCAGTGGCAGAAAGTCGGCACAGGCCTTGCACTCCTCTTTCATCAAGACCGCCGGACGCCGAATCCGGCAGGGGATCTCCAAGAAGACCCTGCTCCTGTGCCTGCTGATGGTACTTGCCGGATTTGACCAGGCTCGCGCGTCGAAGGGAGAAGAGGCCTTCACCAACGGAGACTATCTCGGGGCCGCGAAATTTTATGACCAGGCCCTGAAAAAAAATCCTGATGACCCAAGGCTGCACTATAACGCCGGCACGGCGGCCTACAAAAACAACCTCTATGACGAGGCCATCGCCTCCTTCCAGCAAGCCCTGAAAAGCGATGACCTTGGCCTGCAGGAACAGACGTATTATAATCTGGGCAACGCCTTCTACCAAAAAGGGGAGGAACTGGCGCAGAGTAATCCGGGGCAGGCGGAAAAGCTCTGGCAGCAAGCCAGAGACGCCTACACCGGGAGTCTCAATCTGAACCCGGCGGCAAGCGACAGCAAAGATAACAGGGAACTGGTGTCAAGAAGGCTGGAGGAGCTGAAAAAACAACAGGAACAGCAAAAGAACCAGAACGAACAGCAGAAAAAAGAGCAGGAGCAAAAACAGGATCAGACCGGCGAGAAGCAGGGCAATCAGGATAATCAAAGTCAACAGGATCAGCAGAAAAAGCAGGGCAATCAGGATGGGCAGCAGGGCAAGGAGAGTCCGTCCCCTGAGCCTGACCAGTCTTCCAGTGCCGAAAAAAGTCCTGAGAACAAAGCCAAAGAGGCAAAAGAACAAGGAGCAGGTAAGCCAGACAAGGAAGATCCGCAGGCCCAAGGGGCAAAGGCCGATAATCAGGATCAGGCCCAGAAAAATTCCGCAACGTCAACGGCTGCCCGGCCAGGCCAGGCCGGCAAGATGACTGAAGAAGAGGCTCGGCAGCTTTTGAGCGGTCTTAAGGAAGAGGAAGGCAGGCTCAATTTTGTCCCCCAGACAGGACAGGGAAAGGCAGAGAAAGAAGGAACATGGAAAGACTGGTAACAACTTCAGACCCTTTTGGGTACATCCACAGGCAGCTTCGAGCAAAAAGTCAAGGTGGGCTGGCGGCTCTGGTTCTGTTCCTGACTATCCTTGGCCTCACCACGCCTTCCCTTGGCGCCCCGACGATTTCGGCATCCCTTTCCCCCACAAGCTTTCCCGTGGATCAAGCGGCGCCCCTGACCATTACCATCGGAGATGGCAAGGGCAGCATCGATCAACTGCCCGAGGTGGATGGCCTGCTCTTTCAGCGCCGGGGCCAGAGCCGGCAGCACCAGATCGTCAACGGCTCCTTGTCCTCTTCCGTTTCGACCATTTTTCAGGTGCAGGCCACTCGTCCCGGCACCTTCACCATTCCAGCCATTGCCATCACCGTCGAGGGTCAACCGCTTAAAACCAAAGAAATCAGGGTAGAAGTGACCCCCGCCACCGCCGGTGGGCAGCCGCCGGAAGGAGACCAGACATTCCCCCCTGCGGGCGATGGGTCTGAACAGCTGGCCTTTCTGCGAATCAGCCAAGTCAAGCAGGAAAGCTATCCCGGAGAATTCCTGCCGCTTCAGATCAAGGCCTATTTCCGCCGTGGACTGCGGGCCAGCCTCAACAGCCATCCCCGCATCAACGGGGACGGCTTTCTCCTCAACCTGCCCGATGAGGAACCGCGCCAGACAGAAGAAATTGTCGACGGCACACCCTATGCCTGTCTCACCTGGAAGGGTTCATTGTCCGGGATCAAGGAGGGCGAACAGTCGTTGCGGGTCGCCGTTGAGTCCACCCTGCTTGTCCCAACCGGGAACAGCCGCCGGAGCAGATCCATGGGCGGCGATCCTTTTTTGGGCAATGATCCCATGGCCGATTTTTTCAACCAGCAGCAGATGCAGGAAAAAAAGATCCAGCTCATCAGCCCGGAAACGACCTTGACGGTGCTGCCCCTGCCCACCGAGGGCAGACCGGAGGATTTCAGCGGGGCCATCGGCCGCTTTCAACTCGAGGTCAAGGCTCAACCGACGGATGTGGAGCCGGGCGATCCCATTACCCTGACCATGACCGTGCAGGGAGCAGGGAATTTTGACCGGGTTGAGGCCCCGTCTTTTAACGGAAATACGAACTGGAAGAGCTACACCCCCACAACCAAATTTACCCCCGGGGCGGCTCCCGGAGAAGGCAGCAAGGTCTTTGAACAGGCGATTATCGCCAAAGATCCCGGGACAACGGCCATCCCGCCCCTTGCCTTCAGTTTCTTTGATCCGGACAAAAAACAATACCAGACCCTGCGCAGTGCCCCCATCTCCCTGCACATCAGCGGGGCCGGGAAACCCGAAATGGATGCCGGCAAAGCGCAGAATACCGGCTCAGGAACCACAGCGAACACAAATGGACAGGGGCTTTCTCCGACGGCAGAGATCATCGGTGACACCACCGGCGATCAACCGGGACGGCCAGCCATCAAAGGCCTTGATCTTGCGCCCCTCCATTCACAGCTGGGCAGCCTGCATCAGGACATCACCCCTCTTATGCGCCGCACCGGTTTTCAGGTCATCGTCCTTGGATCATTGCTGCTCCTGTTCACCGCCATTGCCTTGAAGATCCACGCCCGAAGGCAGGCAGGAGATCCTTGGCGATGCCGCCATCAGGCAATGACCCGACTTCTCAACAGCCGAATGGCGGAGATCCATGCTTTCCGGGATCAGGGCGACACCCGCGCCTTTCTGGCCCTCTGCCGACAGGCCATGCAGGAACAGCTCGGGTCTCTCTGGCAGATGGAACCAGGGGCCATTACCCTGGCCGATCTCCGCCAGCGTCTTGCCGCTGACGCAGTCCTGATTTCCCTTTTTGGAACGGCGGAGACCAGTGCCTATGGCGGCTGTCAGCTCAACAGCCAGGAGATGGCGGAATATGCGCAAACATTGGAAAACGAGTTAAGGCGGCTTGCATGAAAAAATGGCCACGATCAGCAGCCATGACCGGGCTTGGGCTTCTCTTTCTGGCCCTGTTCGGGACTTTTTCCAAGGCGGCTGCAGCCGATGAGAGGGAACCCTTTCGGGATTTTCTCGCCGCAGGCCAAGCTTACGCAACCGGCCAATGGAGTACAGCCATTTCATTGTATGAGGGAGTGATGGCCAGTGCCGGGTTCTCGGCGCCACTCTGTTATAATCTGGCCAACAGCTACGCCCAGAACGGGCAGATCGGCAAGGCGGTGCTCCATTACGAACGGGCCCGGCTTCTCGCCCCGGGTGATGCCGACATCCGCCACAATCTGCAGAGGCTGCGCCAGGAAAAAGGCCTCGAGCAGGGAAACATCCCCCTTATGCAGCAGGCCGCCGGTCTGCTGGGCCTCAATGAGTGGACTCTGCTTGCGGCATCGCTTGTGGCTGCACTTGCCCTTTTTCATCTGGCAACCCTGCGCCTGCCGGTTTCAACCAGGCTGTCGCGTATGCTGACCAGCGGAGGTCTTCTCCTAATCTTCCTCTGCAGCGTTGCCATGCTGATCCAGTACCGGAACTGGCAGCGGGCCGTACTCAGTTTCACTGATACCCCCTTGCTGATTTCACCCTTTGCCGGGGCGAAAGACACTGGCTTGCTCCGGGAAGGCAGCCTGCTCCATGTGTTGAAAACCCATGACCAGTATGCCCTGATCCGCGATGATCAGGGACAGGGCGGCTGGATTCCCATTGCATCGTTTGAATATATCGCCAGGACCATAACGGACAACTAATTCCATTACATTAATCCCATTATTACCCTATCAAGGAGGACTATCATGCTACGAAAAATACAACCTTTGACCTTGCCCTTCCATTTTTTCCTTTTTGCGCTGCTTCTCTCCGCCCAACTCTTCACTCCAAAAGTGGGGCTGGCGGCCAATGAAGATGAAAACATCCAGCTTCTGGACCGTTCAGCCAAGGCCTTTTCCTCGGTGGTCAAAAAGGCGGAACCGGCGGTGGTACATGTGCGGGTGGAGAAAAAGGCCGGGGAAGCCCCCAATGACCAGATTAACCCCTTTAATGATCCATTTTTTCAGCGGTTTTTCGGGCCATCGTTTAAGCAACCCAACACACCCCAACCTGAACAAAAAGCCCAGGCCTCAGGATCGGGCTTTCTCATCAGTGATGACGGTTACATCCTGACCAATAATCATGTCATTGACAACGCCGACAAGATCACGGTCCGCGTCGAAGGCGAGCAGGAGCTGGAGGCAAAGGTCATCGGGACAGACCCGCAGTCCGATGTCGCCCTGATCAAGATCAGTGACGGCCGAAAATTTCCCTCTCTCCCCTTGGGTGACTCTGACAAGCTGGAGGTCGGCGAATGGGTCATTGCCATCGGCAGCCCCTTCGGCCTGGATCGCACCGTAACGGTGGGCGTGGTCAGCGCCAAGGGCCGCAACCGTATGGGTATTAACGAGTACGAGAATTTTATCCAGACCGATGCCGCCATCAACCCCGGTAACTCCGGCGGGCCACTCCTGAACATCCATGGCGAGGTCATTGGCATGAACACCGCGATCTTTTCACGCAGCGGCGGCTATATGGGCATCGGCTTTGCCATCCCGGTCAATATGGCCAAGACCGTCAAGGCTCAATTGCTGGCCAAGGGTAAGGTGACCCGAAGCTGGCTCGGTGTCGCCATCCAGGATATGACCAGTGAGCTTGCCCGCTCCTTCAAGCTGAAGGAGAAAACCGGCGCCCTGGTGACGGAAGTGACCAAGGACTCGCCGGCAGAAAAGGCCGGTATCAAGCAGGGAGATCTCATAACCAGTTTTGATGGCAAGCCGGTAACCGATGTGTCCGACCTGCGCAACCGGGTGGCCATGACCCCGCCCAAGACCAAGGTTGATCTTGCCCTGATTCGCAACGAGCAGCAAAAGGAGCTGACCGTCCAGGTGGAGGAGCAGCCTTCCGACATGAAGTCCCTCGCCGGAGGAAGCCAGCAGCAGCAAGAGGCTTTCCAGAAAGCAGGTCTGTCTCTCCAGGATCTGACCCCGGAGCTGGCCCGCCAGTTTGGCTATCAGATGGGTCAGGGCGTGCTGGTGGCAGAGGTTACCCCAGGCAGCCCCGCCGCCATGGCCCGCATCCCGGCCGGCAGCCTGATCGAGGAGGTCAACCGCCAGCCGGTGCATAGTCTCAAGGAACTGGAACAGGTTCTGGTAAAATCCAAAGACGCGAAGGATATTCTGCTCCTGATCCGCAGCGGCAACCGCAGCCAGTATGTGGTGCTGGGAGTGAAATAAGATGGACGGGTTTCCTCACTCCCCACCTCGGGAGAGAGGAAACATCCTGCTCAGAGAACTTCACGGGAGAAATAGGGCTCTTAAAAAAAAGTTGGGCCTGGAAATTTACACAGGGTATTAAAAGAAATGGGAGGACAAACCACGCTCTGTAAGTCCGGGATAAAGTCCGCCTGCCCCCGACGCCCCCTTTTTAAGTTATCGATCTTGAGTCTCAGCAGGCTGAAAGGGAAAGGGCATCTGGGCAGCGCTTCGTCGATTGCTGACGATGGCCGATCCTTGTATCTTTTTTGCGGCCCGCTTGACACCTGAGGCAAGAAATGCCAGCTCACCATAGGAGCTTACCGTGCAATCCTCGGTGCTGACGATGCCGATGGAAATTGATAAGAGGGAAAAAGAACAAAGCTGTCCCTGTCGGTCCGTGGCCTGGTAACACCCCTGGGAGAACTCTTGCTCCCCATGAAGTTCGGGCAGCAGGTACTGCAAACCGTCAACAATCTGCTGGCAGAGCTGCACTGAGGAATTGGGTCGGCAGATGACAATAAAATCATCGCCGCCGATATGGCCAACAAAGCGAAAACGGTCATTATACCCATCCGGCTGCACGACATCGACAATCAGGCCCGCTATCTTCTTAATGGCAACATCTCCTTTTTCAAAGCCATAGTAGTCGTTGTAGGGCTTGAAATCATCTATATCAAGATAACAGACATCGAAACTTACCCGTTGTTCAATGAGACTGGAGACCGTGCGCTGAATAAACTCATTGCCGGGTAAGCCCGTGAGGGGACTCGCTCCTTTTGCCAACTGGATGCTCTTGCGGGTAATGGTGTCCAGCAGCGCGGAGATCGCCACCGAACCCAGATATTTTCCATTTCGGCTTACGCAAAGGTCGTCGTACAAAGAGATCCCGTTTCGTCCCTGAATCAGGTTGACCACCTCTTCCACCGGAGTCATATCCTCCACCAGCAGAAAATCAGGCTCCAGAACGTCTTTAATGAGCCGATGCTTTGAAAGGGCGTACCCAAATCCATGGGGGCCGATCATATGCTGTTCCAGAAAACGCATGCGCGGCAACATCCCCATTACCCGATCCTTGCTGACCACCGGTATCCCCTGCAAGCCGTGATCGACGTGAAAACGTTTGAACGCGGTCATCACCTGCTCTTCGGGAGAAATGGGCTCCACACATTGGCAGATACTGCCGATGACACAGGAAGAAATCAGCGACTCAGGGGCGTCATAGATATTTTTTCGATTGTCAGGCATGGCCATGGATTTGCAGGATAATCCAGGCCCTGGACGCTCCAGGTAAAAGCCCTGAAACAGATCAATGCCGAAACGGGAGACAAGCTCCAGCTCTTCCTGACGTTCAATTCCCTCGGCAATGACCATGATCCCCAGACGATGACAGACCGTGGCCATGGCATCCACCAAATTGTACTTAAAGGGCGATCGATCGAGGTGATCAATGAAATGGCGGTCAATCTTGATATAATCGGGCTGAACCATGGAGAGCATCTTCAGCCCGCCGTACCCGACTCCAAAATCGTCAATGGCTATCTTGTAGCCCCGCTTGCGATAATGTTTAATGGACCGTAGAAAAAGTTCCTCGTTTTTAACGGATTCCTTTTCGGTGATCTCAAGGATAATCCTGTCGCGAGGAATATCATAAATTTCAACCATTTGATCCGTGAGCCCACCCCGGTGATCAGGGTGGACAAGGGTCAGGGGGCAGATATTGACAAAGAGATAGGCATTTTTGTGTGAAAAACCTAATTCTCGGGCCCGACTAAAGGCATTTTCCCGGCACTGCATATCAAGGGAGGAAACAAGTCCTTCTTCCAGGGCCTTTTTGAACAATTTGTAGATATTCAGATTCAGCGCAAGTCCCTCTCGAACCCTCGCCAAGGCCTCATACCCGTAGATCTCACCGTTCTGTCTGGAAAATATCGGTTGAAACCAGGCGGTCAGACCGTTATTGTCCAGAAGTTGAAGTAATAATTCCCGTGAAACCTTTGTCTGCATGCGTTGTCACTCCCGGCTATTGGGTGTTGAATGGCTGTTGTCGCAGCATTGATTTCTGAAGAAAGATCGGAACAACGGACGTCCCTTCTTCAAAAAAGTACGTTCCCTTAGAACCCTGATAAAAGATTGAATCTAGCCTCGTTCTGTTACAATACCATTAGGATTTGATTATTTCTTTCAGAAAGACATAAAATGAAAAAGAGGGAATGAGGTTTCTTTCGGAATCCGGCATGATCAACTGTGCGGTTAATTCGGTGTCATCGATTTGAGTTATTATGAGGAGCTTTCAGGATGCATAAAATAAGACATATTAAACAGTTACTCTCTTTTTTCTGGCCCCTCATCATCAGCGCCGACGTTTGGAGAAAAATTCCCTCCCCGGATAACCAGGGAACTGCATATCCAAGTTAAGGAGACTCAAATGAAACGATTGGTTATGTGTATTGCCCTGTTTTTTTCTGCATCTTGGGCGTGTTGTGCAGCGCCGGACGATGATAAGGTCACGCTCACCATCAACGCCACCTGCGTGGCCGATTCGACAGGGAAAACATCGGATTCCCTCCTTAAAGAAAAAGTAACCGGCACCCTCCGTGAAAGGGCCGTCTATCGTATTGTCTCTTCCGCAGGAGGACGGTTGGAACTGGAGCTTATCGATAACCAGACCAGTATCGAGATATCGGGCGGCGGCACATATAAATCTCCTATCGAGTCCGCTTCGTGGACATTAAAAACAGGCCACCCCGCGATACGGGTTCAAGGGGGTGTCGATATCAACACCATGGACGGGACCGGCAACATCATCATCGGTAATTTCATGCAAGAAGCCGAGATCCAGGCCAGTCCGGAGGATGCGCCAGGAGGCAGGTTTGCGGTTGATATGGCAGAGATGGCGATTGAAGCCGCAAACAGCATCCCTCCTGGCGTATTTTTTGATTCAAACGAGAGTTTCCTTAAAGAATTGAACTTCACTTTTGACCCGAAATCAAAGCGAATTTCAGCCGGCGGTCAGGCGAATTATCAAACGACCTGGAAGGACGAATCCGACAATATTGCCAGCACCAGCAGGCTCAGCGTCAACTACACCGTGACCTCCGGAGTGCCGGAAGAGTTGCGTGCAGTACTAATCCCCAGAGAAGATTACAAAAAATGGCTGCCAAAGGCCAAGGGGCCGGACACTCCGGGAAACACCATCACCTTTGATGTCGAACTCCGAGATCCCGAGGGCGGGAAGGCCAAGGAGAAGACCGCACAGTTCGAGATTGAGCTGCTCGAAACTTCCCGACACCCCGGTTCCACCATGAACAGCCCCTGGACGGGTGTCGATCCTGACCTGAAGATCCTCAAAGTCAACAACCCGGCGCTGTTGGACATCTCCGCCGATGGCCAGACAGCCAAAACCGCCAAGGGCCTCAAATCGGCCAGCATCACCGTCAGCAGTTTTGACGGGGCGGCCATGGGCAAACTCACCGTTTTGGCGCGTATTGATGGTGAAGACACGGTGCTCACCGCTCAACTTGACTCCCATCTCACCGAAGTGAGCATTCCCTACGACCCGGACGGCAACACCATTGCCGATGCCTGGGAGGAGGCGAACGACGTCCTGGGCAAGCCGATTGACAGCGATGAAGACGCTGAGCCGCAGGGGGATGGTCATAACGGTGACGGCCTGACGGTCTGGGAAGAATATCGAGGGTTTCTGGAGGACGGAAAGCATATCCGGACCAACCCAAAGCAAAAAGATCTCTTTATCTGCGACACCTATGGCGGCAGGAGCAAGCGGGGTATAAACCGGTTTGCCGCCCTGACCAAACTGGCCGTCCACGACAAGCTAACGCTGGAGGAATTAAGCCCGTCCCGGGTTATCAACCGAAACCAAGGCCAAGATTCAACCCATGTCGTCGATCAGCATGGATTATTGCTGGATGGTTTTCATAAAACAGAAAAAGAGAACTTTAACGGCATGGCCGTGCCAGCACCAGGTGCGCCATGGGAGCCAGGAACGCCAAAATCTTTCGACCGAATAATTTTAGATCGTGCTCTCCCTGACACAGTCACCAGGTTGCTTACAGGAGAAACAACAAAGATCCACGAATATTTTGTCCGAACCGTGGCACATGAATTGCTTCATTGCTGCAATGTCTGGCATCACGGCCAGCGGGATGCACGTGTTTTCTGGAAAGCAGAAACGTTTGAAGAATACGGTGGTCGATATATATATATTATTGAATATGACAATAAGGACGATGCTGGTCACCCTGAAAAAGGCCGTCGTATTCTTATGAGACATGAGGATGGAGGCTATTACGATATAGACATCAGCTTTTGGTCCCAACCAAGATTAATTTATCTTGGCGAACACCATGGCCAGCACAGCGGCGATGAGGATTGCGTGATGCGATATGCTATCTCCGACGCTTTCAAGAGCTGGGACGAACCCAACAGCCGTTTTAGGTTAAGGTGGGGGCCTGAAGAAACTGTCGGTCAGGGCTTATGCGTGCTTCCAACTGGAACAGGTGTCAATAAAGAAGGCAGGAAACCTAGGACCCGATACGGCGATGCCGACAAAGGCAGAGGCGCCTGCGCACATAAAATTTGTGTCAATGATCTGTATCATTAAGGGGAGTCTATGCGATGCTGAAAACCACTTGCCCGAAATCCTCGCTTATTTTTGTTATCGCTCTTGCGCTGATGACAATCGTGTCCTGCTCCAATCAGGAGGAAGACAAGAAACCTGCGCCAAAACCCGAAGCTTTCACGGCGGCAGTCGCACCCGCGCCGGAACCCCAGCACGTAGAACCTGAAAAGACCGATATGCCGCCGGTGGAAGCGCCGGGGCAGTTGGTGCTTTCCCCGTCCGCCGAAACCGGCTCGGAACTCTACACCTCCTGGCCGCTGATCATCAGCGTCTCGCTGTGGCGCAAGGCGCTGATCCCCGATGCCCAGGATATCCTGCCGGCGGTTGCCCCGATCACCCTCAAGGCCAAACAGGGTGCCTGGCGGGACGCGCTGGTGGTTGAGGTGCGGAATGCATCGGACGAACCTGTCGTCTGGCCCTTGCATCCGGTGCAGCAGCCGGAGACAAGCGTCACCCTTGGGGTTGATGAGACCGCCAGCGCACAGTGGTGGCTGGAGCCTGCCGAGACCCAGGAATTGGCACCGGGCGTCTACGCCCTGACCGTCTCCTTTCGTCCCGATGCGGTGGAGGGGCTGCCGAGTTCTATCGGCAGCGACCGTTTTCACCTGAAAATAGAAAAAGAACCCGCATCGCTTGACCAGGCAACCGCCACGGCAAAGCAATTGCAGATGGCTGAGTTTTCACTGTTCAAGGGCGATGCCAAGACTGCGGGCAGTCTTGTGGAGCAACTGCTTGCCGGCGAGCCAGAGAATATCGGGGTTTTGCGCTTGCAGGCAAAGCTCCTGATGGGCGAGGGGAAAAAACTGGAAGCCGCCAACGCGCTTGAAGAGGCGTTGCATGTCTATTACAAGAAATACCCCAAAGCCGACCCACCGCTGGGCTTGCTCCATGAGCGTTCCGAGGCAATGAAGGATCTAGAGCGGAAGATCATCAAAGAGAGCGGGCCGGCCATTCAATAAGCCCTGCCGCGCCGAGTTCTTGCTTTCAAAGCCCTATGCAGGCCCGGGCTTGCAGATTTGAGCGATAAATAAAGGGAGCCCCCCTGTCGATTGGAAGGCTCCCTTTACAAACAGAGAGGTTTTCGGTTCGGGCTATTGGGCCACCAGTTCCACCCGGCGGTTTTTGGCCTTGCCCTCATCGTTCTTGTTGGACGCCACAGGAGCTGCCGGACCGGCACCAAAGGGGGTGAGCCGGGCTGCGGCAATGCCGTGCTTGCTCACCAGGGCATTCACCACTGAGGCCGCCCTGTCCTGGGACAGTTTGACGTTATGGGCAAACTGTCCGACATTGTCGGTATGCCCCACCACATAGACCTTGAGATTGCCATCGGACTTGAGCATTTTGACAATCTCGGCCAAGGCCGGGTCAGAGGCAGGTTTCAGATCGGCCTTGTTGGTATCAAAATAAATGCCATAAACCGCCACCCTCCCGGTTTCCTTGATGCTGCCGGACAGGGCATCGGCGTTGGCAACCACATCCTGCTTCATAAGCTGTTTTTCCACCATCTGAACATTATACATCCCGTTGTTGGCCCCGGAGACCTCGGCCCACACCTCTTTATCTTCTTTGACGATCCGGATAATGGAATACAGGGTTCCACCATCTTCAAATTCATAGATCTGCCCGCCACCGATGGCCTTGGCTGCATTGACATAATTGCGGATTACCTGAAGGCCGCTGGGATGGGTGATGCCTTCATTGGCGGTATAGGCCGCAAAGGTATGACGTCCTTCCACTTTTTCGGATGTATCCGCCCCTGTCTTGAATTCATACCGGTTAAATTCCAGCGCCTCGTAACGGGAAATATAAAAGCCGGGCATACGGGAAAAAAGATCCGGGTCTTTACTGCCCGGGTCGTCTTTGGGATCTTTGGCGGCAAGGGCCAAATTCATGGGGGTCAGACACAAAATCAGGAACAAAACAGACAGAACAGTTACAATTCGATGTTGCATGGGTTCTCCTTTTTAAATTGATTTTATACCATGGATATGGCCCGGTCAGATAAAATTGCCACCATTATATGCGGTGGTTCATTCTATTTCAACGGAATCAGAAAAGCTAATTTTTCTTGGTCTGCCGGGATGAAGATTTGGGATAAGTCTTATTTTTTTGAGCCTGAACCAGAGGGAAGATCATCAACTCGCAGGCGTGGCAATATCGTGTACGGCTTCCTTCTCCTGCACTATCCGGATATCAAGGGGGGTATTGGTATCGAGATGAACATCACGCTGGGGAAAGGCCATGGAGATTGCCGCCTCCCGGAATTTCTGGTCAATAACCCGGTGCAGATCACTTCTGACGGCGACGCGCTCATCGACAGTACCGATAAAACAACGGAGCGTCAGGAGCAGGGCATTGTCGCCGAAGCTGTCAAAGGTGACCACCGGTTTTGGATCAACCAGGACCCGTGCGTTATTTTCTGCGGCGTCCCTCATCAAGGTCATGGCCGCTTCGACATCACTGCCATAGGCAATACCAACGGGCACTAAAATACGGATCACCTTGTCCGACAGCGACCAGTTCAGCAGACGGCCGGTAATAAATTCCTTGTTGGGCACCAGCAGTTCTTTCCTGTCAAAGTCACGGATGGTGGTGGCCCGAATACGAATACGGGTTACCACGCCATCAGTTGTGCCAATGGTGACCACATCGCCCACCCGGATGGGCCGTTCGAACAAAATTATGAGGCCGCTGATAAAATTGGCGACGATTTCCTGCAAGCCAAAACCGATACCAACACCCAGGGCGGCAACCAGCCACTGGATCTTCGACCAGCTGAACCCAAGGATACCGGCAATGCTCATCATCCCTATTCCGCCGATCAGATAGCCGGACAAAGTAGTGATGGTATAGCGGCTGCCGGCAGTTATATCCAGGTGCTTGAGCAGAATAATTTTCAGAAGCGAAGGAAAATGGCGGGTGGCCGTCAAGGTTATAATCCCGATAAACACGGCGAGACCGGCATCCGCCATGGTTACGGGTACAGTGGTTGTCTGACCGTTGACCACGGAGCTGTATTTCCAGAGGGTGAACTCGTTAAAGATGCGCAGTGCCGGCAACACTTCCGCCCATACCAGCCAAAGCCCGATACAGGCGCTTATGGTCACCAGGGTGTTCAGGAGTTTTTGGCTCTCCGTGCTCAGCTCGACCAGATCCTCCACCGGCATCTCAATTGGGCTGATCGCTTCTTTTTTGTCAACGACTTGCCCCTCCGAAGCCTTTGCCTGGGCAGAGAGAAGTAATGCCTTCTCGATGGAAAGCCTGCGGCTGGACTGGATCAGCCAGCGCTCGATGAGCTGGTGGCAGACAACAAGGCCGAAGCCAAGCCAGAGACTACTGAGAAGGCATCGCAGCAAGGAAGCCACCGCAAAGATATATCCGGAAAAGACCAGCCCGATCATTCCCAGGGGAATAAGCAAGATTACAGTAAAAATCAGCGGATAGAGGCGGGCAGCAAGACGTTTCGAGTGCCCTTCGACAAAGCGGCGCCACACCCCGGTCCTGGGATGGAGTATCCGATAGAAAAAGACCGTGATGATGGCCAGGGTGACACTAAGAAGCAGCCTGGCCAGGACATGACTGCCGCCGACCCGAAAACTTACCTGAAAGGCCAGCTGGGCAATAACTAAAGCGGGCAAAAAGGTAACCGTAAACAATCCGGCTTCCCGGCGAAGCAGATCGATGGTCGTTCTCGACCAGTGAAAAAAGTCAGAGGCAAGACCTTTCGGACGCAGCAGATTGGAAAGCACACGCAGGATGAAGAGCCGATAGGAAAAGACGATCAAGACTGTTGCCAACCCTTGGGAGAAAACCGTTGCTTCCGCCAGGGAGTAAATTTGCCAGCCCAGGGTCATGGGCAGCAGCGACCACGACAGCGCGAGCAGCATGATCAGGCCTAATGCCTGCAGGGGAAGGGTGAATTGATAGGTGGCGGGATTGGCGGCCAGGCGGACGGTGGTTTCAATCCGGGTAAGTATCCAGCCTCTGAACCCGATGAGGCCGGCCGTTATGATGGCGGCCAGAGTGAGAAACGCTGTTGAACCCGCTTGTCCAGCAAGGGCTTTGGCGGTGATAAGCCATGGCCCGGAAGCGAAGAGTGCTCCAGTTTCGGATGCCAGGCTCTGGAAATCCTTGACACCCATCATGGGCACACTTCGTATCCAGAGAAGTCGCTCTGCCAAAAAGCTGCCAAAAGAGACAACGGTTTTCAAGAGTTGCAGAGAGAAGACTTCAATCTCGGAGAGCACCCCGAGGTACGTCTGGCTGGAGGCAATAATTTTGTCGAGGATATCCCGCCGACTGATAAGCAGTTTTTGCAGTTCCGGTGCAAGCGTTTTCACCTCATCCGGAGAAGAGCCGGCGGTGAGCTCCGCGATATATTCATCAATATCATTGAGCCTCTTGCGCTCCTCTGCGGATTGCACCTGGAGCAGACCGGTCTCGGCAAGGGCCGCTCCATTCCTGGCCATTTTTTTGCGTAGCAGCCTTGGGTCAGGAAGATTTCTCCGCTGTTCGTACATATACAGGCCAAGGGCCTGGCTTAAGCCAGCCAGTTCAATCTTTTGTTTGGTGTTTTTCGAACTCTCCTCGAGTTTTTTCAATTCCTTCTCAAGGGTCTCCTTCTCTAAAGCACTTTGCTCCAGGGCGCTGATTACCCCTTGCAGCTCATCTCCCAAAGAGGTGTTCATTGCAGCGGCCTGCTGGAGGACAGCAGGGCTGCCAGCCACCTGCCGCACCGCCTCTTCGGCCTGGCCCACACTCCTTGTCGCCTCGGCCTGGCGCTTGCGATTCACTTGTGCCTCCAGGCCCTGCACCTGAGCACGAGCCGCCTCCAAACGTCCAACAGCCGCTTCTCGTTGGACATTTGCCAGTTCCACCAGCACCGGCATACTCACCAGTTCCTGGTTGAGCATGCCGGCTTCACTATGCAATGCCTGGAGCTGAGTCTGCTGCATCCAGCCCCGGGCTTCCATCACCAGAGGAGATCCGGAGACCGGTTCCTTAATCACATCCAGCAGTTTTTTCTCGTTTTCAGTTATTTCAGCGAGCCGATGACCGGCCAGGACTGGTCGGTCTTTCTGAACATTGAGCTTACGGGTCGTGTATAAAACATCTGTCTCAAGCGTTGCATAACTGGCTTTAGCCTTCAGCAGTTGCTGCTCAAGATCTTTCAGGGACACCCGCTCAAACTCATCGCCTGCCAGCTCCTTCGGCTGATCCTGCGACGGCGGCCTTGTCATCTCTTCTCGAATTTTCTGGATATCGCCAGGCCCTGTCTCGATGTATTGGGCAAACTTCTTTGCAAGGGCGTCATGGGATGTTGCCGATGTCAGATTTTCCAGGCTTTTTCGATACAGTTCACGCAGCTCGGTTTTAGTAGCCTCGTCAAGGCTAGTTGTTTTGGCAATGTCGTCGATTTTGGCCTTGAGAATTTCAGGAGAGACGAAAGACTTTTCATCCTTGGGGATTTCAAGGGATTCTGCCGCCTGAACGGCATCAATCCAGAAAACAACCAGGACCAACAGCAGCAGCAAACGGGCAGGGATGATGAAGGTTCTTTTCAGATTCGGCATAGTTTCTCAGAATAGAACGAGGAAAAAAGATCAGGGTGCTGACTCTTTGCTCAGGGGGAAAAGGGCTGGGAACGCTTTGGTATGGGGTCTTCGTCTGATATGCGATTTAACGACCATACCTGGCAGTAAAGCTTGCCTTTCCAAGGGTATTTGTATGGATCATAAAACCAATGTGAGCGGCGCTCGCATCAGAGGGGACATCTATTCGATCAATCTTAAGTGCGTATATCGTAAAAATATAGCGGTGCGGCGGATCTCCTTGGGGCGGACAGGCACCGCCAAAGGCGTGGGTGCCAAAATCCGTCCGGCCCTGAACGGCACCCGGAGGCAACAGCTTTCCAGTGGGATCGCCGGCACCTGCAACAAACCCAGTGGCACTTGCGGGGATATTATAGACAACCCAATGCCACCAGCCAGACCCCGTAGGTGCATCAGGGTCATACACGGTAATGGCATAGCTTCTGGTTTCCTGTGGACCTGCCGTCCATTGCAAGGCCGGGGACTGATTTTTTCCGGAGCAGCCAAATCCCTGATACACCTGATCGTCAGTGAGAACAGCATCCGGCTGGATGGTCGGGCTGGTCAGTTGGAAGTCTCCGGCATGGGCTCCCGTTGAGGCCAGGCAGCAAAGGAAAAGAAGTACAATTCGTGTTCTGAACATATGAGGTTCCTTTTTTGGTGTTCACGAGGGCAAGGCCGTGTTTTCACGCCTGCCCCGCTGGCTGGACGATATCTTCAGAGAAAATATCGCGTTATTCCGTTCACACTCGATGCTCTCAAATATAATATCGAGCCGACGAATTATCATCAAACATATCGACATGCTGTTCTCATTTTTTCAGCAGCTTATCAGGAAGTTGCTCTTCAATTTTGAATCCGCGGCCCTCTGGACAGAGCCACACACTCCAGAAAGATCTGGGCCTGACATTGGGCACAGATAGTACGATCCAAACCCTGAGTGATGGCGGCAATGGCCTCACACTTCAGTTCAAAGATATTTGCCGACTTCAAGGCAGAGGCCTTGCCACTCAGGCGCAGGGCGTCAAGCACCGGTTTTTTCATCTCACAAAAAAAGAGTTTCTCCCCGCGGGCCCGTTGTTTTTCAATTAAATCCACCAGGAAATCCGCTCCGGCCATATCGACAAAATTGATGCCGGCAAAAATCAGCAGAAAGTTCTTCTGTTCAGGATTAGCACGAAACAACATTTGCAACTCCTCCTGGATATGGGCAATGGAGCCGAAAAAAATCGACCCGTCGATGCGGATCATCTTCAGTTGCGGACACTCGGGCAAAGCCGGATCGGTGCAGAAGGCCCGGAGGGGATGCTGGGGGTCCGGCACCCGGACCAGCACCCGGGGATGTGAGGTTTGATTCAGGTACAGCATGAGAGATAATGTCACTCCAAAGAGAATGGCAAACTCCAGCTCCAGAAAAAGGGTGGCCAGAAAGGTAACCACAAGAATGGCGCTCTCTCCTCGACTAGTCTTAAGGATCCTTTGGATGTGATGAAAATCAATCAGACCCCAGGCCACCAGAAAGAGGATCCCGGCCATGGCAGCATTGGGCAAAAACACGGCATACGGGGCCACCACCGGCACCAGGGCCATAAGCAGCACCCCGGCAAAGATCGCGGCCAGCGGGGTTTTGGCCCCGGCCTGAAAGTTGAGGCCGCTGCGATTGAAGGACCCGGTGGCAACATAGCCGGAAAAAAAACTCCCCACCACATTGGAGAGCCCCTGGCCGATAAACTCCTGATTCCCGTCCAGATGCTGGCCGGATTGCACCGCCAGCGAACGACCGATGGAGACGGCCTCAGTCAGGGCAAAAAGTGTGGTGGCCAGGGCCACAGGCGCCAGAGCGCGTAAAGCATCCAGGGTAAAATGTGGGGCCGACAGCGGGGGCAGGGAAGAAGGCAGCGCGCCCACCACCGGGATGCCCGCTATCCCCATCCCCTGTGACAAAACCAGAAAGACCCCGCAGGCGGTCAGCATGGCAACAATCATATAGGGGATTTTCGGCAGAAAGCGACGGGCCAGCAGACCGGCAATCATGGCAGAGAGGCCGACAATCACCACATGAAGATTCACATCCTGCCAATGATTGAATACCGCGTACAGGGTGTGATGGAAATGGCCGCCGGAAGGGATCTTGATCCCAAGAAAATGCTTCATCTGGCTGGCCATGATCAGAATAGCCGATCCGGCAGTAAAACCCAGGACCACCGAGTGCGAGATAAAATTAACCAGGGCACCCATGCGGGCCAGCCCCATGAGGAGCTGAATCAGGCCCACCATCATGGTCAGGGTCAGAGCCAACTGCACATATTCGGCACTGCCGGGGGGGGCAAGCTCACTCAAGGAAGAAAACAGAACAATGGAAGCGGCGGTGGTCGGTCCGGAGACCAGATGCCAGGATGAACCGAACAGGGCCGCAATGATTGCCGGAACCATGCCGGCATAAAGCCCGTATTCAGGGGGCATACCGGCAATGGTGGCAAAGGCCACACCCTGGGGTAGGGCCAGGAGCGCCCCGGTCAAACCGGCAATCAGATCAGCACGCAGATTTCGAGGGGTAACCCGGTGCCGCCACTGCAAAAAAGGCAGGAACATCATTTTCCAGCCTTTGGAACCATGAGAACTCTCTGACTCTGCCACTTCGCACCTCACAAGACAATTTTTTCGTGCCAATTTTCCAGCTTAAATTGTTATTATGTCAAACGTATCTCCGGTCAAGGATTTTCCGCCGGCGCTGGTAACCTCGAAGGTATTCTCGACCCCGACCATGCCAAAACCGGGAATGCCGATTTTCGGCTCAACGGCGAGCGTCATTCCTTCTTCCAGGGGAAAATCGAAGCCCTTGGCCAACACCGGATATTCATCGATGGCAAGGCCAATCCCGTGGCCGACAAACGACACCTTATTGCCTCCCCATCCCATAAAGCCCTCACCCCAGCCGGAGCGTTCAACTTCGGCCAGGCAATGATTCCAGATCTCACTGGGCAGTACGCCCGGCCTCAGAAGCCCGGCGATTTGATGTTGCAGGTCAATGCAGAAATCATGTGCCGCTCTGGCTTTTACAGGAATATCTTCTATTGCGCCAAGCCAGTAAACTTGCGTCTTATCGGTCATATAGCCGGCAACGGTAAAGCCATTATCGATGATCAGCGGCTTGCCAGCCGTCCATTTAACCTCCGCTGCCCCCATAAACGGCGCCGCCGGGTGGACACCTTGCAGCCCCACGGGACCATTAAAGAAACTGGGATAATTGGCGCTGTCGCCCACTGAAATATGTCCAAGAAAAACCTCTTCACCGTAATTTTCCATGCGAAGAATGCCAAGGTGGCCTTCGGAAAAAAACAGCTCTGAAATTTTATGAGAGATCTCAAGTTCACTTATCCCGGAATGAAGAAAAGGCAATAACAGCTCCGTTAAACATTTTGCATGTTTTGCGCCCGCTTCTCGTAAGATACCGATTTCCCAGGCCGACTTCTTCGCCCGGCACATACCAATTACTCTATCTGCGGCCACAAACTGGTGCGATCCAAGATATTTGACAAGATTATTTGAGAGCGCCCACGATAACCCATTCATCTCTGTTCCGATAATTTCGGGTAAAGAAGCCCCCAACTCGTTCAGAACGATTTCAATATCCCTGTAAGATTTAAAGGGATAAATATGTTTGACTGGGGATTCGATTCTCGCCCTTTCCGCCCCGCGTCTGCACAACAGGACGGGTTCGCCGCTGATCGGCAGCCAAAAAACGCCGTTGGCAAAGGAGCCCGTGAAATAATAGATATTCAGGCGCGAAAACACCATGATCCCTGTAGATTGCGGGACAAATTGCTGAAGAAGACTTCTACACCTCTCCCACCGGGAAGATAACTCTTGTGCAGGAATACCATCGTTCATTTTCTATCTCTCCGATGAGATTTCGTTATAGGAATAGAAGGACGCAGGACAGTTCAACAACTGAGCCAAGGTGTCCATCAAGGGCAGCCGGGAGCGCGGTGGAAAGCCATCCCCGCATTTTTTACGGTTGGTCACCCCTTGACCCGTTCTTGATTCAGCTCCAGCAGGCGACCAAGGATGATTGCCTCGGTCATGTCCGGCGTGTAGTCGGCCCAGCCGTAGGCAGCGGCGACTGTTGCGTCAAGATCGCGGTGGGCAAGGTTGAGCCAGGCCGGACGGAGGTTGTAGAGGTTGGTCAGCGTCCGCTTTTTGAGATCGGCCTCATGTCCCGGCTTGGCAGTCGGGCGCGGTGGAAATCCGGCCTCTTTTTCTTCCAGGGTTTGCACCCATTCGACCCACTCGGGCGGATTGAGCCAGCTTTCCCGCAGCTGATTCAAGCGGAAGGCGGCGGCAGCGATGGGCTGCGCATGGCCGCGCATGGTTGGATCGGCAAGGATAGCAGGCGTTGGGCTGCTGGATGGCGCGCCAGGCTTGTTGCTTTCATCACCGATGCTGCCCATAAGCGGGGTATAGCCAAAGGCCCGCTTTTCTTCGTCGCTTTTGGGTGCGGTATCGGCAGGGGCCAGGCCAGCGGGAAAGGGGAAGGTCTCGAAGGATGTACTTGGCCGATAACATGGCCTATCTTCGAGAGTTGCACCAAGTTTCAACGCCCACAGCTCATGCATCCGGGAATGGAGGATGCCAAAGGTAGTGTCGTCGGCACGGGCGATGACGATCAATCTTTTATCTGGTAAAATTGTACCATGCATCCAAATGAGAATACGATGTTTTGCCACCTCGGGCGTTACGATATAACGCTGAACCTTTGACAAGGCCGCCCGCATGGCGATACGCGGTTCACCATGCCGCCACCAGTATTTTCGGTAGGACTCTCGATTATTCGTATCCCGTACCGGCTTTACATTCTTTAATGCATACTGGAAAGGTTCTTCGTAGAGCGCGGCATCAACCTCAGACATTCTTGTACCAAAGTCAATAATCCAACCATCACGGGGGCGGCGGGTGACATCTAGGCCGTTCCAGCTTGACTTAAGGGCCTCGCTGTTGGGCCTACCGTTAGGATTGGGGAGCTTGAGCCATTGCCGGGCCAGTTCACCGGGGATGTCGAAGGCCCCTATTTTCTGCGATCCCTGAAAACTCACCCCCATATTTTCCGGCAACTTCAACGCCTTCGTCACATCCATCCCCACCCCAGCCGTCAAGTCCGCATGAATAGCCGCAACCGGCTGGCCGTCCAGGTTGACGTGGTTCAGCCCAACCACCCCCCGGCCCCTTCCTGACTCAGGAGGGGGAGCTAAAGCCCCCGCCTTGATAAGGAGGGGGTTGGGGGTGGTAGAAGGGTTGCCAAAACAGACCAGTGACACCCGCACCGCCGCACCATTATTGATCCACTCTTCGTCGCTCCAGGCCTCGAAAATTTGGGTGCTGGCTACGATCCGCTCCAAGACCTTGCGATTGGCCCCGCCGCGGATGGAGTTGGTGGCAACCAGTCCTGCGGCTGCCGCCTGCCCTGACTCAATCTGCGCCCGCGCCTTCTCAAACCAATAGGTCACCAGATCGGCACCCGACGGTACTCGGCCCTCGTAGCACTGGGCCAGGGCCTCAAAATAGGCATCTCCCAGTTCGCCTCGCTTCTTGCTGCCCCCCAAAAACGGCGGATTGCCGACAATCACATCCACCGTTGGCCAACTCGCCTCGCTCCCATCTTCACCCAGCAAGGCGTCCCGCCGTTCGATGGTGTCAAGGGAGCGCAGGATCGGATTGCGGACAATTTCACGGCCATTGCGCCGGTGCCACTGGAGATCGCCGATCCAGACGGTAACACGGGCAAGCTCGGCGGCATACTCGTTGATCTCAATACCGCAGATGTTATGCGGCCCGGTGTGCAACCAAAGCCCGGGCTGATAGCCGGCCAGCTCAAAGCCTTCGAGCAGGACCCGCCGTTCCACCTCACGCAACGCGGCCAGGGCCAGATAGAGAAAATTGCCCGAACCGCAGGCCGGATCAAGAACCCGGAAGCGGTCAAGGCGAGTGAGAAAGCCGTGCCAGGCGACGCTTGCATCCTTGCAGGCCTTGCTCCGCTGGCCCTTGCCTGCACCCGCCGCAATCACCACCTTGGCCGCCTGCCATTCTTTCAGCAAGGGGTCGAAAATCAGCGGGGTGATGAGTTTTTCAATGGTGGCGGTGTCGGTGTAGTGCGCGCCCAAGGGCGCTCGGGTGGCGGGGTCAAGACTGCGCTCAAAGAGGGTGCCGAAAATGGTGGGATCAATCGCCCGCCAGTCCATGTGGGCAGCCTCGTGCAAAGCGGCAAGATCAGCGATGGTTAAGGCGGGAATGTCGATGGTCTTGAACAGGCCGCCATTGAACCAGGCGATATCATGGTCGCCATATTCGCCGCCCTCATCGCGCATGGCGACAAAGAGCCGGTGGATGCGCCCGGCGGCACGGACCGCATCGCCTGCCGCATTCCCCAAAATTCCGGTAAAGACCGAGCCGGGCAAAAGTTCTTCGTCCTCTGCAAACATACAAAAGAGGCATTGGACTAAAAAGTGGGCCACCTGCTGCCCGTCCTGTCCGCGAGCCCGCATCCCCTCGGCCAGCCCGGCGAATTTCCCGGCGGCCTCGCCGGTGATGGCGGCGGTGGACTTGGACGGACGGAGCCGTTCCGGGTCGGTGAAGACCCAGGCCAGGGTTTGCCGCGTGCCGGGATCGGCCAGCTCGTCAATGCGGATTTCCGTGGGCTGGTCGGGATAGCCGGTAAAAGCGGTATGAATGATAATCCGCTCCCGGTCGCAGACAACGAGTAAGGGCGGGTTGTCCAGGCGCAGGGCATAATCGGTCAGTTGTTTCAAGGCGGCCTTGAGATCACGGCCCGGCTTCTTGTTCTCCCAACCGAAATGGCCGCGCTTCCACACATCGGCCCAGCCATCGCCGCCACAAGATTTCTTTGCGCCCCGCTCAAAGCAGTAGTTGTCCGGGTCACGGGGCTTATCCACCCCCAGCAGGTCACACAGATCGTCAAAATGGGCCTGCGCGCCAGCCCGCTCGGTGAGAGGGTTGTTCTTCCAGAGGGCGATGAAGGATTCAGGTGTCATGATGAATTACGCATGAAGATCATCCATGTCGCAGCGCAGGGCTGATGCAAGCCTGGAAAGCAGTGATGCAGATGGGGCAGTCTTGCCGTGTTCGATCATGGAGAGCATCTGCCGGGAAACGCCACAGGCTTCAGCGAGGGCTTGCAGGGTGAATCCTCGATATTCACGCCAGACGCGCAGTGGTGGATCGCCGGCCAGCAAACGGTCAGCCAGCTCCACGGGAAAAGACTCCCCTGCTGCCGCCCCCCTGGCGTCTGCCAAGTCCTGCAACTCCTCAAGCCTTGCGAGCAGTGATTCCCACTCGGAGACAGGAACCACTGCAAAAGCTGGATTTCCTTTCATTTCAATGATTTGCACGTTCATTTGTATGCGTCTCCCCTTGGCGCTATTTTGACAACCAGCAGTACCAGTTCACCGTCTCGCAGTTCGCAGATTACCCGCCAACTGCCAACACGGAGCCGCCAGAATCCAGCGGAGCCTTGCAACGGCTTCCAGTCCCCGCGATATAACGATGGGCTTGCGGCAACGGCATCAAGCTCTGACCGAATCTTGGACGCGGTCTCCCTTGGCATTTTTAGCATTACTTTTAACGCCTGCATTGCAATTCGTATCGTTAGCATGCTCCTATGTTAAGCGGCTTTGCAAACTTTGTAAAGTATTGTTTGACAAAAAGCGAAAGGAGAAAAAAACAATGACCAACGCACCCGACCTCTCCCACGCTCTCAACCTACCGCCAGAGCAGTCCATCAAGTATTTTCAGGCCAAGGGCTACAAGATTTTACATGGGACTGGCACGAGATGGATCAGGACGCCCATGCCAAGGCGTTCGCCGTGGCGAAGGTGGCACGACTCGACATCCTGCAAGATATCCGAAATGCGGTAGACAGGGCCCTTGCTGACGGTACAACCTTTGACAAGTTCAGGGATGACCTGACCCCACTCCTCAAGGCAAAAGGCTGGTGGGGCCGCGATCCAGTCACCGGCGCCCAGATGGGAAGCCCGCATCGGCTGGAAACCATCTACCGCACCAACCTGCAAACCGCCTATATGGCCGGTCGACATAAGGACTTCAGGGAGAACGCTGACGATCGCCCCCTACTGGCAATATATCGCGGTGATGGATAATCGCACCAGGCCAGCGCATTCGGCCTTAAACGGGAAGGTGTTCAGACATGATGACGTTTTCTGGAAGACCCACTTCCCGCCCCTTGGTTTTCGTTGTCGTTGTCGCACCCGCGCCTTGACTGCCAAGCAGATAGCACAGAAGGGGCTTAAGGTACTATCTGGCGATGGTGATATGGTGGAGAAGATTGTGGGGGTGGGCCGGGACAAAACGCCAATGTCCGTAACCGGCTGGAAGGACGCGAAAGGGAATATTCATTTTACTGACTCCGGCTGGAGTTATAATCCGGGGGAGGGGCAAAAAGAACAGCTTGAGGGCCTGCTCTTTCAAAGGGCTGCAAAACAGTATTCCGGGTGTGAAGGCAGTAGCTTTGCTTTAACTGGAGGCTGTGCGGGGAGGCGGGCCGTCTTTGCAAGCATTTTAAAGGAGTTGCAATCCGGATTCAATAAAGCTGATTACGATTCTTTTGTGAAGAATGTTCTTGAAGATGTGAGATACCCGGTAAACAAAACTCTTGCTGGATGTGTGGACTTGCAGGTGTATGACTTTCTTGCAGGCAAAGGAATTGAGCCAACAACCCCTCATATTTGGATATGGAAAGACAGGTTACTACACTCTCGGCACGCAAAGGTAAAAGATGAGGAGAAAAGAGCAAAACACACTGTAAATATAGAAGAAATTTACAATATACCTGACGCTATAATTTATGGGCAGGCGTTTTTTGACACTAACAACGCAACTATCCT
The DNA here is from genome assembly GCA_019163335.1 of Desulfobulbaceae bacterium. Classification (GTDB taxonomy): domain Bacteria; phylum Desulfobacterota; class Desulfobulbia; order Desulfobulbales; family Desulfocapsaceae; genus UBA2270. The sequence continues at coordinate 3,452 of JAFLKM010000063.1, read as the reverse complement.
GTACCTGTTCGACAGCGTAGTCGGTGGAAAAGAAAATAAGGCAATAATTGGTGTTAATTATAGAAAAAATGGAATAAACGAGATTGTAACAATAGACAGGATGGCCAGTGGATCAATTATAGGCCTTAGGCAGTATGAAAAAACAAGGTGATATTCAATCTGGCGCAGCTTCGACACTGCACATAGTGGGCGATTGTCTTCCGACAATCGCTCATGCCTTACCTTTAGGCCACAGATTGAATACCACCCTATATAAAATCAATGAATAAACAGCCGAACCAATACCGCAATCATGGCGCCAAGAGTGGTAGCACACATCCATTTCAGCAGCCGCAACTCAAGCTGCAAGCCACGGATGTCATCGCGGACAGCATGGATATCAACCTTAGTGGCAAGGGTTGTGTCCATCGCGCTCTCAAGGGTATCTTTCTGGGCCTCGGCGAAAGCCTCAGCTTGCTCCTCGCTGAAACCAGCAGCACGGAGCCGCTTGGTATATTTCAGTGTGTCAAAAGTAATTGTTGTCATACCCCATATCATAACCACCAACCACAGAGAAAGTCAAGATCATGATCAAGATCCCCGTCGACGATAAACAGGTGCAGGCGCTTCTTGCCCGGCTCTCTCAGCGGGCTGGCAATCTCTCGCCACTCATGCGGAAAATCTCCGAGGATATGCGCGATGCGGTGGAGGAGAATTTCGAGACGCAAGAGGCAAGCCTGGGGAAAAGGTGGGAGCCGTCCGCCAGAGCAATAAGGCAGGGCGCTGCTTTGGCCAGGGGCACGGCACCCGGTAAAGTCCGTAAACCACCCAGGATCGAAGATTCCCGTACGCCCGTTCCTCGGGTTAGGGCATAACCACCTGGAAGGAATCGTGGACAAAACTCAGAAGCATCTGGTTGGTGAAAACGGCAAGATGCGTCGCTACCCATGGACAATCCGCTCAAGCGCGGCGTTGACGAGAAATCCGCTGCGAGTCTCACCATGGGCTGCGGCGTAGCTGTCAATGCGGGACAATACCCGGCGGGGGACGCTGATATTTACCCTTTCCGAATGGTTATCAAGAAGCACGCCGTCAATCTCCACCACGGCCCATAGCCAGCCGGAAAACTCAGGATTTTTGACATGATCAGCCAGCAGGCCCGGAGCTGGAACCGTTCCGCCATCATCGAGTACGGACTCGACCCACAGGGAGATAGCCTCCCTGCTGTTATCAACGGCGTCATCAAGGGTGTCTCCAGCGGAGAAACATCCCGGTAGATCAGGAACAACAACGCCAAAAGCAGCGGCTTCGTCTCCTGGCTCAATAGCTATTGGATATCTTATCTTCATACGTGCCCTCCTATTTTCTTTCTGCCTGTTTCAACAGTTTGCCAACCAACCCCCAGCCAAGATCCTTCTTCGGATGTGGCACGCTGATGTGACCGGGCCGCGATGGATGGGAAAAAATGTGATGCGATCCCTTCACCCCTCGAAGCACCCAGCCGTCAGCCTCAAGCTGTTTTATGATTTCCTTGCTGTTCATGTTGTGTACTATACACAACAACGGAAACCCGGTCAACGGCCCCCCTGCTTTTCCTAACCCCGATGAACGGGATAAGTGCCTTTCGCAGATTATTTTCGGACAAAAAAACAAGAAAATAATCTGTAAGTCACTAAAAATGCTTTGGGGTTGTTGGTATGATTACTTCCTGCCCGTAGGCCTGCGCTAAAAGAGCATACCACAAAACGCCCTGACTGTTTTCCATGTCAGCCGCACCAGCGGGACAACGGCCAGCCAGAGAAAGAGAGTCAGCGTGTCTGGGTTTATCAGCGTCAGCAAACCAAAGGTGGCAGCAGGAACAATGAGCAGGATCAACAAAATTTGACGAGGCGTGAGAGCCGATTTAACGGGAGCTTTCATGGCGGGTAAAACTCCATTCAGATAGTTATCGGGACAGGACAAACACGATTGACCTCATCAGAAAGGTACAGGCCGCCGCATTCCCTGTCAAGTCCGGCGGCGAGACCTCTAAAAGGCTGGGGAAGGGCGCTGCAAAACGCGGCGTCAAAAGGCAAAAAACAATGTCAGAAGCAACCCGGTTTAATTCAGCCGGAAGGTAACCGGCATGACCAGGCTGGCGACAACGGGCGGGGGCGGGCGGAAGGGGGCGGAGCGGCGGATGGCGGTCAGGGCCTGCTCATCGAGGATGGGAAAGCCGCTGCTGGTGAGGACTTTTAATTCGCTGACCTGACCGTCGGGGGCAATGGTGAAGGAAAGCTCCACCTGGCCGCTCCAGCCGCGGCGGCGGGCGAGCATCGGATACTGCAGATTGCCGAGAATGGAGTCGCGGATGGCGGTGTAATTCGCCTGCCGGTAGGCTTCGACGACACTGGTTACGGGCTCTTTGTTTTCGCTGACCGCAGCATGGTTGGCAGGCCCTGAATCCATGGGGGCGGCAGAGACCGGAGCTTCGATTCGATTTTCCGCACTGCTCTGCACCACAACATGTTCCGGTACCGGCTTGACCGGAGCCGGAACATACTTGATCTTGGTCACAGCCGGCTCCAGCCGTTCAGGGGGCGGTACCACCTCGGCTGCCCTGGGCTCAGGTTGGGGCAATGGCGGAGGAGGTTGTGGGGACACAAGCGACTCTGCCGCAGTCGCTTGCTGATTTTCAGATGGGGCTGTAGCAACTGACTGTTGCAGGGAAAAATCAAGGCGGAACACCTTTGGCGGCGGGGTCAGGGCGCCAGCCATAAGGATCATGGAGGTCGCGAGAAGCCCATGCAGGACCAGGGATTCGGTCAAGGCCCGTCCATGCCGTTTCATGGTGTGGCCTCGGTTTGCAGACTCATCTTGGCAAAACCAAGCTCTTTAATCAGCCCCATGACATCGACAAAGGACTGCAGGGCCAATGACCGGTCGGCCCGGATCAGCAGCGGCTTCTGCCGGTCCTCTCCATTCAGGGCCTGACGCAGCGACGCCAGATCGTGGGCCTCCCCCTGAAAATAGATCAGGCCGCCCTGATTGATCTCCACGGTCAGACCCCGCCCTTCGGTGGCGCTGCCTTCGGCCTTGGGCAGATTGATCGGGATGGTGCCGTTGGCAATAAAGGTGGCCGTGGTCAGGACAATGGTCAAAAGCACCAGCATGATATCGATGAAGGGAACGACGTTGATCGAATCAAAGTTTGTCTCATCCATTCTGCGCCTCCCAGCCGAGGAGCAACTCCTTGACCTTCCGCTGCAGCAGATTGTAGAGCACCACCGCCGGGATGGCCACCAGCAGACCGGCAGCAGTGGCCTTCAAAGAAAGGGCAAGACCAGTCATGATCCGGGCGGAGTCCACCATCCCCTCCTGTCCCATGGTATAAAATATCAGCATAATACCAAGGACGGTACCGAGAAGCCCGACATAAGGGGCGTTGCTGCCGATGATCGCAATCAGGTGCAGGCGGCGGGTGAGCGCCAGTT
>JAFLKM010000009.1 GCA_019163335.1 Desulfobulbaceae bacterium | reverse complement strand
ACAGGTTATTGGGAAGATCATGGTCGATCTTGCCCCGGAACCAGTACCTGTCTTCGTTGCCATGGGTATATCCGGTATCCTGATAGTAGTCGGTTTCAGATGGGTCGGAGAGCTTGTCCTGAAGAAAATTGCCCATCAAGGTTCCTTTTTGGGACTCTCCGAGGACATATCGGAATTCCGTTGCCGGCATGAACCCTCGATTGGCGTAGTATTGGGGAAAGATGGTCAGGTCGGTGGAGTCGGAGAGATTTACAAAAAGAGGCAGATCAAACCCAAAGCCATTGCGGTCAGAGAGGGAAAGCTCGGGAAGCAGCAGACCGGTCTGGCGTTTGTTTTTCGCTGGAACAATCATCCAGGGGCTGTAGAGAACCGGGACATCCTTGATGCGAAAGGTTGCATTCTTCAAGAGCGCATAACCACCTTCGGTGATGGTGGTATCGGTGCTGGCAAAGCTCCACGGTGGAGTCTCGTTCTCTTCCAGTTTACAGGTTATAATCCAGCCATCTTTGATGTGGTAGGTGTTAAACCCTGTTTTTTCTACGGTCTGACCTTCCAGATGGAGGTCAAGGGACTTTCGTAGAATGGTGGCATTGGTGAAGGTGCCGGTCTCTTTCGCTAGATCAACCACCCCTTCATCCGCCCTGAGTTCGTCGTCAGATCCTTTGATGTTAACATTGCCGCGCGCGTTGATGGAGCCGTTCTCCACATCATAGGTTATCCAGTCTGCCTGAATGGTGACGCTGGTTTTATAGCGGGGAGCAGTTTTGCTTTCCAGTATTTCGCCGGTTGTGGCCTCCGGCGAAGGGGGTGTTTCCTCCAGAAGAATTGCCCATTTCTGGTCATGCTGCTGTTTTTTCGACGGCTCGGGAGGGAGTTGTTCAAGCTTGGTAATCACTACATTGCCGGTTGCAACGATTGATCTGGGGCTTTCAAAGCGGGTGATCTTGTCGGCTTCTATCTGCCATTCTTCGGTGCTGACGCTCTCGGCCAGGCCAGTGCCTGCGGCAAGGGACAAGCTGATCAGAGATGTCAGGCAGAACAGATGACCGGCACGGGGAAGGGCGAAGCGCTTTATCAAGGTAAATTCCATGGAGGAAGAGATGGCATATGTTTTGGAACTTCAAGCCGGCCGGATTCTCAGAGTATCGATTCAAGCCAGGGTTTAAATCGAATTCTGTTTCCTGGGGTGAGCGAAAGAGAGTCAGAAAAGACAGCAAAATTTATGACGGAATAACCAGAATAATAACGAAAAAATGATTATTCAAAAGGAGTTTACTTAATCAGATTAAATGTTTCAAGTGATTCGTGCTTAAAATATCGAGACATGTGTAATTCATTGCAGGCGCAATCTTGGCTGTCTCAAATTTTAACTGGTCGCAGAAGGGAGCTTCAGCTCACTTTTTAAAGGCAGCGCAATGGATTCTGCAGACCTTCACTCCCCTTGTGAAGGGACGTCGAGATCTTGATGAGAAAGGACAAGCGGCGTTGCATTCAAGCTTGATTAGGCCGGATTATTCGTTGGCAGGTTGTGGGAGGTGCAACGAATTTCCTTGATAATGCAGGGGGATTGTTTTACTTTTCTTTCATTTGCATAGCATGATTTCTGTCGAAAGATTTCTTTTTCAGGTACTACGACGTATGCAGAGAGACGTATTGATCGTGATTCAGCAATGAAATATCTATTTGGTCCGGTTTATTCAAGGCGCCTTGGTCATTCTCTGGGCATTGATCTGCTTCCCCCCAAAATCTGTTCTCTCAACTGCGTCTATTGCGAAGTCGGGCCAACCACTGAGTTGACCTGTGAGCGAAAAGAATACGTCCCCACAGAAGAGATCATTCAAGAAATTGATCAGGTTCTTGCCACCAGTGCGGGTGGACGCCCCATTGATGTCTTCACTTTGACCGCCATGGGTGAGCCCACCCTGCATAGCGGTTTAGGGAAGATTATTGCCCATTTAAAGGCAAAGACGGATAAGCCCGTGGCTGTTTTAACCAATGGAACTCTTTTTTTTGACCCACAGGTTCGGGCCGATTTGTCTGGGGCGGATATTGTTATTCCCTCCCTTGACGCGGCCAGACAGGAGAGTTTTGAAAGGGTGAATCAACCGGCGAAGGCGTTGAATCTTGAACAGATTATTGAGGGTCTTGTTCTTTTTAGTCGTGAATTTCGAGGAGAGGTGTGGCTTGAAATTCTCCTGGTCAAAGGGCTTAATGACAGTTTAGAGGATCTTATTGCCCTGCAGCAGGCTGTGCGAAAGATCCAGCCGACCCGGATTCAGTTGAATACTGTGGCCAGGCCGCCCATGGATGGTCTGGCCCAGCCTGTGACCCCGGAAAAAATGGCGCAGGCCGTGGCAATATTGTCTGATGGTTTTGCCGGACCGGTTGATAATCTTGTCGACTTTCAGGCCCTGGAAAAGAAAAAGGATGGGAGTGAAAAACAGTTGCCGGAACTCCTTATGGAGGAGATCGCGGCAATGCTTCAGCGACGTCCGTGTCCCCTTGAAGAAATTGACAAGGCCCTGCATATTCAGGATCTGGAACTGACCCGTGAGTGCGTTCAGAGACTGGTTGCAGCAGCCAGAATTGAAAAGATTATCCATAGTGATAAAGAGTTTTATCACTCTATACAACGTCTTGAAGAGTAAGTCTTTTTCAAGACGTTTAGCGTGTCGTTGATGAATTGTAACGGGATGGCGGCGGGTTTTCCGGGGCCGGTCCCAAGGAGTGTGCCGGTTAATTAGCCACCGGCTTTTAATATTTTACGATGTCTTGCAGCAAAAGAATGTCCTGCAAGGTGTCTATTCTATCCGGCATTATTTTGTCTGTCAGGCAAAGCTGTGTCTGGACTAAGGAAAGGAAGAATGACTGAAAAGAAAACAAATCTTGAGCAGGAAGCTGGTCAAGCACAGAAAGAAAAAAAGATCAAGGCAACCACCGGAGCCTGGTGGAAGAGTTCCACTTCTGTGGTTGAGGGAGAAATCGTCGAGAAGGCCGCTGATCAGCCGCAGGTGGCTGTCACTGAGGTTGCAGTCGAGATTGCGGAGTCCGTGCAGCCCGAAAAGACAGGGCGCAAAAGACCAGCCCGGCCAAGGCGGAAGAAGCCTGAGACCAATGCGGAGTTGCCGGAATCTCTGCCGGCGGCTGCAGCAGAAGAGCCTGTAAGGGGAGAAAAAGAGAAAGCGCCTTCCAGCCAGGTTGAGGCGTCGACGAAGGAGGATGGTGTCGGTGCTACTGATACCGAGACGAGTCCTGCTCCGAAAAAGAGGAGCCGTCGACCGGCCCGATCGAGGAAAAAAACAACCGAGGATGTTCCAGCCACCGGAGAGATTGATGCCGGGGGTGTCTCACAAGCCATGGCTGCCTTGCCGTCAGAGGGGACGGTGGATTCTGGAAGCCCGGACACTGGTGACAGTGATATCCTGTCAGTTTCAGGGCAAGGCCAGGAAGTAGTCCCGGATGGTGGAAAGCCGGAATCGTCCGCTGAGCCAGTCAGGCGACCATCGCGGTCACGGGGGAGGAAAAAGCCGACATCAGATTCTCTCGACATGCCCGAAGATGAGAGCGATGAGGTGCCTGAGGTTGAAGAAGAAAAGGTGAGCAAATGTACAAACTGCCGGTTGCTGATTAATGCGGAGGAGCCGGAGGAGTGTCGAATTGCCCTGCTTGAAGATGGCCGCCTGGAATCCCTTCACGTCTCAACTGTGGCTCGGGAACATACGAAAAGCAATATCTATAAGGCCCGGATCGTGGCGGTGGAATCAAATCTGCAAGCAGCCTTTGTTGATTACGGGCCGGAAAAAAACGGATTTCTCCCTTTCAGCGAGATCCATCCCGAGTATTACCGGCACGATGTCAGTGAAAAAACACTGCAGCTCGTTGAGCAGCATCAGTGGAAAAAGCTGAATATCAACGAGGTGCTGGAAAGAGGACAGGAGCTGCTGGTCCAGGTTGTGAAGGAAGAGGTGGGTAATAAAGGGGCCAATATGACCACCTATCTTTCGCTGCCTGGCCGCTGTGTGGTGCTTATGCCCGGTTCGGATTCATCCGGCATATCAAGGAAAATTACCGGCGAAGAGCGACGCTCCCAATTGCGTGAGATCATGGATGGCTTGGCGATTCCGGAGGGGATTGGCTGGATTGTCCGGACAGCGAGCAGCGACCTGACCGAGGCCTCTTTGTCCAAAGATGTCATTTATCTGTCCAAGTTGTGGAATGAAATCCTGGCAAAGGCCCATGCCATGGAAGGGGTCGGACTGGTTTATCAGGATCATGACTGTGTCCTTCGCTTCCTTCGGGAGCATTTTGATCCGGAGATCAAGGAAATCCTGGTGGATGATCTGGCTGCCATGGAAAAGGTGCAGGATTTTATTGATCTGCTGCCTGACAAACAAAAGCATACCAAGGTCAGACTGCACAAGGGGGCTCGACCGATTTTCAATCAGTATAATGTTGAAGATCAGATTGAGTCAATCTATCAGCCCCAAGTGTTTCTGCCATCCGGCGGTTCCATTGTCATTGACCCCACCGAAGCCCTGGTGGCCATTGATGTCAACTCCGGTTCCACCGGCAAGGGCCAGAATTTTGAGGACGCTATCTTTAAGGCCAATATGGAGGCGGCCACTGAACTGACCAGGCAGCTGCGACTGCGCGATCTGGGTGGCCTGATTGTCGTTGATTTTATTGATATGCGCAGTCAGAAAAATATCCGTGAGGTTGAACGGCAGGTGAAAATTGCCATGAAACGCGATAAGGCGAAAGCCGATATCAGCCGCATCTCCAAGTTCGGGTTGATGCAGATTTCGCGGCAAAAGCTTGGTGCTCCCGTCGAAGCCCTGAACTATCAGGTCTGTCCGCATTGTCTGGGGCGGGGAGTGGTGCGGTCGGTGGAAACCCTGGCCCTCTTTTACCTGCGCCGGATCCAGACCGGAGCCAGCCGGAAGATTGTGGATCAGGTGGAATGTCGCTTCCCCCTTGATGTTGCCCATTATCTACTTAACAATAAGCGGCATGAGTTGATTGACCTGGAAAAAAAGCATCACATTACGGTCGATATCATTGCAGATCCTTCTTTAAAACCGGCCGATCATGAGATCAATTTCCACAAGGAAGCAAAAGAGCGGCAGACTCAGGAAGGATGATTTTGCGACGCCATCAAGGGTAGCTTAAAGGGTGAAGGCGCCGTAATGTTGAATAGTGGGAGCAGAAAGGCCGTAATTTTTATTGGCGAAATGCGCAAATCCTTGCGCTCGCTGGGGATAGGGATTGTTGTCACCACGGCGGTCATTTTTTTTCTTACCCCCGATCTGTTGCGCATTGTTCAGCATCATCTGGCGGATAAGCTCTATTTCTTTACCGTGGCCGGCCCGTTTCTCGCCCACGTGAAACTGGCCGCCTTTGCTGCCTTGTATGTCCTCATGCCATGGATGATGGCGGTGTTTTGGCGGGCTATGGGAAAGCCGTTTGGGGTAGAGGGGTGGCAGGTCTTCTTTTTTGTTCTCTTTACCACCCTTCTTTTTTATGCGGGAACCTTGTTCTGTTATATGGTGACCCTGCCTTTCGGGATTAAATTCCTCCTTGGATTCAGTTCGGAACAGCTTCGTCCGGTCATCTCCATCAGTCGTTTTGTCAACTTTGTTACCCTCTTTATCCTTGCATTTGGCGCCATCTTCGAACTTCCTGTCTTTATGGTCTTTCTCGCCCGGGTCGGGCTCTGTTCCCGAGGTTTTTTTCAAAAAAACCGGAGGTATGCCCTCTTACTTATCGCTATTATTGCCGCCATGCTGACCCCGACCCCTGATGTTGTTAATATGCTGCTCATGGGTGGGCCACTGTATCTGCTCTATGAATCCGGTATTGTTATCCTCTTGCTGATGCGGGTAAAATAAAAAGAGAACGATGTGCGTCCCAGGGGCTTTTAAAATTCAGTCAAACGAAAGCCATGTTGCAGCAGAAGAGCGGCCGTAACTCCGATCACTCCTGAAACTCCGCAGGAGGGGCTGCCGCTCTTTAAAAAAATGGATGTTACCGTTTGGCTCCGGGCAAGCAAGAGAGTCTGCTCGGCCCCTTTGATGAATTGCCGGCTGACATCCGTTCCGTCCCGGTTAATCACCCTGGCTTTTCCTGAGAGGACAGCGTGGCCGTCACCATCGGTCAAGTCAGCCGAGGTTCTTGGGGTCGAGAGGCCGCCCATCTGTTCTGGACAGAAGGGAATCCATATGCCATTTTTCAGATATTGGCGGCATTCAGGAATAGGCTTAATCTGACCGTCATAACGGCTGCACAATCCGACAAGACAGGCGCTGACCAGATAAATCGGGGGGTGTTGTGTGGGCATGACAGGCCAGAAAAAGAGTTGATGTCTGTTGGGGTGTTGTCACTCCAGCGGAGTCTTTTGAGGAGATGTTGATGAAGAAGACATATAAAACATCCTTGACGCCATTGCAGCAGAAAAAGTTGCTGCGCGTCTCGCTGCTGCTCGTAGTCATTCTCCTGCTGGCTCTCTTTTTTGCCCCGGGAAAGGGACTTTATTTTCTCCGGAAGGAGAAGCTGCGGGTTGCCGAAATAAATGAGGACAAGCGGGCTATGATAGAAAAAAATAATGCCCTGAGCGAAGAGATCAAACGGTTAAAAACCGATGAACGGTATCTTGAGGAAGTGGCAAGGGATCAGCATGGCTTGTTGAAAAAAGATGAACAGGTCTTTGATTTTTCACCGAAAGAACCAAAAAAAGATCGGAAAGAATAGGACAGCAAATAGCGGTGATTCTCTTGTGAGGACGCTATCTGCTGTCGTGTCTGCTCAGGGAGCACCCGGCTCCCTTGTTGCTTCTATGCTCAGGAAAACCCGGACCTTGAAGAGCAGCCGGAGAGGGCTCCGGCTGGAATGGGTGAATCTTTTGCTGGTTTGCCGCTGGTGGCCGACAGTATTTTTTTGATGTTGGCGCTCTGGCAATGTTTACAACGGATACTGTCAACGGCGGAGGCGATGAGCACCAGGCTCTCGAAGGTTTTATCGCAGTCATTACACTTGAATTCATAGATTGGCATGGGTATTCCCTCTTGTTAAGTATGGATAATATAGTGGCCCGAGAAGTGTTCAGGTTTTTTTTGAGTGCAGGGCCCTGAGTACCCCCGATAAACGGGATAACTGCCTTGCGCCGATCATTTACTTGTAAATAAACAAGAAAACAATCTGTAAGGCACAAAATTCTCTTTTGCTTTAATAAAATTACAGTTTGTCGTCCTTGGATTTTGTCAAGGCGTGAGGGGCATAATTTGTGCCATTGTCAGTTATGTTCCCGTCAGGGAAGTCTTCGCTTCAATGAAAAGAATGTACCGGAACAGGGGCTATGAATTCGCAGCAGTTTAAGGTGATAGAAGACGTTCGAGCGTTGCTCGCCTACCATCAGGTTCTTGGGGTTGACGCCTATCCTCAGGAGGCAGGGCGTTTGCGTCTTGTTGACGCTGCGTTTGAGCCCTCGGTCAGGGTGGAGATGGTGAAATCACAGCCTGAAATCCTGCCGAAATCAGCGGATTCTGTTGCAGAAACACTTGGCAATATTGGCAGAGAAATTCAAGGGTGCCGGAACTGTGAGCTGCATGCGAGGAGAGTAGCGCCGGTAGCCGGTCGGGGCAACTCAAAGGCCAGACTGCTGATTATCGGCGGCTGGCTGAACCTTCCTGGGGAGCAGCCGACGGCTTCCTCTGAGTTTCTGTTTGGTCTTGAGGAGGACAGGATGGTGGCGCGGATGCTTTCGGCTATTCATATTGACCCGCAAGATGCCTTTGTTACCAACATCCTGAAGTGTGCGTTTCCGGTCTCCTGCCAACCAGTGGCAGATCATATCCAGTGTTGTCTTGCCTATCTGCGGCGGCAGATTGCGGTGATTGCGCCGGAGGTAATCTGTACCATGGGGATTATTGCCACCAGGGCCCTACTTGATCTGCCGCAGTCCCTGTCGCAACTGCGCGGCCGTTTTCACCGGTATTCAGTCAACGGCAGGGAGATCCCGGTGATGCCCACTTACCATCCTTCCTATTTGCTCCAGGCGGAAGAGATGAAAAAGGAGACCTGGAATGATTTGCAGTTGATTGAGAAAAAGTTGGCAGGATGAGAGTTCTCGGGTTGTTTCTCAATGTCCTGTTGTTGAGGTGAATTTTTGTAAAAAAGGGAGCCGAAGATGAAAATATTAATAGTGTATTATTCCATGTACGGACATATCGGCAAGATGGCAGAGGCTGTGGCAGAGGGTGCGCGGAGTGTGCAAGGGGCTGAGGTCGTATTGCGGCGGGTGCCGGAGACTCTGTCTCAGGAAGTGCTGGAGAAGATGGGTGCCCTGGCAGTTCAGAGTGCACAGGGGTCGGTTCCGGTGTGTACGGTGGAAGAGCTTGGAGAAGCGGATGCTGTGATCTTCGGGACTCCTACCCGTTTTGGGAACATGTGCGGCCAGATGCGTCAGTTTCTCGATGGTACCGGGCAGTTGTGGAAGACCGGGGCGTTGGCAGGCAAGGCAGGCAGTGTCTTTACCAGTAGCAATACCCAGCACGGCGGCCAGGAGTCGACTATTTTGAGCTTTCATATTACCCTGCTCCACCATGGAATGGTGGTGGTAGGGCTGCCATACACCTTTGCAGGTCAGATGAACACTTCTGAAATCACCGGCTGTTCTCCTTACGGGGCCTCAACCATAGCCGGTGCTGAAGGCAGCCTGTCTCCCAGTGCCAATGAATTGGCCGGAGCCCGTTTTCAGGGTGAGCACGTTGCCAAAATTGCGAAAAAATTGACGGTTTAGGCGGTATTTCAAGCGACCGATAAAGAGTGGTCAGTTTGTTGGATCAGGGAAAGAAGGGCTTTTCGGCAGTGGGAAATGGCTCCTGATGAACGCCTCTTCCTCCTGCCGGGTATGGAGAACCCTGTCAAGACGGGCAGTCAAGAGCTCGTGCAGCATGGTTTTGAATTCCGGTCCGGGAGAATATCCCATGGCCTTGAGGTGGGAACCGGTGATCTCGGGTTTGATTTTTCGCAGGTCGGTGACATAGAGAGAAACACCCTGCTTGATTTCATTTTTTCTGGCGATGGCCATGAGGTAAAGCAGGCCGACGTTTGCGAGTTCCCGGAGAAGCCAGTAGAGGGCTGATCTGCTGATGGTTGTTCGGCGGTAGAGGATCTGGGCGATCTTGTCGGCGGTGACTTTCTGTTGAAGAAGGAAGTCGCAGATCCTTGACGAGAGGGCAAACCGGTGGCAAAAGGCAGAGAGTTCAGGGGCTTTTGAGCGGCCCATGATTGCCAGAAGGTAAACCTGCCAGGCCGGAGGCGGCTCTTCCAGATAGAGCAGGTGAAACCAGGACAAGGCCTGCCCGGCCTGGGTCAGGATGTGGTTAAAACGTCGGTCAATCTTTAGGTTGGGCTTCAGCTCCGGCCATAAAAATTGAAAGAGTTTGAACTCAGCCAGACGGTTGATGGCCGGGAGTGGATTGTCTTCGGCAAAGATAAGCTGGAGCTCAGTGAAGAAACGGGGATCGTTGGCCTTACCGAAGAGTTGCATTTTAACTGCACTCTGGAGCAGGCGGCAGGTGTGGCCGTCGATTCTAAACTCCATCCGTTGTTCAAAACGGATGGCTCGGAAGATGCGGGTGGGATCTTCGACAAAGCTGAGGTTGTGCAGGACCCGGATGATTTTGCTTTTCAGGTCATTCTGGCAGTTGAAAAAATCGAACAGGATGCCGAATTGAGCCGGGTTGAGCTGAATGGCCATGGCATTGATGGTAAAATCACGGCGGTAGAGATCAAGCTTGATGGATGAAAGTTCAACGGTGGGCAAGGCTGCCGGGTAGTCGTAATATTCAAGCCTGGCTGTGGCCACGTCGATCTTGAGGCCATTGAAACTCTGAGCCGGCAGTAAAATCATGGCGGTGAAAAACCGTTCGTGCGCCTTGACCTGGCCGCCAAGTTTCTCGGCCAGTTTCCTTGCAAAGGCAATCCCATCTCCCTCCACCACAATATCTAAATCCAGATTCCTGTTCTGCAGAAGCAGATCACGTACAAAACCACCCACGGTAAAGACTCGAAAGCCAAGGGTATCCCCTACCTCGCCAATAGTTTTGAGCAGGGTGATAAACTCATTATCGAGGCTTTCCACGATCAGAGCTTTCAGGTTTCGAGTTTTTTCCTGGAAAGGTTGACTCTCGTGCATCAGGCTTTTCGGCAGATGGGCCGGGTCGCCCACCAGCATGTTCAAAAGATCGGTGCGAGTGATAACCCCTGTCAGCTGGCCATCATGAACTATGGGAACCAGTCGTTGTCGGCGCTCGATGATCAGGGCTTCGATATCTGCAAGGGTGGCACTCAAGGGGAGGATCTCAATGTCGCTTGTCATATATTCACTCACTGGCAGATGACCAAGTCCGTGGTGAATGGATTTTTCCGTGATCCGCCGTGTGATGATACCCACGACCCGGGTGGATGGCGGTCTGGCCTGGGTCTGGTCGGAAGTCAGGCCGGGTGTTCTAACACCCGTGGCCTCAGTGGCGACGACCGGCAGTGCCGTGATGTTGTAGCGGGTGAGGAGAGTATTCGCCTGGAGGAGGCTCGTTTCGGCAGGAACACTGATAACGGGCTGGGATAACATCTCTTTGGCAACGGACTGTGGATGGATATGCCGGTGCAGGGCACGGATCAGTTTGTCCTCGGCTTCTATGAGGGTCATGTCGTGAATTGTGGCCGAGGCCGCAGTGGCATGGCCGCCACCGCCAAACTCCCGTGCTATCTCGCCACTGTTGACTTCTGCGAGACAGCTTCTGCCGATCAGGTAGATCCGTCCGTCCATGGAAACAATGGCAAAGATTGCGTCCAGGTTTTCCATCAGCATGAAGCGGCGCACGATCAGGGCAAAGTCGTCGGAATATTCAGGGAGGGTGAGGCTGACCACGACAATCTCGACGCCTTGGATGCTGTAGCTGTGGGCTGTCTCCATCAGGTTGTGCAGGAGTTCTACCTGATGGGCGCTGAGATCGTAGGTGATAAACTGAGAGATGATTTCAAGTTGTGCCCCTTCTTCAAGGAGCCACGCAGCGGCCTGCAGATCGGCAGGACGGGTAGTCAGGTGGGTGAGAGAGCCGGTGTCTTCGTAGATGCCAAGACCGAATATGGTGGCCTCGGCGGAAGAAATGGCGATGTTGCGCTGTTGAAGGATGCGGGTGAAAAGGGTGGTGGTGGAGCCGACAATGTCGACGATCTCCAGCTCCCCCTTCATGTCATCCGGGCTGTTCGGGTGATGGTCATAGAGGTGGAGTGACAGGCCCGGGTTGTTCAAGCAGGCGGCAAAAGGGCCGATTCGCCTGGCAATCCTGGTGTCCACGACGATGAGCTGGGTAACTGCCTTGAGATCGATATGTTTAAGCCTGGCAAAGGAATACTGATCTTCCAGAATCTCATGGATGAAGTCCCGGAGATTTTTTTCCTGTGATCCGGAAAAGGCCATAACCGCCTCCGGGTAAAGCTTCTGAGCGGCAATCATGGAGGCCAGGCCGTCAAAGTCGGCATTGAGATGGGTGGTGATGACTTGCATTGCCGGGGAAAGGAGAAATCAGGGGGCCGGGATTGTGTCTTGATCTCGGGTTTTCGGGGCGGAAACGATGACCAGAAATATGCCGCCGGCTATCACCGCCAGATTGGCCACAGCCGAAATCCCATGGAGTTTTCTAAACTGAACCCGGACTGGATGATCAGGCGGGGTTGTATCAAAAGAGGGAATGTCCTTTTTCAGGGCGGCAGCGCGTGGAACGATGATAAAGGCCTGGGCCGCTGTCAGGCTGACCATAATGGCAAGAAGAATCGAGGCAGCCCTGACCTGCCGGCCCTGAGATCGAGTCAAGAAAAGGCAGAGGAGCGCGATGAAGCCGCAGGCCAGTCCCCAGTAAAAATAACCGGGGATGAGCACCCCGACGATCCCGCCTGCCATGTCCCGGGAATAGGATCTGAAGAGGGTCGGAGTCAGGGTAAAGGTGAAAAGAGCCGCTCCGCCTACCCAGAAAGTGAGGGCAAGTTGGTAGATAATGGTTGCGATGCGCATGGGCCTTTCCTTTTCGTTGCTCTATCGATGGGGAGAGTGATGGATTTCAAACACTTGTCAGTGCTGAAGGATCATTTTTTTGTGTTGCGTCTTCAGGATTCAGGCTGAACCTCTTCCTCTGAATTGATATTAGTATACGTTGAATCACATTGATCCGGCAACCTCTCATCCGCGAGGGTGAAATTTTTTATGGATATCCTTGAGCCTGTCCTGGTCGATGTGGGTGTAAATCTGGGTGGTGGCAATGTCAGCATGGCCGAGCATGAGTTGCACGGAGCGCAGGTCGGCTCCATGGGTCAGGAGATGGGTGGCAAACGAGTGGCGCAGCATGTGCGGCGAAATGGCCTTGCTGATATTTGCTGCTCGGGCCGCCTCCTTGACGATCTGCCAGAAACGGAGTCTGGTCATGGCATGGCCGCGGTTGCTGACAAAAAGGATGTTGCTGCGCCGGCCTTTAAGAATCAGGGGACGGGCGGTCTGAAGGTAGTGTTCGATGATTTCCCGAGCCGGAACGCCAAAGGGGATAAGTCGTTCCTTGTTGCCCTTACCAATGACCCTGATGAAACAGGAGGTGAGATTGCACGCAGCAAGGGGGATAGAGATCAGCTCTGAAACCCTGATGCCGGTAGCGTAGAGAAGATGCAGCATGGTGTAGTTTCTCTGAATCTGGGGGGTGATAACGGTGGGTGGAGTCAGAAGACTGGTCACCTCGCTGATAGTGAGGGCTTTTGGGAGTCGGCTGCCGGTACGTGGAAGGTCGATGGCGGCAAGGGGATTGTGGCTGACGGTGGTGTTAGTCAGCAAGAAGCCAAAAAAACTTTTGAGGGCGGATATTCTTCTGGCGTTACTGCGATGGGAAAGCTTCTGTCTTCCGCAATGTTCGAGGAAGATATGCACCGTACTGCTCTCAACTTCTTCTAACTTCAGAATTTTTTGCTGCCGAAGGAATCTGAAAAAAATATTAATATCAGCGTGATAGGCCTGGACGGTATTATTCGCCAAGCGCTTCTCTGTGATCAGATAACGAAGATAAAGTGATCTTGCGGAGATGAATTGCTGGGGGAGAGAGCGAGAAAGAGTGATCAGATGATGTGTCGTAAGGTGTCAGAAAAGAGAGGATTGAACGCCTGGAGCGAAAGGATCAACTCCAGGTGTCCTGTCTCCTGAAACCTTACGCCTTTCGGGTTCGGTTGAATTTTCGGAGTTTTCTGCGGGCTTCAGCCTGTTTCCGGCGTTTCATGATGCTTGGTTTTTCATAGCATTCACGGCGTTTCAGCTCTCGTTTGATCCCGTCAATCTGCAGCTTTTTTTTGAGTTGTCTGATGGCGTATTCAATGTCTCCCCGAACTTCAACTTCTATCATTTAGGACTCCAGTGTATCTTGGGATTCGGAAGGAGCCGACAGTGGCGTCTCCCTTGAAAAGGTCTATGTTAACAAATAAAAATAGCAATTCTTTTGAAAAAAGAATCCGTATTTATAAAAAGAACTTCTTCGTCTGTCAATGGATTTTTCCATCATCGTGGATTTTTTCAGTCCGGCAGTGAGGATCTGGAACTCTCGGAGGGGAAGATCTTTCCTGGATTGAGGATACCTTGCGGATCAAACAAGTTCTTCAGCTTTTTCATGGTATTCATGGTCGTTGCGTCCAGTTCAAGGGGCAGGAATGTGGATTTGGTGATGCCGATGCCGTGTTCTCCGGACAGGGTTCCGCCAAGGGAAACGACCTGACGGAAAAGGCGTTCCTTGGCAAGAGCACCCTTGCGGCGCTGTTCCTCCTGGTCTCGATCCAGCATGATATTGACATGGATATTGCCATCCCCGGCATGGCCAAAGGTGAGGATGGTCAGGTTCAGCTCCTGCGCCAGGTTTTCAGTAAAATGGACAAGTTCCGGGATACGACTGCGGGGTACAACCACATCTTCGCTGATTTTGTGGGGGCTGAGTTGGAAGGTGGCCGGTGAGATGGAACGTCTGGCCAGCCAGAGCTCCTTTTTTTCGGCGTCAGTAGCTGCCTGCCGAATGGTGCAGTGGTTGTGATGGGTGTCATTGTTTAAGAGAGTATGCAGCCGTTCTGTCTGGTCGTGCACCTCACTTCGACTGCCGTCCAGTTCGAGCAGGAGCATGGCTTCAAGATCCGGGGCGGGTGGGTTGGGGAGCAGTTCTGCGACCACGCTCAGGGCGGTTTTATCCATGTACTCGAGGGTACAGGGGCGGATATTGTGATTGAGGATATCGGTTACCAGGATTGTTGCTTGCGGCAGGGAGTTTGAACTGATTAAAAAGGTCGCTTTGCGTTCCGGAAGGGGAATGAGGCGGGTGATAATCTTGGTGATGATGCCCAAGGTTCCTTCCGAGCCGATGAAAAGCCGGGTGAGATCATAGCCGACCACCCCTTTCTCGGTCCGGGTGCCGGTGGTCAGGATTTCACCATTGGCCAGCACTACCTCCAAGCCTATAATAAAATCTTTAGTTACTCCATATTTGACTGCTGAAGGGCCACCGGCGCATTCGGCGGCATTGCCGCCCATGGTGCAGAACTTGAGACTGGCCGGATCAGGCGGGTAAAACAGCCCCACCTCTTGCACAGCCTTCTGAAATTCCCCGGTAATAACCCCCGGTTCAACGATGGCAATTTGGTTGTCCCGATCGATCTCGAGAATCCGGTTCAGGCGGGAGAGTGCCAGTACCAGTCCGCCTTGAACGGGAAGAGAGCCGCCGGTCATGCCGGTTCCGGCCCCCCTGGCCACCACCGGCAGGTTGTACGTGCCCGCCAGGCGGAGCAATCCGGCTACCTGGGAGGTGGAGTCAGGAAAAGCGACGATATCCGGGAGAAAGGTTTTGCCGGTGCCATCGTAGGAGTAGCAATGGAGATCCTCCAAGCGGGTGGTGCAGTGCTTCCGGCCAACAATATGGGCAATTTCTTCTGCCACTTTTTTGATAATATCTTTATCCATATGGGGTATAATAATCGAGTCGTGGAAAAATGAAAGGGCATTTCCGGCAGGAAGAAAAGGGTGTAATGACTAAAAGGGTTTAACGAATCATGCAAGGAGAGAGAGGGTGAAGGAAGAGACACGAATACGGGTTGCGTTGCTGGCTGGTGGTCGTTCGAGTGAACGGGAGGTATCATTAAAGGGGGCGCTTGGGGTGGAGAAGGCCCTTGATCCTGGAAAGTTTCTGGTCAAGCGCTATGACCCGGCAACGGATCTGGCGGCCCTTGCCCAAGATGCGTCGTCCATTGATGTGGCCTTTATTCTCCTGCATGGGTTGTATGGTGAGGATGGAACGGTGCAGGGTTTTCTTGATCTGCTGGGGATTCCCTATCAGGGAGCCGGAGTTTTGGGCAGTGCCATGGCCATGGACAAGAACCTGGCCAAGATTATGTATCGGCTGCATGGCCTGCCTGTGGCCGATTGGGAGATGGCCAGGCCGCAGGATGCTCAGACGCCGGCTCGGCTGCTGGAGCGCCTGCATTTGCCCCTGGTCATCAAGCCGGTACGGGCAGGATCCAGTATAGGAATGTCTATTGCTACTACTGAGGAGGAGTTGGGGGAAGGGATCAGGGGTGCCTATGAACAAGATTCGCAGGTCATGGTTGAGCAGTTTGTGAGGGGGCGGGAGATTACTGCCGGGGTTCTGGGCAATGACGAGTTGGTCGCCCTGCCGCTGGTGGAGATTATCCCCAACAAGGAATTCCTCTTCTTTGATTATACCGCCAAGTATCAGGCCGGTGCCTCGCGGGAACTCTGCCCGGCCCCCATCGATGCAGAATTGACTGCAAAGGCGCAGCAATTTGCCTTGGATGCCCATCGGGCCTTGCAGTTACGGGGATATTCCCGCACCGATATGATCGTCACCGACGAAGGCGATATCACGCTTCTGGAAACTAATACCATCCCTGGCATGACTCCCACCAGCCTTCTCCCGCAGGCAGCCGCTGTCTATGGGCTTGAGTTTCAAGCATTGCTGGAAAGGTTGATCGAGCTGGCTATGGAGAAGTGAAGGAGAGTTGAGGGATGTAAAAGAAGGAGATCTGCTGCCTCGTGTCGCTGCCGCTATCTGACTCGACATCCTTGACTGCAGAGTTCTGTTCCCAGCCAATGTTTTATGCTTTGGCGGCTTGTTAGACAAGCAGATCGACACCGCCTCCCTGTTCCACAACGTTACTCTTTCCGGCAAGGAACAACTTTGCGAAAGCTGTCTTTCGTCCAGATCGCCTGGCCATCTGGGGTTTTGCCATCGGTTTTCCACTTATCAATAACCTGGAGGCAGAAAGATCCTGTATTCAGGATTTCCGGATCCTTGTTTTGCGGAGCGTCTCCACCGATGCGAATCAGATCTGTATGGGTTGTGGTGTAGTTGGGTTTAATCGTGGCGGCACTGCAGCCAGCGAGGGTAACGGCCAAAAATGTGTAAATAGTAAATACGCTGAGCTTATTCATGAGGTGTCCTTCTGATAAACGGGAAAGAATTGTAATGGCGTTGTCCGGTATGATTTTTTGATCTTTTTGTTTAAAGCAGGAATCTGTTGAGGGAGAATTCTTGGTGGATTTGAACCTATGGATTGAATCGTCTGGACATTCACGCAGAGAGGCCAGCTTTGCATTCCTACGAATTGTGGCACTCAAGGGATGTTCGTTTTGTCTAATGAATGCGTTGGCGCAGCAGGTGCTGCTAATAAAAAATTAACAAAAACGACCATTTAAGTGGTCGGGAAGAGAGGAATCTGTCAGCATGGCATAACATACTGAAATTGCATATGTTTGGATGTTGAATATTCCTGTTTCCTGCCATCATAAACCGGAACATACCGGAACAATCTGAGATAATCATACCACTTTCTTTTTTGTCCGGTCAAGCATATTTGCGGGTCTTCCTTACCCGGATGGAATCCAGTGGGTATAGATATCAACTGGATTCTGAATGTTTTTGTGTCCGAGCTGACGACTGATATATCCGATGTTTGCATCTTTAGAAAATACCCGGCTGCATAAGTGTTCAGGATATCGTGGTTTCTAAGGTCGTTAAGCCCAGCTTTTGTATGGAAGGCACATTTGGGATCCTCCTTAAGCTGTCAATCGGCATCGAAAAATGACCCACCATCAGCGTCCAAAATTGACCACCTCATACACTTTTTTCAGTTATTGATTCTTGATTTAATTTTCCAACTTTCGTTGCCTCTCTCGACTATTTCGCAGTGATGTGCAACCCTGTCCAGCAGGGGAGTAGTCATCTTGCCGTCGCCGAACATCTGGGACCATTCCCCAAAAGTCAGGTTGGCCGTGATGATCAGTGATGGAGGCTGAGCATTCTCTCCCCTGATAACGGGTAGCTAAGGTAGTTGATCGTATTCCTTGGTTTGAGGTCTACCACAGGTAACAATAGTAGATAATGGCCCGGACTTTATCTGCAAGGCTCTTGGCCTCTGGGCGATTGAGAACAAAGTCATACGCCGCTTTATTGCCCCGGGAAAACCGGTTCAAAATGCTTTTATAGAAAGTTCTAATGGCAGACTTCGGGACGAATGTCTCAATAAGCATATCTTTTTTCTTTAAGGAATGCACAGTAGGTTATTGAATTGTGGCGCCAGGATTATATTACGAATCGGCCTCACAGCTTTTTCAAGGATATGACACCGGAAGAATCTTCAACTGAGGTTTTTCTCAAGCAACAAGCCGAAATCATTAACCTTGAACTGGTAAAATAAACAGAGTAAGGTCACTTCTTGAAATCCTTTAAAAGTTGCACTTCAATATTGAATCAGCCAAGAAAAAAGAAGGAGATTCGCTTTTGGGTTTATCGTCTCTTGCAATACAATTTGTACTTGAAGGACGCGACCATTGTGAACTGGCCGCACGAGGGCTGCTTGATCTTGAAAAGAAATCCCACGATCCGGAAGTTATCAACTCAATTTTCCGCTCTTTTCATACCCTTAAAGGCACCTCCGGGATATTTCCGGAATATGCAGCCATTACTACTCTGACCCATGCCGCCGAAGATTTGATGGGGCTGATCAGAAACGGCGAGAAGGCCATCGATTCAGAGATGACCGACCTTTTTCTGGCAGTGCTTGATCAGGTTGGTAGCTGGCTGGACATCGTCGAATCTACCGGGGCAATTCCCAGCGGTGCTCAGGACGAATCTGCTCCATTGATAACTGCTCTGAAAGGAATGAAAGACGGATCGGGGGCCGAATGCGTCAGTAAGTTAGAACTTGTGACAGAAGTGGTGGAAGTTAACCACCTTGAACCAATTCTGCGCGCCTGGCTGATCAGTCTTGATTCTTCACATAAAGAATTTCTTGCCACCTCCTCATCTGATGATGTCCTGACAGCATTCTGTTACACCCCCGTTCCTGACGCTTTCTTCTTTGGTGATGATCCGATCAGCCTGATCCACACCATTCCCGGCTTAGTGCTGCTTGATGTGGTCAAGCAGTCAGAGGTACCGTTTGATGACGGCTATGATCCGTTTGTCTGTGACCTGAGTTTTTTTGCTGTTGCTACTGCTGTCGATGAGGTGATCCGGGATGTGTTTGCCTATGTCGAGGATCAAATTGTGTCGCTCCCTTTTTCGCCAGACCTGTTGGAAGCAGTGCAAACTCCTGCAACCCTAAATATACCCGTTGGTGAGCCCGTCTCCACTCTGACCGAAGCCGAACCGGAACCTGCAATTACTGCAGAAACCAGCACCAAAAAAACTACTTACATCAGGGTCAATCAGGAGCATATCAACACGCTGATGAATCTGGTCGGCGAGATAATTATTGCCAAGAACAGCCTGCCCTACCTGGGAGAGCGAGCTTCTACGATTTATGGAGTTCCGAAACTGGCCGAAGAAATCGACCTCCGGCATGGCACCATCAGCAATATCGTTTCCGGACTTCAGGATATCGCCTTGGAAATGCGCATGTTACCGGCTTCACGAGTGTTTGAGCGTTTTCCTCGGTTAGTCCGGGACATTTCCAGGAAGCTGGATAAAAAAGTCTCCCTGGTCATGGTGGGTGAAGAAACACTGGCCGACAAAGATGTTATTGACCTGCTTGGTGATCCTCTCGTCCATATGGTGCGCAACAGCCTTGATCACGGCGTCGAAACGCCAGCAGAGCGGGTTGCGGCTGGTAAACCGGAAACGGCCATCATCACCCTGCAGGCGTTTCAGGATAAATCCAACATTGTTGTCGAAGTTGAGGATGATGGCCGGGGAATTGATCCTGCCAGAATACGACGAAAAGCCATAGAAAAAGGTGTTGTCAGCGCCGAAACCGCCGCCGCCATGAGTGATGAAGAGGCCGTGCAGCTAATAATGGCGCCCGGATTTTCCACCAATGATACCGTTACCGACCTCTCCGGACGGGGCGTTGGCATGGATGTTGTGTTGAGCATGGTTAATTCTCTCGGTGGGAGTGTCCGTGCCTTTAGCACTCCAGGCCAAGGAAGCCGAATGCGCCTGACACTTCCGATGAGTATGGCGATCTCCAAGATTCTTGTTGTTCGCCTGGGTGAATGCACCTATGGCATTCCTGCCGATGATGTCGTTGAAAGCATGGTGTCCGTCCCTCTTTCACGGGTAACAGCTGGCAACACCTGGCCAAGTCTAGAGGTGCGCGGTAAACTTTTGCCGCTCTACTCTCTGGCCGCGCAGCTCGCCATTGAAGAAGAAAGAGCCCCCAAAGCGGGATTCTCGGCGGTTGTGGTCAATGTGCAGGGTGACATAGTGGCGCTTATCGTAGATTCTTTTCAAGGCATAAGTGATGTCGTTGTCAAACCGTTGGCCAGTCTGCTGCATAATCATCTTTATTACAATGGTACTACCATTCTGGGTGATGGCTCGATCACTTTTATACTTAATATGCAGGAGGTTATAAGAAATGCCAATCAGCCTTGATAATTCAGGAGGTACCGCAGTTATTCATATCAGCGGCGTAACTTCTCCGGATGAAGGGGATAAGCTGTTGGCGATGTTGCTTGAAAACCCTGGGGGCTCGGTTGATCTTTCTGGATTAGAGCACCTGCACACTGCATTGCTGCAAATATTACTGACCGCAAATGTTCCGGTTGTGGCTTGGCCGGAGGATAGATTTTGGATGATGTGCTTTGAGGTGACCACTGCACCCTTCCCCTTACGGGAGATTGGTTGAAATCAAAAGAAAGGTGGGATAATCTGGAAATAATCTAATGTGTTGATTTTAAATAATAAAATAACAGGAGGAAGACATAATGAAGACTGTATTACTGGTAGATGATTCAACCACGCTGTTAATGAGTATGAAGGCCATTTTGGAGAAGGGAGGGTATGCCGTTGAAACTGCCACAGGTGGTGATGCTGCCCTTAAAAAACTGGCAACGATCAAACCCAACATTCTTATTACCGATCTTAACATGCCTGGGATGGATGGCATCACCCTTATCAAAGAGGTCAAGAAGGACAAGGCGTTCCGCTTTATGCCGGTTCTGATGATGACCACCGAATCACAGCAGGAAAAACGCAACGAGGCCCGTGCTGCTGGTGCTACAGGGTGGTTGGTTAAGCCGGTTAAACATGAAGATTTAATGGCGATACTCAAAAAACTTCTCCCAGGGGCATGAGATCTAATGCACGTTAAAACTGAGAAAATTCCCGCGCTGCCACTCTGGCTGACCACTAAGAGGTTGATTATCGCCCCGATAGTATGGCTCGGATCGTTCTTCGTCATTTTGGGTGCTGCCTGGCTTGTTGTAAATGGTACATCTTTCATTGCTCTTGCTCTGCTGTCCGGTCTAGCGGCAACGGTTACAACGTTGATATTCTGGCTTGGTATGGTCGCGCTGAAGCAGTTGCAGGAGCACTTCGAACTTACTTGTGAAAACCTTTCCGGGGCCGCCTCTTTGATTAATGAGCAGTTTTCTGAAGTCATAGCTGACTGTAGTAAGACAATCCAGAAAACCGTTACGCTCAATCGTGGTCATCTCGATGACATCGTTTCTGATACCTGTCAGGCCGCCGAAGGGTTGGTAATGATGTTGCAGTCCATTGACGGTAACGTCAATGGCTTAGGCGATGAGATGGATTCTTTCGTCAAAGAAACCTCTGCCACGCTGGATCGTTCAAACGAATTGATGGAGTCCAATACCAGCATGGTTTTAGCCATAGATGATCGCTTGCAGGGGCGTGGAGCTGAACTTGAACAGGAACGGCAGCGGGTCAAGTCAATCGTCGACAGTGTTAAGCAGTTAAGCGAGCTGGTAAATCAGATCCGGGATATTAGCGTTCAGACGAACCTGCTGGCCCTGAACGCTACCATTGAAGCAGCCCGAGCTGGTGAATCTGGACGTGGTTTTGCCGTTGTTGCCGATGAAGTGCGGCGCCTCTCCAAATCTGTTGATGAAACGGCCACCCAGGTCGGTAAAGGGATAACGGATATGGCAGAGCTGATTAACCGCGAATTCTCGGATAGAGACGCCGTTGTTGAGATGCAGCTGGAAAGCGAACGGCTGGATGCCTTCAAAAAACAGCTCTTGGCACTCGGTTCAACCATGAATCAGTTGCAGGATTTGGTTATGTCGACGGTTGGTGCCCTTCGCAGTCATGTGGAGAGTATTGATTCAATGGTGATGGATGCCATGGGGAGTATCCAGTTTCAGGATATTGGTCGGCAGAAAATTGAGCGGGTGATTGGAATCATGGCGGTGCTCTCCAGGAATATTGAGGAAATAAACACGGTCATCTCCTCCGGCAATTATGACAGCGTCTTGATGAAAGAGAAGTTGTTTGAAGTTGAGAACGTGTTTGATCAATATGTTATGGAAGACCAACGTCGAGTTCATGCCAGGGCGACTGGTACCGCTCAATCCACCGGCGCGGGATTGCCTGCTATTGAGTTATTTTGAAGTCTCCATCCCGCAAGGGGAGAGATGCTGAAGCAAAAAAGGCCGATCGGTAATGGAAAATAATATGGTATTCAGCGTGTTTATGAAGGGGGCCGCAATATGAGCGAATCAAAAAACTACAGGGTCGCGCTGCTTTCCGGTGGGTCAGATGACTGGCGTGAAGCGATTATGCCGCTGCTATTTGCACAGACTGATTGTCTGACTGTGTCTGATACTGTGGAAGAAATGCTGTCGCTGCCGCCGACGGCGAAGCCGGAGGTGATCTTTATCTGTCATCGCCCTGGAAGTATTGACGGCATTGCCGCGGCTGAAAAAATACGAGAGTTCTCTCCTGTCGTACCGTTGGTATTTCTGGCCGCCGGGAATTTAGAGACGATTAAGGCTGCGCTGACTGTTGGCGCGCTTGCCGTTCTGGAGCCACCTTTTAGCGAGCAATCCTTTATCCTGGCTTTCAAAAAATGTTGCCAAGTTGTGCAGGCGTTGAGGTTGGAAACCCTGAAACAGCAGCAGAACAATGACCGGTCGGAGCTCTTTATGCAGTCGCCGTTTAGTCATTTGTTTGTGAATGCTGACGGCATTGTGACTTTTGTAAATGATGAAGCGGCTAAAATTATGGGGATCGAGAATTCTTCCGCCCCTGAATTCAGTATTATTTCCAGACGTTTCTTTGCTCCCCAGGGCTTAACGTATCCCCAGGAGATTGAAAAAGCCGTACAGGATCAAACCCCCTGGAATGGCATTTTGACAGGATTATTGCCGGACACATCATCAAGAATCTATCGTGTTATTTGTGTGCCGATGACTCTTAAAGACGGAATGTTTGGGACGCTTCTCGTACTCCACGACATCACAAAAGTGCAGGCAGAACAGGCGCAACTTCGCATTACACTTCAGGCTGCACGCGATGTCCAGATGCTCTTTCCCGAATCAGAAACCATCATTGAACAGATGCACGTATTTACTCATGATTCCCGTACTCCGCTGGTTCAAGAAGTTTTTTCTGTCCACACTCTGCTGGAATCCGTTACGGCCACTACAAACTTAACCATTCCTGACTATCTGCCGAAGTATTTTCGTGGTGATGTCAGAAAGCTTGGCTACGCGCTGAAAGCAGTTTTTGATGGCAGTTGCCGATTTGGAGAAGGATTGGCGCATCTTTCCGTTGTCATAAAGGAGCGTACCCCGTTCAAAATGGCGATCCAGTTTAATATCCGTGTGGAAAACAGTGCCATCCCTAATGACAGTTACCAGGGGATTTCCGATTATCTTGCCACCGTTGGTGAAAGAGCAGACTTCACAACCGGATTGGGCCTGGCCGCGATACTTATTAAACAGTTAAACGGAACATTGTTGATTCGTTCAGAGCGTGGGCGGGGACGCACAGTCTGTTGTACGGTGTCGTTGCTTCCGGAAACCGACGCCTCTTCAGCAGATGTTAATCTTGTGCTGGATGAAGCCCCCACCCCGCTGCCAACGCTTAAAGTACTGGTGGCCGAAGACAACCTGCTGCAGCAGATCGCCCTGAAACATCTTTTGGAAGACATCGGCTGCCAGGTTGTTTTAGTCGGTAACGGCAAGGAAGCAGTAGACGAATTTGATGATGGTGAATTTGATGTCGTCTTGATGGATATTTTGATGCCGGTGCTGGACGGATTTGAAGCAACCCGCTTGATTCGCGAGAAAGAACGTGTCACCGGCGGCACTGTTCCGGTAATAGCGCTGACTTCCTATTCACTTAAGGCGATTCAGGAAAAATGCGTCAGTGTCGGTATGAATGGGTATCTCGCAAAACCGGTAGCAAAAAACAAACTACTGGAAGCACTGCAACGCCTCAGCAAGCACCAGGAGTTATCCGCTCAAACAGATGTGAATAAATCAGAGCTGGGTGAATTACCAGTGTTAGAGCCAGGCTCGGTTCTAGAAAATTTTGATTATGATCTGAATATTTACCGTGAGCTGATCGATATGTATTTGACCGGCTATGCCACTGTTGGCGATCAACTTGTCGAAAAACTCGTGAGTGATGATCTCAAGGATATTATGGGGTGCGCCCATGGCCTGAAAGGAATTGTCGCCAACATTGGCGGCCTGCGATTGGCGGCCGCTGCTAACCGTATTCAGAATCTTTGCCACGAAGGCAAGAAGCCTGACAGCGGTCTATGGTCACCGCTTGTGAAGGCAGAGGCGGCTGCCCTGAAAGAGGCGCTCGAGCAGCTTGACTGGGTTGGACTGGAAAGGCTTGCGCCCATTCATAAGTAAGATTGGAAGTTTGTTAGTGGTGATATTTGAGCATTTGCAGAATGCACACTAAATGAAGGAGGGATGCTCTTTATGGAGGAGAAACTGGAAACAACTCAGTATTTGACCTTTAGATTGGCAGAAGAAGTGTTTGCAATCGATGTCGAGAGAGTACGGGAAATTCTGGAGATGACTTCCATCACCAAGGTTCCGCAGACGCCCAATTTTATGCGCGGGGTGATTAACCTGCGCGGAAGTGTCGTGCCGGTAATCGACATGCGGCTTAAATTCGGGATGATGGAATCTGAGCAGACAGTTAATACCTGTATCATTGTGGTTGAGATAGTGATGGCTGGCGAGAAGATGGTGGTTGGCGCTCTTGCAGATTCGGTTCAGGAGGTGGTTGATATGGCCTCGGAGCAGATCGTGGCTGCGCCTCAAAGCGGCACCTCTCTAAACTCTGATTTTCTCAAAGGGATGGGAAAATATGATGGGCGGTTTGTGATGATTCTGGATATTGACAATGTTTTTTCCAGCGCAGATCTGGCAGCGTTGCAGGGGCAGAGTTTATAACTCCCGCTCCCCTTGCGGGAAAAGGACACAACAGACCCACTCAATTTACCTAAAAGAGGAGCATGTTATCGCTGCTATGAAAATCGGCAAAAGCTTAGGGCTCGAACTTGGTGTGCTGGCAATGTTGATGGGGACAGCATGGGTGAAAGGCGTGATAAAATTAGCCGGATTGTAAATGATAATGGGGATAGAAACTTCTGTGCAACTTCTCAACCGGACATTACTGGGACAAAGTGATGCCGTTGCAGAATATCACGGCCGATGTGTTGAGGCTGTGTAGATGAATACGAACCGGGAGTCTAAAATGGCATCATCACTTGACGAAGCACTGCAACGTACCAGCCTTTCCCAATCAAATCAATTGGAGATGCTGACCTTCCGGCTAACGGACAAACAGCTCTACGGCATCAACGTTTTCAAGATTATTGAAATATTAGAATGTCCTCGCAGGATTGACCGCATGCCCAATTCACATCCGGCAGTTAAGGGAGCGCTTGATTTTCGAGGCAGCGCCCTGGTGGTTATCGACCTCTCCGAGGCAATAGGCCTCCCCTCCAAGGAGTTCCGTGAAGAGTTGGGCTACATCATCATCTGTGAATACAACCGCAGTCTGACAGCTTTTATTGTTCATGCTCCGGATACACTTCTGACGCGGAGCTGGTCTGATATCCACAAGCCGGAGGGTGTGAATGCCCCGTCATTGATTGCAATCGCCTATGCAGAGGGTGGTGAAGCGATACTGCTGCTGGATATTGAAACCATTCTTTCCAATATTGTCGGCATAGGAAAGGACTTTTCCAGCGCTGCCATGACTGAGAATGAAGGAAAAGGCGATGGACATCATATTCTTGTCGTTGATGATTCCCGTACCGCAATCATGCTGCTGCAATCGGTACTGGACAGAATCGGTTTCACCAATACTGCTGTAATGTCCGCCGATAAAGCACTTGAGTATCTCGAAAAAGAACATGAACAAGTTGATCTGGTGATCTCGGATATTGAAATGCCGGGAATGGATGGTTTTACCTTTTGCCGCACATTGCGAGCGCATGCCAATTACCAACATTTGAAAATCATCCTTCACAGCTCGATGAGTAACCCGACCAACATCCTGAAAGCAGAACAGGCCGGTGCCAACAAGTTTGTGGCAAAATTTGATCCGGATTCTCTCTCCAAGGAAATTTTTGGTCTCATCGAAGCCTGATTAATAACGAAAAAAAGGAGGGATGAGTCATTCATGAATATTACCGATGATGCTTTGATTGAAGAATTGTCAACTCGTTTTGCCCAAAGTCGCAAGGCTTTTTCTGATTTAAGTGTGGCGAACCGAAAACTGCTGGAAATGAACGAACGCCTGAAACGTTCTGAATCGCTCAAAAGCAACTTCCTGTCAAATATCCGCAATGAAATCAATAATCCTCTCACCGCGATCATGGGATTGGCAGGGCAGTTAGCTCTTGTCGGTGCTGAAAACGAGGAACTTGTTTCCCTTGCTTCATTGATTGGAGCTGAGGCCAATACCCTTGATTTTCAATTGCGGAACATTTTTATGGCGGCTGAACTGGAAGCGGGTGAGGTGACTCTGAATTGTGTAAATATTCATATTGCATCAGCCTTGCGTAACCAGGTAGATTCTTTTTATCATACTGCTGCCAAAAAAAATGTATCGGTTCAACTGGTGTATTCAGCCAGTCAGGACGACTGCATTGTTGCCGTCGATGCTGAAAAATTTCAGCTTATTATCTCCAACTTGCTGGCTAATGCGATCGAATACAGTCTCAATGGCGGTATTGTGGAAGTTTCATTATCCGTTGACGAGAAAGGTACTCTGCAAATTGTTGTTCATGATCATGGCGTTGGGATTGCACCGGAAGATCAACAGCGCATCTTTGATCGCTTCGTGCAGCTCGATACCGGAACAACCCGCTCTCATCTGGGGCATGGCCTGGGGCTGAGCATTACTAAAGCTCTTGTGGAGCTTATGCAGGGAAATATCAGTTTGACCAGTTCTACGAGCGAGGGAACTCGGTTTATAGTAACGATTCCCCCCTGCTCAATTTCGGATGACCAGGATTCATTCTCGGAAGCCGGCAATCTGTTTCTCTTTGATGATATGAATGAGGCAGAATAACGGTGAATTCAGTTGAGCCGATTAACAAGCACTTTCTCTATCCCGGCACTCTTTTCGCCGAGCCGGAGGAATATGCCATCAGTACCGTGCTTGGCTCCTGCGTTTCCGTCTGCTTGTGGGATAAGGTGGCCCGCAGGGGAGGAATGAACCATATCATGTTGCCGCTTTGGAATGGGGAGGGGTTGGCAACGCCAAGATATGGTAATATCGCAATGGATAAGCTGTTGAACAAGGTATTGTCGATCGGCTGTCGGCAAGAGCATCTGGTTGCAAAAGTATTCGGCGGGGCCAATATTGCTGGAACAGGTCTGGAATTATTCATGATCGGAGACCGCAATATTACCCTCGTTTTTCAGATGCTGGAAGGATTCCGGGTTCCGGTGATAGCCAAAGATGTGGGTGGACGGGTTGGCAGGAAGATTATTATGAATACAGAAACCGGGGTCGTTCTGGTTGGCAAAGGAAGAAGATCTGAGGGATGAGTAGTGAACAAGGCAATGTCATTGCTGAAGATTGCAGCCGAGGGGTTGCTATTGTGCAGGTAGGGGTTGTTGTTGGAATAATCTAAAGGAGGAGAAACACATGAAGTGCCTGATAGTAGAGGATGATTTTATGTCGCGGCGTATTTTGAACAAGTTTTTGGCAGAGCATTTTGAGTGCGACATTGCAGTCAACGGTGAAGAGGCAGTCTTGGCATTTCGGCAGGAATTTGAAGACAAGCAGCCGTATGATCTCGTATGTATGGACATTATGATGCCAAACATGGATGGGCAACAGGCTCTGCGCCTTATACGGGAGTTCGAGCGCGAAATGAAAGTTACCCCGCCTGAAGAGGTGAAGGTCATTATGACTACGTCACTGAATGATCCCAAGACAGTCATGACTTCGTTCTATGCAGGTGGTGCTGCGGCATTTCTGGTAAAACCGGTTACCAAGCAGAAGCTGCTGAGCGAACTGCAAAAAATGCGGCTTATTGGCTGAAGTAACTATCAGCCACGGTAAACTTTTTTTGATTCCCTGCTTTGGAATGAAAAACTGACTTTTCAAGACACCCCAGAATCTTTTGGAGTTATTCTAATGCCAAAGTTCAATGGATTATTCTTTTTTATGTCCAAGTGCCTCAGCGAGTCCCCTATGTATGAAACTCAGTAATCATCGCTATAGATTCCTGCCTGCGCGGAAATGACGCAGTATATCAATAATGTCATTCCCGCGTATATGCGTGGAATTTAATATTTGTGATATTTCTCAGAGAAATCCCTATGAAACTCAACAGCATCAGACACAAGCTTGTGCTTGCTATCAGCTTGTTTATCACAGTTATACTGTTAGTGATAGCAGTCGGAATCTATACCTATTTCAGGAATTCGACTAAAAATCTGATTTCTAACCAGCAGTTTTCTCAGATTTCAAGCATTGCCGTCAATCTAGACACCTCAATCGCTACGGCGCATACAACGCTGACCAAGGTTGCTTCTGCTATGCCGCCACATGTTCTCACTGACCCGGATGCTGCACAAAGGTGGCTGGAAAACCGACCCGGTATAAAGTCCATTTTCTTAGGCGGTGTCTTCCTGTTTTTGCCGGATGGAAAGCTTTTAGCGGAGGTACCGGAGTTGCCCTCTCGACGTGGCAAGGATTTTTCTTTCCGCGACTATTATAAGAAAACGGTTGCTACCGGCAAGCCTCAGATTTCCAATCCCTATGCCTCGTCCAGAAATGGTAGTCCCTCCATCATGATGACTGCTCCTGTTTTTGATGCCAATGAGCAATTAATTTTTATCCTGGGTGGTGCCATGGATCTTCTGGATGAAAATAATATGTTTCATTCGCTGATCACCCAGAAAGTGGGGGAAAATGGTTATTTTTATCTGTTCGCTCACGATCGCACCATGATCATGCATCCTGACCTGTCCCGCATCATGAAGCAGGATGTTAAACCGGGGGCAAACAAGATGTTCGACTTGGCTTTGGAGGGGTTTGAGGGCTCTGGTGAAACTATTAACTCCAAGGGGCAGCATTTTCTGGTGTCATTCAAGCAACTGCAAAGTACCAACTGGATTCTGGCAGCCAACTATCCAATAGCCGAAGCCTATCAACCGATCACCCTTTTTAGAGACTATTTTGTGCCGGCCATTATCGCTGCAATGCTGGCCGCAATTGCAATGGCATGGCGACTTGGCACTGGGGTTACCAGACCGCTGACAGGGATCATCGAACGACTTACCATGCTGGGGCAACCAGGTTCAGATAGAGCGCAGCGACTTGACGAAAATCGCACGGATGAATTGGGGCAGTTGGCTGTTGCATTCAACAAGCTGCTGGATGAGGTGCAACAGCAAGAGCAAGAAATAAGAGAGAGAGAAGCTCACTTCCGGCAGATGTTTGAGGGACACAGCGCCATAATGCTGATGATTGAGCCGCAATCGGGCCGTATTGTCAATGCCAACAATTCCGCAGCAAATTTTTACGGTTATTCCCTTGAACAGCTTCGGAGCATGAATATTTCAGACCTCAATCAACTTCCCCCCGACCTTCTGGCTATGGAACTGAAACATTCAGCGTTTCGTGTGGAAAACTTTTTCGTGTTTCCGCATCGTCTTGCCGATGGTTCTCTCAGAACGGTGGAAGTTCATTCAACACCAATAGGCGAAGGTGACTCTATTCTCCTGTATTCCATTGTTCATGACATAACCGACCGAATTCGTTCTGAAAAAATGCTGGAGGATGAGCGTCAACTTCTGGCTGGTGTCATCGAGGCGACGAATGCAGGAACGTGGGAGTGGAATATTCAGACAACGCAGACGATTTTTAATACCCAGTCGGCAAAAATCATCGGCCGTAAGCTGGAGGAGATATCACCCGGTACCATTGATTCCTGGATGCAACTGGTTTATCCGGACGACCTTGTTAAATGCCAGGAGCAGAGGAAAAAGCATTGCCGGGGTGAACTTCCCCACTACGAGTTGGAAATGCGTGTGAAACACAGGAACGGCGACTGGGTCTGGATTGTCAACAAAGGCAAGGTTACCAGGTGGACGGAAGATGGAAAACCACTGCTCATGCAGGGTACGATGCAGGATATCACAGCAAGGAAGCTGGCCTCAGAGAAGCTGGCTTCTTTTGCAGCGATGATGGAGCAACGGAATGCTGAACTGAGTGCTGCGCTGAAAAAAGCCGAGGAGGCGACGCAAGCCAAGAGCATCTTCCTTGCCACCATGAGCCATGAAATCCGAACGCCGATGAATGGTGTCATTGGTATGACCGGTCTGCTGCTTGAAACTGAACTGACCGAAGAACAGCGCGGCTATGTTGAGATAGTGAATAAAAGCGGAGAAAGCCTGCTCGGGCTGATCAATGACATTCTCGATTTTTCGAAGATTGAAGCGGGCAAACTGGATATTGAAATACTTGATTTCGACCTCAGAACGACCATGGAAGATATCGCTGAGATGCTTTCTGTTCGGGCATCGCAGTCTGGATTGGAGCTGATCTGCCGGATTGATCCTGACGTGCCGACAAATCTGAAGGGTGATCCGGGCAGGCTGCGTCAGATCATTACCAACTTGACTGGTAATTCCATCAAGTTTACCCACGATGGTGAAATTGTTATCGCCGCACGGCTTGCATCTGAAAGTGAAGAATCCGTTGTTATTTGCTTTGAGATAATGGATACCGGCATCGGCATACCGGAGGATAGGCGTGCTGCCATTTTTAGTCCCTTTACCCAGGTGGATGGTTCCACCACCCGCAAATACGGCGGCACCGGTTTGGGCCTGGCTATCTGTAAACAGTTGACGGAACTGATGGGGGGCGAGATAGGCATTGAGAGCGAGAAGGGCATGGGCTCGACCTTCTGGTTTACGGTGTGCTTTGGCAAAGGAAATCCCGATATACCACAAACTGCTGAGGTTGTATCCGCACCGGACATAACCGGCACAAAGGTTCTTGTGGTTGACGATAATGCCAGCCATCGGAGGTTGATGGTGACCCTGTTGAGCCTCTGGGGTTGCAAATCCGAGACGGCTGTTGATGCTGTATCAGCCCTGGCACTCATGCGCGAGGCGGTTGACGGCGGAGAGCCCTTTCGTGTTGCCCTGATTGACCAGATGATGCCGGGGATGGACGGTCTTGAACTTGGTCGCCGCATCAAGGCAGAGCCCGCACTTGAAAGGACCCTGCTGATAATGGTGACCGCTCATTGTAATCGAGGCATTGCAGCGCAACTCAAGGGAGTAGGGTTTGTCGGATATGTCCCGAAACCGGTACGACAAACACAACTGCATGCATCTATTGCCCAGACGCTGGGATTAGGAGATCAAAGCCGGATGATTCCAGAGATGGCAGCCTTAGAGCAGCCCGTAGCAGAAGTTGCAGCTCGCTCCATCCGCATCCTTGTGGCTGAAGATAATAGTTTTAACCTGAAGGTGGCGCAGGGCATCCTTGGCAAATTGGGGTATAAGTCGGATGTTGCGGCGAATGGCCTTGAAGCAGTTCAGGCACTGGAGCTGATCGATTACGATATTGTTCTTATGGACTGCATGATGCCGGAGATGGATGGTTTTGAAGCGACCACCAAGATCCGTAATCCGGAGTCAAGGGTGTTGAATCATAAGGTTCCGATCATCGCCATGACTGCGAATGCCATGACGGGCGACCGGGAGCGTTGTCTTAATGCCGGCATGGATGATTATCTGTCCAAACCGGTGAGGAAGAATGAACTGGCGGCGCTTTTGGAGAAGTGGGGGGAGAAGACAACTATGAATGTTGAAGAATGAAAGGTAACAGCCGGTTTGTGTAAGTTTTAATTAAAGATCGTACCGAGTCCATACCAGTCAAAGGAGAAAAAAATGACAAGTACGCAACTGTTTAATAAATCGCAACTGATAGACAACTTAGATGGAGATGTAGAGTTTGCAGAAAGTCTTATGGGAGATGCCTTAATAGAAATTCCTCAAGAGGTTGTGAAATTACAAGAGCTTTGCAAGGGAGATGATTCTCAGATAATCCACCTGCATGCCCACACTGTCAAAGGCATGGCGGCCAATTTGTGCGCATCGAAGTTGAAGGATATTTGCCTGAAAATTGAAACTGCCGCAAAAGATAATGATCTGAAATCCGCTCGGACATTTTTACCTGAACTTGAACAAACGATGCTGATGACGATTGAGGCGATAAAAACTCCATAGAATAGATCCAAGTGCTGCCGATGATCATCTGCAGCACTTGCGACGTTGAGTTGGTAGAAAACATTTTTATACATAGTCCTTATACCGGATTTCTACATAAATTCAACAATCCTGGGGGGTTGGTTGGTGTGATTGGTGAAGATGATTGTAGCTATGGAGATGAAAAGTGGAGCCTAAAACTGTACTTATCGTTGATGATGAACCGTTGAGCGTCAAGATACTCTGTCATTCTCTTGAAGATGATTACAAGACAGTTCTAGCGCAAAGCGGGCGAGAAGCCTTGGAAATAATATCCCTTAAGGCTCCTGATATTATTCTTCTGGATCTTATCATGCCGGAAATGGATGGGTATGAGGTCTATAGACAAATCAGAAATGACCCGTCGCTTGATGCAATACCGGTGATTTTTATCACCATGCTTGAGAGTATTGAATGTGAAGCGCATGGACTTAAAATGGGAGCCAGTGATTTCGTCCATAAGCCCTTTGTGGCTGACCTGGTTCGTCTCCGGGTTAAAAATCACCTTGCTTTCAGTCAGGCTCGCAATCTCCTTGAGCAGCGCAGCAAAGAACTCCAGGCATTGAACAGGGAACTTGAGTCAATGTTGGCCAGGGTAAAACTGTTGGAAGGGATCATCACAATCTGCTCATATTGTCATAAAATACGAACGGACAAGGATGACTGGAAGAAACTGGAAGAGTATATCAGCGCCCATTCTGAAGCTCTTTTCAGTCACGATATATGTCCGGAATGCGCCAGTCAACAAATGAAAATAATCGAAAATATGGAATGGAAGAAGAGATAACTACTTCACTGCCGGTTGCGCCCAACCCCTCAATTCCTTCGCGTTGCTGGAAACAGGTTCTTGCTGCAGGGAGATTTGAAATGAAGGACAGGAATAATCATTGAAAATTCTTATCGCTGAAGATGACAAAATATCCCGTAGAATGCTGAAAAAAGTATTTTCCGGACATGACTACCAGGTCGTCGTTGCCTCTGATGGTGATGAAGCGTGGCGGATTCTGGAGGAGCCTGGTCATCCCCATCTGCTTGTTCTTGACTGGATGATGCCCGGCCTTACCGGTGTTGAAATCGTCCAACGTCTGCGGCAACGACCCGATGGCCATACCTATTATATTATCATCCTCACCAGTCTTGATACACCGGCCGATATAAGCTTTGCGCTTGATGGCGGCGCAGATGGATTTGTCTCGAAACCGTATCATGTGGATGCGTTACGATCACGGGCTAATGTCGGAAAGCGAATTGTCAGCCTGCATGAAATATTATCAGAAAAAATGCGCCTACTTGAGGAGGCGCATGCAACTATTTCGCATCAGGCGGCGACTGATGAACTGACCGGACTCTACAACCGCCGATTCTTTAACGAAAACTTTACCAAATCATTAAGCGCAGCTCGACGCTACAATTTTCCTCTTTCGCTCATTATGGCTGATGTTGATAAGTTTAAAGCCGTGAATGATACCTATGGACATTCCGCCGGTGATCAGGTGTTGAAGACATTTGCTCACATCCTGCGGAACCATGCCAGAACAGAAGACATCTCTGCACGTTGGGGAGGAGAGGAGTTTATCATTCTGCTTCCGCACACATCCAGTGAGGGGGCGGCTGTAATGGCAGAGCGGGCGAGGAGTACGGTGGAATCCGAATGTCTGCGCATCATGTCAATTGCGGTTACGGTCAGTTTGGGAGTAGTTGAACTGAAAGATGGTGAAGATGCTGAAGCGCTAATCAAACGGGCAGACCGTGCCTTATATCGCGCCAAGGATGAAGGGCGCAACCGGGTGGTATTGGGGTAACGGATGCAATTTCCTATGACGAAAGCATTAACCAGAAAAACATGAGGCGTTTTAATGTCAATGGTAACACTTGAAAATCTTGAGCCAGGTATGATTCTGGCTGCCAAGGTATGCGACAAAAGCGGTAGACTTCTTCTTGCTGAGGGGGTTGAACTTGAGGCAAAACATCTTTTCATCTTTCGCACCTGGGGAATTGCCGAGGCTGATATCGTCGGTCTGGATGGTGCTGTCGAAAACGTTCTGATGGATAACATTACTCAGGAAAAATTGGATCAGGCAAGGAACACATTGCTTTCAAAGTATTGCAGAACAGATATCGAGCATCCTGCCATCTGCGAACTTTTTCGTCTGGCTGTGATACGGAAGGTACAACATGATCAACAGTAACTCTAAAACACCAACAATTGAAAGCATAGTCGAACAGACACAAACGGTATATTCTCTGCCTTTTTTTTATGATCGCCTGAATGAAAAGATCAATCATCCTCGGAGTTCCCTCGCCGACATTGGACGGATAATCAACGAAGATCAGGGGTTAACGTTACGGCTTCTAAAACTCGCGAACAGTCCTCTTTTTGGATATCACGCTCATATTGATTCGGTCACCAAGGCTTTGACCTTGATTGGTATCCAGCAGTTGCGGGATCTGGCCCTGGCTGTATCCGTCATGGGATCTTTTAGCGGTATCCCGAACGATATGTTAAATATGAAGTCATTTTGGAAACATAATATCGCCTGCGGTATTTTGTCGCGAAGCATCTCAACGTATCGGAGAGACGTAAATCAGGAACGCCTTTTTGTAGCAGGCATGTTGCATGATATAGGTTTTTTGGTGATGTGCAGTGCAATACCTGAGAACGTTAAGGAAATTCTTCAGGACAGAACAAACAGTAACGAGCTCTATTATAGTACAGAGCAAAAACACCTTGGTTTTGAGCATAGCACTGTGGGGAGCACTCTCATGGCCAGTTGGGGGATTCCTCTTAATATTTCAGAACCGATTGCGTTCCACCATTCTCCTGCGTCTGCGTCACGGTATCCCCTGGAAGCTGCAACCATTCACCTTGCGGATATCATGTGTCATACAATGGGATATAGCCAGACCGAGGACTGGCTCGTGCCGCCGATCAACAATACCGCATGGGAAATGCTTGGTATTCCGGTAAGTCAGCTTGATACAATTATTAAACAGTCTGAGACACAGATAGAAGAGTCCTGTGCAATATTGTCGGAGGCAGTATGAAACCGAAGGGCGAAGCATACTCTGAGCTGGAGTTATCTTTAGAGGAACGCAACACTTATTTGGAGGAGGCTAACAGGCAGTACGTTTCGTTACTGGATACACTGGCATCCAATGGAGAATTTCAGAATGATCTTGGAAAAGCCGAATCTGAAAAAGATGTGTATGTAGCAACACTGTCCCAGATCAGAAGATTAATGCCTCTGCAGGCAGTTGGGTGTTTTGAAAGTTGTGATGACGGTTCTTTTGAGCTTGTTGCGTGCAATCCATCTAAGTCCTGTCTCGTCCTGAATACTCTGTTTGAGCATACCGTACTGGACGGAACTTTTTCGTGGGCGTTGAACAGGAATCAGCCAATGGTTGCTTCTGCCGGAAATGGGTATGTGGTAATACTCCATTCTATTTCCACCCGTAAACGTATCCTGGGCATGTTTATAGGAATAATGACGGATAACGCTGAGCATCTGGATGCATCTCTGCAGAACGTATTAACGATTATTCTCTATACAACAGCATATGCATTAGAAAGTCTGGCATATCAGAATCAGCTGCGCTACAATCTTTCTACATTGGAAGAGCGGGTGTTTGAGAGGACCCGGGCCCTTCAGTCTGCAGTGGAAATGGCTGAGGCAGCCAACCGTGTTAAATCCGAATTCCTTGCAACCATGAGCCATGAAATCCGCACGCCGATGAATGGTGTCATCGGCATGACCGGTCTTCTGCTTGAAACTGAACTGACCGAAGAACAGCGCGGCTATGTTGAGATAGTTAATAAAAGCGGCGAGAACCTGCTGGGACTGATCAACGATATCCTTGATTTTTCCAAGATTGAAGCAGGCAAGCTGGATATTGAACTACTTAATTTCGACCTCAGAACGACCATGGAAGATACCGCTGAAATGCTGGCAACGCGAGCATCACAGGCGGGTTTAGAGCTGATCTGCCGGATTGATCCTGATGTGCCGACCAATCTGAAGGGCGATCCCGGCCGGTTGCGTCAGATCATTACCAATTTGGCCGGAAATTCCATCAAGTTTACCCACAAGGGTGAAATTGTTATCGGCGCACGGCTTGCATTAGAAAGTGAAGAGACTGTTGTTATCCGCTTTGAGATAACGGATACCGGCATTGGCATACCGGAGGATAGGCGTGCTGCCATCTTCAGTCCCTTTACTCAGGTGGATGGTTCCACCACCCGCAAATACGGCGGCACCGGTTTGGGCTTGGCTATCTGTAAGCAGTTGACGGAACTTATGGGGGGCGAGATAGGCATTGAGAGCGAGAAGGGGATAGGCTCGACCTTCTGGTTCACGGTGTGCTTTGGAAAAGGAAATCCTGATACATCACAAAGTGCTGGGGTTTCATCCGAACAGGACATAACCGGCACAAAGGTTCTCGTGGTTGACGATAATGCCACCCATCGGAGGTTGATGATTACCCTGTTGAGCCTCTGGGGTTGCAAATCCGAGACGGCTGTTGATGGTGTATCAGCCCTGGCACTCATGCGGGAAGCGTTTGACGTTGGAGAGCCATTTCGTGTTGCCCTGATTGACCAGAAGATGCCGGGGATGGACGGTCTTGAGCTAAGTCGCCGCATCAAAGAGGATCCATCGCTTGAAAGTACCCTGCTGATAATGGTGACCACTCCTGGTCATCAAGGCATTGCGCCGCAGCTCAAGGATTTGGGGATTGTCGGATATGTCCCCAAACCGGTGCGACAAACACAGCTGCATGAATGTATTGCCCAGATGCTGGGATTAAGAGATCAAAACCAGATAACCTCACAGGCGGCAGCTTTTCAGCAATCAGTTGCAGAAGTGGCAACTCGCCGCATCCGTATCCTTCTGGCTGAGGATAATAGTTTCAACCTGAAGGTGGCGCAGGGCATCCTTGGCAAATTGGGGTATAAGGCGGATGTTGCGGCTAATGGACTTGAAGCAGTTCAGGCACTGGAGCTGATCGATTACGATATTGTTCTTATGGACTGCATGATGCCGGAGATGGATGGTTTTGAAGCGACCAGTAAGATCCGTAATCCGGAATCAAAGGTGTTGAATCATAAGGTGCCGATCATCGCCATGACCGCTAACGCCATGACGGGCGACCGGGAGCGGTGTGTTAAGGCCGGCATGGATGATTATCTGTCCAAACCGGTAAGGAAGGATGAACTGGCGGCGGTGTTGGAGAAGTGGGGGGGGCATGATGTGCACGAAGCTGGTCCAACAAGGTTATGTTAGCAACTCAGCCAGGATTGCCCCGTCGAGAAAGCTCTCAAAAGCAATGCCGATTAACCGGAATGAAAAAAAAACAAAAGTCCAGCAATATGTTGAAATTGCTGGACTAATTTGTAAATGGTCGGGAAGAGAGGATTCGAACCTCCGGCCTCAGCGTCCCGAACGCTGCGCTCTACCAGACTGAGCCACTCCCCGATGTGCTTCAATTTATTTGGTGTACCCCATTCTAATGGATACGTTTGTCTTTAAAGCATGTTAGTTTTTTTTTATAATTTTGAAAATTATAGCCTGTTTGCCTCTCTGTTACAATGAAGAAAGAGTAAAAAAAGGTTGCCTTAAAATCGGTTTTTGAAATACGGGGCAAGTATCTCTGGAATTTTGAGCGTCCCGTCTTCCTGCTGATAGTTTTCCAGAATAGCCAGAAGGGTACGTCCCACAGCGAGTCCTGAGCCGTTGAGGGTATGCACCAGACGGCTTTTTTTCTGGCCATTGGGGCGGTAGCGGATGCCTCCGCGGCGAGCCTGAAAGTCAAGAAAGTTCGA
Source organism: Desulfobulbaceae bacterium (assembly GCA_019163335.1). GTDB lineage: Bacteria > Desulfobacterota > Desulfobulbia > Desulfobulbales > Desulfocapsaceae > UBA2270. Next base: position 15,288 of record JAFLKM010000009.1, on the reverse strand, counting down.
GCAGGAGGAAATCTCCCGGTAGGTTTCCTGGCCTGGCAGCCAGACCTCGATGTCGTAGGTCTGAGTGGCTGAGAAGCCAAGGTCGCCGCTGCAAAGCTTGACAACCCGGTAGTGCAGACCAAGGAGTTGCAGGACTTCTTCAGCGTCAGCCAGGAGCAGTTCAAGTTCTTGGGCGGATTCTTCCGGTCGTGTGAACTTGACTAGTTCAACCTTGTCAAACTGATGCTGTCGGATTAATCCCCTTGTGTCACGGCCATGGGAACCAGCCTCAGAGCGGAAACAGGGGGTATAGGCGGTTAATTTAAGGGGAAGAATGTTTTCTTCCAGAGTCTCGTCGCGGTAGATGTTGGTGACCGGCACCTCGGCCGTGGGGATCAGGTAGAGATCCCAGTCCTTGATGCGGAACAGGTCTTCTTCAAATTTTGGCAACTGGCCGGTGGCGGTCATGGATGCCGAATTTACCAGGAATGGCGGTAGAATTTCTTCATAGCCATGACGCTGCGTGTGCAGATCGAGCATGAAGTTGATCAGCGCCCGTTCAAGCCTTGAGGCAATACCCCTGAGCAGGGAAAATCTGGCACCGGTAATCTTGGCTGCCCGTTCAAAATCGAGGATTTTCAGGGCTTCGCCAACTTCCCAGTGGGGCTTGGGTTGGAAGGGAAAAGTGGGCTTGCTTCCCCATTGTCTGATCTCGATATTGTCCTGATCGCTCTGGCCACTGGGTACCGAATCACTGCACAGATTGGGGATGGCCATGACAATTTCCTGGAGACGGGCTTGGATGTCTGTCAGTTGATCATCCAACTCTTTTATCCGGTCTGAGGTTTTGCGCATTTCTATGACCATGGGCTCGGCCAAGGCATTGTCTTCGGGGCTGCCCTTTTTGAGAATGGCGATTTCTTTTGATACGATATTACGTTTGTTCTTCAGTGCCTCTGCTTCTGAAAGGAGGGCGAGCCTTTCCTGATCAACAATTGCGAAGTCAGTTAGCTTGTCTATGCTCAGGCCGCGTTTGGCCGTTTTTTCCTTAACCAGTTCCAGATTTTCTCGGATAAATCGGAGTTCAAGCATAATGGGATTCGGTATGGGGTTATGTTATTGGCGAAAAAAAAGCCAGTCTCAGGATAACCCTAAAAGCTGGCCTTAATCATATGTTACGCTCGCTCGAACAGATGGCGTAACTCAATGAAATGGCTAGTTTTACTTTTTTTGAAAAAATACAGAGCCCCCTTAAAAGCCTCCTGAAAGCTTAACGTCTCATGAGAAACTATTTTTTTGATGTTCTCAAAAATAGCACTGAATCTAGTTCCAGTCCATCTTTTTTACCTGATCAAAGAGTCATTTTGATGCTGTTTTATCAACCGGCGTTTTGAAATTTTTATAAGAACGGTGAGAGTAATTCATATTTGTCCCCAATCTTGAGAAATCATCAGTTCTGATTGCTTAGGCAAGAATTTCAGAGATTCGTAAACGGCGCGATCCTCGTAGTCATGTGGATTTTCTTCTTTTGGGCGTCTCCGGTTAGTTTTTTGGGGCCTTTTGGCATATAGAAGGCCCCAAAAAACGATTAGCTTACAATGTACACTGATGGATTTTTCGGACAAAAGAGAAGGGAAAGAGGGGCTTGTTGAGATAATTAGACGTGCATTTTTTTAAGTTTATCTGTCTTGAATTACAATGTTTTTATGAATAATTTGGACGGCATTGGATGATGCTGGAAACAAAAAAGGCCAGCTCCAGGATGAACCTGAAACCGGCCTAAAATGTCGTAATGGTGGAGCTACGCGGGATCGAACCGCGGACCTCTTGCATGCCATGCAAGCGCTCTCCCAGCTGAGCTACAGCCCCAATTTTTTATATTTTAAAAAACAAAATTTTAATACCAGGAAATTTTGATGATGTCAAATTCTTTTTCTTGTTTTTTTCTTTTGTTTCGTTGGGGATAGGGGTATATTTATTGCTTATAGTAAGGCGTTTTGGTAAAATATTAGACTTTTTAATTGTAAATAATGTCTCGAATGTCAGTGTATGTTTTTTTATAAGGGATGACTTATGTATTCTCCGTTTAATTTCTTGTTCGGCTGGTTGTCAAATGATCTGGCAATTGATTTGGGTACTGCAAATACTGTTGTGTATGTAAAAGGCAAAGGGATTGTATTGCGCGAACCCTCAGTGGTGGCGGTACGTCAGGATAGTCGGGGTAGCAAGGTCTTGGCCGTTGGGCAGGAGGCCAAGCAGATGTTAGGGAAGACCCCGGGGAATATCGTTGCCATTCGGCCAATCCGCGACGGCGTTATTGCCGATTTTGAAGTAACCGAAGCGATGCTTCGATATTTTATCAATAAGGTTCATAATCGGCGAACGCTGGTTCATCCCCGCATTATTGTCTCTGTCCCTTCCGGTTGTACTCAGGTGGAAAAGCGGGCGGTGCGTGAGTCTGCAGAGTCTGCCGGGGCGCGAGAGGTTTATCTAATAGAAGAACCCATGGCCGCAGCCATAGGTTCTAATCTTCCCATTACCGAGCCTACTGCCAATATGATTGTAGATATAGGCGGTGGCACTACCGAAGTAGCGGTAATTTCTCTGTCCGGGATTGTTTATGCCAAATCGGTTCGGGTTGCTGGCGACAAGATGGACGAAGCGATTCTGCAATATATCAAGCGAAAACATAATCTTGCCATCGGGGAGCGGACGGCGGAGCTGATCAAGATGACCATTGGCAATGTGGATCCTGCTCCTCCCTATGAAACCATGGAAATCAAGGGACGGGATTTAGTGGAAGGAGTTCCTAAAACGATCGTGATCGGCGCAGATGAGATTCAGTTGGCGATCACTGAACAGGTCGATGTGATAATTGACGCGGTAAAAGAGGCCCTTGAGGTAACGCCGCCTGAGTTGGCTGCGGATATTGTTGATCAGGGAATTATGTTGACTGGTGGTGGTGCACTCTTGAAAAACCTTGACAAGCGAATGCATGAAGAAACAGGCCTGCCGATTATTGTGGCTGAAGATCCCCTTTCATCGGTTGTTCTTGGTTCTGGTAAGGCCCTTGATAATTTGAGTATTCTTCGTGAAGTGACCGTACAGTAAGGCGTTGTTTCAAATTTTTCCAGGTCTGACTGTGAGGAATAATGCTTTTCATGGATTGTTATTTCTGGTGGTCATCATTGATGAATAAAGAGTTTTGAAGAAACCGACAAATGTTAAAAAGACGCAGTCTCGTTTTGTAACGGCGAGGCTGCTTGTTCTTTGCGGGGTATTGCTCACACTGGCCCTTTTTCTCTTTGGATCCACTGTTGGTGGCCAATTCGGGGTGGTTCAGCAGATGATCATGCAAAGTTTGGGGCCAATTCAGGGTGGAGCTTCGAAATTGACGAACTCTTTCCAGGCCTTTGCCGGTGATTATCTTGCCTTGTGGAATATCAGGGATGATAATAAGCAGTTACGCTTGAAGATTGTTGATTATCAGCAGCAGTTGGATCAGCTGCGCGAGGCCTATGCGCGCAATCGCTATCTGGAGAATGAGCTTGCCTTTAAAAAAGTGGAAAACTTTCCTGCTCTAACCGCGCGAGTGGTTGGAAAAGATCCATCCTTCTGGTTTAAGACCTTGATTGTGGACAGAGGGAAAAATGATGGTGTGATTAAGGGGATGGTGGCTCGGACTTCTTTAGGGGTTGTGGGCCAGGTCATTCAGGTTTCTGATAATTATGCCAAGATTCTTTTGACCAATGCCCCGAGCAGCGCCGTTGATGCCATGATTCAGAAGAATCGGGTGCGTGGTATTTTAAAAGGAGCGGCTGATAAAGGATATGTCCTCTATTATGTCTTGAAAAATGCTGAAGTTGAGGTCGGTGATCGGGTTGTGACAGCCGGTGTCGGTGGGGTTTTTCCATCAGGCATTCCCTTGGGGACGGTCTCGGAGGTACGTTCAAAGCGGCGTGGAATGTTTCAGGAGATCGAAGTTGCACCCGTTGTTGATTTTGGAAGACTGGAGATGGTTTTTATTGATCTCTCCGAAAGACAGAAAATTGCTGAAGAGATGGGAATAACAGTACCACCTGCTGTTGATTAAAATTCAGAAATTGTCATCTTACACGCAAATATCGCCCCACCGGTGTCATTTAGTCGCTCTCCGGGAACGGCATGGGAAGCAGATTCCATCTGTGTTCTCGGCCTATAAGAGGATTATGGGGATGATCCGTAATGAGGACTGGCGGATCTTGAGCAGGCTTTCCATGCAGTGCCTGGGGGCCGGATACGTATGCTGATACTTAGCTTTTTGTTGGTTGGATTCGTCCTTATTGTCTGCCAGTCTTCAGTCTTGTATTTCCTCCCTTCCTGGATGGGAACTCCAGATCTTGTTTTTGTCCTGATAACCTTCCTTGCCTATCGTTTCGACTGGTTGAGCGGGTTGTTGCTGGTCCTTGCCTTTGGTTGGATCATGGATGTAGCTTCCGGTCTTTACCTGGGGACCTATCCATTGCTGTATCTCTTCCTTTTTATTTTCCTTAAGATGCTAAAGGAAAATAGCCCGGTGAAAGAAGCTGTCTACCAGATTCCTCTGGTTGGCGTTGCGTATCTTGTTGGTCACTCCTGTCTTTATAGTTTCTATTTTATAGCCTTGCCAGAGGTGCTGCCTGAGTGGTCATGGATTACCATGGTACGGCAGACATTGCTCCTGGTTGTGGCCTCAATTCCTTGTTTTCTTTTGTACAATAAACTGTTTGAGCAGATATCCAAACGTCGTTTCATCCGTCCTCGTATTCTGCGGAAGCGTTCCGGCAATTATTTTCGTTGAAATGGATGACAAGTTGCCAGGATGATATGAATGTGGGGTTTTAGAGAATTGATTAAAAGTAAATTTTTAAAAGAACTCGGTGAAATCTCCGAGTATGATCAGGCTGGCTTGGATTCCCTGAGAAGGCGGATCTTAAGTGTTGGCCTGATTGTTCTTTTGTTTATGGGGATCATTATCCTGCGTCTCTGGTTTTTGCAGATTCATAAAGGAGAAGAGTATAAAAACAGGGCCGACAATAATCGTGTACGTATTCGAGAAGTGGCACCTCCTCGTGGTGACATTCTGGATCGTCATGGCAAGGAACTCGTGACAAACCACCCGTCCTTTAATGTGGTTTTAGTGCGTGAGGACTCCAATGATGTTGATGATCTTTTGAAACGTCTGTCAGTGATATTGAAAGAAGATGTGTCGGTTCTCTGGGAACGGATCAGAGACGCGGAGAGCAAACAGAGACATATTCCCATCCGCTTAAAGGAGAATCTGAGCTGGGACACTCTGGCCTATCTGGAAACCCATAATAAGGATTTTCCAGGAATCCGCATTGAGGTCTTTCCCAGTCGATTATATCATTACGGGGATATGGCAGCACATATCATTGGCTATCTCGGCGAAATCAGTAAAAGTGAGCTTGAAAAAGCAGAGGATGATTTTTACCGGGGAGGAGACCTCGTCGGTAAGATGGGGCTTGAGAAGCTTAGAGAAAATGAGTTGCGTGGCGATAAAGGGAGTGATTCTTCCGAGGTGAACGCGCGGGGGTTTGAACAGCAGCTGTTAGCCCATACGGAACCGATTCCTGGCAATGAGGTTCGTCTGACCCTCGACATCAATCTGCAACAGGCGGCGGAAGAAGCCATGGATAAAGATGAGCGATCCGGGGCGGTGGTGGTCTTGGAGGTGAAAACCGGAAGGTTGTTAGTGCTGGCCTCAACCCCGCGTCTGCATCTGGCAGACTTTGAAGGAGGAATATCAACGAAAAATTGGAACGCTCTTCTGGATAATCCCAAACATCCGCTTATTAATAAAGCATTTCAAGCCATGTATCCGCCTGGTTCAACCTATAAAATGGTGACTGCTCTTGCCGGTTTGGCGCGTGGAGTGATCACTAGAGACACGACTTTTTTCTGCCCTGGTCATATTAACTTTGGGAATCGAGATTATAATTGCTGGAAAAAGGGAGGCCACGGGACGGTGGACTTGCATCGGGCCATTAGTGAGTCCTGTGATGTCTATTTTTATCAGGTCGGAATGCGGGTTGGGGTGGATGTTTTGGCGGAGTATGCCAATAAGCTTGGGCTGGGAATCAAGACCCAGGCAGAGATAGAACATGAAAAAGCCGGACTCATCCCTACCAAGGAGTGGAAGAGAAAAGCGAAAGGGGTGAAATGGCAGGATGGAGAGACCTTGTCACTGGCCATTGGTCAGGGATTCAATTTGGTTACTCCTCTCCAGCTTTGTCAAATGACGGCCACTATAGCTAACGGGGGAAAGAGATATCTTCCTCAGCTTATTGAAAGTGTTACGGATGCGGATGGAAAAGTCCTGGAGTCGTTTACTCCGAAGCTGGTGGGTGAGCTTCAGGCGGATGAAAAAAAATATCTGGGATGGATCCGTGCGGGGATGGTTGATGTTGTCCAGGGTGCCAGGGGAACGGCCCGAACGGTTCGTATCCCAGGGGTAACTATTGCGGGGAAGACCGGCACAGCACAAGTAGTGCGGCTGGAACAGTATAAGCATCTTCGCGAAGAGGATATCCCTTATAAATATCGGGATCATGCCTGGTTTACTTGTTACGCCCCGGCCGAAGACCCGGAAATTGCCGTGACGGTTCTGGTGGAGCATGGCTTGCATGGCGGTTCTGGAGCAGGGCCGGTTGCCAAGGCCGTTATGCAGAAATATTTTGCCGATCGCATAGCTGTGGAGGCCATTAAGCAGGCTGTTATGCAATGAGAAAGTTGCCTTTGTCAAAAGATTTCGATTACTTATAGTAGGGAAATAAATGTTACGCATGGATCGACGGTTTTTAGCAAGCTTTGACTGGGTGCTCCTTTTTTTATTGGTTCTTGTTTGCGGCATGGCGTATCTGAATCTGTACAGTGCCACTTACCCGTCTTCTGGGGGGATGCCGCCATATTTGAAACAAGGCTATCTCTTACTAATGGGTGTCGCTGGGATTCTTTTTATTATCAGCTTTGATTACAAAGAGCTCCATTTATGGAATTATCCCATTTATGTTTTTACGATTATATTGCTCGCGCTTGTCATTTTTGTCGGTAACAGTGCCGGCGGGGCCCAGCGCTGGATTAATCTTGGATTTTTTCAGTTGCAGCCCTCTGAGCCTGCCAAATTGATGATGGTTATTTCTCTGGCCAGTTATTATTCCCGTAAGGAAACGGTGGTTGGATATTCGTTGCAGGAGTTAATCCTTCCCATCATTCTCATGGCCATTCCATTTGTTTTGATCCTGATTCAACCGGATCTTGGCACTGCCTTGATGTTTGTTATCATTTTCATTTCGATGACGGTTTTAGCTAAATTGCGCTGGTCAACTTATATTACTTTGGGGGTGAGCGGGATTGTTATGATCGTGCTTGGCTGGTGTTATGTCTTAAAGCCGTATCAGAAGCAAAGGGTGGAAACCTTGTTTAACCCCGCCCATAATGCCATGGAAGAAGGATATCAAATCCTTCAGTCCAAGATTGCCATTGGCAGTGGTGGACTCTTTGGAAAAGGATACATGGAGGGAACACAAGGACATCTTCATTTTCTGCCGGAAAGACATACCGATTTTGCGTTTTCAGTCTGGTGTGAAGAGTGGGGGTTTACCGGGAGCCTCTTTTTTTTACTGGTTTATTTTTTTATGCTGATCTGGGGGCTGCACGCGGCGATGTCAGCCAAGGATCGGTTTGGGCTGTTTCTGGCTTTTGGGGTGGTGGCTCTTATTTTCTGGCAGGCGGTCATAAATTTGTTGATGATCCTTGGATTTCTGCCGGTGGTTGGGGTCCCTTTGCCAATGTTCAGTTACGGCGGTTCTTCTCTTTTGACCACTTTACTGGGGATGGGAATATTGCTCAATGTCCGGATGCGGCGTTTTCAGACCGAATCCACCCTTGAAGGTTGTGACGGTTAAGAATGATCAGGTCTCAGGGAGATGTGAGGAAAGAAAGAGTTTTTTTACGGAATGCCTCATCTAAGACTTGCGCATCAGGTTGAGGGGAATATAATGAAAGTGAAGGCAGGTTGTTGATGGTTAAGTTGAACCACAACCTGCCAGGGAATGTACCTTGAGGTACGTTGTTAGAATGACGAGTTGGTAATCGTCATTGGAGATTAACTGGAGGAACTGTATGGAACTGAAGATCGAAACCAGGAACGTAGAGTTGCGGAAAGGTTGGCAGGAGAGAATAGACGAAGAAAAGGAAAAGTTAATTCGTCATTATGCAAACTTTGTCCTTCATCTTCGTGTTTCAATTGAGGAAACCAAGCATCACAAAGAGAAAGGCTATGAGTTGAAGGTTGTAGCCTCTGTGCCCAATGATACCGTGGTGGTTTCCAGAAAGGGTGAAAATATGGGGGCGCTGCTTGTTGAGGCCTTTGATGTTTTGTCACTGCAATTAAAAGAGATCCTGCGAAAAAAGCGAAAAGACCAGAAGTCAATTGACGGTGAAATGGAGACCGCAAGTTTTGGGGTAGTGCGTAAAGTATCGCCTTTTGAGTCCTATGGCTTTATCGTCACCCCAGACGAGCGAGAGATTTATTTTCATGAGAATGCGTTGAAAGATATCCCGCTGGATCAGTTAGTGGAAGGAGATGAGGTCTCTTACGGTGAAACCATAGGTGATAAGGGCCCACAAGCCTCCTGGGTACGAGTAGCCAGATAGCTGGAGATCAAAAGAAGATCAGTGGCCCTGCATGGATTAAGTTCTGTGCAGGGCCTTTTCTTTTGCGGGCGGGAATTTCATTCTCCTTGCCAGATATGGATGTCAGTGGTAGAAGGCATTTTTCATGAGCTGTCATGGACTTGCATTGTTTCTTATCATTCAATATGACCTTGTCGTGCGATGCTTGCAAAATATTTATTTTGTTTAAAATTATAGAAGAGAGTTTTTATGCCATTACTGCAACCGGACATTGAGGAAGAATATTTTCGTCTGACAGAGTCGGAGGTATTCTCGAGAATTTTAGAGCGGAAGAAAGAGTTGGCTGGACGGCTTCTCATTCTCTGCCATCATTATCAGCAGGACGGTTTATTTCAGTTTGCTGATCTTGTGGGCGATTCTTTGAAACTTGCCCGTGAAGCGGCATCCATGCATGGCCCGGAATTTATAATTTTTTGCGGGGTCCATTTTATGGCAGAGTCTGCTGATATCTTGGCTCAGAAACATCAAAAAGTAATGCTTCCGCATCTATTTGCCGGCTGCCCCATGGCGGATATGGCGACGGCGGGGGCTGTTGCCATGGCATACAAGAATCTGATGCAGGCTGGAGTTACCAAAGATGAATTAACGGTTGTTCCAGTGACATATGTGAATTCCTCGGCAGCTGTCAAGGCCTTTGTGGGTGAGCGTGGAGGTTCGGTGTGCACCTCTTCCAATGCCCAGCGTGTTTTGGCCTGGGCTTTGAAAAAAGGAGAGAGGGTCTTCTTCTTTCCCGATGAGCATCTGGGACGCAATTCGGCAATAGCCTTGGGAGTTCCACCAGAGCAGATCTGCGTCTGGCACCGGGGTGAACTACTAGGCGGAAACAGCATTGAGCAGTTACGAAAGGCCAGGGTGCTGCTCTGGGATGGATATTGTGAAGTGCATATGCGGTTTCTTCCCGAGCATGTACGCCAGTTTCGGCTGCGTGTGCCAGAAATTCAAATCATGGTTCATCCAGAGTGTAGTGCTGAAGTCGTTGGAATTGCTGATCGGTATGGTTCAACGGAGGCAATTATTACCGCAGTCAAAGAGTCGGCCGCTGGCAGTAAATGGGCAATAGGCACGGAAATCAATCTGGTCAGTCGTTTGCAGAGACAGTATCCGGATAAAGAAATTCATCTTCTTGCACCAATCCCTTGTCAGTGTACAACCATGGATCGTAATCAGCCGGTGAATTTGCTCTGGCTGCTTGATAATCTGGCTGCCGGCATAGTCGTCAATCAGGTTAAGGTGCCCTCTGAGGTAGCTGAGAAGGCTCTGAAGTCCCTTGAGCAGATGTTGAGCATTTAAGCCGTTTCGTTTTTGTCTTCTGGAGCATCGTGTGAATAACGACGTTTATCTCATTGATGGTAGTGCCTATATTTATCGGGCCTATCATGCCATAGCCCCTTTGTCCAACAGTCATGGGCTGCCGACCCATGCGGTATTCGGATTTTTTAACATTCTCCGCCGTATCCTGCGGGAGAAGAATCCAGAATATCTGGCGGTGGCCTATGATAGTCGGGGGCCAGTCTTTCGGCATGCTATGTATGACGCCTACAAGGCGAACAGAGTTGCCATGCCCGAAGATCTGCAGGTGCAGATTCCCTATATTAAAGACCTGGTGCGGGCCTTTAATATCCCTTCTTTTGAAATCCCCGGGGTTGAGGCCGATGATATCATTGCTTCAGCGGCTAAGCAATTGAGTCGGCAGGGACACAGGGTTATAATTGTCTCGGGCGACAAGGATCTCCTGCAACTGGTTGACGATCAGGTTGTTGTATGGGAGCCCATGAAAGACAGGGTTATGGACTGTCAGGCGGTGCTTGAGAAGTATAATGTAGGTCCGGAACGGCTTCTGGAGTGTTTTGCCCTGATTGGTGACAGTTCTGATAATATCCCCGGGGTTTCTGGAATTGGGCCTAAAACGGCAGAGATCCTGATTAATCAATATGAGAATCTTGAGGGGATTTATGCCCATGTTGAGGGCATGAAAAAATCAAAAATGCGGGAGCGGCTACTCGACAACCGGGATGCTGCATTCCTGTCCCGTGAATTGATTCGTCTTAAGGAAGATCTTGACCTTCCGCAGAGTCTAGATGCTTATAAACTTCCACCGCCTGATCTTGAACAGCTTCAGAGTCTGTATAAAATCCTTGAATTTTCCAGTTTGATTGAGGAGAAAATTGCGGGGGATCGCATCGAAACCGATGGATTTTTTCTTGTCCAGACCGAGGAACAGTTGCGGGAGGTTGAGCATGTTTTAGCCGGGGCAGCCCTTATGGTCATTGATACGGAGACTACTTCGATATGCAGCCGGACGGCGAGGCTTGTTGGCATTTCCCTTTGCGTTGATCTGGGAAAGGCCTGGTACATTCCGCTGCATCACCAAAATGCGGAGGGAGTCCAGATTTCAGGTCAGCTGGATTCTACCTTGGTTGCCGAGAGACTGCGCCCTTTCCTTGAAGACAAAAATCTGCCGAAACTTGGACATAATGTCAAATATGACTATGCCGTGATTCTGCAAAATTTCGGCATTCGTCTGCAGGGCCGGCTCCTTGATACCATGATTGCCGCTTATCTCATTGAGCCCACACGGCGGTCATATAAGCTGGATGATTTGTGCCTGAAAGCCGGGCTCCTCCTCACTTCTTTTTCCGAAGTTGTGAAAGGTGACACCCGTGAAGATGCCTTTACCTTTGTGGAAATGGAGACCGCGAAAAATTACAGTTGTGAAGATGTGTATGGGGCTCTTCGTCTGTGGCAGGACTTTGAGCCTGAACTGCAGAAACTGGAGTTGGGCTCGCTCTTTTTTGATGTAGAGATTCCTCTGATACCAATCTTGGCTGAAATGGAGCTTGCCGGCATCTGTGTCTCCACAGAAATGCTTGACACCCTGTCGGTCGAGTTTAAAGAAAAATTGCGGCTCCTGGAAATTCAGATTTACGGACAGGCCGGCAGGGAATTTAATATCCAGTCCCCTAAGCAATTGGGAGAGATCCTCTTTGACGAGCTGCATCTTCCCTACGGTCGTAAGACCAAGACTGGCTATTCAACGGATATGAAGGTCCTAGAGAAATTGGCTGCCAGTCACGCATTACCGGCGATGATTATTGATTTTCGTAATCTTTCCAAACTCCAGTCAACCTATGTCGATAAATTACGGGAGCTGATTGATCCGTTGACGGGCCGGGTGCACACATCCTATAATCAGACGGTTACCGCAACCGGCCGACTTTCCTCAAGTAATCCTAACCTCCAGAACATCCCCATTCGTTCGGAGGAGGGTAACCGTATTCGCCAGGCCTTTGTGCCAGCTGACGGGTTGATTTTTTTGTCAGCGGATTATTCACAGATTGATCTGCGGGTACTTGCCCATTATTCGCAGGACCCCGTCCTGCTTGAGGCCTTTCGCACCGGAGGCGATATCCATGCCCGAACCGCCGCCCAGCTTTTTTGTATCTCACCATTACTGCTTACCTCAGAAATGAGAAGGGTCGCCAAGACAATTAACTTTGGTATCGTTTACGGGATGAGCAGCTTTGGTTTAGCCAGTCAGCTCAATATCAGCCGTAAGGAGGCCCAGAGCTTTATTGATCGCTATTTCCAGTTATATCATGGGGTGAAGCGATTTATGTCTGACATCGTGGAAAAGGCGCGGATGGATGGTTTTGTCACAACATTACTGAATCGGCGTCGGATGTTGCCGGAGATTCAGGCAAAGAATAGGGCGGATCGAGAATTTGCGGAACGTACTGCCATCAATACCCCAATTCAGGGAACAGCAGCCGATATTATGAAACTGGCCATGATCCGAGTTGCTGCAGCTTTGGCTAAAGAAGGACTTCGAGCTCGACTGCTCCTTCAGATCCATGATGAGTTAGTTTTTGAATTGCCTGAAACAGAGAGAGAAGAGACGATAAGAATTGTCAAGCCGGCGATGGAAGATGTCCTGGCCCTTGATGTACCACTGGTGGTAAACTTTAATACAGGAACAAGCTTGGCCAAAGCAGGGTGAGATTTTAATAATAGGATGGTGTAGTTATTTTAAGCGATGCAATTATCGTTTAAGCTATAGCGCCAGCTTAAACGATACCATCTTCTGATGGTATCTGGGTTTCAGGCTGGAGCGTATCATCTGATGGTTCGTTTTCAGGATTTTTCTTCCGTTCTTTCTTTTCTTCCTGCTTCTTTAATCGATTTAATTCCTTGCTTCTCTTCTCACCCTGATAATTTGTTCGTTTAGCCAAAATAATCTCCTGTGAAAAAAAATCTTGTGTGGTCTTTAAGTGGTTATTGCACAACAACCAGAATTTATTGGTTGTTGATTACGAGGGAGTGTTTGTTGCTACAAGTAATGCCTACTGTAAAAATTGCCCTTTGGGGGGCTTTGAGTGCAAAAAAAAAAGCCCCGTATCCTTATGAAGGATACGGGGCTTTTTTTTATTTATTGCGTATTACAGTTTAACAACGTTTTCAGCGGCTGGTCCTTTAGCGCCGGCAACGACGTCAAATTTGACGCGCGCGCCTTCATCCAGGGACTTGAAACCGTCGCCCTGAATAGCTGAGTGGTGAACAAAAACGTCCTTTCCACCATCCTGCTCAATAAAACCAAAACCTTTAGAATCATTAAACCATTTTACTGTACCTTCTGCCATTTTTACTACTCCTTTGTACGTGCTTCCATATGGAAACCTTTTTCTAATAACACCAGACACATAATGACGAGCCTGGCGTGCTTGCCTCAAGATATTCTTGAGTAACTCAATAATTAATTTTTAACGAATGGATCTCTAACATTCAATAATGAAAACCAAACTATTTATATATACTGACATTATTTCAGAAAAGCCAGATAATTGCGAGATCTTTGTGAAATATTTAAATAGAATCGTGTTTGGCTAATGGTAATGTTGTTCTTGAAAGATGTCCTTTCTTTGAAAAGAAAGAACAAAATTAACGTTTTAAAAATGTTCGTTTACTGTAATCGACTGTTTTAGGGCGTTTATACTTTGCGGCATCTGATGTTGTCGATGGCTTTCTTTTTTGTCCCGATCTAGCTGACAATTCCTTCTCAGCAACGATTAAGTCTTGGGCATCGAGGTTAAAGCCGGATACCGTTTCACGGGGGATCTTTTTCCCAAGGGTCTGCTCGATAAGTTTGATCATTCTGTTGTCAGCGGAGGTCATGAAGGTGAACGCTTCTCCGGTACAGGCAGCCCGACCAGTCCGGCCGGTTCGATGGGTATAGGCCTCAGCAGTATCGGGAACGTCGTAATTAATAACATGCGAGATTCCGGAGACATCGATCCCGCGGGCGGCAATATCCGTTGCCACCAGAATATTATAGGTGCCGCTTTTGAATCCATCTAAGGCTTGCTGTCGTTTGTTCTGAGACAGATTACCCTGTAAAGATGTTGCACGAAAACCAGAATTCTCCAGTTGTTGGGCGACATTTTTAGCTTTATATTTTGTTTTGGTAAAAACGAGAGTTGTTGTCATTTCTTTTTGCGTTAGGATATTCTTGAGCAAATCAGTTTTGCGTTTTTGTTCAACGGGAATCAAGGCGTGGGAGATGGATGCCGCCGGTTGGGTATGATTAATCTGTACAGTCGCAGGATTGTTGAGAATATCCTCCGCAAGGTGCCGAATTTCACTGGGCATCGTTGCTGAAAAGACCAGAGACTGTCGTTTTGCGGGGACAGACTTTAATATTCGACGAATGTCTGGCAAGAACCCTTTGTCAAACATGTGATCGGCCTCGTCGAGAATGAGTATCTCAACTTTAGACAGATTGACTGTCCTGTCATTCAGGTGATCAAGAAGACGTCCAGGGCAAGCGACAATAATTTCCACCCCGTTCCGGATATTTCTGGCTTGATTCTGTTTGCTGACTCCGCCATAAATCACGGCGCTGCGGAGGTTGGTCATGTGCGCCATTTTCTCAAAATATTCATGGATCTGCTCGGCAAGTTCGCGAGTTGGGGCCATGATCAAGGCCCGGATGCATTTTCTCGGGCCATTCAGCAGGCGTTGCAGGGTTGGTAGTACAAAAGCAGCTGTCTTGCCGGTTCCAGTTTGGGCTAGGCCTAGAAGGTCACGGCCTTCGAGAACAGGTGGGATTGCCTGGAGTTGAATGGGGGTTGGTACGGTATAGCCAGATTCCTGGATAGCTGCGGCGATGTGCGGGTGAAAATTAAAGACTGAAAAACTCATTAAAACTCCTTTTGATTTGGGGACTGCTCGTGTTGCCTGTCTTGAATCGGTTTGAAAGAAAATAACTGAATGCAAAGAAGGCATGAATGTTTTTTCTGCTCTAGAAAAGAGGGCTTGATTCCGGGAATGACATAACTTTGCCGGAGGGGTCAAGGCGTCCATCTTCTATAAGATGCAATGTTTATGTGATCTAAATTGTGTTCATGTGGAAAGGAAGCGATAAGTCTAGTTTCATTTATCGCGGGGGGGAGTTTGGGCAATGTTCTGGGGAAAAAAACTTCAGAAAAAAGAACAGGCTGATGCTCCAGTTATAGATATTCAGCAATCACTAGTGTCCCAACGTTTGGAACAGAGCACCATATAACTTGCCGTAAATTA
>JAFLKM010000046.1 GCA_019163335.1 Desulfobulbaceae bacterium | reverse complement strand
TGTAAACTGAAGCCAGTGAAACCTTGCGCCCAAGTCGCATATCCAGAGCTTCTTTGATTTCACCGACAATCAATATGCCGCCTTCTTTCGCCTTTTCTAAAAAAGGAGCAAGAAAATTGGCCTCTTCGGCAGGCGTTAAATTTTCACGACGGCGACCACCTTTAGGCAACTTCTTGGGCGAGCCATCAGAACGAATAAACTCAATGCGAAGATGGCTCGCCCATCTCACTGAAATTCCAGTTATTGCAGCCGTTTGCTCAATAGAAAAACCATATTCTAAAGGAAGAACAACTGTTTGTGCCTGCCTCAACTCTTCAGCGGTTTTTGCTTTTGACAAACAATCTTTTGCTTTTTCGAGGACATCTTTGCCACTTGCTGTTCGTGCCATAGTCTCACCTCCAGTTGGGTGAGGTCGTTATAGCATATTTGATTTAGAAATGGAATAAGATGCCTGAATCATACAGGTTTGTTCAAAATTTTGGAGAGGCATGCTATTTGCTATAAGAGAATTGCGGCAATGTCGTTCCCAGGCGGGCCGCCCGGTTGGTCATCTAAAAAGGATTATCTAACGGAGAAGCTGTTGCTCATCACATAGGTCGGATACGACCAGGTGACGCCGCAAAATGGGCACTTTTTCTTCTGTGTTGTGGTTCTAACGTTTCTTTCGCATAGACTGTTCTCCGTTCGTGATTGTTTATCATAAGCGAATAAAAATTCCAATTCACGCTGAACCAAAACAAAAACTGATATCTCCTATTTTTTATACGTAACAAAAAATAGTGTGTTTGGAAATACTTTGACTTCTGCATGGAAAACCTGAAGGTGCTCAATTGTAAGGTTAATACGCTTTTTTCGATGCAAGCTATCTGGTATTACATTACACATATCAATGATGAATGAAGTGATTTCTATACAATTTTACAAAGGAGTGTCTCAATGCTGAAAAATTTTAAGATTGGATCGCGATTAAGCTTTGGGTTTGGGCTCATCATGCTGTTGATGATGATTGTGGGAGGCTATTCACTGAAGTTAATCAACTCGCTCCATGAAGAGATTAATCTGCTCATCACCGACAACATGGCGCAGATTGATCTGGGGCATCAAATCAACGATAACCTCAATATCATCGCCAGGGGCTTGCGCAATATTATCATTGATGACGACATGCAGGCGCAGAGTGAGGAGATGCCGCGGATTGCCAAATCCCGCAAGGCAGTCGCTGATATTCTCGAACAGTTGGAAAAAGTCATCGTCAAAGGCAGCGAGGAGGGCGCTCTGTTAAAGAAAATGACTGATCTGCGGGCAATCTACGTCAAGGACTCTGAGGCCTATATGGTGTTGATTAAGGAGATGAAGACAGAATCGGCCAAAAAAATGCTGCTGCACGAGGTCCGAACATCTCAGAGAAACTACATGGAAGGCGTCGGTGAATTTATCACCTTGCAAAAAAAGATGGCCGATGAACTCGGGCAACAGGCGGCCAATCTCAGCGGCACCGGGAAGATAATCATCGGCGCCCTGCTGGCCATGGCCCTGATCCTAAGTGTAGTCCTGTCAATCGTGATCATTCGTTCTATCACTACCCCTGTGGGTAAGGCTTCTGCCCTGGCTGAGGCCATGGCCGGCGGAGACTTCACCACCAAGATCGACATCAATCAGGAGGATGAGATCGGGGTGATGGCTAAATCGCTCAATTCAATGGTTGAACAGTTAGGTGCCATGATCAAGGATATCATCAACAACGCCAGCCGTCTCACCTTCTCGTCTAACGATTTGGCTTCGATTTCCAAACAGTTATCCTCCACTGCCCAGGACACAGCGGATCAATCCGCTTCGGTTGCTGCGGCCACTGAAGAGATGAGCGTTAATATCCAGTCAGTATCAGCGGCGATGGAGCAATCCTCATGCAATGTCAACATGGTCGCCTCGGCCACCGAGGAAATGACATCCACCGTCAATGAGATTGCTCAGAGTGCGGAAAAAGCTCGCGCCATCTCTGAGGGCGCTGTCCAGCAGTCACGGGTTGCTTCCGAGAAAATGGCTATACTTGGTGATTCAGCCCGGAAGATTGGCAGAGTTACCGAGACCATCACCGAGATTTCGGAACAAACAAACCTGCTTGCCTTAAATGCAACCATTGAAGCCGCAAGAGCCGGAGAAGCGGGAAAAGGATTTGCAGTTGTGGCAAACGAGATCAAGGAACTGGCTCGCCAGACCGCCGCCGCTACCGTTGATATTAAAAATCAGATCAACGAGATGCAAATAACAACCTCCACAACCGTGGAAGATATTGAAAAGATTTCCGAGGTGATTGTTGAGATCAACAACGTTATCAACGGCATAGCCACTGCCGTTGAAGAACAATCGGCGGCTTCCAAAGAGATTGCCACCAACATCTCCCAAGCTTCTCAGGGTATTGCCGAGGTCAACGAAAATGTAGCACAGAGCACGGTCGTTATTTCCGATATCACTCGCGACATTGCCGGCATCAACCAGCAATCAAATCAGGTGGGAGAAGGGAGCAGCCACGTGCAAGTAAGCGCGCAAGGCTTGGCCGACCTGGCCGTCCAGCTCGAAAATCTTGTCAAGAAATTCAAGGTTTGATCAAGGATTTTACACCGGAGTTTTTTCAGAATAAAGCATCCACCCCGGGAGGGGATGGATGCTTTATTCTGAAATATCCCGCAACTTAATGCTCTTGCAAATTATTTTCTTGTTTTCTGCTATAAAACAATAGTCTTCAGCTCCACTCCTTCCGCGTATTCGTCACTTCCGTTTCTTTGGCCAGAGAAAGGCCGCCACAAATCCCGCCGAGTAGATTCCCGCCATGATCAGTCCGATAACGCCCAGGGTGCCCAGGATGCCTGGGGCTCCTGATATCCGGTCCGCAAGAATAAGGATGGCGGAACCGACGATCAGTGCCGAGATGATCATGGAGATCCCCATCAGCCGGCTGGAGCTATCCATTTTTTCCGCCAGATGATCCAGGCGTTTCATCTCCAGGTTGAGGGTGAACTGATTATATCGGAACTGGTCAAGGAAGCGCTGGATGTCCAGGGGCAGGTTTTCAAGAAGGGTCAGATAGTTGCCTATGCTTTTCTCAATCCGTTGGCGCATTGCCGCAAAGCCGTAACGTTTGGTGACAATCTCCCGTATCTGCGGTTCCACATGGGCCAGGACATCAAATTGCGGATCGAACTGCTCGGCGACTCCCTCGATGGTGGTCAGGGCCTTAACCAGAAAAAGCAGGTCGCTGGGGCAGTGCACATGATAGTGTTGGAGCATGTCAAAGAAATCTGACAGCAGTTTGGTGATATCCAGATGCTGCAGGTCTGACTCTTGAAAGTGGGTGGTGAAGAGTTGGAGGTCGGAACGAAATTCCCGTCCTTCGGTGAGGGCCGGATCGATATCGGTCAGATCGATGGTCACGCGGCATAATTTTTCAATATTTCCAGTGGTGACACCTGCCACCAGATCAATCAGGTGGTCGGTGGTTTTTCGGTCCAGTTGACCGGTCATCCCGCAATCGATAAAACAGAGCTTGTCGCCGGGCAGCAGAAAAATATTTCCGGGATGAGGGTCGGCATGGAAGAAACCAAAACGCAGGCACTGCTTGAAGATGGCGTCGGTGCTATTGGCAACAATGGCACGGCGGGTATCAGCGCTTAATTGGGCCGGGGTCAGGGTGGAGAGCAGACGGCCGTGGATTTCTTCCAGGGTCAGGATGTTTCTGGTACTTGCCTCCCAGTACACTTTGGGGAAGCAGATGTTGGGGTCATCCTGAAAATAACGACGTAGCCGCTCTGTGGATTGTCCTTCGTGGATCAGGTTGACTTCTTTGAAGATCTCCCGGGAAAATTCCTTGGCCACAGCCACGGGACTGTAGCCAAGATCAGAAAAATATTCTTCGACGAATTGGGCCATGCCTTCCAGCAGTGCCATATCCTCCTCGATCAACTGCCGGTTTCCCGGTCGCAGAACCTTGATCACCACCTCGCTTCCATCGGTCAGCCTGGCTCGATGAACCTGGGCCATGGAGGCCGCAGCCAGTGCCTCCGGTTCAATGGAGGAGAAGAGAAGGGTGAGGCGGCCAGGAAACTCGTCATCCAGAACTTTCTGGATCTCATCAAAGGAGACCTGCCGGCAGTTATCCTGAAGCTGTTTGAATTCTTCCGCCCAATCCGGCGGGATGAGGTCCGGCCGGGTGGACAGAATCTGGCCCAGCTTGATAAAAGTGGGGCCCAGTTGTTCAAGGACCAGCCGCAACCGCACCGGACGGGAAAGGATGGCTGTTGTTGCCTGTTCAGCAAGATCAGGCTTTTCTTCGTCTTGCCTGTTGCCTTTGGTTCCAGCGGAGAGTCCCAGATCAACAAGCACTTCCCGGAACCCGAATGTGGATAAAACTTTGAGGATTTCAGCCAGTCGGCGGGTGCTGCGCAGGGTTTGCCTGAGTTGCAAGACTTTCATCGGCGTTTTTGTAGAAGCTGCTGCTGTCAGGCGTTGAAAAGACTGAAAATGGATTCGTCTTCGAGACTGGCTCGCAGTTCATTCAGCCAGATGTCAATATCTTCGGCCTGCCAGTTGAGGTCGTAATGGCCCCAGAGTTGAGTGACCGCAGGGGTGAAATCACGGATCAGTTCCAGAAGTTCCTTGCCGTCAAGGCTCTCACCGGACTGCAGAATATGGCTGAGGATATCGGCCATCTGGATGATCAACGGGAAGGTTGCCCCTTCCGGAGCACGATCGGGGCAATGGTGGTAGCCGGCCGAAAAGCTGAACTGTTCGGGGAAAAGCCAGCGGTTCAGGAGGCGCATGCCGGCCGTATCATGGCTGATGCCGAAGGTCTCCTCTTCTTCAGGGAAGAAAGAGTAGCGCAATTTTTCAGCGAGCTCAAACACATGATTGTAGCTGTTGGGCAGGGCGCTAAGCATGATCAACTTGCCGATATCATGAATGAGCCCGGCGATATAAAGCTGGCTTGGCGGGTGCCTGCTTTGTCGATTATGGGTGGCGATGACTCTGGCCGCCAGTCCACAAGTCAGGGAGTGCTGCCAGAGGGCGTCGATATTTTTTTTGTTGGTGTTTCTGAATTTCTGAAAGGAGTTGAACATTGCCTGGGTCAGGACAATATTGCGGATCTCCTGGAAGCCGAGAACAACAATGGCCTCCTGGATGGAACAAACGGTGCGCGGTCTGCCAAAAAAAGCAGAGTTGGCGGTTTTGAGAATGGAGGCACACATTGCCAGATCAGGCAGGATGGCCTGCATCAGTTCATTGGCCGAACTTTCCGGGTTGCCGGTAATCTCCATGACCCGGCTGACCGTGGTCGGAAGGGATGGAAAGGAGTCGATCTGTTTGAGAATGGTGGTGGTGTTGGCTGACATCATGCTAGGAGTGGGAACTTTTTTGAGGGAGAGAGGACTTGGGCTGCGAAGCGCTGCCGGTAATCTGCTGGGTGATCTGCAATTTGGTCTGGGTGAGGAGCTTTTCATCAAGGGGGATGAGCTGCTGCTCGTGCACAATGTCGAGGGCCAGCAAGACAAGCGATGGATCCCATTGCGTTCCAGCCCCTTTGCGGAGCTCATCGATGATCGCGAGCGGGGTGAGACGCTTGCGGTGCGGCCGGTCGGCATTCATGGCGGCCAGCGAATCGGCCAGGCTGAAGATTCTTGATGCCAGTGGAATCTCATCTCCTGACAGGCCTTCCGGATAGCCGCTGCCGTCATAGTGTTCTCCCTGACAGAGCAGCATGGTTCGCTCATTGGCGAAATAGTCAAAATGCTGGGTGAGCTCTGCCAGTTTGTAGGGGAGGTCCTGGAGCACCTTCCGTTCCTCGCGGCTGAACGTCTCTTTCTTGGTGAGGAGCTCCCGATAGAGCAGTGAACGGAAGCAGTTGTAGAGGATCAGGGCATTGGTAAAGGTCTCGAGGATGGAATTAGGCAGGCCCAGGCGTCCACAGATCAGGTGGATATATTGGGCGGCCAGGTGGACATGGTCATCCTGGGGGGTACCGGTGACATTTTGGGTGAGGATCTGGATCGAGGCGATGGAGCTGTCTTTGGTCTTTTCCAGGATGCGGCGCAACGTCTCTTGGAGCAGGGAGATGGAATCGATCTTACTGCTTTGCCCGGTATGATCCAGGTCATAGACAACGATGCGGTTTCGTCCCTGGGATTTGGCCTGATACATGGCCTTGTCCGCCATAGTGAGAAACTCATCCACATCTTTGGGGCAATTGTCGAGCAGGGTGACGATGGAGATGGAGACGGTTACGGTGCGACTGTGATTCCCGCTGGTAAAGGGATGCTCGGAGCAGGCCAGGCGGATTATCTCTGCCTGTTCCTTGGCCGCCGTCTTATTCATTCCAGGAAGCAGGACAATAAAATCCGCTCCGCCAAAGCGAAAGCAGAGATCTTCATCGCGGCTGTTCTGGGTGAGTCGTGCCGCAAACTGGTTAAGAATGGAATCCCCAAAATGCTGTCCGGCGACCCTGTTGGTTTCATTGAAATAATCAATGTCAACAAGGAGCAGGGCGAGATCGGTGTTCTCCTGCCTGGCCTTTTGCAGATTTTCTTCAAGGGTGATGCCGAGTTGTCTGCGGTTAAAAAGACCGGTCAGGCCGTCCCGCACGGACAACATATTCAGATAATGGCTTTGTTGCGCCAGGGATTGCTGCCATTGCTGATTTTTGTTCTGCTGATCCTGAAGAAGTGTTTGGCAGGAAAGTAACTCCTGCTGCAGGCGGTGAATATGGAGTAAGAGCCGGATTTTACCGGTCAGGAGAGCGGGCGTCAGAGGGCGGGGAAGAGAATCAATAAACCCACCCGGCACTCCGGTATGAAAGCTTACCGGGCTCTGATCTGACGGGACTATGATCAGAAGTGTTGTTGCAGGCGAGAGGGAGAGGGCCTGCAGCTGCTTGTCCAATTCCTGGATTGTCGCCGCGATGTTCTGATCCAGAATTACCAGGGCAAACTCATTCTTCCTGGTAAGGTGAGCCATCTCTGTCGCATCGGCGGCCTCGAAGATCTGGGCCTTCAGTATCGGGGCGGCAGAAGTCACTGCGGAAGTGGCTAACGAATCTAATCCGACCAGTAGGATTTTGTCCATCATGGTACCCATCGTATCTCAGGGATCTTTCTTTTGACCCTGGCAGCTCTGGCGGGGGGCGTGATCATAATTTCCTGACATCGAGTTCGGGTTGTCTTGCAAAGGCGGTATTCACGAGTTCTTTCAACTCCTTCCGAATCTCTTTGGCAGGGGGCATCAGGGAGAGGATCGGCAGCAGTTTTTCAATGGGCTGGGGTGGCTGAAGACGCATTTTTTCTTCCATGGTGATGGCACTCACCGTGTCAATGGAACCAGCCATGGGGCCGGAACTGCCGGTTGTTGCGCCGTCCATGCCCCGCAAAAACAACATGATGCCGCTGATATCATTCTTCTGGTAAAACAGGTTGATCTCTTCCTTGATGGTCTCCTGATCCATGGCCAGATCCAGGACACGTTGCCGATACTCTATGACATCTTGTTCCAGTATCTCATAAAGCTCAAAAAACATATTAGAGAAGCGCATCTTCCGGGTAAAGCCATGGACGCGAATATCCGCCAGCATCTGTTTTCTGATGGTCGCGGACTTGTTGATGTACTGGTCATAAAAAAGAATCTCGCCAAGGCCGGTGAGCGTGAAAAAATCTTGAATCAGATCATCATGTTGCAACAGAACATAGATGCGGATAAGGTCGAAGCCAATTTTTTCTTCCAACTCCAGGGCAGAGGCGATGACATTTTTTTGATAGGCATTGGTGTCTTCTTCAATGATCTTGCGGAACCCGAAATATCGATCCGCAAGTTCCTTTTTGACCTCAAAGGCCAGGGTCGTGTTCAGGTCGAGCATGAGATTCCTTTGGGTGCAGAAACCGTTTGTCTGGCAGTGGGCGCAAATTTTTCCCGAGAATGTTTTATTATAGCCGACACGCTTCTCAGATGCAATGTTTGACAGGAGGGGGATAAGGGCTGGAACAGGGCCCGAAGGAAGATCTCCACAGATTTGTAGGTTGCCGGCAAACCAATCCCTTCGTCGACTCCACCGCGCGACCTCCTTTAACTAACTCCCGGCATGGCATCGTCGTTGGTCGCTTGTCTGGCCGGTCTTGTGCTGAATGCAACCTGGAATGAGAAGAGTGAGGGCGTACCGGTTTGCAAGGAGTCTAAGGCAACAGGCGGGTTACATCCTCAGGCTGTTGCGGGCTTCTGCCACCAGGATCGGGGGCTCAATCCGGCGCCGGTTGAGGACCGTGAGAGGGTCGATGGGGCTGTTCTGACGAAGGATTTCCAGGTGGAGATGGGGACCGGTGGTCATCCCGGTCTGGCCGACCTCGCCGATGATCTGCTCCTCGCTGATCTGCTCTCCCTTGCGGACAGAGAGGGCGGAGAGATGGGCGTAACGGGAGGTGAGACCATTTTCATGGGCAACTTCCACCATCAGGCCATAGCCGCCGTTGTTTCCTGCAAAGGTCACGACTCCGGAAGAGAGGGGCTTCACCGGAGTCCCGGTTGGCTGGCTGATATCAATACCATCATGGTGCAGAGTCTCGCCTAGTACCGGATGGGTCCGCATGCCAAACAGCGAGGTGATTTTGCCGGTCAGCGGGGATTGCAATTCGGTCTCCATCGGCAGGGTAAATTCTTGTTGGGTTACGGTTTCAGGCGTCAAGACAATATTGTTCAATGGTGCAGAGCCGGCAGTACTGAGTTGTTTGAGATCAATCTGCTGGCCGGGAAGAATGGTGTCCGGATCCGCCATCTGGTTGTGGGCGGCGATCTGATTCACCATGGCATACAGCTCCGATCTTGTCTGGCTGATGCCAAGTTTTTTTGTTTCAGAGGCCACGATTTCAGAGAGGGTATCACCTTGAAGGACGGCATAGGTATTCCCTGAAGGATTCGGCTGGGCTGCTTTTGTACTTGTGCTGCTCTGTAATTCCGTGGCTTTTGTCAGTACTTCCTGAAACTTTTTGGAGGTTTGACGTGCGGTAGCTGCCGTTTTGACTGTTTGCTGGCTGGTCAACGGAAGGACGTTTTTTGGAGCAATACGAGAACTCATGGGTTGTGCCTCCTGATTTCCTGGAGAAAGAACTTTTACCGGTACAGATTTTTACTCATAATAACAGAATGAGAGGAGAAGTTAGATCAAAAAGTTTGTCTCTATTCTATAATAATCGGTCATTTTGAGCCAATCTTTATCAATAAAAGGTGCCGATTCCAAGTCGCCTTCAAATCAATGCCTTTATCGACGGCACTGCAGGACTCCTTCAGTGCCTTACAGATTATCCCGTTCATCGGGTTAGCCTACTCCCTGTAGAGCTTTGCCGCCCCTGACTTTAGCCATTCTCTGCACTACATAAGCCTGGCAGGGATGACGAAGAAGCATCCAGCAGACTGATAACAAAATCGGGTCGCATCCTGGTATGTGTCTTGAGGCAATAATCCGGCCATGTTTGTCTCTGTCGTTGAATATTCTTGGTGCTTCCGGTAAGTTCAGGATACATTTCAGGTCGTGGTTCTGATCTGATTAAGGGGAGTCTTGGTCAGTTTTTTCATGAAAACATGTCGCCGTGCATTCTGTACAGAATGTCTGCCGTTTTATTGTAAAGGAAGTGTTATGGGTCTTCGCCGTTATTGTTACTGGTTGTCTGTTCTCTGTCTATTCAGTCTGACCTTCTCCGCCTGTTCACCCGGGAAAGAAGAAAAAAAACGAACCATGCCGAAGGCCCTGGTGGTGACGACGGAGGCCCGCCTGCAGGATGTGCCCATTGAGCTCAAGACCTTTGGCACCATGGAGGCCTCGGAGAGTGTGACCATCAAGCCGATGATCAGTGGCGAGTTGGAGACGGTGGGCTTTGTGGAGGGCCAGGATGTGAACAAAGGGGAACTGCTTTTCACCATCGATTCCCGTCCCTCCCAGGCGGCACTCAATAAGGCCCTGGCCAGTGAGGCCCGCAATCGGGTGATCAAGGACAATGCTCGTCAGGATTTTGAACGTTACCAGCAGCTTGCCGTGGCAGGCCTGGTCAGTCAGGAGCAGGCGGAGGGCTATCGGACCAAGGCTGAGGCCGCGGCTGCCGATTTTGCCGCGGATCAGGCGGCGGTGGACAACGCCCGAGCCCAGCTTTCCTATTGTACCATCAAGGCCCCCATCGGCGGACGTCTGGGGAGCTTGACTGCGGATCGGGGCAATGTGGTCAAAGCCAATGAGACGGATCTTGTCACGATCAACCGGTTGACGCCCATTCGCGCCACCTTTACCATCCCCGAGCAAAGCCTTTCTTTTGTGCAGCAGCGACTGGCCGCAGGTGAGATGACGGTGGTGGCGGAAGTATCCGGTCCAGCCGGATTTACAGAACGGGGAGTGGTTTCATTTGTGGATAATGCGGTGGATTCCGCAACCGGCAGTATCCGGCTGAAGGGGCAGTTTGCCAATGAGCAAAAGCGTTTATGGCCGGGCCAGTTTGTCACTTTGTCGCTGCTGCTGGATGTGAAGAAGCAGGCGGTGGTGGTACCCTCTCAGGCTGTGCAGACCGGGCAGAAGGGCCAGTTTGTCTTTGTCGTTTCCCCTGACAGCAACGCCGAGGTCAGAGCTGTTGTGCCGGGCCCGATGCACGGCGAGATCATGGTGATTTTAGAGGGTCTGCAGGCAGGAGAAGTGGTGGTCATTGATGGCCACATGCGGGTGATCCCCGGGGGCAAAGTCGAGATCAAGACAGAAAAGAAAGCGGACCAGGGCGGCAAGGGCAAGGCGCCTGAGTCTGCCCCGTCTCCTGCTCCTGCCTCTCAAATGGGGCCTGGAAAATGAACATCTCTGAACTGTTTATCCGGCGGCCGGTGATGACCAGTCTGGTCATGCTGGCGGTGGTGGTCTTCGGTATTTTCTCCTACCGGCTGCTGCCGGTCAATGACCTGCCGAGCATTGATTACCCCACGATTCAGGTGTCTTCCTCCTTGCCCGGGGCCAGCCCGGAGACCATGGCCTCGGCGGTGGCCACTCCGCTGGAGAAGCAGTTTTCCACCATTGCCGGCCTGGATACCATGAGTTCCATTAACGGGCAGGGACTCTCCAGCATTGTGCTCAAGTTTGCGCTGGAAAAGGATATTGATGCGGCCGCTCAGGATGTTCAGGCCGCCATATCCAAGGCGGCGCGTCAGTTGCCGGACGACATGCCCAGCCCACCCTCCTATAAAAAGGTGAACCCGGCCGATTCGCCGGTGCTCTATCTGGCTCTCCGTTCGCAGACCACTCCCCTGTCCGAGATCAACGAACTGGCCGAGACCCTTATCTCGCCGCGCATCTCCATGATCAATGGGGTGGCCCAGGTCTCGGTCTTTGGGATGCAGAAGTACGCAGTGCGGGTGCAGGTCAACCCCCAGGCTCTCAACAGCCGCGGCATTGGCCTGGAAGAGGTGTCGGCGGCCATTGCCAAGTGGAATGTCAACCTGCCCACCGGCGGATTGCAGGGAAATAAACAGAGTTTTACCCTGCTTGCCAGCGGGCAGCTATTGAATGCTGAGGCGTATCGGTCCATGGTGGTGGCGTGGCGTGGCAATGCCCCGGTGCGTCTATCAGAGGTGGCCACCATCTCTGATAGCGTGGAAAACGACAAGATTGCTGCCTGGTACAATACCAAGGGCACCTCCACCC
Organism: Desulfobulbaceae bacterium; assembly: GCA_019163335.1. GTDB lineage: Bacteria > Desulfobacterota > Desulfobulbia > Desulfobulbales > Desulfocapsaceae > UBA2270. The sequence continues at coordinate 41,998 of JAFLKM010000046.1, read as the reverse complement.
GTGCCATTGTTCTGGCCATCGAGCGGCAGCCCGGGACCAACACCATCGAGGTGGTGGACCGGATTCGCGCCCAGATTCCCGCCTTCCGGGCCCAGCTGCCCGGGGCGGTGGAACTGGCGGTTCTTTTTGACCGTTCCGAAACCATTCGGGAATCGGTGGCCGATGTCAAGTTCACCCTGCTGCTGACCATCGCCCTGGTGGTTCTGGTCATCTTTCTCTTTTTACGGAAGCTCTCAGCGACCATTATCCCCAGTCTTGCCCTGCCTATTTCCCTCATTGGCACCTTTGCCGCCATGTATTCCATGGGGTTTTCGGTCAATAATATTACCCTTATGGCCCTCACCCTGGCGGTGGGATTTGTCGTTGATGATGCCATCGTCATGCTCGAGAATATCGTTCGCCACATGGAACAGGGAGAAGATCCGCATACGGCCTCCCTGCGGGGCGCGCGGGAGATTGGTTTTACTATTCTCTCCATGACCATCTCGCTTGTGGCCGTCTTTATCCCGGTGCTGTTCATGGGGGGGATGCTGGGCCGACTGCTCCATGAATTTGCCGTTACCATCAGCGTGGCCATCCTGATTTCAGGGGTGGTGTCGTTGACCCTGACCCCAATGCTGTGCAGCCGTTTTCTCCGTTCGCCGAAAAAAGAGCAACATGGCGCCGTATATAATTTTATGGAGCGTTTTTTCGACGGCTGGCTGCGTCTCTATGAAAGATCGCTTTCGGCAGTGCTTCGATATCGCCGGGCAACCCTCCTTTTTACCGTGGCGACCACCTTTGTCGCGGTCTGGCTCTTTACCCGGATGCCCATGGGGCTCCTGCCACCCGATGATATCGGCGCCCTCCGCGGCATTTCCGAGGGCGCTCAGGGGGCCTCCTTTGAAGAGATGAAGCGTAACCAGTTGAAGCTGGTGGATATCGTCCTGCAGGAGCCCAATGTTGAAGCCTTTATGGCCTCGGTGGGGGCCAGTGGCGGCACCCGGGTCGGCTCCAACACCGGCTTCATGTTCATTAAGCTGAAACCGCGCCATGAACGTGAACTCAGTGCTGACCAGATCATCCAGAAACTCCGGCCCAAGGTCATGAGTGTGCCGGGAATCACTTTGTTTCTGCAGAACCCGCCGCCCATCCAGCTCGATACCACTTCGTCCAAGGCCCAGTACCAGTTTGTTTTGCAAAGTCCTGATACCGAGGAGCTCTACCGGCAGGCCACCGCCTTTGAGATGCAGATCCGCCATTTGCCCATGCTCCAGGATGTGACCAGCGACCTACAGATCAAGAACCCGGAGCTGACCCTGGAGATCGACCGTGACCGGGCGGCAAGCCTCGGGGTCACCGCCCAGCAGATTGAGGATACCCTCTATCTGGCCTACGGCGCCCGACAGGTCTCCACCATCTATGCGCCCACTAATCAGTACAAGGTGGTGATGGAGCTTGATCCCCAGTATCAGAAGGATCCGGCGGTGCTGGCGGCGCTTTTTGTGCGCTCGGACAAAGGCAGGATGGTGCCGCTTTCCTCTCTTGGGAAGATGACACAAGGGCTTGGGCCGCTGACGGTTAACCATCTCGGCCAGATCACATCCGTGACCCTCTCCTTCAATCTCAAGCCGGGAACACCGTTGGGGGATGCGGTGGCCGCCATTGAAGAGGAGGCGCGGGGGCTGCCGGATGAAATCAGTACCAGTTTTCAGGGCACGGCTCAGGCCTATCAGCAGTCCACCAAGGGGTTGGCGCTACTTCTGGCGCTGACCATCCTGGTGATCTATATCATCCTTGGTATCCTCTATGAGAGCTACATCCACCCCTTGACCATCCTCTCGGGCCTGCCTTCCGCTGCCATCGGGGCTCTGCTGACTCTGCTCGTCTTCGGCAAGGAGCTGAACCTCTATTCCTTTGTCGGTATCATCATGCTGGTGGGCATCGTCAAGAAAAATGCCATCATGATGATTGACTTTGCCCTTGAGGTGCAGCGCAAGGAGGGGAAAACACCGCTGGAGGCCATCTTCCAAGGCTGTCTGGTGCGTTTCCGGCCGATCATGATGACCACCTTCGCGGCCCTCATGGGAACCCTGCCCATTGCCCTTGGCATCGGTGCCGGGGCCGAGGCCCGTCGTCCTCTGGGCCTGGCTGTGGTGGGCGGTCTGCTGCTGTCGCAGCTTCTGACTCTCTATATCACCCCGGTAATTTATTATTATCTGGATCGGTTCCAGTCCTGGTGTCGTGGATTTTTTTCAGGATTGTCTCCGGCAGGGGAGAAAAAGGTCTGAGCTGTCAGTTCTTTTTCTCCGGTACTCCCTTGGAATTTCGTTCTGAACCCCGATGTAAGGCACTAATTGCCAATAGGGAAAAAGTGCGGTAGGCTGAAAGGAACCTGCGGACAGAGTCGTGGGTGGCATCACCGTATTTTTTTAAAAAAGACCAAAAATTAATACAATGATTATGGAAATAGCATTTATCCTGGCCAGTTATCTGATTGGGGCCGTCCCTTTTGGGCTGCTCATCGGCCGGCTTGTTGGCGCTGATGTGCGTCTGGCTGGAAGCGGCAATATCGGCGCGACCAATGTGGGGCGGGTCTTGGGGAAAAAACTGGGAATCCTCACTCTGCTCTGCGATGTGACCAAGGGCTTTGTGCCGGTGTGGGCTGCGGCCCATCTATTCCCCACCGCAGCCGCGAACCGGGAACTGATCGTGGTGTCGTGCGGTCTGGCCGCTGTCGTTGGCCATATGTTTCCTCTCTATCTCAGATTCAAGGGCGGCAAAGGCGTGGCCACCGCCCTGGGGGTTTTCCTGGCCCTTTCTCCCTGGAGCATCCTGATCAGTGTGCTTGTCTTTGTTGTTGCGGTGGCCGGTTCCGGCTATGTGTCGGTGGGCTCCCTTGCTGCCTCGGGACTGATTCCTCTCTGGCTCTGGATCATGGGTGCGTCTTCTCCCGTACTGGTGGTGGCTGTTGCCATAGTCTTTCTCATCTGGTGCAAGCATTGCTCCAATATCGGTCGACTGCTGCGGGGTGAGGAGAAAACCTGGAGGAAGGGAAAGGTATGACCAGGGATGAATGGCAGGCCATTGATGCGGCCCGGCAGTTATTGAATCTGGAGGAGCGCGCCACCCTGGGGGAGATTAAACGGGCCTACCGCAAGATGTGCAAGCAGCATCATCCCGACACCGCCGGTGACGAATCGGTACAGGATGCCGTTCTTATTCGTGAACTGACGCGGGGCTATGATCTGATTATGCGCTACTGCGATCAGTTTCGCATTCCTCTGGTGCCCACCGATGGAGAAAGTATTGATCCCGAAGACTGGTGGATGGATCGTTTTGGCCGCGATCCTTTGTGGGGCAAAAAAGAAGGGAAATCTCAAAAGAAAGGATGAACAGGATGGCAGAACAAGACCGCAGAGAACAGGAACGTTTTTCTCTCCACTTGCAGACCAAGATCATGGCTGAATCCGGCACAGGAACCACTCCTTTGCTTGAGTTTGTCACGGCCGACATCAGTGCAGGCGGCGCCTTCATTGAAACCAGCCGTCCTTTGCCCATGGCCAGCAAGGTCCGACTGGAGTTTTTTCTATCCCTCGATGAGCTGGCCAAGCTGCGGTTTATCCTGGCCAGGGAGAGTCTCAAAGTGTGGCAGAGCGAACGGGCCTGGGTGACCGCCTCCGGGGTGGTTATTCGGGTGGAAGAAAAAGGGGTGGCGGTGATTTTTGATCAGAATTACCAGGTCTCCCCCATTAAACGCACGGATACACTCTCTGCCGGCGGGACAGAATAGCCGGAATATTTTTTTATCAGGATTATCCTTTGCTGAACAGCAGGGCTGCCCATTCCTTTTGCTGCTCCTGCCGGTTCAGGGAAAATCCCAGGTGGGTGAAACAGGAGACGATACTTGCCACCTGTGGTCCGGAAAGGATGCCGGAGAGGATCAACTGGCCGCCCTCTGCGGTCAGCCTGGCAAGATCAGGGGCCAGTTCCAGCAGGACGTCATGGACGATATTGGCGATTACCAGAGAAAAGGGGTCTGATAGAGAACTCAGCGGGGTGCCTGCCACCTCCATGATCCCCTGCAGGTTGTTGCGGGCACAATTGTCCGATGCTGCCGAGACGGCCTCAGGGTCGTTGTCAATGGCCATGACCGAAGTTGCGCCAAAAAGGGCAGCGGCCATGCCCAGGATGCCGGTGCCGGTGCCCACGTCAAGAACGCTTATGGCGGAGCACTTGGCCAAGGCATCCTGCAGAAGCTGCAGGGACAGGCAGGTGGTGGCGTGATGCCCGGTACCAAAGGCCATGCCCGGATCCATGACGATCACCTTTTCATTTTCCTTGCCATGATACTCTTCCCAGGTGGGGGCGATGACCAGTCCCGGAATAATGGCGAAGGGCTTGAAGTGTTCCTTCCAGGTTGCCGACCAGTCCTCGTCCTCGATAAAGGTGCTGGTCATAATAGGCACCGCGACCTCAAAGATCTCGGCCAGTTCCTGCAAATAGCCGGAGAGCTGCTTAATGATCCCCTCAGTCTCCGCCTGATCGGCCCGACTTTTGTCAAAATAGCCGTTGATCAGAGTCGTCTCTCCCGGTTGATCCACGGTTAGCTCCACTCCTGCATCGCTTATTCCCATCATAAAATCTTCAATCGCATCGGTGAGGACCGGATCGGTGTGAATGGTAATCTTGAGCCACTGACGGGGCTGGGTTGGCGATGAGGTCATGGGGTGGTTCTCCTGCGTTGAGGGGCTGATTTTTATTCCGTTTATCGGGGTTAGATCAAAATTTTTTATTAATACTATCAGTGATATTTCTTGACAAGGTCTTGCTACCTGTTATTTTTTCGTTATCATAATAACATATGAAAAGAACCCTGAATTTTAAAGAAGGCAGATTTCATGGAACATACCATACACTTTTTACCCGATGATATCCGTGTCAAAGTAACGCCTGGGGAAAATTTACTCACCGCTGCTGCTGCGGCCGGAATTTACATCCATGCCTATTGCGGCGGAGAAGGGGTCTGCGGGAAGTGTAAGGTGCACCTCGAACAGGGAGAAGTGGAGTGCGATCCTGCTGCCACCCTCAAGCAGGCCGACTATGACAATGGTATTCGTCTGGCCTGTAAAACCAGGGTGCTCTCGGATGTAACGGTGCGTATTCCCGACACCATCAAGTCAGACGGCAAGGCCCTGAAACGGGAGCCCAAGACCACGAGAGCCATCTCGGCCCGCTCCATGGAGACTCTGGTCGGCACCTGGAAGATTGATCCGCCGGTGCGGAAATTGTTTCTCAAGCTGCCGCCGCCAACCATCGATGACAATATTTCAGACATGCAGCGGTTGATGCGGGCCATCAAGATTGCCATGCCGGAGAGTCCTGAGCCCAGCTACGACCATCCCCAGCTGATTCGAGAGCTGTCCGGACTTCTGCGCGAGGCGGCCTGGAATGTCACGGTTATCCTCCTGCACGGTAAGGGCTCCAGTGAGCCGGACCGGATTATCGCGGTTGAACCGGGAGACAGCACCGACCGCCTGTATGGTCTTGCCGTTGATATCGGCACCACCACGGTGAACGGGGTTCTCATTGATCTGAACAGCGGCGAGGTCATCGCCGAAGGATCAGGGTACAATTCCCAGATCGGCTACGGCGAGGACGTCATCTCCCGGATGATCTATGCCGCCCGGCCCGGCGGGCTGAAGGGCCTCCAGGAAAAGGTGGTATATACCATCAACGGGATCATTGAGGAGATGTGCCGCAAGATGATCATCAGCCCCAGTGATATCAGCTATATCATGACTGCCGGCAACACCGTCATGGCCCATCTGCTGCTCGGCATTAACCCCCGCTATATCCGCGAGGCCCCGTATGTGCCAAGTGTCAGCCAGTTCCCGCTGACCAAGGCGGCAGATCTTGGTATCATGGCCCATCCTTCGGTGCGGCTCTTTCTCTATCCCTGCATCTCCTCCTATGTGGGCGGCGACATTGTTGCCGGCGCCCATGCCTGCCAGATGCACAAGAGCGAGCAGATTTCCTTGTTCATTGATATCGGCACCAATGGTGAGATTGTCGTTGGCAACCAGGACTGGATGGTCTGCGCCGCCTGTTCTGCCGGTCCGGCCTTTGAAGGCGGCGGTATCAAGCACGGAATGCGGGCCAGCCAGGGCGCCATTGAGAATTTTCATATTCATCCCGAGACCTATGACCCGATGATTGTCACCATCGGTCAGACAAAACCACGGGGTATCTGCGGCTCGGGCCTTATTTCCATTGTCTCCGAGCTGCTGGAGGCAGGCGTCATTGACCAGCAGGGAAAATTCAACCGTGAGCTGAGTCATCCCCGCATCCGTGAGGGCGCCGACCGCTGGGAGTATGTCCTGGCCTGGGGACGGGATTCCATGACCGGTGAGGATGTCGTCATCACCGAGGTTGATTTGGATAACCTGATGCGCGCCAAAGGGGCGATGTATGCCGGATATCAGACCCTGCTTGAGTCTGTGGGCTTAAGTTTTGGCGATTTGGACCGGATTATTCTGGCCGGAAACTTTGGGGCTTATATCGACCTTGAGCGGGCCATCCGCATCGGTCTGCTGCCGGATATAGATCGGGAGCGTTTTTACTATCTCGGCAACGCCTCCCTGCTTGGCTGCCAGATCAGCCTGCTCGATCATCACCGTTTTCGGGGGCGAGTTGAGGTGCGGAAACTCATGACCAATATTGAGCTGTCAGAAAGCCCTGATTTTATGAATCATTATGTGGCGGCGCTGTTTTTGCCGCATACCGATATGAGTCTTTTTCCGTCGGTGAAGCAGAGATAAGGGTGGTCAATACTGGTCGTGGGGAGGTGCGAGGGTCCTGTCATTGACAGAGCCCTGAATAATGGGTAGGAAATAGAGGTTTTGTGGATAGTTATTATTGTTTATAAAAAATTCACCGGAAGCGATAAGGAGAACAGCATGTCACAAAAAGTAATGGCGATTGCCGAAAGTATTAATATCATGGGGAAACGCAGCGGCACAGCCATGAAAGAGCGGATTGCCGGCCCGGTTCAGGAGATGGCAAAGGAAGAGGCTGCTGCTGGTGCGTCCTACCTTGATCTCAACATCGGCCCCGCCCGCAAAGATGGGGTTGAGCTGATGCCCTGGATTGTGGAGACGGTTCAGTCTGTGGTCGATATTCCCCTCTGTCTGGACACCACCAATATGGATGCCATGACCGCCGGTTTCAAGGTGGTGAAGAACAGAGAGCTGGCGATTATGAACTCCATTTCCGCCCAGCCCGAGCGGATGAAGAACCTGATTCCGGTGGCGGCCGAGGCTGGATGCAATGTCATCGCCCTGCTCTGGGGACCTGATGGCATGCCGCGTGATTCCAATGAGCGCGCCGCCATGGCCGTGGATTTGATGATGGCCTTGAGCGAGGCTGGGATTCCCAATGAGAAGATGCTCTTTGATCCCATCGGGACCCCCATTACTCTTGGTGCCGATCAGATCGCGTCCGGACTCGAGTTCATGATGATGCTGGCCGATATTGCTCCGGGAGCTGGTTCCACCGTTGGCCTTTCCAATGTCTCCAATGGAGTTGCCGAGCATCTGCGCAAGTATCTGGATCGAACCTATCTGATCATGCTGATGAAGTACGGTATCAGCACCGCCATCGTCAATGCCTACGATACCGAGCTCATGGCCATCTGTAAGGGCGAGCGGCAGAACCACGTGGATATGGTGCACGCGATGATGGACGGCGATGATCCAGATCCATCAACTCTGAAAGATGAGGCCTTGCAGCACTATAAGACCTATAAGGTACTGTCTGGTCAGGCGGTTTTCTCTGAGTCCTGGCTTGACCTGTAGGAAATATCTGACTTTACTTCTGTTGTGTACCAAAAACCCCTTCGCCTGTGCCAAGGGGTTTTTGGCTTTTGAGTGCCTTACAGATAAAAGACAAGATCATCCAAGATAAGGAGCTGTGACCATGCGGCACCCCCCAACACATCATCTGGTGTATGGAACGCTGTGCGATTATTTGACCGGTGAGGAGCTGGTGGACACCGATGACGAGCGTACCCGGCAGGAACTGGCGCGGCTGATGGTGGAGGAAAAGGGGTATGCCAGGGAGGATCTTGCGGCCCGTCGCTGTATCGAGACCCTGTTTTCCTCCCAGTTTGTGCAATCGAATATCACCTTGACGGTCAGTCTGGAGGGGAAGCGGGTCATGGTAATCCGCTATGCCCCCGGTTCTCTGGTCAGTCGCGAGCGTTCGGCCATTGCAGCCGCCAGGGTGCTGGAGGAGGCCTATCAGATTCCGCTGGCCGTGGTCACCAATGGCCGGGATGCCGAACTTCTTGATAGTGCCACGGGTAAAATCCTGGCCACGGGCATGGCAGCCATCCCGGATTGTCAGAAAGCACGCGACCTCTTGCCCTCCCTGGTCTTTCGTGAGCCTCTGGATGATAAAAAACGGGAAAGGGAGCTGCGAATCTTGAATGCCTTTGATGTCGAGATCTGCTGCCGAAGTTAAAGCATTGGGAGTGTCGGGGGAGGAGCTTATGCGTGCAGAAGTCCGAAAAGTGACAGCAGGGAAAGAGGTCGTGACAGAGGAACGTTGCCGCATTCTGGAGGTTGCCAATGACGCTGGTGACGAGTTTGTGTCCATTGCTCTTGCTACGGTTGCGGTGGGAATGACGACCGCGTTACACTGCTTGAAGGGGATCTCCGAGAGATATCTGATTGTTGCTGGAGTTGGCCGTGCAGAGCTCGGGGGGAATGAGCTTGTCGAAGTTTCTGTTGGCGATGTGGTAAGAATTCCACCGGAGACTGCTCAGCGCATCACCAACATCGGGGCTGACGATCTTGTTTTCTACTGCATCTGCACGCCTCCGTTTAACCAAAAGTGCTATGTGTCTCTTGAGTAATCCATTTGTCATCCACGGAAAAGCGGCTAAAAGAGAAGAAGAAACGGCTTGCCCTGGTGCCCTTGGATGATTTCCAGTGTTTTTTGCTAATCAGGTCTTGGGGGTGTTCAAAAAAAACCGGTATGAAAATGAAATGACAGAAAAAATCAAAATCGAATCACTTGATCATCTGGTCTTGACAGTCGCCGATATTGTCAGGACCTGTTTCTTTTACACGCAAGTCCTTGGCATGCAGGAGGTAACCTTCGGTGCAGGCAGAAAGGCTTTGCAGTTTGGGAAGTATAAAATAAACCTGCACGAATACGGAAGAGAAGTTGAACCAAAAGCGCAGTGTCCGATGCCGGGCTCGGCTGATCTCTGTTTTATCACCTCGACTCCCCTGGAGGCTGTGGCTCAGCATATTCAAGCATGCGGAATTGATATCCTGGAAGGGCCCGTGCAAAGGACTGGAGCGCAAGGGGTGATAGTCTCAATTTACCTTCGCGATCCGGACGGGAATCTTATCGAGTTGTCACATTACAGGGAATCCAAAGAGAGAAAGAATGATGAGGCGGCTAACTGAACTTAATGAGAAACCATGATAACGGCTTGATGATGCTCTGCCCCAGCCGTTGCATACTGGAGGCTATGGCCTGATCTTCTGTGACAGAGATATTTCGCCTTTTTGTGATCCAGCCACTGCGGCCAGCACCGCGTCTTCAGAATGGGTGACGTTGGCGAAATAGAGCGAGCCATCAAAACGTATGGCCGTGAACTGGGTGGAGATGTCCAGAGGGGGGATTGACCTGAATGTTACGCAAGGCTCCATCTCCATGGCGTCCAGGAATGGCGACAGGTCCAGTGGTCAGCTTGCTGGGATGAACCCCAAAGCGTATTCATTACTGCAGGGATAAAGACGGTGTAATTCCATTTCTACATCAAGCGTTCACTTCGTCGAATGCGCTACGCCGCTCCTCACCTACTCGCTGTACTGCTTCGTCGCGGCTCGCGTTTCTCCTCGTGTACATCTTGATTTAGAAATGGAATAAAGACCAAAATACAGGGGGCAGGCTGGAACGTTGGGCGTAGGCCATAATCTTTGGGGGCGGGGGATATGGGGCTCTGGTGATGCCGGCAATGAGATCGCTAAACAGAATAATACAAGAAACCGGAAACCAGGCAAGAAAAGGAACGAATCGCACGATCAGTTTATTCTTCAAATGCTAGTTGTCCTGCTTATAAAATGAACCATCTGCACAACGAAGATAGAGAGTAACGAACATTCCCGTGTACTCTCAGGCCGTGACCACCAATACCGCGCAAGGTGACAGCCCAATGACATTCTCCGTCACATGTCCCATGAGCATCTTTGCCATGCTGTTTTTTCTTCCTCGGCCGCCAACCAGAATCATGTCCACCTTTTCATCGTCCGCGAATTGAACAATGGAGTCAACAACGTTCCCCACGAGGGCCAGTGGTTCACAGGACGCCTTTAAGCCTTCTTCACGATTCCGTTGGCAGACTTCATTGACTAATTTTTGTGCTTGTGGCAGATCCGCTGGATGTTTAACCACGGACATAACCGTTACTCGCTGCAAGGTCTGACATCGTTGGCCGATGCTCAAGAGTTCACGGGCAGCCATCGCACTGTTGGGAGAATCATCAACGGCTAGAAGCACATGCTTGCCCGAGATCATAAAATCTTTGGGAACAACCAATACCTGAGGAAATCCCTGACTAATGACTTTCGCAGTCATGCTTCCCACCAGGAGTGACATACGGGCAGCCTTGCCATGCCGTCCCATGATAATCACATCTGCATGATGGAGCCGTGCCTGTTCAACAATGGCCTTTGCCGGATCGCTGGCACTTATAAACAGAACTTCAATGGTGATACCGCTATCATCGGCCATCTTGCGAAGCTGCGAAATGTGCGGCTCTATCTCTTGCTGACGCAGAAGCAGCGAGTGCGCCGCGCTCACTGCTTCTGCGTCAATCTTGAACACATGTAAGACAATGAGTCGGGCGTTACGGGCCTGACAGATAAAGATTGCTTCCTGGATGGCTCCATCGCTGAAACTCGAACCATCTGTTGCCAGCAGCAAAATCCTGGCTTCACCAAACAGACTTATTGAATCTTGTTCCATTTTTATTTTCCTGTCGGGGGAGAAGAGGGTCTATTTTTTTAAGTTTGTTGGAAATATTTAACTAATTTACACCTTTTTTTAACCCATGACCAGACTAACTTATTGTAGAAAACAAAAAGGCCCGGTGTTGTCGTTTGTCAGGGAAAAGAAGAAAAAGGGGAAGGGGAAATATTCGCATTCAGCAGAATTGCTGGATGTGGCGAGAGAGCTTGGGCGTTTCGCCCTTGTCTCTCCTGTGTTCTCCACCGCTTCAACCATACCGACCGCAGCTCCGAAGCCGCAGGCAAGGGGGCACATTGCCAAAGTACCATGCGATGGGGTTGGTTATAGCCGAGAGAGTTTCGGCAAGGGGACACCATTATGAAACATGGCGGACTTGAACCGCTTAGAAACATGCTCGGCGCGATTGATCACCTTTTCAGCCGCTGACGCCGGTAACACGTCGCAGGCTGTTTGACGAAACAGGGTCAACCATATGTCGAAATGCTCCAGACGCAACGGCAATGCCGCATGCAGGTCAAACATGTTGCCCTGGTATCGATCGGTCTGCAAGAGCGTATTTGACCAGAAGTTTTCCACTGCCTGGTGATGTGTCGGCCAGTCATGGATCGCCCCCTTTAAAATTTCTCGCAGGGTTTCGTTGGCAAGGGCTCGTGCGTAAAATTCTCGCACCAGTTTGCTGATATCTTCCTCGGTGACATCAGTTTCAGTCTGGATCGGTTTTTTCTGTTCCATTGAATGTTAGAGATAGCAAAGCAAATAGGGGGACGAAAAAATGGGCCGCGCTGTTATTCTGAGAGTATTGTCGTGCCCCCCTCTTTGATCTGAGCAGGCCAGTGTTTTATCCGCCAAGGCCGATGAACATGAAGAGTTTGTAGGCAAGCGCGGCCACAAGTCCCGCCGCCGGGAGCGTCAGAACCCAGGCCACCAGCATGGTCTGGGCCACTCCCCATCGCACGGCGGACAGGCGTTTGCTGGCGCCTACGCCAAAGATGCTGCCTGAGATGGTATGGGTGGTGCTCACCGGCATTCCAAAATGGCTGGTCACAAAGAGGACGATGGCGGATGTCGTTTCAGCAGCGAATCCGTGGACAGGTTCGAGCCGGATAATCTTGTGGCCCATGGTCTTGATGATGCGCCAACCACCCACGGAAGTCCCCAAAGCCATGACGGTGGAGCAGGACAGCACCACCCAGGTGGGAACGACAGGTTCAGAGAGGATTCGACCGCTTACCAGGGCCATGGTGATGATCCCCATACTTTTCTGGGCATCATTGAGGCCGTGTGTAAAGGCCATGGCGGCAGCGGAAAGAATCTGCAGATGGCGGAAGGTGGCGCTTACCCGGCCTGGGTGCACATTGGAAAGGGTTTTGTAGATGAGGCTCATAATCAGAAAACCGAGAATAAAGCCCATGGTCGGCGAGCCCACCAAGGGGATCAGCACCTTGCGGATAATCCCGTCCCAGAGGACGGCATGCAGGCCGCCATGGATAATGGCTGCCCCGCACAGCCCACCAATCAGGGCATGGGAGGAACTGCTGGGGATGCCGAAGTACCAGGTAATCAGATTCCAGATTATGGCCCCGACAATGGCGGATAGAATGACTACCTGAAAGCCGTGCTGGTTTGAACCGAGTTCCTGTGCATAGGCATGTTCCAGCAGGGCTCGATTGGTGTTAGCCTGCTCAGCCGGTTTCAGTGCGGCGATTTTCTGGGCATTTTCGACAGTTTTTTCAGGGAGGCTAATCCCGGTGAACCGCTCTTCCGAGTATAAATCCGTGCGGGTGATGATATGGTTCAGGTTGTCCAGGAGAGCAGCCTGCAAGGCGGGCGTGGGAGTGGAGTCTGTGGCGTAGTCCGCAAGGAGTTTTTTGGTTTCCTGCGAGCTTTGCTCGACCAGAAAACGGGAGACCGGATCAGCCTGGCTTTTCAGTTTAGCGGCGAAGGACGCCGGTTGTTGAAGATCTGTCTTCTGAAAACGGGCGGTATCGACGAGGCCGCTGGCTACGGTGACGGCGACATGGGTGGAAAACAATGCCCCCACAAAGTTCAGACAGGCCGCCATGATAATGGCGTTTCGCGGAGAAAGCACCCTGGTGGAAACCACGGTGGCGATGGCGTTGGCCGTATCGTGAAAGCCGTTAATGTAGTCGAAGAGCAGGGTGAAGACGACCACCAGGACAAGAAGAAGTGTCAGGCTATGCATATTTCACGACGACGCTCTCGATGGTGTGGGCAACATCTTCACATCTGTCCACGGCGGCTTCGATCCGGTCATAAATCTCTTTCCACTTGATCACCCTGATCGGGTCTGCGTTCGGAGCGTTGATCAGGTTGGCCAATGCCCGACGAAAGGCTCCATCGTGTTCTTTTTCGATCTGATGAATATGTTTATAAATTCCCTGGATGTTTTCCAGGCTTGGCTGAGTTCGTAACACCCTGACAGCGTCCAGGGTGGCCTCGGTGATCCGCACCAGATGGCTCACCAAGAGTTCCATGTCCGGTCGGACATTGGCGAACTGATAAAGGGCCAGGCGACCGGTGCAGGCCTCAATGGATTCGGTGACATCATTCAGTTCACTGGACAGGGCATGCAGATCTTCCTTGTCCAGCGGGGTGACAAAGGTGGCGTCGACCAGATTGGCAAGACTCCGTGCGACTTGATCGGCCTCGATTTCGATTTCCTTGATTTTTTTGGCATATTGACCACGATTGTCGAAATCGTTTATCAACTCTTGAAAAGTCCGGGCCGCAAACAATGCAGCCTTAGCCTGTTTTTCCAGTAATTCGTAGAAGACATTTTTTTTCTTGCTTGATCCTGGGAAACGCAAAACGTTACCTCCTTTGATACAGTGAGCGGAAATGGGTCCACCGCTGGGATAATTCATATATGAAAAAAAACATAAAACTGGGGACAAATTTATATTCGCAAGCTCCTCTCAGATCAAAGATCCCAGCCCCAGTAGGTCAGGAAATCATGGAACTCCCAGAGGTTGGATTCCTCGCGGGCCCAGGGTTTCAGGCTGGTATAGAAGATAACGCCTGTCTCCTGGGCCGGTCCTAAAGCCTTGTCTTCCCCCACTTTCCCATCCAGGGCCCACCAGCTCATAAACAGCTGTTCCCAGAGTTTCTGACTGTTTCTGACATAGCCTTTTCTTGCACCGGTGTTCTCAAAAAAAGAACTCGTTGCTCCCTCCAGCGGCAATTGATGCAGGGCCAACATGGGTTGCAGGGTCAGGGCGGAGTCTGAGGCAGGCCTTGATGGAACCAGACGGATATCCATGGCTCGATGGGTTTCGGAGCGAAGGGTGACCAGCAGATGAACAGGCTGGTCCTGTGCGGGGAGGGGGAGCAGTCCCGGCAGCAATTCGCCATAAACATCCCCTGTCCCCGTGTTCCATCCCTCCGGAAAAGCATGTTTTGGCAGATGAGAGGTTGGGATAATGGCCAGATAGCAGCCGCAGGTGTGAACCAGGGTGTAAAGCAAGGGGCGCTCCTGAGAATCCAGTGTCACGATGACCAGCAGTCCGACATTTTTACCGCTGGTCAGGTGACCGGGAGGAACCTCGCTGAAATGAAGACGGTAGATAAGATTGTGGTAGGTTCCATACCGGCCTTGGAAATCAGTCTCCTGCCAATAGAGTGTCGGCTGGGCCGGATTCACCAGGGCCGCTGTTTTGTCGTCGTCACTTCGGTAGAGTTGGGGAGTGCCTGGACGATTATAGGGGGATTGATTTTCTTCCACCAGAAAAAGCGGTGCAAAACGACTGGCACGGGAGGTGTCGACAGCGGCCTGATATGTTGCCAGCTCTCCGTGAAGTTGATCCGGGCCGCGATAGCTTCCTGCGCAGGAAGAGAGGAGCAGCAGCATTCCTAAAAGTACGGGGAGCTTGATAAGCCCGCCGACCTTCGCAAAATAGTTCTGCCGTGAAACGGATAGCAACATTAAAGCCCCGTGCCTCTTTCTTGAAAATATCGGTGTTGGACATGAAACGCCACTGCATGAAACCTTCCCCTGCGGCGTATTCTCTTTTTGTATTGGAAGGATTTTCGGCAATATACGGGACATGACCGGAATATTCAAGCCTGACGTCTTCATTATCCTGTGAGATTTAATTTTTAAAACCCAGTTCATTGCAACCCGATTCCTTCCATCATCTTTTTTTATTCGCAGGTTGCCGGCAAGACCATTACAGGAGAGGTCTTGCCATTGACGTTTGATGTGCTGAATATAGAACTGGCTCGCATGACTGGATTGATCCAGCGCATGGAGATTGACGGGTTGGCGCAGCAAACATCTGCCTCTGCAGCACTCCCAGTAAATATTGTCGGTGAACGATATCTGGAGGCAATCGATGACCGTATTCACCGGCAGAAGGGATCGTTCGTGTTGATTTGTTGTAACTAATTGACAATAAAACGGTTCATGGTAAAATGTTTCCTTTGGCTTACAGAAAAAAATAGGCCAAGAGTTCGTAACGGAAATGCCGGCCGCCGAAGTTGGATCAGAAACAGCAAAAATGACCCGCATGGAGGTATCTTTCAGGCACCGAGTTTTTTATGGAAGGCCTCTGCGGAGGATAATCGACAACGAAACAGTTTTTTTTATATTTCATCGGAAGGAACAGCAATGAAAACAACAATGGGAACAGCAAAGCAGAGCCCGATAGACTGGACGAAAACAAGTTGGCACAATTTCACGGCCCTGCAGCAGCCGAAATGGCCGGATAGGGAGGTCTATGACAAGGTGCTGGCCAACCTCTCTCGTTTGCCGCCGCTGGTTTTTGCCGGCGAGATTCGTGAGTTGAAGGCGATGCTGGCCAAGGCTGTGGTTGGGGATGCATTCTTACTCCAGGGCGGCGATTGCTCCGAAGATTTTTCACAGGTGACGGCTCCCAAGATCAGGGAAACCCTGAAGGTGCTCCTGCAGATGGCTGTAATCCTCACCTATGCGGGCGGAAAACCGGTGATCAAGCTGGGCCGCATTGCCGGTCAGTTTGCCAAACCTCGTTCGGCGGATACCGAGATGGTAAACGGGGTGGAGCTTTCCTCCTATCGTGGAGATATGGTCAACAGCCCGGATCCAATTATGGAGGCACGTATCCCCGACCCGAACCGAATTTTACAGGGTTATAATATGGCCGCCTCCACCTTGAATCTGTTGCGGGCCTATACCCGTGGAGGGTTTGCCGCCTTGCATCGGGTGCATGCCTGGAATCAGGAATTTGTCGTGCAGTCGCCCATGGGCCGTTCCTATGAACGTCTGGCCAAGCAGATCAGCCAGGCCATTCAGTTTATGGAGACCATCGGCATTGCCACTGACAATCCCCAGATCAATCAGGCCCAGTTCTTCACCTCCCATGAGGCCCTGCTCCTTGGCTATGAAGAGGCCTTGACCCGTGAGGATTCCACCAGCGGCGGCTGGTATGACTGTTCCGCCCACATGCTGTGGATTGGTGAACGGACCCGACAGATAGATGGCGCCCATGTGGAGTTTCTGCGCGGGGTCTTGAATCCCATCGGGGTCAAGATCGGCCCTGATTATGACCTGGAGAATGTTAAGCGGCTGATTACCGCCTTGAATCCTGAAAACGAGGCGGGCAGGCTGACTCTGATTACCCGTCTGGGGATGAAAAAGGTTGAAAAGGTGCTGCCTCCGTTGCTTCGTGAGATGAAAAAAGAGGGCTTTAATATCGTCTGGAGCTGCGATCCCATGCATGCCAACACCTATACCGCTGAGTCCGGTCACAAAACCCGAAATTTTAATGATATCCTTTCTGAAATCACCTGCTTTTTCGAGACCCACTGGGCCGAGGGGACGATTCCCGGCGGTATCCATCTGGAGATGACCGGTGACAACGTCACGGAGTGCACCGGCGGGGCTCGTAATATTGTTGATGCGGAACTTGCAAATAACTATATGACTACCTGTGATCCTCGCTTGAATGCCGAGCAGAGTCTGGAGGTTGCCTTTCAGATTGCCGATATGATCAGGAGCTGAAGGGGGGGGGACGCGTGAATAAATATTGAGCGCGCTTGTGCTGAATGAGTGCCTTGCAGATTATTTTCTTCTTTTTTGCAAGAGAATAATCTGTAAGGCACTCATCCCCCATGCATCGGGGTCAGAGCTTGAAGAAAGGTGGATAGAAGGCGTCGGCCTGCCATAGGGGTGAAGAATGTCGAAAAATTTGTAGCGCATTATGGATGCTATGAAAGCTCTCTGCAACAGAACGGCCTGCAGCCGAATAAGTCGAATCCTCTGGTTCAAGGCCGGATCTATGTCGGTCTGGCTTGTTTTTTCCTTGTTTTCCCTGCTTGTTATTTCCTGCGATTCCCCTCAGAAAGAGAGTTACGCCCCTGCCTATACCAGTACCCCGGATGTCAAACAGATGGTTTTGACCTTTGGGGTGCATCCGCTCCATAATCCCCAGCGTCTTTTTGCAACATACGGCCCGTTGATTGAATATCTGAACCAGGAGTGTCCTGAGTTCACCATTCAGCTTGAGGCCTCTCGCTCCTATGACGAGTTTGATAAAAAACTCTACAGTCGCCACTTTCATTTTGCCCTGCCCAATCCGTATCAGACCATTCAAGCCATGCAGCATGGGTATCACGTTTTTGCCAAGATGGGTGACGATGAGAAATTTCGCGGCATCATCCTGGTGAGAAAGGACAGTGGAATCAATACGGTTGCTGATTTGAAAGGCAAGACCGTAAGCTTCCCTGCCCCCACTGCCCTGGCCGCAACCATGATGCCCCTGGAGTATCTGCACACCCATGGCCTGGATGTAAATCAGGATATCACCAGGCTTTTTTCCGGTTCTCAGGAGTCATCGATCATGAATGTCTATCTGGGCAAAAGCGCTGCCGGGGCAACCTGGCCACCTCCCTGGCAGGCCTTTATCGAGGCCAACCCGGCGATAGCAGACGAGCTGGAGGTGAGGTGGGAGACTGCGTCTCTTATCAATAATAGCCTGGTCGCCCGTGATGATGTGCCGCCGAAGGTGGTGAGCGAGATTAAATCCATCTTGCTTGCCCTGCACACCCACGAAGAGGGCCGCAAGCTCCTGGCCCTTCTTCCCCTTGTCTGTTTCGAGGATGGCAACGATGCCACCTATCAGCCGGTGCAAGATTTCATGAAAGAATATGGCAAGGCCATCCATGACATCCCATAAAATATCATAAGGCGCTTAATGCTCTCTCTGCCTGCCACCATTGCCAGAGTCTGGCCGTCAACAATACGCTCCCGATTAATTTGGGGAGTAGCCCTTGTGCATCTGTTGCTGATGACCAGTTTTGTTTTTGATCTGGTGATGCGGCAGCGCGATTTTCTCAGCAGACAGAGTCTCGAACAGACGAAAAGTCTGGCCCAGAACCTGGCCATTAACAGCAGCTCCTGGATTCTTGCCAATGATGTCGTGGGGCTGGAAGAGATTGTCACCTCTGTGGCGCATTACCCGGATATTCGATATGTCATGGTTCATGGCACTGACGGTAAGGTGCTGGCCCATAGCGATAAATCCCGCATTGGCCAATATCTTGTCGATCCCAAAAGCCGGCTGCTCAGGGCTGTCCATGACCAGCAGCAGGAGCTTCAGGTTCTGCATGACGACAAGGATCTCCTCGATATTGCCGCACCCATCCTGACCAGCACTGGAACAGGGATTGGCTGGGCCAGGGTAGGGCAGGGTCGGAAAACGATCGAAGATAATCTGGGGATCATTTCCCGTAATGGAATTCTTTACACCGTGTTGGCCATTGTCATCGGGACACTTTTTGCGGTGTTCCTCGGCAGGCGGCTGACTGTCGGCTTGAATCAGCTCCTTGCTGTTTCGAGGCAGATTGAAGAGGGGCAGCGGGATTTGCGGATGGATGTCGCCGGTCATGACGAGATTGCTACTCTTGGGTCTGGGTTTAACCGAATGCTTGACGCCCTGGCAGTGAAGCAAAAACAGCTCCTGCTCGGTCAGCAGCGCTTGCAAAGTCTTGCCGATATCTTTCAATTCCAGGCCGCCAGTCAACAGGAACTTTTCGATTATGCCCTGGAACAGGCGCTTCTTCTCACCGGGAGCAGGATCGGTTTTATTTGTAATTATGTTCCAAAAACACGTGAACTTATTCTTGTCAGCTGGTCGCGGGAGGTTATGCAGCAGTGTGCCATGGAAGGAACGCAGAACTGTTTTCAGCTGGATCGTATCGGGCTGCTGGGAGAGGCGGTGCGACTGGGGCAGCCCGTCCTTGTGAATGACTATCAGGCTGAAAATCCCTCAAAAAATGGCTGCCCCCAAGGGCATGTGGTGCTGCAGAATTTTCTCGCCATCCCGATCTTTCAGCAGGGGGACGTTGTGGCGGTGGTGGGTGTGGCTAACAAGGACGAGGATTATCGTCAGAGCGATATTAATGAATTGATACTCCTTATGGATGCGGTATGGAGGCTGGTTGAACGAAAAATTGCGGCACAAGCCCTTAAGCAGTCCTTTCGGGAGTGGTCTGCCGCCATGGACTCCTTTGATGATATTATTTATCTGCTGGACCTCGAGTGCCGGCTCGTTCGAGCCAACAAGTCCTTTTATCAGGTCATGGGCACGAGTCCGAATTCCGTCGTTGGCCGTCCGGCGGATGAAATTATGCATCCTCTGGGGATAACAGGCTGCTGCCCGATCTGTTGCGCGCAGAAAGAAAGGCGTGATTTTCAGATGATAATGGAGCCGGATCATCCAGATAACCCTTTTTCCGGGCACCCCCTTGAGGTGACGGTAAAAATTATTTATGATCAAGAAGGACTGCCGACCAGTATTTTTACGAGCCTCCATGATCTCAGTATCATTCGTCGAGAAATGGACGAAAAAATATCCCTGGAAAAACAGCTTCAGCAGGCCCAGAGGATGGAGTCGGTGGGTCGTCTGGCCGGTGGTGTGGCCCACGATTTTAACAATATGCTGGGGGTTATTATCGGATACACCGATATCGCGCTGGGCCAGGTGGATATGGCTCAGCCGATTTATGCGTCTCTTCTGGAAATTCAGAAGGCGGCCCTTCGTTCAGCCGACCTCACCCGGCAACTTCTCGCCTTTGCCCGTAAACAGATTATTGTCCGCAAGTCGCTGAATCTGAATGAAATTGTCGAAGGGATGCTCAGAATGCTGCAACGACTCATCGGTGAGAACATCCAGTTAAGCTGGGAGCCCGCGGAAGACCTATGGGCAGTCAAGATGGATCCCTCACAGATTGATCAAATTCTTGCCAACCTCTGTGTCAATGCCCGTGATGCCATCTCGGGTGTCGGTAAGCTTGGTATCAGAACCGCGAATATTGTCCTGGACCAGGCCTTCTGTGCCAATTATCCTAATATCACACCCGGTGAGTATGTATGCCTTGCCGTGCGTGATACCGGCTGCGGTATCGACAAAGAAACGCTGGACCATATTTTTGAACCCTTCTTTACCACCAAGGGTATCGGCCAGGGAACCGGTCTTGGCCTGGCGACAGTGGAAGGGGCTGTTCGTCAGAACAACGGCCACATTCAAGTTTCCAGTGTGTTGGGCGAAGGAACACTGTTCACGATTTATCTGCCACGGAATGTGGAGGAGTTTGTTGAGGAGAAGTTTGTGGACGACAGAGCAAAAACGGAGATGCAGGGTCAGGAGGTTATTCTGCTGGTGGAAGACGAGCCGGCCCTTTTGCAGATGACTGCGATGATGTTGGGGGCGCTTGGCTATCGGGTCATGTCGGCTGGCGGCGCCCAGGAGGCCATGCGATTGGCTGGCGAACACGCATCTGAGATTCATCTGCTCATGACGGACGTGGTCATGCCTGAGATGAGTGGTCAGGATTTGACCGAAAGGCTGGTTCCCTTATATCCCCATTTCAAAATCCTGTTCATGTCGGGCTATACCTCAGACATCATGGCTGAACAGGGAATATTGGACGCACAAATGAGCTTTCTCCAGAAACCCTTTTCTCTCAAGGAGCTGGCTGAAAAGGTACGACAGGCACTGGACAGGGAAAAAAACAGGGAGATAGGTTGAAAATTGAAGGAGTGGTTTTGTCTTCTGACTCTTTGACTTCAGGCTCCTGATAACAAACTGAGTGGACAGTGTCTTTTGCGCATTTTTTTGCGCAAATTATGCGGGTCCCAACCCTTTATCCCGACAAGGAAAACGCCATGACACTCCGGAAAATCCTTTCATTGACCATGCTGCTCTCTTTTTTCCTCTGTATTCTCACCAGCGTCATCCTCTATATTGTTCCGGAGGGGCGGGTTGCCTATTGGGCGGATTGGCGCTTGTGGGGCCTGAGCAAGAACGAGTGGGGCAACTTGCACATTAATCTGGGGTTTCTCTTCCTCTTTGCCGGCCTGCTGCACCTCTTCTATAACTGGAATGCGGTTGCTGCCTATCTGAAAAACAGGGCCAGAGAGGTCAAGGTTTTCACTGGCAGCTTTAATGTCGCCCTGATCCTGATTCTGGTGGTGGGGTTTGGCACATACTGGAAGATTCCTCCCATGTCCCTGGTGCTAAACTTTGGCCATTCTTTCAAGGATGCCGCAGCCAAAAAATATGGTGAGCCGCCCTATGGGCATGCTGAGTTGTCTCTCTTGGCTTCTTTTTACCGGAAAACCGAGCTTGATCCGGTGAAGGCCAGGGAGCTTATGGGGAAGGCCGGGATTGTTGTGAAGGATGAGAAGGATACCGTGGCTGCCATTGCAGCCCAAAACAAGATGACCCCCAAGGCCCTGTTTGACATTATCAAGCCTGCCTCAAAGGTGGTGGAAGCTGCTGCTCTCACCTTCCCGGATGCGCCGATGCCCGGGTTCGGCAACAAGACCCTGCAGGAGATCTGCACCACCTACACCCTTCAGCCGGCAAGGATTATTCAGGGGCTGGCCAGGGAAAATATCCCTGCCCGGCCGGATCAGACCATTCGCGAGATTGCCGGGGCTGCCAAAATGGAACCTTCCGCCTTTTTTGCCATCCTCCATCGTGTCGCCACTGAACGCACTCCCTGAGTGATTTCCGGCTGGAAGCAGATGGGATCAGATTGGTACTCAATGGTGCCTGCTTGCCGGGACTATGTGACTATCAACCAGATAAGCTGCAGACTGGTCAGGGCGTAGATGCCTGCGACGACATCGTCCATCATGATGCCGATTCCGCCGTGGATGCGGCGGTCAAACCAGGAGCAGGGAAAGGGCTTGACGATGTCGAAGGCGCGGAACAGGAAGAAACCCAGGAGCCATGCCGCCCAATGGTCGGGGGCCAGGGTCAGGGTGATGAACATGCCCAGGAACTCGTCAATAACGATGGGGCCGGCATCGGGTTGATCAAGGATTTTTTCCGCCGAGCCGGAGACAAAAAAACCAAGCACGAAAACCAGGGCCAGCATTAATAGATAGCCGGGCATACTGAGATTGCGGAGAAAAAGCCAGGGGATAATGGCGGCAAGGGAGCCCCAGGTGCCAGGGCAGATCGGCAGCCTGCCGGTATACAATCCTGTCGCCAGGGCAATAATTACACGATCCATCCTCTCTCCTTGCTTTGTCTATCCCCTAAGTCCCGCCATGGATGGAGTGCAAAGCTGCTGTTCAGCTTCTAACGCCGTCATTAGGATTGGGCAACGGTGTTTCATCTGTCGTCTGATTTCTGCCTTCCGTCTGCTTCCTTCCGAGCTCCAGTAACTGCATTGTACACCGCCTGCAGCGGAACCTGCGCGGACTCGGCTATTTGTCGGCATGCCTCATACTCCGGATAGATCCTTGGGCCGGCCGGCGTATGGACCTTCTTGGCGACAATCTCTCCCCAGGGAGTGTCCACCAGCACTTGTTCCCGTTGGAGGGTCAGGCGGGATTCGGTGCGAAAGCGCAGGCCAATGGCTGTGGTCTCCGTCAGGATGGTCTGTTTTAGCGGCACCCCTTGGGCCGGGTGGCAGATGACGCGCAGCAGCTGACCGGGCCGTCCTTTCTTCATCAGCATCGGGGTCAGGCTGACATCGAGGGCCCCTTGTTTCAGCAGGAGTTCACAGAGATAGGGAAAGCCTTCGCTGTTCCAGTCGTCAAGGTGGGTCTCGATGACTTCAACGCTTCGGGCCTCTTTGCACTGGGTTGTTTCTTCGCCAATGATCAGGCGGAGCAGGTTGGGCTGTCGGTTGGCAAGCTTGTGACTCCCGGCGCCATAGCTGGTGCTGGCGATGGTCATGTTCGGCAGTGGCCCGAAATTTTGACAGAGGCTGGTGAGCAGGGCTGCTCCGGTTGGAGTGACCAGTTCTTGAGATATATCCACCGCGTACACCGGTATGCCAGCCAGCAGCTCACAGACGGCGGGGGCGGGCAGTGGCAGACGGCCATGGTCGCAGTCGATAAAGCCCTGTCCCCAGGGCAGTGGTGAGCTGACCAGGCGATCTATTCCCAGGTGATGGAGACCGGCCACAACCCCCACCACGTCGATGATGGTGTCGATTGCCCCGATTTCATGAAAGTGGATGGCGTCCACGGGCAAGCCATGAACCTTGGCTTCGGCTTCGGCCAGATTTTGGAATACTGTGCTTGCCCGGTCAACGATGGCTGGCAGAAGGGTGCTGGCGTGCAGGATGTCAAGAATGGCGGCAAGGTTGCGAAACTGCTGATTGGCCCCGGCGCTGATCTCGACCTTGGTCGCTTTCATGCCGGAGGGTCTGGTGGTGGAGATGGTGAGAAGAAAGGGGCCGATATCGAGTTTGTCCAGTTCCTGGCGGAGAAGATGTTCGTCAAGGCCTGCATCGAGCAGGGCGGCCAGAAACATGTCTCCGCTGATGCCGGAAAAACAGTCGGTGTAGGCAATCTTCATGGTTTTTTGTGAGTTTAGCTGGAGTTGGAGTTGGAGTGGGGGGAGGATTTCTCCACTGAATCAAAGAGCCGGATCTCTATTGGCTGGTGAGGATGAGGCCTGGTGTCAGGGGGTGGCCGCAGAGGTAGGCCTCAACCGTCATCCGTTTTTTTCCCTCCGGCTGGATCTCTTTGATCTGCAGACAGTCTTTCGCGGTGGCGATGAGCAGGCCCTGCTGGTCGGCCAGAATAAGGGTGCCGGCAGGGCGTTCGCATTCTCTGTGGACAAGCTCCGGTGCAAAAAGCCGGAAACGCTGGCCGTCGATAAAGCTGTAGGCCGCAGGCCAGGGGTCAAGGCCGCGAATCAGACGATGCAGTTCAAGGGCAGGCTTGTTCCAGTTAAGGCAGCCATCCTCTTTGGACAGTGGTGGGGAAGAGGTGGCCAGGTCATGGTTCTGCTCAATGGGGAAAAGCTGATCTAGCCGAAGCAGGTCAAGGGCCTGGGCCAAGGTGGTTCCTCCCAGATCGGCAAGTTTGTCAAAAAGGCTGCCTGCTGTTTCGTCATCGGTGAGCGGAATGGCTGCCGACAGCAGGATGTCACCGGTATCCATGTCTGCATCCATCTGCATGATAGTGACGCCCGCCTCGCTGTCACCATTGATGATGGCCCACTGGATGGGGGCGGCCCCCCTGTGTCTGGGCAAAAGCGACCCATGGATGTTGATGCAGCCTAAAGGGGGAAGTGCGAGAATGCTGCTGGGAAGGATGCGGCCATAGGCGGCAACGACAATCAAATCCGGGTTGTAACCCTTGAGTGTGTCGAGAAACTCCTCCGTGCGGATCTTGGCCGGCTGCAGTACCGGAATGCCGGCCTGCTCTGCTGCCAGCTTCACCGGGGGCGAACTCAGCTTTTTCCCTCGGCCCTTGGGGCGATCAGGCTGGGTGATGACGGCGACGACCTGATCGGGTCCATTCAGCAGTTTGTGCAAGGCCGGTACGGCAAAGTCGGGCGTGCCCATGAAGATGATGCGAAATCTCTTGTTTGGCATCTCTATGCCTCGGCTGGGATTTCTTTTTCGGCCAGCATCTTATGGACCTTTTTTTTGTACAGGGCGCGTTTCAACATGCTTAGATGATCAATAAAGAGGATGCCGTTCAGATGATCAATTTCATGCTGAAGGACAACGGCAAAGCGGTCTTCAGCGGTGATTTCCTTTGCCTCTCCGGCAAGGTTCTGAAATGACACCGTGACTTTTTTGAAACGTTTGACGTTGGCCGTCAGATCCACGACGCTCAGGCAGCCTTCTTCGTCGACCTGGTGTCCTTCGTGGCCGATTATGCGAGGATTGATCATGGCCAGGGTCTTTTGAGCATGCTCAATTTTACTCACATCGACAATGATCAACTGGATGGATTCGCCCACCTGGGGCGCGGCAAGCCCGATGCCGGGGGCGTCATACATGGTCTCGGTCATGTCCTTGACCAGTTCTTCAAGGCCGGCATTGAAATCAGTAATCGGTTTTGCCTGCTGACGAAGGATGGGGTCGGGGAATTCTAAAATTGTCCGAATGGTCATAAATAAAAAGGTATCCGTTAAGATTTCTAAAAAAACCTTCTCCTGAGAGAGCAGGAGAAGGCCCGTATTTTTCAACAAATATAATACAGGGTGCGGGTTTGTGCCATAGATGAATGTTGCGGATAATTATAATGCATGGGCTCCCGGCAGTTAGGAGTTGGGACTGTTGTTGGGCGGAAATTTTTCAGATCTGGTTTCTCAGTCAGGATGAATGAGTGCTGTTGATTCTTGGTGTTGGCCCGTGGAAAAGAACGAAGAATCAAAAAAAACTGCTGTCCCCCATTGTTGGGTTCATGGTATGAATGGAGTGTTATCCGGGCTTTCTTGCCTTGCTTGTAAAAATATGGGTTATTCCATTTCTAAATCAAACGTTCACTTCGTCGAATGCGCTACGCCGCTCCTCACCGTACTCGCTGTACTGCTTCGTCGCGGCTCGCTTTTCTCCTCGTGTACATTTTGATTTAGAAATGGAATTAGGTTGCCGGCAAAGATTTGTACGTTTCACCTTTCATAAAACATTTTCCCCTTAAAAGAAAAATCTTGGCACATCAGCACTTCCCTCTTTTAAACCGCTCCAATCAGCATCCCCAGGGCGCTTCTTGCCTCAGTAGCCCGATTCTTCCCTTGCCCTGCTCAAAGGCTGAGTGCATCAGTCGCGGTTGGGAGTCTGTGGATGTGGTGCTTGTCACAGGGGATGCCTACATTGATCATCCCTCCTTTGGCATTGCCCTTATCGGCAGGCTGCTGGAGAGTCATGGCTATCGAGTGGCCATCCTCGCCCAGCCACGTTATGATCGCCTGGATGATTTTCTTCAGTTCGGCCCGCCCCGCCTTTTTTTCGGGATCAGCGCCGGCAACCTGGATTCCATCGTCGCCAATTATACCGGTAACGGCAAGGTGCGTGCTGAGGATGCCTATTCGCCGCACGGCAGTCCCTGGCGTGATGGTGAGCAGGGTCGGAAGAATCGCTACCGGCCTGATCGGGCCACTCTTATGTATGCCAACCTTGCCCGTGCCGCCTGTAAGGATGTGCCCATTGTTCTGGGCGGGGTGGAGGCCTCACTGCGCCGTTTTGTTCATTATGATTATCAGCAGAAGATGCTGCGCGGTTCACTGTTGACCGATGCCAAGGCCGATCTGCTGATTTATGGCATGGGGGAACGGGCAGTGGTGGAGGCTGCCGGTCGTTTAAAGGCAGGCCTGGGGTTAGACGGGATTGTCGGGAGCTGTGAACGGCTGAGTCCGGCCCAATTTGTGGCACGACTTCCAGGTCTTTCGGCCAGGGGCGATGACACCTGCTCTATCCTGCCCTCCTGGGAGGACATCCAGCTGGATTCGCAGAGGTTTATGGCGGCGGAGCAGATGATTGATGTCCATGCCCGAGGGCGTCTGTCCACTCTGCTTGCCCAGCATCAGCAGAGTGCCTGGGTTGTTCAGTATCCGGCAGCGGAGCCTTTATCTACGGCTGAGCTGGATCACATGTACGAGCTGCCCTACAGCCGCAAGCCGCACCCGACAAGTGTCGATGTGCCGGCCTACCGGATGATCTGTCACTCGTTGACCATTGTCCGCGGCTGTTCCGGGAACTGTTCTTTTTGCTCGATTACCCGCCATCAAGGACCCATCATCAGCAGCCGCAGCCCGGAGTCGATCCTGCGCGAGGTAAGGCTGGTCAGTGGAATGGAGAATTTCACCGGTGTGATCACTGATCTGGGCGGGCCCACCGCCAATCTCTACCAAACCAGTTGCAAGATCGGTTCCTGTCCCCGCCATGATTGTCTTTACCCCAAACTCTGTCCTAATCTGCAGGTGGATGAGGATGCCTTCCTCAAGCTTCTGGCAGATATTGAAGGGATAGAAGGGGTGAAGCATGTCTTTATCTCGTCTGGACTGCGCATGGGGCTGCTGCTCAAGACCCCGCGCCTGCTCAGAGAGCTTATCCGCAGTCATACCCCGGGGGCGATGAAGATTGCTCCGGAACATACCGAGGATGCGGTGCTGAGGCTGATGCACAAGGAGTCGCATCAACTGTTGATTGAATTTCTTAAGCATTGCCGGCAGCTGGCAAAAGAGTTGGGAAAACGAATCATTTTTACCCCGTATCTGATTGCCTCCCATCCCGGCTGCACAGCCGCTGCTACGGAGGCCATGACCGGGAAGCTGCGTGCCCTTGACCTGCCGGTCAAGCAGTTTCAGGATTTCACCCCGACCCCCGGCACCTTGTCGACGGCGATGTATGTCACCGGCCTCGATCGGGACACAAATCAGCCCATCCCGGTTGCCCGCAACCAGTCGGAGAGAAAAGAGCAGCGTGGTCTGCTGGAAAAACAGATGAAGCCATCGGGCCGGCCCGGGAGGGAGAAAACGGCGGTCCGCAAGGATTTTGTGAAGGGAAAGAAAAACAAAACTTGAGATGCTGGAGGATGTGATATGTGTCAGGAAGTACAGCGGAATTGCAGTTGCGGCAAGGAAAAGGTCTCCTTTCATCTGCGTGACAACGTGATGAGTCAGGAGGTTATTGAGCGTCTGTTCTGTCCCGCCTGTTCCGGGACGGTGGCCCTTGAGGAAGAGCGGATGGTTGTGGATAACGGCTGGGTGATTGAATACGATATGGATCTGGCCCGGATGTATGCCATTGCCAGATTAGGGCTGGAACCGGCGCAGGTGCAGCCCGGTTTTATTTTTGATGAGGGCTATGTTGCCTGGCGGGAGATGTATCCCGGAGAGAGCAGGGATATTGCCGAAGAGCGCCGGCGAATTATCGCCATTAAAGATCGAGACCCCCAGGAGTATCTTACGGCCATTACGGAGTGGGCGGTTGCCAGGATCGCCCGTTTGAAGGCAGAGGGCTGGCGAAAGGCGCAACGGGCCTAGGGGAGTTCCTTAACTATCTATGTGTCTTACTGCTGACGGGTGATCCCGGGGACGGCAGCGACAATGTTTGACTTCTCGCGCAGTTCCGAAGTCCTGGCAATCGTTGATGGCGGCTGGGCGAATCCGTATTCCACCAGGGTCTTGAGATCCGCCCACATGGTGTGGCTGCCCATGATCGCGACAATGATCTCTTTCTCACCCCGTTTAAATTTTCCCACATAGGTCTGGCCGGCCGCATTGGTAAAGCCGGTCTTGCCGCCTTCCGCTCCTTGGATCTGCCAGAGGGCCTTGTTATGATTCTTGAGCAGTTTGCCCTCAGTGGTATGGGTCTGAACTTGTTTCATCCTCTGTGAAAATTCCTCATCCTGCATGGCATGCCTGAAGATGGTGGCCAGGTCTCTGGCCGTGCTGCTCTGTCCCGCTGCGGTCAAGCCGTTGGCAGTCTTGCATACTGTATTCTGGGCGCCGCAGAACTTGGCCCGCAGGGTCATCATCCGGGCAAAGGATTGTTCAGATCCGGCAATTTTCTCGGCGAGGGCGACGCTGGCATCATTGGCGGAGGAGAGGAGCACGGCATTGATCAGGTCATCGGCCTTGTACCGTTTCTGTGTTTGAAGGTGAACTTTGGAGCTTGGTTGTTCGGCAGCCTTATGACTTACCGCCACAGACTCGTTGAAATCAAGGGATTTGATCGCAATCAGGCCGGTGAGAATCTTGATGGTGCTGGCCGGTTGGCGAGGTGCGTCGGGAGATACCGCAAAAAGGGTGTGACCATTGTCTGCATCCATGATGATGGCACTTTTTGCTGAGATCTGTTTGCTGAGTTGTTCGTTGTTGTCTTGGATGTCCGCCATAACCGTTTCAATCTTGGGGGCAGCTTTTTTTGCAGCAACCTTTTTCTTTGGAGTGACTTTTTTCGCTGCTGCCGAGGCAACGGATTGAGGCCGTGCGGCGCCGGCCTTCTTTTTAGCTGGCGAGATGTCCTGGTTCTTTGCGATGGCCTTTGGCTTCTTGGAGGTATTACTTTTGATGGCACTCTTTGCTGGAGCCTGCTTCCGCTCGGGTACGACCACCTGTTTGGCCTTATCATCACGTAACAGAGGGGCTGCCGCCGCCGGAGCAACGAACATTCCGGCTGAAACCAGAGAGAGTAACACGGTTGTCAGCAGTAGAAAAAGCAGAGAGTGTTTCATAGAGGAGACCTTATTGGAGGAGGAAACTGGGTACAGATGGGTAAGCTCTCACGATAACAGATTATAACTATTAATTATTTCTATATAATACGATGTTTGTTGTCAAGAATTTAAAGGATTCTTTTTGAAGAAACAAAATTAATCTCCCCATTCCCCTTTTCTAATGTCTTCTTGGTTGACCAGAAAAAAGGTTTCAGGGTAATATCGGACGCGTGCATAAGAAGTATCCGCCAGCGGTTCATGTCGTTCTTTTGTTAAGCAGCTATTGCTTTAAATATCAATACAATAGAAAGAGGGCCTTGCATGGAGAAGCAGATCAGGGTGAACATGTCCCTGAATGATATTATTGACGCCAGTCAGGAAAAATTTTCCGCTCTGCCGGCCGTAGGGATGGCCCTTGCTGTTCCGTTGACGTACCAGGAGTTTTATCAACGGATTATTGCACTGGCCCTGCGTTTATCTCGGGAAGGGGTCAAGAAAGGGGACCATGTTGCCATCCTTGCCGAAAACTCCCCTAACTGGGGAACGGCCTATTTTTCCATTGTTCGCCTGGGGGCGGTAGCTGTGCCTATTCTGCCGGATTTGCCGGAGGCGGATGTCCATCATATCTTGACCGAGATGCGGGTTCCGGTTCTTTTTACCACGGAGCGGCAGATAGAAAAAATATATGAGCTCAAGCAAAAGAATCTGCGCCGGATTATCACCCTGGATGACTCTGTGGCAAGCTTCAATGCCCTGGCGGTGGAGCCTTTTTCCGACTATCTGGACAGGGCCATGGAGATGCGGGACGAGGCGGAAAGAAAAGGGCCCCTTGTTTTTGAGACGGTCACAGCCGACGATCTGGCCTCTATTTTATACACATCGGGAACCTCCGGATACTCCAAAGCGGTGATGCTCAGTCACCGCAATCTGGCGGCCAACGCCCAGTCGGCCTCGTCCATGATTGATGTTGAACCCGGCGCTGTTTTCCTCTCTATTCTGCCCATGTCCCATACCTATGAGTTTACTGTGGGGTTTATCCTTCCCTTGCTGCGGGGGGCAAGGATAGCCTATGCCGGAAAGACGCCGACGCCTGCCATTTTGCAGAAACTTTGCCGCCAGGAAAAACCCTATGCCATCTTCGTGGTGCCCCTGGTGATGGAAAAGATTTATAAAAAAAGGGTGCTTCCTAAAATTAACGAGAGTTTCGCCTTATCCCTGCTGTGCAAGGTTGAGGTGGGGAAAAGGTTTGTTCATAAACGCATCGGCGCCAAGCTTCTCGAATTTTTCGGCGGCAATCTACAGATTATGGGGATAGGCGGGGCAGCCTTGAATCCTGAGGTTGAGCAGTTTCTTTACAATGCCGATTTTCCCTATCTCATCGGCTATGGCCTGACCGAATGTGCTCCGCTTCTGGCCGGCGGGCCGCCCGGTGACAAAAGTATTGTGGTTGGCTCTACCGGCAGGCCGGTTCCCGGGGTTCGGGTCAAGATTGTCCACCCTGATCCCGTCACCGGGATTGGTGAGATTTATGGGCAGGGCCCCAATGTTATGCAGGGGTACTATAATGATCCGGATGCAACGGCGGAGGCCATTACTGCTGATGGCTGGCTTGCCACCGGTGATTTGGGATTTATTGACGACTTCGGGAACCTCCACATCCGGGGCCGATCAAAAAATGTCATTGTCATGTCGAATGGTGAAAATGTTTATCCCGAGGCCATTGAGCATAAGATCAATGTGACTCCTTGGGTGGTAGAGTCGCTGGTGGTTGAGAATAATGGCCGTCTGGAGGCTTGGGTCTATCCCGATTATGAGTATATTGACGCAGCAACCGTGGGCCAGGGGCGCTCTCAGCGGCATAAATATATCGAGGGGCTGCTGGCCGAGATGCGGACAAAGATAAATGAACAGGTGTCGCCGGCGGCACGACTGGCGAGGGTGCTTGAACGTCAAGAACCCTTCATCAAGACCGCCACCCATAAGATCAAACGCTATTTGTATTGCGGTGGGAATATGAAGTTGTGACTCCAGAAGCTCTGTCGATCTGTGAAATTGCAATGGCTGGCTGGATGCCCCGGCTGGCTGAGAACGAACCCCGATAAACGGGATAAGTGCCTTTCGTAGATTATTTCCCTGTAAAAAAAAACAAGAAAATAATCTGTAAGGCACTACTTTTCTTAAAGGAGTAGAAATGAAGAAGACAATTGCTGTGGCTGCCTTGGCAGTTCTCTGGGCCGCCGGGTCTGCCTCGGCCGCCGGTTACCGGGTTCCTGAACAGTCGGTGGATTCCACCGCCAAGGCGGGCGCAAATATTGCCTCTGCCAGTGGCGCTGATGCCAGTTACTTCAATCCGGCCAATATGGCCTGGATGGCGGCGGACAAATGGCAGGTCGAGGGTGATCTGACCTATATCCATCTGCCCTCGATCAGCTATGATGATAGTCGGCTCGGATATGATGGGGAGTCCAAGAAGGAAAATTTTCTGCTGCCCACCGTGTTTATGGTGTCGCCCGAGGTGAATAATTTTCGCTTTGGTTTTTCGGTGACCGCACCCTATGGCCTGGCCAAGCGCTGGGAACAGCCCTATCCCCGGACCTTTGCCGAAGAGTACAGCCTCAAGGTCTTTGATATCAATCCCACTGTTGCCTACAAGTTCTGTGAATATTTCTCTGTTGCTGCCGGCCCCCGCCTACTTTACAGCTCGGCCCAGGTGAGCAGTAATGGTGTTGTCACCCCTCAAGGGTATACGGCGGCTCGTAATATGGAAGGGGATACCATCGAGCTGGGATGGAATGCCGCCCTGTCGGCCAGGCCAACAAAGGATATGAACCTGGCTGTGACCTATCGCTCCAAGGTCGATATTGATCTGGATGGTGATGCCCTTCTCAGCACCAATACGCAGGCGGCTTCCATTGACACCGGCGGCAGTGTGTCTGTTCCGGCCCCGGCGGTTCTGGCCCTGTCCGGCGCCTATACCCTTGACCGGTTGACTGTAGAGCTGACCTGGGAGCGAACCTTTTGGTCGGACTATGAAAATATCGTCTTTCAGTATGATACTGTTCTGACCAATCCGGTCCTCATTAGGGCTTTTGGTGTTCCCAAGGCCAAAAACTGGGACGACAGCGATGCCTATCGTCTGGGGCTTTCCTATGTTCTCAATGATCTATGGACCCTGATGGCGGGTTTTGCCTATGATAAAACCCCTGTGCCGGACAGCACACTGCTGTTTGATCTCCCAGACTCCGATGCCTATCTCTACTCGGTGGGCGTACGCTATCAGGTGAGCAAGCAGATGGAGGTTGGAGCCGGATATCTCTATGATGACAAAAAAAGCCGGTCAGCGACCAACGGCATGGGTGTGGATGGTACCTTTACCGACTCTTCCGCCCATCTCTTGAGCGTGGGACTGACCTATACCTTTTGATGTTTTTTGATTCTGTTTTTCCGCAAACTTTTGCACTCTTCCCCCTGCCATTTTCGTAAGATCCTTAATGGCAGGGGGCTGCGATTCTGGAGCCTTTTTTAAAGAAAGTATGATCAAATCAGATGCAACAATTGCCGCCATCTATGGCCTGGAACAAAAGGCCAGGGTGGTGTGTTCACTCTTCTCCAGTGGCGTCTCTGCCGGGTTTCCTTCCCCTGCCGAAGATCATATTGACCGGAAACTTGATCTTAATGAGCTGCTGATTCAAAACCCGGCGGCTACTTTTTTTGTGCGGGTGGCAGGGGATTCCATGACCGGAGCCGGGATTAATCATGGGGATATCCTGGTGGTGGACAGGTCTGTGCAGGGAGCCCACGGCAAGATGGTGATTGCCATTATTCGTGGTGAGTTGACCATTAAGCAGCTGGTGCAACGCGATTCCGCGTGGTGGCTGGTGCCGGCCAATGTCGCTTATCCGGCGGTTGCAATCACCGAAGACTCCGGCTGTGAGGTGTGGGGAGTTGTTACCAGTGTTATTCATCAGTTCTGACCTCTTTTCCCGTTGGTATTTCCGGTCGGGCCATTTGGGGGGGAGGGTGCGGTGAAAAAAGTCTTTGCCCTGGTAGACTGCAATAACTTCTATGTCTCCTGTGAGCGCCTCTTTCGCCCAGCCCTGAACGGCCAGCCGGTGGTGGTGCTATCCAATAACGACGGCTGTGTCATCTCCCGTTCCAATGAGGCCAAGGCCATGGGGATTCCCATGGGCGAACCCTATTTCAAGCTCAGGTCCTTTGCCCTCCGGCGAAACGTCCATATTTTTTCTTCCAACTATGCCTTGTACGGCGATCTTTCTGCCCGGGTGATGGATGTCTTGCACCGGATGGAGGCGGAGCTTGAGGTCTACTCCATCGATGAGGCCTTCCTGTCTTTGCCGGGTGGCGATAGCTGGAACCGCCTGGACTATGGGGCAGAGCTCAGAGAGCGGATCAGAAAAGAGGTGGGGATTCCCGTCTCCATTGGTATTGGACCAACGAAAACCCTGGCCAAGATTGCGGCCCGGGTGGCCAAGAAAGAAGTTCCCGCAGGTTCCGGCTCTCAGGGGGTTTTTGAGCTTGCCTGCGAGGGACAAACAGATGCTGTCCTTGAGCAGACGGATGTTCAGGATATCTGGGGGATTGGCAGCCGGTTTACGGCAAGGCTGAACAGGCAGGGGATTTATAACGGGCTGGCGTTAAAGAAGGCTGACGCGGACTGGGTGCGCAAATATTTGACCGTGGTGGGGGCGCGGGTTGTCTTCGAGTTGAACGGGATCTCCTGTCTCCCGCTGGAAAAAGCGCCCACCAGTAAGAAATCCATTGTCACCTCCAGATCCTTCGGGCAACCGGTCACGGCCATCAGCGATCTCCGGGAGGCCGTCATCACCTTTGCCTCACGGGCGGCAGTCAAGCTCCGTGAACAGCAGCTTGAGGCCGGAGCCCTGCATCTTTTTCTCGCCACCAGTCGTTTCGGCGAACCATCTAACGTGTATTCCAACGGCCAGACCATGTCCCTGGCGGATCCCACATCCAGTACCCCGGCATTGATCGCCACCGCCCTGCACTGTCTGCAAGGAATCTATAAGTCGGGATATCGATATCAGAAGGCCGGAGTTTTGCTGACCGGCTTGGTGCCGCAGGGGCATCGCCAGCAGAGTTTGTTTTTCTTGGAAACGGCAGAGAATAAGCCGCTGATGAGTGCCCTGGATCAAATTAACAGCAGATGGGGAGCAGACACCATTCGTTACGGGGTAACCGGGGCCGGAAAATCCTGGGAGATGCGGCAGTCTTACAAATCACCTGCGTACACCACCAATTGGCAGGAATTGCCAGTGGTCAAGGCCTCTTTCGACAAATAAAAAGAAGGAAGCTTGATGCTGCCAGGGGTTCTTAGAGAGTTACCATTCAAACCGGACGCTGTTGTCCAGGGCGTCCACTTTGGCAACAGTAACGTTAACCGTAATACCTGGTTCCGGCGCCGGCCCATTGGGAGCGGGAAGATCGATGTCCATGAGGATGTCGGTGAGCAGGAGAAAAATTCGTCTGGGGGTGGATTCGAGGATCAATGCGGGGATGCGGGTGCCTTTTCTTGCCTCCAGGTATCTCAGCAGCCAGTAGCGGTGGCGCTGCTGTTTGACCGCATTGGCAGCCGTTATGGTGCGGGTGATGACGGCGGTGAAATCCTTGCAGCTCTTTTCGTTGAATCGCAGATCTTCCCGTCTGACCAGAGAGTGGAGCTGGTGCTGCATTAAAAGGTCAAGGAGCCTTCTGATCGGCGAGGTGATGGTGGTGTAGTGCTCCACTCCCAGGCCGCTGTGGGTTTTCGCAGAAGTCAGCAGCTCGCCGCGGGAGAGCTGCTTGCGTTGCAGGCTGTTCAGGAAGAGGTCGTTATCCTGCCCCTGAACGATCCGTTTGCGGGGCGGCCCTTGGGCCCGGAAGAGTCCCGGCGCCATGCGATCGGCAACAAATCGTGCAGCCTCGGTATTGGCCAGAATCATCAACTCGGAGACGAGGGTACGGGCGGGGGTATCGGTGTCACTCAGGGAGACCTGGACGTTGTTACCGTTGC
This sequence comes from Desulfobulbaceae bacterium, assembly GCA_019163335.1. Taxonomy (GTDB): domain Bacteria; phylum Desulfobacterota; class Desulfobulbia; order Desulfobulbales; family Desulfocapsaceae; genus UBA2270. The sequence continues at coordinate 6,524 of JAFLKM010000046.1, read as the reverse complement.
CGTTGACTGAGATATTGACATCAGGAAAGGGGAGGAGCAGCGCGCCTGCTGCCACCCGCTTAGCACGGAGCTTGATCCGCAGCATGTTCAAGGTCTTGAGTTCCCAGTCTCCGAGTGTGGTCTCATTGACGGCGTCTTCTGCAATCAGTCGGTCGGCCTCTTCATAGGTGAGGCGTCTGGCCACCTTGATAATGGATGGTTTAATCCGCACCCGCAGGACCTCGGCTTCGGGTGACAGCAGGATCATAAGGCTGAGGGTGGCCCGGACCTCGTCCTGAATCAGGCTACAGATTCCCTGGGACAGGTGGCGCGGCAGCATGGGAATTTGTCCCTCCGGGAAATAGAGGGAGGTGCCGCGCTGCAGGGCCTCCTGAAAGAGCGGATCTTCCGGCTGAACATAATGGGCTACATCGGAGATGTGGACGCCCACCAGATAGTTGCCGTCTTCTTCGCTGATACTCAGGGCATCGTCAAAATCCAGGGTGGTTGCGCCGTCAATGGTCATCGGAGCCAGGGCAGTGAGGTCGACCCGGCCAGGATCGGTATATAATTCAGAGGTTCCCCGTTGCAGGAGCATCTCTGCCTGTTGCCTGGCTGCATGGGGAAAGGTGGTGGAGATCTCCTGACGCAGCAGGGGGATGTTCTCGTTGCGATCCCAGATCCCGGCCTTCACCAGGAGACGAAAGGGGGCGTGAGGGTCGCTCAGGCCGGCTGTTTTGAGCAGCTCCCGGGCCATGGCGGCCTGCGGAGCCTCGCCTGCAAAAAGATAAAAGTCCTGAAGCACGGGCAGGCACTGATCAAGGACGGGTTTGAGCTCGGCGCACAGTGTGGCGTCGATCGGTTCATCCTGCATCAGTCTAATGAGGGCTGCGGCCCCGCTGGCCAGCAGGGCCTGCTTGCTTTGCTCCTTTTCCTGCTGGAGCCGGAGCTGTTCAACCTGCTCCCGGGAGTGAGCGTAAATCTCCCCTTCCTTGAACTTAAAGTAGAAACGGTCGGAGAAGGTGCGACGGATACAGGCGGCCACCATGTCGTCGTCCACCTCGCTGCCAAAGGCCAGCTCTGCCAGAAATTGCGGATCAAAGACTGGCGTTGTCTCATCGGCGGTGAGCTCCCAAATCTCTTCGAGATTAATGGTCTCCATCAGTCCCTTGCGCCTGTCTGCGGTCTCCTGCAGCTGTTTTAACAGCTCTTCCCGGTTACCGGTTACGGAGGAGGTACGTTTGGAGGTATGGAGGACGCGGGAGCTCGGCAGGTTGACCTCCCGGCCGGTTTGATTGAACAGCCGCAGCCGTTTATCCTGAGCCTCGGTGACAAAGGCGCAGATAAACTTGCCACCGTCCAGGTATTCGATGAGCTTTCCAGGTGTTGTCATAAATGAGTTGTGCTGTTCAAACTGGTTTTAATGGGTAATAAAGCTTTTGAATCTGATGGGGCCATCAAGGCAGGGAAATATTTACAGGATTTGGCCTGATTTTTCAGATTTTTTTTGCAGGGAAAAATCATATCGTTCCAAATAGAGATCCGACAGGGTGAGAAAGGCGGTGATAATCAGCGGCCCGTAAATGATACCCAACACGCCATACACAGCGAGTCCGCCCATAAGAGAAAGAAAGACCAGCAATGTGTGCATCTTGACCTGGTCTCCCACCATTTTTGGTTTTATAACGTATTCAATGGAAAAAGAGAGGAGCATATAGAACAGAAAAAGAAACAACCCGGTTCCCGGCTGGCCGTTTATGGCGAGAATCAGGGCTGTCGGGATGATGATCACCAGGCCGATGCCGACGATGGGCAGACAGGCCACGACTGCCATGACGCAGCCCCAGAGGATGGGAGCGTTTAGCCCCAGCATGGCAAAGACGACGCCGGCAATGATACCCTGGATTAGTCCACAGACTATGGTTCCCTTGAGAATGGCATTGGCAGTTTCTTCAAATCGTGCGAGAAGAAGTCGGTCTTCATGGTTAGGAAGTGGTGAAAGGCGGACAAGAAAAGTGACAAGTTTTTCCTGATCAATGAGCAGAAAAAAGATCACCAGAATCATAATGACAAAGAGCGCAAGGAATTTGAGGATGTTGGCAGCCCAAGAGCTTGCCTGACTGTAAAGAAAAAGGGCGCCGCTCTTTACCAGAGAGGAGAGGTTGTCAGTGAGCTGGGTTGGTTCAAATTCCAGTCCGAGGCCCTGGAGATAGGTCTGGAACTGGGCGGCCATCGGATGATTCTGAAGAAAAGAATGAATTTTGAGCCCGAGTCCGGCGTCCCGTCCCCATTGATAGAGGCTGAAGGCTTCGTTGGACAGGGCGCCGATGAAAAGAAGCAAGGGAATAAAGACAAGAATAACAATCAGGATGCAGGTAAGGATCGAGGCAAAGGATGCGGATAGCTTTTTGTCCTTCAAGAATAAGTAGGTTGGCCTGAACAGGCTGGCGAGGAGAAATGAAAGAACCAGTATGGACCAGAATGGCCAGAGAATTCGCCCCAGAAAGACCGCTGAAATACAAAAAATCAGGAGAAAATAACGTGATTCCAGGCTGACATGATGCTGGGGGGCTGGAAGTTTTGAGCACTGGTCCTTATTCATGGTAGATCAAACAGGCCTGGTTGGTGGTTGGGAAATGAGAAATAAAGTTGCAATCTCTCATGGAGATGGGTATTTCGTTACTCTTTTCAAGAGCGAGCTATTCACTTTGTAAATATAAAGATTTTTTAGTATATAGTTTAACTTCCGTGAAGAAAAGAGAAATAAAATAAGCGGGCTTTTCTGCGCCAAGGCAAAAATCCCAAGGCTGGCGCCAAGAAGGGTGTACTTTTTCACAGTCTGGCTTGAGCTGTCTTGGTCGGGCGTGATTTATCGCGGGTCTTCATTTTTGCAATGGAATGGTTTGAAATGGTTTGGGTCGTTTTGTAAAGGTTTTTGAAAGGAGGCAGTTGCCATGTGGGAAAATCTGGAAATAGGGCTGGAAAAGGCGAGTCAGGAGCAGCTGAAGGAAAAGCCTTCTCAGGATGGTCTTGGTTTTGGTGCGCATTTTACGGATCATATGTTTTTGATGAAGTGGGATCGAGAGCGAGGCTGGCATGACGCCAAGATCTGTCCGTATCATAAATTCATGCTGGACCCGGCGGCCATGGTCTTTCATTATGGCCAGGCAATCTTTGAGGGTATGAAGGCGTATAAGGGGAACAAGGAGCAGGTCTATCTTTTTCGCCCTCAGGATAACATCGAGCGAATGAATGTTTCAGCCCTCCGGCTGTGCATGCCCCGCTTGCCGGTGGAAAAGGTTTTTAAAGGTTTAAAGGCCCTTGTCTATCTTGATCGTGACTGGATTCCTACGGTGCCAGGGGCCACCCTGTACATTCGCCCTACGATGATTGCCGTGGAGCCTGCCCTTGGTGTGCGACCATCCGGGCAATATTATTTTTTCATTATTATGTGTCCTGTTGGATCGTATTATCCGGAAGGGTTCGGTCCCACAAAAATTTATGTCACTGATAAGTATGCGCGGGCGGTGAAGGGCGGGGTGGGTGATGTGAAGACATCCGGGAATTACGCGGCCAGCATTATGGCGGCCCAGGAGGCCCATCAGGCTGGATATACCCAGGTGCTCTGGCTTGATGCCTGTGAGCACAAGTATGTGGAAGAGGTCGGGACCTCGAATATCTTTTTCATGATCAATGATGAACTGGTAACTCCACCCCTTGGCGGTTCTATCCTCCCTGGGATTACCCGGGATTCGGTTATTCAGCTTGCCCGGAAATGGGGACTGAAGGTCGTGGAAAAACCCATCACCATTGATGAGGTGATCGAATCCAGCAGCAACGGCACGTTGTCCGAGGCCTTTGGGACGGGGACGGCCGCGGTTATCTCGCCGGTGGGAGAGTTTTGTTATCAGAATCAAACATATGTGATTAATGGCGGTCAGACCGGCACACTTTCGCAGCGACTTTTTGATGAGCTTCAGGCAATTCAGAGCGGCCAGCTGGAAGACCCCTTCAAGTGGATGACTCGGGTTGGGTAAAGTTTAAAGCAGGCCCCAGGATGCTTTGCTTATAGTTGTTCTCGTGAAAAAGAGTGCTGGGTGTAAATCAAGGGGCGAATGTTTTTTTGGCATTCGCCCCTTGATTTTTGGAAAAGCCGGCCTATAGTTTCGCCAAGTTTTGGGGGTATTGTTTTTTCGGCAATATTCCCTTTATTAATGTGCAGGGGGCGGATGCCCAATCTATAAATTAAAATCGTGTAGGAGGAAATACATGAAAATTCGTCCATTGAATGATCGTCTTCTGGTAAAAAGACTGGAAGAAATAACCAAGACCGCAGGGGGAATTATTATTCCTGACAGTGCCAAGGAAAAACCAGCCGAGGGTGAAGTGATTGCCGTTGGGCCTGGAAAGGTGAATGAGAAGGGCGATCGTATAGCCTTGCAGGTAAAGAATGGGGATCGCGTTCTTTTTTCAAAATACGGCGGCACAGAAGTTAAACTTGACGGTGTGGATTACCTGATCATGCGTGAAGATGATATCATGGGTATTATCGAATAAAAATGGAGTTAGAGCTGTGGAAGCTTACTGTCTCGTAAGATGCGAGATGCGAATGATAAAAGGAGATAAATAATGGCTGGAAAAGATATTAAATATGGAGTAAAAGCTCGCGAGTCCATCCTCGTTGGGGTTAATACTCTGGCGAATGCAGTAAAGGTAACTCTTGGTCCCAAGGGCCGTAACGTACTGATTGAGAAATCATACGGTGCCCCCACCATCACAAAAGATGGTGTAACGGTCGCCAAAGAAATCGAACTGTCTGATAAGTTTGAAAACATGGGCGCCCAGATGGTTCGCGAAGTTGCCTCCAAGACCTCTGATGTGGCCGGCGATGGTACCACCACTGCCACGGTTCTTGCCCAATCCATCTATACCGAGGGCGTGAAGCTGGTAGCTGCCGGTGGCAATCCCATGGAGATTAAACGTGGTATTGACAAGAGTGTCGAGGCCATTGTCGCTGAGCTCAAGAAGATCGCAACCCCAACCAAAGAGCAGAAAGAAATCGCGCAGGTTGGCACCATTTCTGCCAACAGTGATGAGACCATCGGGAATATTATTGCCGAGGCCATGGACAAGGTTGGCAAGGAAGGCGTTATCACCGTTGAAGAAGCAAAGTCCATGGACACCACCCTGGATGTAGTTGAGGGTATGCAGTTTGATCGTGGTTATCTCTCCCCATACTTTGTGACTGATGCCGATCGGATGGAAGTGAATATGGAAGATCCTTATTTCCTCATTGTTGAGAAGAAGGTCTCCAGTATGAAGGATCTGCTTCCAGTGCTTGAATCTGTGGCCAAAATGGGCCGTGGATTGTTCATCGTTGCAGAAGATGTTGATGGTGAAGCTTTGGCGACCTTGGTTGTCAACAAATTACGCGGTACCCTCAACGTTGCTGCCGTCAAGGCTCCAGGCTTTGGCGATCGTCGTAAGGCCATGCTCGAGGATATCGCCATTCTCACCGGTGGGCAGGTTGTAACCGAAGATCTTGGGATCAAGCTTGAGAATGTAACCTTAAGTGATCTTGGGACGGCCAAACGGGTAGTGGTCAGCAAAGACAATACCACGATTGTTGATGGTGCTGGTGATAAGGTCAAGCTGGAAGCACGGGTAAAACAGATTCGTACCCAGATTGAAGATTCCACCTCCGATTATGATAAAGAGAAGTTGCAGGAGCGTTTGGCTAAATTGATCGGTGGTGTTGCGGTGATCAACGTCGGCGCAGCTACCGAGATGGAGATGAAGGAGAAAAAGGCCCGCGTGGAAGATGCTCTGAACGCGACTCGTGCCGCTGTTGAAGAGGGTGTTGTACCTGGTGGCGGCGTTGCCTATCTGCGCTGCTTGAAGGCCCTTGATGGCCTGGTGCTTCCTGGTGAGCAAGAGCTGGGTAAAAACATTCTGCGTCGTGCCCTGGAAGAGCCCATCCGTCAGATTGCCAATAATGCGGGCCGTGAAGGTTCTGTCATTGTTGAGCATGTGAAAGGTTTGACGGGTGCCAATGGCTTTAATGCTGCCACCGAGCAGTATGAGGACCTGATCGCGGCTGGTGTTATTGACCCTGCTAAAGTTACCAGAACTGCTCTTCAAAATGCAGCCTCTGTTTCTGGAATGTTGCTCACCACTGAGTGTGTTATCGCTGAGATCCCAGAAGAGAAGGGAGCCGGTGGTGGTATGGGTATGCCTCCAGGCGGTATGGGCGGTATGGGCGGTATGGGCGGTATGATGTAATAATCTTTTTTCTGTCTTGTTCGTCTGATAGAAAAATACGAAGTAAAAAAGGAAAGGGTCTCAAGTAGAGGCCCTTTCCTTTTTGATATTGTTTGGAAGCTTTTTTTGCCTTGCTGTAGAGAGTATGTAGGGAAAACAGTTGACAGTAGAGCAGGGATAGGGTATTAAATTTTTCTCAAAATTAAAGGCGATGTAGCTCAGATGGTTAGAGCATACGGCTCATATCCGTAGTGTCCGGGGTTCGATTCCCTGCATCGCCACCA
>JAFLKM010000065.1 GCA_019163335.1 Desulfobulbaceae bacterium | reverse complement strand
AAGCGGGGCAGCGCCGACCAGCTGCGCTTGAAGTTGAATGTACAGCTTAAACTCAATGGATTTTTGTCTTGACTCAGGGGTCCACTTTATTTTTTAAAGGTATTTGCGCTGGCGCAAAGACTTTTTGTAGTTCATTCATCATGACCAGGAGGATATTGTGTTTATTGCAGGCGATATGGCCGTTTATCCGGCCCATGGTGTAGGGGTGATCGAGTCCATAGAGACTCAAACAGTAGCGGGAACAGATCATTCATTCTATGTGATGAAAATCATTGAAAATGATATGAAAATTATGATTCCTACCAGTAATAGTGCAAATGTAGGGCTTCGTGCCATTATCGACAAAAATGAAGTTGAAAAGGTAATGGTGATTTTGCGGGATAGGGATATCGAGATTAGTGCCCAAACCTGGAATCGGCGTTATCGCGATTATATGGAAAAAATCAAGACCGGTTCTATCTTCGAGGTCGCTGTTGTACTACGCGATCTTTTTCTGTTGAGTGTTGACAAGGAGCTTTCTTATGGTGAAAGAAAGATGATGGATACTGCAAAAAATCTTCTGGTTAAAGAAATTTCCCTGGCCAGGAATATAGATGAAGCCAATACTGCAGATCAGATTGAGAAAATGTTTTCCTAATATGTTGTTATGCTTTATCAGCAGTGTGCTGCCCCTTCTGTTTGTACTTTTCCTGCCATAAAGGCTGATCTTGCAGGATGTTTTTCATGACTCATGGTAAGTCTCAACTCCCATTAGCTACTTCTTGTTCTAAAAATCATTTTCATTTTTTTGTAAATGCGGAGCAGGCTGGGTGTCGTCTAGATCAATTTCTGGTGCGATTGATTCCTGACGCCTCACGTTCTGTGTTATCCGATGCAGTTCGTCGCGGTACAATTCTGGTGAATGATGGTTATAAAAAATGTAGCTATTGTTTAAAGGCTGATGAATCTGTCGCTGGTTTTTTACCAGCACCACCAGTAATGACAGTGTTGCCTGAAGATATTCCTTTAAACATTCTTTTTGAGGACTCGCATTTGCTGGTCCTCTCAAAGCCACCTGGTCTAGTTGTTCATCCTGGCAGTGGCAACCATGCTGGAACCCTAGTTAATGGCTTGCTGTATCATTGTCAATCCATCGTCAATGTTGGCGACGATTTACTCAGGCCAGGGATTGTTCATCGTCTCGATAAGGATACCTCTGGACTGATGGTTGTAGCCAAAGAAGAGAGAACGCACCGTAGTCTTGTTGATGCCTTTAAGAACAGGATAGTAAAGAAAAATTATTTGGCCCTGCTCAAAGGATATTTTGAGCGTAAAACCGGAAGAATTGTTGCGCCTATCGGAAGGCACTCAGTACATCGTCAGAAGATGACAATCCGGGAAGATGGTCGATATGCGGCGACTACCTGGCAGGTGCTGCAAGAGTTCTCTGCCGGATTCAGTCTGGTTCAACTGCAAATTGAGACCGGGCGAACGCATCAGATTCGTGTGCACATGGCTTCTCTGGGGCATCCCGTGGCGGGTGATCAACTCTATTACATTGGTCCACAAAATAGAATGTTTCCGAGGCAAATGCTGCACTCTTCACAGCTTGGCTTTACGCACCCTGTAACCGGCGAATCCCTTTTGTTTTCTGCACCGTTATGGGCCGACTTTTCATCCATTGTCGATCAGTTTGGTGCTTCGGCTGTTCAACGTAGGCTGGGTCAATTGTGATAGTCGCTGTAACAGGCGGTATGGGCGCTGGTAAGAGTTTTGTGTCAGGCCTTCTCGGGAAATTATTGGGTGTTGAAGTGTTTGATGCCGACACCCTGTGTCTTCAATTGATGCAGCCGAACATGCCAGGTTGGCAGGGTGTCAAAGATAAATGGGGGAATCGTTTCATTAATTCTACAGGCCACATAGATCGTGCAGCCCTGCGGAAGGCCCTATTTGCTGATTCGGAAGTACGATATAATGTCGAACAACTGTTGCATCCCCTTGTCCGTAAGGAAATATTACGACTTTCCATGGAAAAGAATAAACAACGGGTAGGTATGGTCGTAGAGGTACCCCTTCTTTTTGAGGTTGGCTGGCAGGATGATTTTGATGTGGTTGTGGCCGTCTATGCAGGGCAGGAGCCTTGTCTTAAACGTATTGTCACTCGTGATCAGGTAACCCAGGAAGACGGCAAGGCAGCCATCAACACTCAGATGTCCATGGAAGAAAAGGCCTTAATGGCTGATTGTGTGATTGAAAATTCTGGCCCTTTGGCTTTGACTATTCTCCAAGTGCATCACTTGGCTCGTTCTTTTACTATGTAACCTGTGGTATTAAAATAATATTAGATTTTTATTTTATTCTATGTGGCTTTAAGTCTTCTATGTTTTGCCATAATGGATTCAATTTTTTAGGACGGAATAGTTGTTTTTAGCGATGAGAAGAGCTTTTGTACTGCGAAAAAGGTTGACATGATTTTTTGAAGTTCGTATATGTTTATTTTTAAATTCCTTAGAGATATAATCCTTCCTTTAATCTGTCTTCTTTAAATACTGTGCGCCGTTATATATGCTTGCAAGTTATATCAAAGTGACTGGTTTCTGTAAGCAGAGGGTTGCAACTTTCTAAACATGTTTATTTTGCTAAACATCTTGTATCTTTCACTTCCTTTAGATTAAAAAAAATAAACTTCCTGTTACGTCTGAATATTATCTCTTGTGGTAACTCCGATTTTCCGACGATTGATCTATCTCGCTAGTAGTTACTCTCTTTTGATTAAGTCCCAATTGAGTATTCTAGATTTTCAAAAGATTGCACGCTGCTTTTTTTATCCACAGTGTTTTTATATGATTTGTTTTCTTGTGAGTTATCTGTTTGACCCCCTGAGCATTTTATCGGAGTAATATTGATGAGTTTTTTTTGTAATAGCGTCCTGCCAATGGCCATAATAGGAGAAAATGATTGATGAATCTGGCGGAATTAAAGCTGAAAAAAATTGATGAGTTAGTCAAGCTTGGTCGAACATTAAAGATTGAGGATGTAAGTTCATTACGAAAACAAGAACTGATTTTTGCTATTCTGCAAGCCCAGGCCGATGAAGATGGAAAGCTGCGTGGCAGCGGGGTGTTGGAGATTTTGCCAGATGGATTCGGCTTCCTTAGAGCGCCTGACTATAATTATCTTCCCGGCCCAGATGACATCTACGTCTCTCCCTCTCAGATCCGTCGGTTGAATTTACGAACCGGTGATACTATTGATGGTTTGGTTCGTGCACCTAAAGAGGGGGAACGCTATTTTGCCCTACTGAAGGTCGAAACAGTCAATTTCGATCCCCCTGAGGCCGCTAAAACCAAGACATTGTTTGCCAATTTGACCCCGTTGCACCCTGATGAAAAATTAAATCTTGAATGGCAGCCGGATAATTATTCAATGCGTCTTATTGACATGATGGCTCCCATTGGCAAGGGGCAAAGAGGACTTATCGTTGCACCGCCCCGTACTGGAAAGACTGTATTGATGCAGAAGATGGCTAACTCCATTGTTAAAAATCATCCCGATGTCTATCTGATTGTTCTTCTTATTGATGAACGTCCAGAGGAGGTCACGGAGATGGCTCGATCGGTGCAGGCAGCCGAAGTGGTCAGTTCCACCTTTGATGAACCTCCCCAGCGTCATATTCAGGTGGCAGAGATGGTGCTGGAAAAGGCAATACGTTTAGTTGAGCACAAAAAAGATGTGGTCATTCTTCTGGATAGTATCACCAGATTGGCAAGAGCCTATAATACTGTAACACCCTCCAGTGGAAAAATTCTCTCCGGCGGTGTGGAGGCTAATGCGCTGCAAAAACCCAAGCGTTTTTTTGGAGCTGCACGAAATATTGAGGAGGGGGGAAGTCTCACTATTATAGCATCGGCACTGGTTGAGACCGGAAGCCGGATGGATGAAGTTATTTTTGAGGAATTTAAAGGGACGGGAAACATGGAGCTAGTTCTTGACCGGAAGATGTCTGAAAAGAGAATCTTCCCGGCCATTGACGTTAAACGTTCTGGAACTCGGAAAGAGGACCTGCTGATGGATGCGGATACCCTCAATCGGGTGTGGATTCTGCGAAAATTATTAAGCTCCATGAATCCTGCCGATGGCGTAGAATTTCTTTTAGATAGAATGAAACATCATAAGACAAATAAAGAATTTTTCGAATCTATGAATAGTTGATGCTCACTATTAAGTTTTTATGTTGAAGTTTTTTTCTTATTTATTATATTAATTTTGCTGTATTTTATTGTGCAACAATGGTTGTTTGGAAAACTATTTTTTACTTTGTGAAGTAGTTGAAGGTATCATTAAATATAACCTGAATTTTTTCAGGTCTCTTTTGGAGAAATAAAAATCATGAAGAAAGATATTCATCCTGAATATTATACAATCACGGCAGTTTGTGCTTGTGGAAATGAAATGGAAATTGGTTCGGTGTTCAAAGAGTTAAAGGTTGAAATTTGTTCCGCTTGCCACCCATTTTTCACAGGCAAGCAAAAGGTGCTTGATACAGCTGGACGTATCGATAAATTTAATAAGCGCTATGCTAAACACTTCGAAAACAAAAAAGCATAATTTTTGGGAGCGCTGGATCCGCAATTCAATAGGTATGTTGTGTGATTCTCATTTCCAGGATTTCCCCCTTTAGCTTGTCTTGATGATAGGTTGGTTTTGACACATTGTGACCCTATTTTTTGAGTTCTCTCTCAGGTCCACAGCAACGGTTGATATTGCTGTGGACTTTTTATTTTTTAAACGCTTTATATATCCTGTCTTTTAAATTCCATGTTTGATAAGTTTGACGATCTTAAAGAAAAGATCGCACATCTTGAAGGTCGGCTTTCTGATCCTTCACTTATGAGTGATCAGAAAGCCTATCAGAAAGTGGCCAGAGAACATGCCCATCTGTCTAAACTTCATGCCCTTTATAATCAATATCAGCAGGTCGAACTGGACATCGAGGAGAATAGGCAACTTCTTCAGCTAGATGAAGATTTGGAAATTCAAGAGCTTGCCAGGGCAGAAATCGAAGAGCTGAAGAATAATGAAAGGGATTTACAGGATGCCATTCGTCTCTTGTTGCTGCCTAAAGATCCTAATGATGATAGAAACACCTTCCTGGAAATTCGCGCAGGGACTGGCGGCGATGAGGCCGCACTGTTTGTCGGTGACCTTTATCGAATGTACTCCCGTTATGCTGAGTCGCAGGGCTGGAAGATTGAGGTGATGGCCTCTAGTCCTCTTGGAACTGGAGGTTTTAAAGAAATCATCGCATTGATCAGTGGGGAACAGGTTTACTCTCGAATGAAATATGAGAGTGGTACGCATCGGGTTCAGCGTGTTCCTGAGACGGAGACTCAGGGGCGTATTCACACCTCAGCGGTAACTGTTGCTATCTTGCCTGAGGCAGATGAGGTTGAGGTAGATATCAAGATGAATGAGCTGAAGTTTGATGTCTTCCGTTCCTCAGGTCCTGGTGGACAGAGTGTTAATACTACTGATTCAGCCGTTCGGGTTACCCATTTACCAACAGGACTTGTGGTTATCTGTCAGGATGAGAAATCTCAACATAAAAATAAGGCCAAAGCTTTGACGGTTTTGCGGGCTAGATTATTCGATCAAGTTCAGCAGGAACACCACGACAAGATTTCGCTTGATCGAAAAACGCAGGTCGGCAGTGGTGATCGCAGTGAGCGAATCCGAACATATAATTTTCCTCAGGGGCGACTCACTGACCATCGGATCAATCTTACCATTTATCGCCTTGATTCGATCATGGATGGTAAGTTGGACGAGGTGATTGATCCCTTGATTAGCCATGATCAGGCCGAAAAGTTAAAAGAAATAGAATAGATCATCGAACTTTTCTCCATTGATGGCAGTTGTTGTTTCTCCTGTTGGTTATACCTTATCCCTGAATTTATCTATTTCCATGCGTGTTATTGATCTTGTTCATCTCGGGAGGCAGCAGCTTGAATTAGCTGGTGTGGACCAGGCAGCTCTGGAGGTTGACCTGCTTCTGGGATTCTGTCTTGAAAAAAACAGATCCGGCCTGTTTCTCGCAGCTACCATGGAAGTTGATGCCAATCGGGAGCGTGAGTTTTTGACCCTGTTGAGCCGAAGAGTTGCCCATGAGCCCATCGCCTACATCATGGGGGAAAAGGAATTTTGGTCCCTTCCTTTTCTTGTTACATCCGATGTCCTTATACCTAGGCCTGAAACTGAATTTGTTCTGGAAACAGTCCTTAGTGTTCTCAAAGATCAACCAGCGCAATCCGGACTGGCCCTTGATCTTTGTTGTGGTAGCGGGGTTATTGGCATAGTCTTGGCTTTGGAGACGGACAAGACTGTGATTGCAGTTGATCTTTCTGCTGCCGCTTTACGGGTGGCTCGAAAGAATGCCCTTATGCATCAGGTTGCTGATCGCCTTGTTCTGCTCCATGCCGATTTATTTAACGCCTTTGTCCCACGCCCGATTTTCTCACTGGTCGTTTCCAATCCGCCCTATGTGAGTAATCACGAGTTACTTACTGGCGTGAAATCTGAAGTGAGAGATTTTGAGCCTTGGCTGGCCCTTGATGGTGGCAATGATGGTCTTGATGTTATTTGTCGAATACGAGAAATGTTGCCTCGATTATTAAGGCCTGGTGGAGAATTTTTCATGGAGATCGGGGCAGACCAAGGCCAGGCGGTTTACGAGTTGTTTGCCGGAAAGAGTGGATTGACAGTTTTTGATCGGGTCGAAGTGTTGACTGATTACACAGGTCGAGACCGTGTTTTGCATGCCAGAATGATGGGATAATATTATTATAAGAGCAGGTAGATGGAAAAACTTATTATTGAAGGCCGAAAACCTCTGTTTGGAAATGTGCAGATCAGTGGCGCTAAAAATGCGGCATTGCCGCTTATTGCTGCAACCTTGTTGACTGGGGGGATACACACCCTTACCAATGTACCTGATCTGCGAGATACAAGGACGATCCTTCGACTTCTTGAATCTTTAGGGATTACCTGGGAGAGACAGGGAGCAACCCTGAGAATTGATTCGACCAATGTAACCTATTCTGAGGCCTCGTATGAATTGGTTAAAACAATGCGGGCATCGGTTCTGGTGTTGGGGCCGCTTCTGGCCCGGTTGGGAAAGGCGAAGGTCTCCTTGCCCGGTGGTTGTGCCATTGGGGCCAGGCCCATCAATTTTCACATTAAGGGATTTGAACAGTTCGGGGTAACCTGTCGGCTGGAACAGGGATATGTTGATGCGGAAATTGATGGCCGTATGCAAGGGTGCAGCATATGTTTTGATGTTCCCTCTGTCACCGGGACTGAAAATTTGCTGATGGCCGCGACCTTGGCACAAGGCACAACCATAATCAAGAATGCAGCCCGTGAACCAGAAATTGGCAATCTTGTTGATATGTTAATCAGCATGGGAGCGGATATTGAAGGGCGCGGAACGGACTGCCTGATGATTCATGGCGTTGAACGATTGCATGCTGCTGAGAATGAGATTATTCCTGATCGAATTGAGACCGGCACTTATCTCATTGCGATTGCCGCTACTGCCGGAGCAGCGACGGTGACTCATTGCAATCCTCGACACCTACCATCTCTACTTGATAAGTTGCGGGCAGCAGGGATGATGGTTACGGAAATGGAAAATGCCATCACCCTTGATGCCACAGGAGGTGGTCATATTAAAAGTGTTGATATTACCACCATGCCATATCCAGGCTATCCGACGGACCTACAGGCACAGTTTATGGCTTTAATGGCCTTAAGTGAGGGCGTTTCTATGGTTCATGAGACGATCTTTGAAAACAGATTTATGCATGTCGCTGAGTTGCATCGGATGGGAGCAGATATCACGATTGATGGTCATACTTCAGTGATTAAAGGGATAGGAAGGAATGGTTTTAATGGTGCACCGGTTATGGCGACTGATCTTCGGGCGAGTTCATCATTAGTTATAGCCGGTCTTGCTGCGCAGGGAAGAACCGAAATTTCTCGAATCTATCATCTTGAGCGTGGGTATGAAAGAATGGTGGAAAAATTGACGGCTTTGGGTGCAATAGTATGGAAAGAAAAGGAGTGAAATTCCTTCGTTGTAACGTCTCATAAATGTAACTGTTAATTGAATTTTCCATAAAAAAGCCGCTCTTATGAGCGGCTTTTTTTATGGAAGGAAAAAGTCAATGATGTTCTTTCTGTGTAAATGTCTTACCAAATACTCGTTCTCCCATTAAAAAACCAAAAGCTACGACGCCAATACTTCCGGCTATAACCCCGAATTCAAAGAAGGAGGGGACGTAGCTAAAATGGGTTGGAAGGTTGTCCCATCCTAAATTCTGGGGAACATTTTGACCTGCGACAACTAGGTCATAACGGGCCACAAACTGACCAACAAGAATAAGGAAACCGGCAAAAGCGAGCATGCTCATATTTTCAAGACGGGACAAGATAATCAGTATAATAGGGATGATAAGGCCAATGCAAACTTCTAGAACCCAGAAGTTGATGGCGAGAGGGCCACTGATAAGAGCATCTGCTGCCGTTCTTCCCAGTTCAGGTCCACCTACATAAAAACTGACCAGACGCCAAAAGGTGGCAACGGTATAAAGAATGAGGACCAGAGTCATGGCCTTGCCGGCGCTTTTCACCGCAAGATGGACAGAGGTAGACATCTTTTCATCCCGAATTTTGTAGGCAAGATAATTAAAAAGAACTGCTGCTGCCGCTCCACAAAGAAAAGCTGAGGTGAGAAAGTAGATGGGTAATTGTGCTCCGTACCAATAAGGTCTGGCCGGAAGGGTTGCAAAAACGCCACCCAGGCAACTGTTTGCTAAAACCTCGGCCAGGGCGCCAAAAACTCCCATGACCAGCGCCAGTTTTCCTAGTCCAGTTACAATTCCCGCGAATTCAATAATCATACAACCCACAGCCAATCCGTACAGTGTACCCATCCACCAGATATTAGACAGGGGGTTAGGGGAGATGATATTGTAGAGCAGCATTCGGTGCGGGCTGGCTATCTCCACGCCGATGGTGGCAAAGGCACCCATGATACAAATGATAGACATCCAAACCATGCGGTTGCTGACCATTCCCATTCTTGTACCACCAAAAACATGGCTCATGGCGGCATACATGCAGAGACCAGTGGAGGTGATCGCCCAGAAGGCATAGGTGGAAATAAGCATACCCCATGGCATTTCACGGGTGTTATTATAGATGGTATGATGGCCAAAAATAAAGGCAAGGACACCGCAACTGAGTCCCACTATGGTTACGATCAGAAAGAAAATAGTGGCCCTGTTCATGCCGGGTGTGGCCAGACGTGGGTCTGCTGTCTCGGCAAAAATGGCTGATAATGAGTTGTTTGTCATTTTTTACTCCGGATATTAGTTTTTTTTTAACGAGGGCTAGTGGATTAAAAGCTATTCTGCCCTTGAGATGTTTGTGTTCAGGTTTAATTGCCAGCATGGGGATCTTTCTGGTTTTTTGTGTCGTGAGAATTATTATTTCCAGAAATTCGATTATATCCCTTCACCCCTATGTGACAGGTGTTGCAACGGGTATCGGAGGCAAAGGCCATGGACCCGTCATGACATTTACCACAGTATTTTCCCTCATAAAGTGACTTCATGGTAAAATCGTCGGCTTTTTCAGCCGTGCCTTTCTCCATGGAAAAAAGACTGTCGTGACAGTCATCACATGCCAGGCCGTAATCTTCTGTATGGGGCTTATGGTAAAAAAGCACTGCCTTGACTGGTTTTGTCCAGACGATCGGATCGGGGGGAAGCAATTCGTTCACCTTAGTGTGGCATGAGGCGCATTGTGTATTCGTGGCAAATGCTGTGCTTCCATCATGGCAAGTACCGCAATATTTACCTTCCGCCATGGCTGCCATGGTCATCTTTCCACTATTTAAGACTGCTCCTGCCTTCATGCTAAAAATTTCTTTGTGGCAAGATGTACAAGTGAGGCCTGCATCCATTGTGTGTATTTTATGACTGAACGTTACTTCAGTTGGTTTGGACCAGACAATATCCGCCTTGGGGCCATAGTTTTTCTTTGTCTGTTCATCGTAAAGAAATTTATAAGTATTACCTTTGATCGTGGAGGCATCAGCGCCAGAAGTTTCTGCGGCAAATGACTTGGAGGCAAGGGGAGGGGCAAGCAAAAAAGATACTGCTAGCAGCATGGCTCCAATTGATTTTATGTTGTGTTGAATCATTTTTCTTCTCCTGCAAAGCGTCGAATAATCGGGGAACAGCCAAGCCTGGCGTCTGTAGGTTTGTACATATCTTTAGCCGACTTGTTCCACTCCAATAATTTTGATATTTGATACTTCCTGCATCAGGCATTTATATAAAACACATTGGGCAGGGCCCCTGTATCGGGACGTAAAACCCAGATTTTTGAGTCAGGTGTGTGGAGTAAACGATAAATCTCCGTGGATTTGTCTTTCAGGTCACCAAAAATTCTGACCCTGGCTGGACAGGCTGCTGCGCAGGCGGTCTCTTTTTTACCTTCGGCAAGCCGGGTATCTATACAGAAATTACATTTATCAATGGCGTATTTTTCTTCATTAAAATAACGGGCATTATAGGGGCAGGCAGCCATGCAAGTCTTGCAGCCAATACATTTTTTGTAATCCATGACGACGATCCCAGTCTCGGGATCCTTGTAGGTTGCTTTTGTAGGGCAGACCCGGACACAGGGTGGGCGATTGCACTGGTTGCAAAGTACCGGTCTGAATTCTCTTTTTTCAGAGCCGTTTTCAGTCGTAATTTTTTCTTGGATGGCAGTTCTCCAAGCGCCATGATCATTTGGCACATGATTTGTCTGTTTGCATGCCTCAACGCATAATTCACATCCGACACAGCGATTTTGCCGCATGATCATGCCGTAATGTTTGGGGTAGGGGTATTGACCTTCCGCTGGAATATCCATGTCTGCATTTTTTTGATTACTGGCATGTGATATTGACGTCAATGAAAGGACAGACCCTCCCAGAAAAACACCAGTAACGGATAATCCCATTTTAAGGAATTTACGCCGTTCCTGTAAAGGCAAGCTGTCAATGCCTTCATTTTTTTCTTTTTCCAATTCCTCGATATTCATTCTGAGCCTCCTTAAACTTGATACAATAAAAAAATGTTTTGAAATAAACCGGAGAAAGAGAAAAATAATTCAGTTTCTTCAATTTATAGAGTTTTTGTCAGATATATTTAAACATAGTCTTCAAATATTTTAAATTATAGAATAGTTTATGGCTTCTTGATAAGAATGAAATCAATACTGATTGACGATTCTTTCCAAAAAAAATTCAGAAAAAACAAAAGTCGCCTGAATAATTCAAGTAATTCGTAGAAGCTTGATGGTCGCTACACTTTTGCAACATGTTTGTGTTTAGATGCTACATTATATAAATATATCTTATTACATCAATCGAAAAAGAGTTATTTCGGATAAATAATAATGATTTTCTGAAAAGTTTGAATATCCATTGAGTCAAGATCATTGAATAAACGAACATTAGTCTACTTTCTTGTTCCGTTTATTTTGTGAGCCTGTATCCCATAGAATTATGGGTTCAAGAAATAAAGTTTGTTTTTTCTCTGGGACTGGCTGCTTATTGAGATACTGTTAGTTTCTTGACAGTTTGACTTTTCTTGGAGTATCTTCAACAAAATTTTTTAGTGCTTTAGATAATGTTTAATACTACTTGGCCTTGCAATTTTATTTTCAGAATAGGGACTTCTTTTTCAGGAGAAAAAAATGTATTTCACTAGAATTTGTTCAATGACCCTGCTGTTTTTATTGATGTTGAGTGAAGTTTTTTTTGTAGGCGGGGTGCATGCAGCGCAGGGAAAGGTACAGGAGAACAGGAAACGATTGATTGAAACGAACAGTTGTCCTGGATGTGACCTCTCTGGAGCAGATCTTAATCGGGCAAATTTGCCAGGAGCCAATCTTCAAGGCGCTAATCTTGCCTATGCTCAATTGCATCTTGCAACACTTACCAAGGCTAATCTGCAGAATGCCATTCTAAAAAATACTGAATTAAATGGTGCTAATCTGGCGGATGCTGATTTGAGGGGAGCTGATCTTCGCGGGACTAATTTTACTGACGCCTATCTTGTTGGCATAAAATTCGATCGTAAAAAAATGTTGAATTCACCCTCAGAACAGGTTGTTGCTGAAATAGCGTCTCCTGTTACTCCTGCTGTGTCTGCAGTTGCCGGTAAAGATGGAAACTCAGTTCCTGATGAAAAAAATGGGTTTCTGCGAAGAACCTGGGGGGGCATGATGGGTTTGATATTTGGTTCTGATGCAAGTGAAGAACAGACCACGGAGATTGAAAAAACAGATTCGTCCCAACAACCTGAGAATCCAGGGAATAATTTAGGAACAGAGGGATCCAATCCGGCTAATGTTGTTGCTTTGGGAAAAGTGTC
The DNA here is from genome assembly GCA_019163335.1 of Desulfobulbaceae bacterium. GTDB lineage: Bacteria > Desulfobacterota > Desulfobulbia > Desulfobulbales > Desulfocapsaceae > UBA2270. Next base: position 43,143 of record JAFLKM010000065.1, on the reverse strand, counting down.
TTTACCTGTAACATCTCCCGTTGTCGTTGATGAGGAACTTGTCGTAGAGCCTGATGAGGATGATGTAGTTGAGGAAACAAAAGAGGCTATTCACTCTACAAAAGAATTGGTTTCAGAGAAGAAAACAGCGGTAGTCGTTGCTGTACCGAAGGAAAAAGCTGTATTTGATTCTACGGCTGAAATAGAAAAGAATAAACTTCGTCTTCTGGAAACCAAGAAATGTTATGATTGTAATCTCGCAGGGGTTGATCTGACCGGTAAAAATTTGTCCGGCGCAGATCTTGAGGGGGCTGATTTAACTGGAAGCAAGTTAGCAGAAGCCAATCTTGAAAATGCAAACTTGAAAGGGGCTATTCTGGTAAGAGCTGATCTGAGAAATGCAAAATTACAAAAAGCAGATTTATATAAAGCAAATCTTTCCAAGGCTGATTTGAGCGGGGCTAAACTAGAAGGCGCTCTTCTTGAAGATGCTCAAGTCTCTGATACAATGGGATACAAGTGAAATAACGAACCAGAAAAGAGGGACTTTTTTGAAAATGGTCACTCCGTATGGAGTGACCATTTTGTATTTATGTCAGGGTGGGCCGGGTTATTTGTATTTTGTTAGTAGGTCAAGTGCCTTGTAAATCCGGTCATATGAGCCGATTTGCTCATCACGAAGAACCTCTTCAAGGCGATTGAGCCTACCCTGTAGTTCGGCGGTTCTGATTTCAAGATTTTGAATGGTTTCAGAGGCAACGCTCTCTGTCGTGTCCATTGCCTCGCTGATATCCATGGCGTTTCGCAGAAGGGATTGAACGTTGGCTATTTTTTCAAGCCGAAGAAAGAGCTCGTCGAAATTAATCGGTTTTTCCAGGTAGTCTGCAGCCCCTTTTTTCATCGCGGCAACAGCAGTATCAACGGAAGAATGGGCAGTGATCAGAATTACTTCAATGCTGGAGTTGAGTTTTTTTGCAATCTCCAGCACTTCAATCCCGCCAATTGTTCCTGGCATCATCAGATCAGTCAAGACCACATCAACATGCTGTTGAGGAAGAATCTTCTCGGCTTGATAGCCATCCTCAGCGATCAGCACCTCATATCCTGCCTTCTCAAGACGTTTTTCTAACATCTTTCTAACAACAGGATCATCGTCAACAATAAGTATAGTCATATTTTTCATGGAAGATGTCTCATTTAGTTTTCTGATAAAAAATAGATCGTAGATGTCTTTTAGGAATAAAGCGGGGACAGATCCCGGTGAGAGATTCCGTAGACCCTATGACAAGATAACCGTCGTCAGCCAGACTGTCTGCTATTTTGTTGAAGAGTTTCTGGCGATCAGGAAGGGTGAAGTAGATTGCTACATTTCGACAAAAGATAATATCAAATTTGCCAAGTCCGGTAAAAGGCATCATGAGATTAAACTTCTTAAATTGTACCATCGCCCGGATTTCATCTTTAATCGTCCAGGAATCACCAAACATGGTAAAATAACGTTGGAGTTTATCGCCGGGAAGGCCTCGTTCCATTTCAAATTTATTGTATTTTCCTCGGCTGGCCTGGGCGACTGCATTGTCAGAAATATCAGTGCCGAGAAGCTGGATGGAATATTTACTGCTATTTGGTAGAAGCTCTTTAATGATTATGGCAATTGAGTAAAGTTCCTGGCCAGTTGATGAGGCTGCACTCCATATCTTGATATTGGTTTTCAGGGTCGGAGAACTTGGAGTGCGGGCATCGATCAGTTCAGGGAGTAGTTTGTGCTGCAAAAGCTCAAAAGGACCTTTGTCGCGAAAGAATAGGGTCTCATTCGTGGAGATCGCATCAATTATTTTTCGTTCAAAGCTTTTGCTGGGGTCGGTTTTGGCCTTTTGATAGAGCTCTTTGTAGGTATTGCATCCATGTTCGGCTGCAATGGCGCCAAGGCGCGTCTCAAAGAGATAGGATTTACTTTGATCAAGATATATCCCTGAGACATCATAGATATATTGAGCAACAAGCTTCAGTTCATCTGGTGATATTTTTAGCATGCTCGCAAAAGTGTGATCACATTGAAAAGGTGAAAGGCATTTCCTTGAAGTGCGTTATCTGACACTTTTGGTAATTTCATCAGCAATTTTATTTAGCGGGGCGACGACATCGACTAGTCCTTGTTCTATGGGGGCTTTGGGCATTCCATAGACCACGCAGGTCATCTCATTCTGGGCGATGACAAAGGCTCCTTTTTGTTGCTTCAGGGATTGCAGTGCCTTGGTTCCATCGGAACCCATTCCGGTCATAATAACAGCAGTGGTTCGACCTACATAATAGTCTCCCACTGAACGAAAGAGATAATCAACAGATGGACGACAGGAATTTTCCGGTGGATCATCTGTAATTCGAATAATTCGATTTTTCCCATCGGCACTGGCTGCAAGCTTCATTTGTTTGCCACCTGGCGCTATGTAGACGGTGTTGGGTTGAATCGCTTCAGCCTCTTGCGCCTCTTTGACGGTAAGGGCACATTTGGCATTGAGACTTGCGGCCAGAGATTTAGTGAAGACTGGCGGCATGTGCTGGACAATAACCACAGGAACACCGAGGTCTCCGGGAAGTTGGGGCAGCATCTGACTGAGCGCGTTTGGTCCTCCCGTTGAGATGCCAATAGCAATAATTTCCGATTTGCCCCGACGCTTTGAAGCTTGGACCGTGCTGTTGGCTGCAGAGCTGGTCTGCGAACGTAGTTGAGATGTGGGGATTGCTTTGGTGGCCAGAGAGGGTGGGGGGCGGGTAAACACTCCCTTGGCAGAAAGTAATGAGGCGGCTGTGTGTGAATGGCGAAAAGCTTCAAGTATTGGCCCCAAGGCAGCCTTAATTTGATTCTTGCCCTCTTGAAGAGTGGCGCTTTGGGGTTTAAGGATAAAGTCAAAGGCACCAAGTTCAAGGGCTTTCAAGGTCATGTCACTGCCATCAGCAGTAAGGGTTGAAAGCATGATGGCGCCAATACCTGCATGATTTTTCTGAATTTCTGCAAGCACCTCCAACCCATTCATCTCCGGCATTTCAATATCAAGAGTGAGCAGATCAGGTTTTAGCGTGGCAATTTTAGACATGGCAATTTTGCCATTATGGGCAATTCCAACTACCTCAATTCCAGGGATCTCTGCCAGAATATCACTGACCGCCTTTCGGTAGACAATGGTATCGTCAACGACCAATACACGTAATTTTTTCAGAAGCATTCTTAATGCCCCTGGTCTTCAAGGCGTAAAACTTTATTGATATCGAGGATTCCAATAAGTTTATCTTCGGTTTTGTAGACTCCAGAAAAAAATTCACCTTGAATTCCACCCATGTTAGCAGGGGCGCGTTCAACTTTATCCATCTCTGCCGAAACGACATCACTGAGTTGGGTGACAAGCAGGCCTACATGTTCTCCAGGTGAATTGACAATAATATTTCGAGAACTCGAGGTGGCCTCTGTGGATCCGAGCCCTAGCTTTCTCCCAAGATCGATAATCGTCACAATTTGACCGCGGAGATTTAGAATTCCAATAACATAGGAAGGTGCCTGGGGAACCTTTGTCATATCCATCAACTTATTGATCTCCTGGATATTCAAAATATCCATACCACAAAGGGCGTCCCCGACAAAGAAAGTGGCCAGTTCCACATGCATCTTGCTTGTTGCTTTTGTTTCGTTCATATTGTCCTCTTACTTAAAAAATAGAGACTTAATAAAGACGCTTTATATAGTCATGGACACAGGCCATTAATTTTTCTTTGTCCAGCTTAATATGGTATTCATCGATGCCAACGGCCTTACCCTTAGCAATATCCTCGTCGGCGGCCAGTGTGGTCAAGGCGATAATGGGGATCTTATTGTATAATGGATTTCTTCTAATAATTTCGGTCAGCTCGAAGCCATTCATATTGGGCATTTCTATATCCGTTACGACCATGGAAATCTCGTCAGCATGTTTTTGCAGCAGATCCCAGGCAATGGCACCGTCCGCTCCTTCCAGAACATTGTAGCCGGATTCTGTCATATATCCTTTGACCTGATTCCGGAAAAAATTTGAATCTTCAGCAATTAGAATAGTTGGTGTAATTCCAGTAACTTTGTCTACTTCAAAAACCGGTTTTTCGGCAAACCAATCTGGAAAGAGGGTCTGAACGATTTCAAAGACATCGATGAGCATCGTGGTTTGGCCATCTATGATAATGGACCCCATGATTCCTGGTTGCTTTAGGGTCAACCCGTCAATCTCTGATGAGATTTCAACAGCGTCAATGGGACCGATAGCCAAAAGTCCGATTGGTTTTGAACAGATATTAAAGACGATAACCAGCAGGTCATCTTGGTCAGCAATGGGATGGACTGTGGAAATGTCGTCGACGGTAAATAAGGCTAGGCTTCCGCCCCGATACTGCATGACCCGTTTTCCACCCATATTTTCGATTTCTGAACGGTTAATTTTTTCTATGCGCTCGACTTGATTAAGAGGGACGGCAAACTGCTCGTGTTCGGAACTCCGGAAGATGAGCAAGGCTTGCCGGTCTTTCTGGGTACGAATGAGTTCTTCTGCAGCAAGGGCAACTTCATTGGCCCTATCTGTGCCGTCGATGGAGGTCAGGTGTGCCATTCGAGCCAGATTGGTGACATCAAGGATTAAAGCGATGCGGCCATCTCCCATGATCGTGGCACCGGCATACCCCTTACACTGCTGAAGATGTCGGCCCAGTGGTTTGATTACAATCTCCTCTGAATCCTGCAGTCGATCAACAATAAGCCCATATTTCATGGCGTTGGTTGAGACCACTACAATATTTAGAGCGCTTGCAGTGCTGTAACGGCGATCAGTGGCTGCACGATTGTCGTTATCCATGTTCTGATTTTCTTCGGGGCTTTTGTCGGTATTCTGGAAAAAAGGCGAATGTTTGCCGCGACGATCAGCAATGCTGTCTCGTCTATCGGTTTTTCGCTCTTCCTCTGTTGGATCCCAGTAACTCCGTTCTGCTTCAATGACATCAGAGAGTCTGATTAAAGGTAAGAGATTCCCACGGAGGCGCACGACTTCAGCGTTTCCAACCTTCTCCACGCGTTTTTTAACCTGATTCGCCGGGATGCGAAGAAGTTCCTCAAGATTTACTTGGGGAATGGCGTATCGTTCACCGCTGGTGGTGATAATTTGACAGGGAATAATGGCCAGAGTTAAGGGAAGCTTGATGGAAATGGTGGTTCCTTTTCCAACCTCGGATACAATCTCTACCTGACCGCCGAGCTTGTCGAGGTTGGTTTTAACAACATCCATGCCCACCCCGCGCCCAGAGACATCGGTCACTTTTTTGGCCATGGAAAAACCGGGCAGGAAGATGAGGTTGATCCTTTCTTTGTCAGACATAATCTGGGCCTGCTCAACTGAGATCAGTCCCTTGCTGATAGCGCTTGCCGCTAGTGCTTCACCGTCAAGTCCCTTGCCGTCATCGCTGATTTGAATGACCACCTGGCCTGCTTCATGGTAGGCCTTGAGAACAATGAGGCCTTTCTCTGGCTTGCCTGCTCGTTTTCTGTCAGCAGGCATTTCCACACCATGATCCACTGAGTTACGAATCAGATGGGTCAGGGGGTCGTTGATGGATTCAATAATAGTTTTGTCCAGCTCGACTTCGTTGCCGACAATGGTCAGGTCAATGGTTTTGTTGAGTTGCTTTGAGAGATCTCGCACTACTCTGGGAAATTTGCTGAACACGTTACCAATGGGTTGCATCCGGGTCAGCATGATGGCTTCTTGCAATTCAGAGGTGATTAAATCAATCCTCTGGCCAACAGCTTCAGCATTGCGCAAGTCGTTGGTGCTGATAGTCTGCAGTAATTGGTTGCGACTGAGAACAAGCTCGCCTGCAAGGGTCATGAGGGAGTCAAGAAGACTGACATGAACCCTGAGGCTGGTATCTGCCTTAATCGGAGAACCTGGCGAGGTTTCTGTGGATGAGGGGTTGACCGATAACGGCATCGAAGGAAATGAAGCGGAATAGGATGCTGGTTCAGGTTGCGGGGCGACAGGGATGGGGAGTGCTTGCTGCACGGGAATGTCTTGTAAAATAATAGCGGCTTCTTGAACCACAGGTTCAGCAGCAATAGGTTCCGGCATTGATGGTGTCGGCGGCGGTGCAGCCTGAACGCTGTTTCCTTCTGCAATGGCGTTCAGGGGGATAAGATGCTCTGTAATGTCTTCCTCATTACTTGTTTGAATATTGTTAATCATAAATTCAAGTTTATCAGAACCCTGGAGAAGAACGTTGACAATTTCAGGGTTAGGTACCAATTTTCTGCTGCGAATCATGCCCAGAATATTTTCCATCGCATGGGACAGTTCCTGGATCACGGTAAGCCCCATGAAACCGGCACCACCTTTGATGGAATGAGCAGCACGGAAGACCTTGTTTACCAGATTTTCGTCAATGTTGGCTCCCGCCTTTTCAATCGCCAGGAGGTCTGTCTCTATGTCGGCAAGATGTTCAAGGGATTCTTCGATAAAACCCTGAAGTATTTCGTCATCTTCAATTTGCATTTTTAGCACTCCTTCAAAGAGAAATTGAAAAATAAAGATTAATCGCTGCCAACTTAAAGTGAATTGGGTTCTGCGGTTTCAATGGCAATCAAGGTAACATCATAGAAAAGGTTGTGTCCGGCCAGTGGATGATTGTAGTCAACAACGATGGTGTTCTGGTTTGTCTCAACTATTGTGGCGGGAATTTTATGAGTCTGGCCATCTTTCTCTAAACTGAGTGAGAGAATCGTCCCTATCTGCAAGTTTGCTTTCTTCCCGAAGCTCTCTTTGTTGAGCGTCTGTAACAGATCTTTTCTCCGAATTCCGTATCCTTCATCGGGTTCAAGGCGAACAAGCTTTTGCTCGCCAATGGACATGCCAACCAGGGCCTGTTCCAGAGAGGGTGGGACTTCATGGCTCCCAATGGTAATAATCAAGGGATCTGATTCAGTGATTATTTGGAAGGGTGTGCCATTTTCTAGTTTTCCGGTGTATTTGATTGAAACTCTATCGTTGAATTGTGCTTTTTGCATAGAAAGATTGTCCTAATGAAAATAAGTGTGACCAGTTACTTAAAATAGAATCATCAGTCTGGGATGAAATAATTCAAATAACAATAAAAAAAGAGGGCTTAAGTCAGCAACACGCTACATGTTCAACAGCGGTCGACTTTTGAAAAAAACTATCTGGCATGTTATCTTATAATTTTCTGTTTTGCAATAAATGTTAGCGCCATTGTTTTAGCATACAGAGGTGTAACCGGTCTTTTTTTAACAGTATATTTTTGTCAGTCGATGAGAGAGGACTATTTAAAAGGATTTTATAAAAAAAAGTGAAGCTTGACAAAGCAGGATGATCCGCATAAAATCCAAAATTTTGATTTTCAATAATTTTTCGTTTTTTTGAAAGAATGATTTACATGCGAATTTTTCTAACAATCCTGATTTGTTAAAAATGTTATGGGGAATTGCGCCACAGAAGTATTTGATGTTTTTATTTGATAGTTAAACATTAATGGCAGATGTCCCACAGGAATGTTTTTTGTAATAAAAAATAAGAGAAATAATAGACAGGGTATAGTTGGTAGGGAGTCCTTGCATTCAGGTTACACATTAAAAGGGGAATATGATTCAGTTACGTTTTGATAAGTCGGAAAATGGTTTGCTCCCGGCCATTGCTCAGGATTATGAGACGGGAGAGATTCTTATGCTTGCCTATATCAATCTTGAATCATGGGGCAAAACCTTGGAAACAGGAAAAGTCCATTATTGGAGCCGTTCCCGAAGCAAATTATGGCTAAAAGGTGAGTCTTCCGGCCATGTTCAGCTTGTTCGAGAGATACTTGTTGATTGTGATGATGATACGGTGGTGTTCAAGGTTGAACAGCTAGGGGGAGCTGCCTGTCACACTGGCCATAGGTCATGTTTTTTTCGTCGGGTTGATAGTGGGGAACTCTCAATAGTTGGCACGAAGGTTTTTGATCCGGAAACAGTATATGGAAAAAAATAGTTAATAAAGTGGTCTTACAAGAGAGATATTCTCAGGCATAGTATTGAGTGAGTGGAGATTTGATGATGGAAACGACAATGCAGTTGAAGCTTGGGCTACCCAAAGGAAGCCTGGAAAAAGCAACCATAGAGTTATTTGAAAAGGCTGGTTGGTTGATCAAACCACAGTCTCGCAATTATTTTCCCGAGATTGATGATCCTGAACTGGTCTGTTCTATTTGCAGGCCCCAGGAAATGTCTCGATATGTTGAGAGTGGTATGCTTGATGCCGGGATCACTGGCAAGGATTGGACCATGGAAAACAAATCAGATGTGGTGATTGTCTCCGATCTGATTTATTCCAAGGTGAGCAGGAAGCCCACTCGCTGGGTGATCGCAGTAGCAGGTGATTCTGATATTCATACTGTTGAAGATCTGGAAGGCAAAAAGATTTCCACGGAACTGGTCAATGTGACCAGAGAGTTTTTTGCGCAACGAAATATCAATGTCACCATCGAATTTTCCTGGGGAGCCACTGAGGCAAAAGTGGTCTCCGGGCTTGCCGATGCAGTGGTTGAAGTAACTGAGACCGAAAGCACCATCCGGGCCCATGGGTTGCGGATTATCCATGAGCTGATGAAATCCAATACTCAGTTTATTGCCAATAAAGAGGCCTGGAATGATCCTTGGAAAAGGGAGAAAATTGAAAATGTCGCCATGCTTTTGCAGGGCGCGTTAAATGCAGACCGGATTGTTGGCCTGAAGATGAATGTTGCCCATGCTCGATTGGAGCAAATCATCAGTCTCCTGCCCTGTTTGAATGCACCGACAGTGGCAGGCCTCTACCAGAAGGATTGGTATTCAGTTGAAACGGTTGTCTCAGAGGATGCTGTCCGGGATCTTATCCCTCAATTAAAAAAGAATGGCGCTGAGGGGATCATTGAATATGCCCTGAACAAGGTGATTTGATTTGTTTAAGGTTTTAGTATGAAATTTCTTGATGTGAACTTTCTATTAAGCGTTCATGAGCTATCTCAACTGCCGGGGATGACCTTGCCGGAGATTGCGTTTGCCGGGCGCTCCAATGTCGGGAAATCAAGTTTGATGAATACCCTGATGGGCAGGAAAAATTTAGTCAAGATAAGTAGACGGCCAGGAAAAACCCAGGGACTTAATTTTTTTGAAGTTGCTGACACCGTTTATCTGGTTGATTTGCCTGGGTATGGGTACGCCAAGGTTGCCAAGGGGATGCAGGAACATTGGCAGTCGCTTATCACCTCTTATCTGGAGACCAGGGAAACACTAGCTTGTGTGGTGGTTATTCTGGACCTTCGACATGGAGTCAAAGAACATGATGCCCAGCTTTTTGGCTGGCTGCGTGAGAAACATATTCCATTTCTGCCTGTTTATACCAAGGCGGATAAATTGTCAGGGAATGAACGAATAAAAAATGCCGGCATTCTGGATGCTGGCCATTCCATTGCGCGGGGCCAGAGGATTTTGTTCTCAGCCTTAACCGGCATGGGAAAAGATGAGCTAGAGACATCCCTTGCATCTTTTGCTAAAGTATATTGATTTTTTATTAAGTTAGATGATATTCTAATTTAATTCTGTTCAGAAAGTGTTTTTTTATTCGTCTTTCAGGTTGTAACCGGCAGCGAAATTAAAAAATGGGAGAACAACATCATGTCGCACCGATCTAAATGGCCATGCTGGGAAATCATGAAGTGTGATACAGGTAATAAATGCATTGTTAAAGAGCAGACTGAAAAGATGTGCTGGGAAATCATTGAGGAAAGAGATTGCCGTTCTTTTCACATTTGTAGCGATTGTCTGGTTTATATAAGCCACCAGAAAAATAGCCCATTAAAAAGAAAAGAACTATTGAGCATCATGGCTCAGAAGGGGCTCAATATTCTTGATGGTCAATACTCCTGTAAGTGTACTTCTTTCGGAAATCTTGCCGAAATATAATTGCAGAGAATCGTTTCAGATAAAAAGAATTTTTACGACATCTCAATGAGATAAACAGGATTGTAACGTTCGTTAATTCATGAGGCTAAGTGGTTAGATTTATTCAAATGTTGAAAACCACGCCCTATGGGCGTGGTCAGAGTTCAACGGCTTTGCCAGTTGAACAGCCAAGTGTAATGGCTTCTCAAAAATCAAGTTCAATAATCTCTACCCTAATGATGCCAGAATATTGAGTTGGAGAAAATCGGATTTCTTGCAAGACCGTCAAAGCTGCCATTTAGGAATAGGAAAATTTGAAGCAAGGTCTAAAAATTGAGAGATTGGCTTTTCTTTATACAGTATGAACGGCCAGTTTCTTCAATCGCTAGTAAACAAATGCCCTCTGGGCTTAACTCAATACCACCCCCTCAGGGGGTGGATCCTTTATTCAAATGTTGAAAACCACGCCCTATGGGCGTGGTCAGAGTTCAACGGCTTTGCCAGTTGAACAGCCAAGTGTAATGGCTTCTCAAAAATCAAGTTCAATAATCTCTACCCTAATGATGCCAGAATATTGAGTTGGAGAAAATCGGATTTCTTGCAAGACCGTCAAAGCTGCCATTTAGGAATAGGAAAATTTGAAGCAAGGTCTAAAAATTGAGAGATTGGCTTTTCTTTATACAGTATGAACGGCCAGTTTCTTCAATCGCTAGTAAACAAATGCCCTCTGGGCTTAACTCAATACCACCCCCTCAGGGGGTGGATCCTTTATTGTTCAGATTTCAATACTGCTAAAAATGCCTTTTGTGGAATCTCCACATTGCCAACGGTCTTCATTCTTTTCTTGCCCGCCTTTTGTTTTTCCAGGAGTTTTCTTTTCCTGGAAATGTCACCGCCATAACATTTCGAGATAACATCTTTCCTGAGAGCGGAAATTGTTGATCTGGCTACTATGGTCCCGCCAATGGCAGCCTGGATAGCGATCTTAAACATCTGTCTGGGGATTTCATGCTGGAGTTGTTCACAAGCATGCAGACCACGAGCCCGCGCGTTTGCTCGATGCACCAGTTGGGACAGGGCATCCACAAGTTCGCCATTGACCAGGATATCCAGTTTGACCAGATCACTTTTACGATAATCGTAGAGGGCATAGTCAAAGGAGCCATACCCTTGCGTGGCTGATTTAAGTTTATCGTAGAAATCATAGATAACTTCAGCTAGGGGCAGTTCACAGGTAAGTTCAATCCGGCCTGGAGTTGGATAGTGGTATTGGGTATTGTCGCCGCGTCGCTCCATGCACAGTGCCATTACCACCCCCATATATTTCTCCGGCATGAGAATTGTGGCTTTGATATATGGCTCTTCCACCCGGCTGACTTTAGATGGATCTGGAAAATGAGCGGGATTGTCCACCTCAATCATTGAGTCATCGTTGAGGTAGAAGTTATATTTGACTGACGGGACGGTTAGAATGAGTGAAATGTCAAATTCTCGCTCCAACCGTTCCTGGATAACCTCAAGGTGTAAAAGGCCAAGAAATCCGCAGCGAAATCCAAATCCCAGGGCCACGGATGAGTCTTTTTGAAAGGTCAGGGCCGCATCATTGAGCTGTAATTTCTCAATCGCTGTGGCCAGATTTTCATAATCATCAGTGGAAATAGGGTAGATTGAAGAAAAAACCACTTGCTGAACCGGCTTGAAGCCAGCCAGAGCTTCAGTGCACGGCTTGTCTTTATGGGTAATGGTGTCGCCAGGGCGAGTGTCACTGATGGTCTTGATCCCGGCCAGGATATAGCCGATCTGGCCGGCCGAGAGTTGTTTCTGCGGTTCCTTGCCGAACCTGAACAAACCGACCTCTTCAACCTTGTAGACGGCGCCATTGGACATGAACTTGATTATATCTCCGGCCTGGATGGTCCCATTAATAATACGGCAGGAGATGATGGTGCCGCGGAACGGATCGTAGTGGGCATCAAAGATGAGAGCCTGGAGTTCATGATCTGGATCGCCTTTAGGGGAAGGTAGGAATTTGACGATGGCTTCAAGAATCTCATCGACGCCCTGTCCTGTTTTAGCGGAACAGAGTTGAATGTGATCGCCATCGAGTCCCAGGTCTTCTTCAATCTGGTGGGCGACCTTTTCCGGTTCGGCTGAAGGAAGATCTATCTTGTTGATGACCGGGATGATCTCCAGATCGTTTTCCATGGCCAGGTAAAGATTAGCCAAGGTCTGGGCCTCAACACCCTGGGCTGCATCGACGAGGAGAAGAGCGCCTTCGCAGGAACTCAATGCCCGAGAGACCTCGTAGCTGAAATCCACGTGGCCAGGAGTGTCTACCAGGTTCAACTCATATATCTTGCCATCTTTTGCAGTGTAAGGAAGGCAGATGGTCTGACTTTTGATGGTGATGCCCCGCTCTCGCTCGATGTCCATGTTGTCAAGCAATTGGTCCTTGAAGTCACGAAGAGAAACCTGATTGCATAATTGGATCATTCGGTCAGCAAGGGTTGATTTGCCATGATCAATGTGAGCGATGATGGAGAAATTTCGTATGTGTTTCATTGTATGTGAAGGGGATTTGTTATAGAATGCTCAAGAAATGGGCTTTTGAGTAGCACTTAGTAGTGTATGAAAAAATAGACTTGTAGCATAAATAGCTGAGGAACTCCATAGAATTTTCCCATATTTTCTGTGGAGTTCCAAGAGATACGCTGTCTGTAGCGACCCAATAACGCTTATGTGTGGTAGTTTTTCTCTGAGATATAATGATTGCACTTTGAGTAAACTGGGGTAATAATAATAAGTTTACTCACTCGATAATGTTCAGGCCAACTGATACTCTTTATGACTTCACAAAAAAATACATTCGAAATTTCTGATTCGGATTCCGATTCTTCCGATCCGTTTGAATTGACTGAATCCGACAGGGAGGAGTCCCATTATTCAGAGCATCCCCTTGTTGCTCTGTCCAATGAAGAACATCTCCCAGCCCTCAGCAATCCTGCCTTGCATCGTTATCTTCAGGAGATCAGTCAATATGAACTGCTGACCCGTGAAGAGGCGGATGACCTCGCTATTAAATTCCGGGAAGAAGGGGATCAGGAAGCTGCTTACAGGCTGGTTTCTTCTAATTTGCGCCTAGTGGTAAAAGTTGCCATGGATTTCCAGAAATACTGGATGCAAAATTTCATGGATCTGATTCAGGAGGGAAATGTTGGGTTGGTTCAGGCAACTAAAAAGTTTGACCCTTATCGCGGGGTTAAATTTTCGTATTATGCTGCCTATTGGATTCGAGCCTATATCCTTAAATTTATTATGGATAATTGGCGTCTTGTGAAGATTGGTACAACCCAAGCGCAGCGAAAGTTGTTTTTTAGTTTGAACAAAGAGAAAAAACTTCTTGAATCGCAGGGATTTCAAGCTGAAACTAAATTGCTGGCCCAGCGGTTGAATGTCAAGGAGAGTGAAGTTATTGAAATGAGCCAGCGTATGGGGGGCGGTGATGTTTCGCTAGAAAGCCCGGTACGTGCTGATTCAGAGGATGAACAAAAAAGTTTTCTGCCAAGTGATGGGCCGGGCATTGAGGAGATGGTCGCCGGAAGTCAGATGAAGGCTAAGCTTGCAGAAATGCTTTTGATTCTGAAGGAAAAGTTGAACAGCAAAGAGACTATGATTCTGGAGGAGCGACTGCTCACCGATGAGCCCTTGACTCTGCAGAATATTGCCGACAAGTTCGATATCTCCCGTGAGCGGGTCAGGCAGATTGAAGTGAATCTGTTAAAGAAAATGAAGAAATTTTTTGAGGCAGAAATGCCTGATATTAAAGATTTCTTCGATGGAGAAGATATGGTGATTAAGAGCGGCCCCAAAAAATAATCGTTCCGCTCTGCCATTTATTTTTTGTTATTTTACTCTGTTCTTCTTTTTCACATAGGTGAAACGTAGCTCCATCATTGTATTGGAGTAACGTCCCTTTTAAGAGTGTGTCTGGTTAGATTTATAAGGTTTGAATAATGAAAGTGCCTTTGCTTGATCTGAAACAACAGTTGAGTTACCTCCGGAAAGATATGCTTGAGGCAGTCACCAGGGTTCTTGATTCAACAATATATATTCAGGGGCCGGAAGTAGCCGGGCTCGAACATGAAGTTGCAGCATATTGTGATGTGCAAAACGGAGTGGGGGTTTCCAGTGGAACCGATGCTCTGCTGGTCTCTTTAATGGCATTAGGGATAGGGCCTGGAGATCAGGTATTGACTACTCCGTATTCTTTTTTTGCCACCATGGGAGTCGTTTTGCGTTTGGGTGCGACGCCAGTCTTTGCCGATATCGATCCTGTTTCTTTCAATATCGATCCAAAGGCCATGGAAGAGGCCCTTTTTTGTGATCAAGACCGAAAGATTAAAGCCATACTTCCAGTTCATCTCTACGGGCAATGTGCTGATATGTCAGAGATCATGAAGCTTGCTGGTCAGTATAGCCTGCCGGTGATCGAAGATGCGGCTCAGGCCATTGGTGCAGAGTATCCAATGGATGACGGCGTAAATGTTACCTGGAAAAAAGCTGGAGCAATGGGGCTTGCCGGATGTTTTTCTTTTTTTCCCAGTAAGAATCTCGGGGGGATTGGCGATGGAGGAATGGTGGTTAGCAATGACGCCGTCTTTGCTGATAGAACTCGAATTTTACTCAATCATGGGGCATCTCCTAAATATTATCACGGACAAGTTGGAGGAAATTTCCGCCTTGATCCCATCCAGGCAGCAGTGCTGAGGGTAAAACTTAAATTTCTGGAGCAATGGCATCAGGCCAGACGAGAGAACGCGGACCGGTATAATCAACTTTTTGTTGAGTCAGGTCTTGTGCAGAATAATTTTCTGGTGTTGCCGCAGGCTATGTATCTTGCAAAAAAAGAGGCCAGTCAAAAATTTCAGGATGGCCTGAATGGTGCTGGTGAAAATTTTCATATCTATAACCAGTATGTCCTAAGGGTCAAAAGCCGTGATGCCCTGGTAACCTGGCTGCGTTCCCAGGATATTGGGTGTGAAATTTATTATCCATTGGCCCTCCATCAACAGAAATGTCTGGGGGCAGACTTCCCCGTGTTATCTTTTCCCGAGGCCGAAAGAGCTGCCGCAGAGACCATTGCTCTTCCCATCTTCCCGGAACTGTCTGCTGATATGCAGGCGTGTGTGGTCGAGAAAATAGCTGAATTTTATCGGCAGTAAGTTTAGCATCGTCGTGATTCTTTCTCCTGTAATTAAGGCTGGACCAAGAAAGATCTTTGCCAGGGAGTCTTTGTTATGGTGAAGGTTGTTCCCCTTTATTTTCCTTCAATGGCCAAACTGTATAAAATATCTGCTCAACACAATGATATTTTGTTGGCTTTGCCCATCTTCTTTCTGCTGTCTGTTTTTTCTTCCCCTTCCTTTTTGTTTGCGTCCCCTCTGACTTCTGCGACTATAGCACCTGAACGTGATATCGTGACCATTGATACCAGCAAGGCCCCAGAGTGGAAAGCTTTATGGGATGAGGCACGGGAGATGACACGACAGGGGAGATATTCTGAAGCGGCCAAGGGGTATGCAAAACTCCTTTCGGTGAAAAAAAACATTGAAGAGGCCTCCTGGGAATACAGTCTGGTGTTAATAGCTCTGTCTCATTGGGAGCAGGCAGCAGTTGTTCTGGAGGGTCTCTTGGAACGAGATCCCCTACGTTCTGAGTACCTCTTAAGTGCTGGGTCGGTGGCTTTAAAAATGAAAGAGTATGGGCGCGCTGCGGCCTATTATCGTCGTGTAACTCAGAAATCCGGTTCCTCTGTGAAGGTTGAGGGCAAGGATGGCCCCGTGTCGTTGGCTCCAGGGAGGGAGTATTCTCCTCTTTCAGTCAATCTGGAGAAAGACCCTTCTCAGCAGGGAACAGAAGCGCTGATTGGTCTCGTCGCAGCCTTGCATGGGGCAGGAAAGAGTGAAGAGGCCTTCCCTCTGATGGAGCAACTTTTTCTGCTACGCCCTAATGATACAAGCCTGCTTCATCAGTTAGCCGTTCATGCCGTCAAATCCGGGCGACATGAAATGGCCTTGGTTTATTATGAAAAGCTGATCGCCAATGAAGCTGTGGACGATCGTGTTCTGCTGGAAGCGGCGGAGGTTTTTGAGCGTTCAGGCGAAAGAGTCAGGACTGATCGTCGCTCTCAATTGGAGACTGTTGATACTAAACCATCCCTGGCCTTCGTTTGTTGGGAGAAGTATCTGCAGCGCCATCCTGATTATCTGCCTTTTCAAAAAAAGATTGCCGATTATTTTCTTGCCCGTGGGGAAAAGAAAGCAGCCTTGCCCCATCTTCTGGTTCTGCTCAGTCAAGATGAAAATCGGGATAAATATCTTTTGCCGGTTGGTTCAATTTACCTCTTTGATCTTGGGCGGCCTGACAAGGCACTCTCATTTTATGAAGAATATTTTCAACTGCACCCGGAAAATAAAGATGTAGCCCTTGAGATAGCGGGGATACAGGCAAAACTTGCCCATGATCTGGTAGGCAGGGTGGATCGTGAGGGCGCTGGATTGTTATGGAAAGAGTTGGCCCCGATTACTCCCAACCGTTTGGCAATCTATACATCCATGATTCAGCTCCTGGAACAACAGGGTAACAGGAAAGAATTGACTGAGGTACTTACGATTATTCATCAGCATGATCCTCTCAACAGAGAGGTTATCCTCCGTTTAGCGGAGTTAGAGCTGGAACAGAATCGTCCCGGACGGGTTGATAATTTGTTGGATTTGTTACCACAGGAAGAGCTTAAAAAGGAACAGAAGGCAAGATACTTTCTGATACGTGGCCGGTATGCCGATCAGCGTGAAATCTTCAGCCAGGCATTGGGCTGGTATGAGCAATATTTAGAGCTTGAGTCAGGAGTGCTTTCCGTTCGTCTTCGTTGTATGGAGTTGTCGGCCTCTCTTGGCCTGATCAAGCGCTATGAGGAACACTATCAACTTGCACGCCGGGATGTTGTCTCTGAACAGGATCGGTTGCACCTTGACTTGCAATATGCGAAGGTTTTACTGGCAAACGGACTCGTAACAAGGGCAGGAATCCTTTGTCGTCAATTAATAAATGACGGACAAGGTGGGGACGTATTTCTTGCCGAATGTCATTTTGCACTTGCCGATGCCTTGTACCGAGAAGAAAACAGTTTCGAGGCCGAGCAAGTATTGCGCCAGATGCTGATGGATGGGGTGGAAATTGAAGCTACGCTTCACAAATTGGTCGAATTTGCAATTGAGAGCAGAGAACTTGATCTGGCCCAAGTTTGGTTTCAGCTATTGTCTGAACGGTCAGGACATACGGCCGTATCACCAGTGTGTGGTGAGGAGGAATTGACCTTGCCATTGCTGCAGGCAAGGATACTTGCCGCATCTGGTAAATTTGGGAAGGCTATCGAAGTGGTGCGGGGATACCGGGAAGTTCTGGCACAGCACTGCCCAAAAGAGGCCGGGACAAAAAAACAGGCAGATCTCCTGCTCTGTCATTTTTATTTATTGGATAATCAAGTTGATAAGGGCCGCAAGTTGATTGCCGAGATGCACAAGGCGTATCCCCTCGATCTTGAGGTACGGATCATTGAACAGCAGCTTGAAGTTGGTCGTTCAGGCAAAGGTCAGGGAGGGGGTGTTGATGATCTTCTCGAAAAGACCTACGGGAACGAATTCGTAAGCCTGATGCGGGCGTCTCAGTTAGAGCAGAAATATGGTGACCGGGATGCTGCTCATAAGCATATACGAATGGCCCTTCAGGCGGAGCCTGAATCGTTGGCGGCCAGAGTTGCCATTGCCAGGATATTGCAAGAGCAGGGGGAATCGGAAGCAGCCGTGGCCGCCTGGCAGTCACTTGTAGCAGAATATCCACAGGAGCTTGGTTTTGGCAGGCATTTGCTGGAGGGAGAATTTAAGCAGGGCTTATTTAAACAGATCATAACAAAACTGTCTCCTTCCCGACCGGAAGGCCTTGGCAAGACATTAATGGCTCTTCCGGATACCGGTCATTTGCTGACATGGCAGCGGTTGATGCTGGCTCGAGCCTTGTGGGCGGAGCGGCAATGGGTTGAGGCTGTTGCCGTATATGACACCTTGCTGCAGCCATCGGTTGAAAAGATTTTTACGGAGAAAATCACTGAAAACCAGATTGAAATTGTTTTGCCATCTCCCAGACAATCTCTCTGGAATATGATTACCTTTACCGCACCACCGGAACCGGATCGTCTGAGCCAGGTGATGGATCCCGTCTTTGTACTGCGTCAGAGAGGAGAACCGGCTGGGAGAATTGGGACGGAACTCTATGCAGAGTATCGATGGCAGCAGTTGGCAGCAAGAGAGCTCTCTGCCAGGAGAGCGCTGGCACAGGGGGATTATTATCAGGCCATGAAAGAGTACCTGGAGGTGACTGAAAGGGATCCTTCGCCTGAATCTCTTTTTGATCTTGCTGGTATTTATAGCCGTCTCGGACTTCTGGGGAAAGAAGCTCTGCTCTATGAAGAGATTGCCCAAAATAACCCTGATTATCCAGAGCTCGCCGCGGCTGTGGAGCGAAACAGTTTGAAACGAGAGCCAAAAGGGATGCTTGATTTTGGATATTCTTCCCAAAGTGGGCGGGATGGATATCTAGATATGAAGCAGACACGAGGCGGAGGGAGCGTATGGATGTTGCCAACGCTGCGCCAGGAGATGAGCGCCGGCTGGAGCACTATCCATGCCGTATCGGAGAACACCGATCAGGATGTATGGCGCAACCGGTTTTTGGCAGAGTATTCTTTTTACCCTCATTATGCCATCGATTTTATAGCTAAAATTGGAGGTGACAAGATAGGCGACACCTCCGATACGGAGGCAGGGTCTGCCCATTATGATATCATTCCCCTCTATCATTTTGAGACTCGTGGCCGGATTGGTGACGAGCTGCATGGTTTTGTCCGAATTACCCAGGATGTGGTTGATGATACAGTCCAGGCTTTGAAGCAAGGGATTAGTAAACGGGACATGGAAGGTGGCGTCAGCGTGGATCTCCTGCCGCGTCTTTTCTGTGGGGGGGAATATTCATTCAGTGAATACAGTGATACTAATCATCAGAACCGCTATCATGTCTGGGCATCGTATCTCCTTTTCACTGAACCGACCCTGTTACGAGTCACCTATGGTCAGCAGTTGCTCCATAACGACGAAAGTAATTTAGGACAGAATTTCACGAATGGCAGTCTGTTCTCACCTGACGATCACCCCTATTGGAGTCCCAGCGAATATTGGCAGAATCAGGTTTCTGTTCATTTTGAACATCATCTGGCGGCGGATGTCTTAGGAAGAAGTGCACCCAGTTATTATACCCTTGATTATTCTATTGGTTATGAAGAGGGCGGGTACGATAGTCATTCCTTTGGAGGAGATATTTTCCTTGAAATGAGTCGTCATTTTTTATTAAATAGCAGCTTCGATATGATCCAGGGAGGTCAGGAAATCCGTAAGGATGTTGCCTTGTCATTGGTCTATCGCTGGTAAACCATATTGAGATACGTTGTTTTTGTAAGACTGGATAGAAGTAAAGCGCAAGAGCAGGTGTAGTTTATATTTTTTGTAGAAGATTTTTTGCAGGATTTCATTCCATCATCGACACTCTACCATTCATGGCCGTGGCGGTAATTTAAAATCAAGAGAGCAGCAGGCTAACGGTGAACAAGTCGTTACGGCTCTTAACAGGAGAAAAAAATGGTTGAACGGGTACCAATGTCGACGCAGGGGTATGAAAAGCTTCGTAATGAACTTAAGCGCCTTGAAAAAGTAGATAGGTTTGAGGTTGTCAAATCCATTGAGGTTGCCCGTGCCCATGGCGATCTGAAAGAAAATGCGGAGTATCATGCGGCCAAGGAGCGGCAGGGACATATTGAAGGACGCATCAAGGAACTCAAGGATAAGCTTGGGCGTGCCGAGGTGATTAATTGTCTCGATGTTCCCACAGGCCGGGCGGTCTTTGGGACGGTGGTGTCGCTTTTGGATCTTGAAACAGATGATACGATTCGTTATCAACTCCTGGGGACAGAGGAAGCAGATGTGAAGAAGGGGTCTATCTCGGTATTCTCTCCGCTGGGAAGAAGTATTCTGGGTAAAGAGGTGGGAGATGAGGTGGTCGCCAAGACCCCTGGGGGAGTCCGTGAGTTTGAGGTGATTGAGATTGTTGCCTCGACATTTCCTTGATCTTTAATGACAGGGGATCTTTTTAATAGTCAGGCTGTCAACTTTTTGATCGAAAGCATTCGTTGAAAATTCTTTAAAAACTTTGGAATTGCCAGTCAAGCCTCCTTGAATTGATCAGCTAAGGCTTATCACTACAAGGAGGCTTGATGTTAATCCGCTCTGAAAAAGTATATTAAGGTGGGGACTACTCCTTGCCTTTTCTTAATAAAAAATAGCACTATTCCCCTCATAGGCCATCTGGTAGATATGGATGACTTCGTCCAGGGTCGGCTGTCTAGGATTGTTTTCCACCGGACGAGTGACGGTCAGGGCTATCCTGGCCATTTCGGGAAGCTGTTCCACTGGAATGTCAATATCCTGCAGGGTTCCAGGAATACCCACATCAGCGTTTAATTCAAACAAGGCCTCCACGCATCGTTCCGCAGCCTCTCTTGTTGTCATGTCGGTGGTTTTTTTACCCAGGATTGCCGCCAGAGTGGCATATTTTTCCATGTTGCCGATGAGATTGTATTCGATCACGTAGGGAAGTAATATTGCATTGGCCAGTCCATGGGCAATGCCAAACATGCCGCCCATGGGATAGGCCATGGCATGAACCAGTCCCACACCGGCAGTGGCCAGCGCCTTGCCGCCGAGCAGGCTGCCCATGAGCAGAGCGGAACGAGCCTCAAGATTGCTGCCATTGGCATAGGCCTTCGGGAGATTCTGGCTGATAAGCTTGATCGCCTCAAGGGAATACATTTCAGAGATCGTATGGGCCTGTGTCGATGTGTAGGCCTCAAGGGCATGGGTGAGGGCATCAATGCCGGTAGAGGCGGTGACCTTGGGCGGCAGGCTGAGAGTTAGCATCGGGTCCAGGATGGCTGCTTCCGGATAGAGCGGCGCGCCGTTCATCCCCCCCTTTGAGCCTGTTTTTTCGTTGATGAAAACAGCCGTGAAGGTAACCTCTGCACCGGTTCCTGCTGAGGTGGGTACCATGATTTTAGGTACTCCGGGTTTGGCGATCTTGTCCAGACCAAGATAGTCGGCGGCTTTTCCGCCATTAGTCAGAAGAATTGCCACTGCTTTGGCCACATCCATGGCCGAACCGCCTCCAGCACCAATCACACAGTCACAGCCGCTGCTTTTTGCCAGTTTATATCCTTTGTCAGCAAGCTTCAGGCCAGGTTCTGGATCAATGGTATCATAAATGACATAGGGGAGACCGGCATTATCCAGGGGGGCGGTGATCTGGCTGGCTATTCCGGTCTTGATCAGGGCTGGGTCTATGACCAGGAATACCTTGCTGCCATTGAACTCCTGAATGGTTTTGGCAAGATTATTTATGCTGCCAACGCCGAATTGAATACGAGTTGGCTGGGTAACGGTAAATGATTGTGTCTGGATCATGGAAGTCTGGTTATCAGGTTAAGGTTGAAAGAAGGAGGATTCAATGTTTAGTTTGCACCGTGGAGCCAGGAAAAAAGGTTCCAAAGTGAGGAAAAGAGGCCTTAACTTAGCAGAGAATAGAAGGAAAGAACAATTTAAGACAACATGAAATGTTTAAAGCATACGAAATGGGATTGCAAGGATCATATGGTCTGGCCTTTAAAAATGTTCGGCAGTAAGTTCGGAAAAGATGTTGTCAGCGCAAAAACGTTTATCAATATTGGGAAACTGTTTGTATGAGGCATAGGACTCAATGGTTGTCGTTGCCTTCAATTTGGTCGAAGGTTGTTTTTCGTTAAAATTTTCATCCATCGCGTGACGTATGATTACTGAAATTATCCTGGCCAATCCCAGAGGGTTTTGTGCCGGTGTGGTACGGGCCATTGCTACCGTGCGGTTGGCCCTTGAGCAGTGTGGTGCCCCCATTTATGTCCTCCATGAGATCGTACACAATAAGCATGTTGTAAAGGAGCTGGAGCAACTTGGAGTGGTTTTTGTGGAAGAGCTTGCAGATATTCCTCGAGGGGCCGTCTGTATTTTCAGTGCCCACGGGGTTTCAACTTCTATCCAGCAACAGGCAAAGAAGCTGGGGCTGCGAATCATTGATGCTACCTGTCCCCTGGTGAGCAGTGTCCACCGCATGGTGGAAAAATATCATGGCGAAGGGTGTGACGTCCTGATCATCGGGCATCACCGGCATCCTGAGGTGGAGGGGGTGGCCGGGCGGGTTTCCGGGCGGGTTCATGTTATAGCCACCGAAGAGGAAGCAGAGAGTGTGCAGGTTGTCGATCCCAAACAGGTTTGCTATGTTACCCAAACAACCCTTAGCCAGTCCGATATCGCCCGAATTAGACAGAGGTTGGAACAGCGATTTCCCGCTATCCGTGGTTCGCGCTCCAATGTCTGTTATGCAACCCAGAACCGCCAGAATGCGGTGAAGGAGCTGGCACTGAAAGCAGATATCCTTCTGGTCGTTGGCTCAAAAACAAGTTCTAACTCAAACCGTTTGCGTGAGGTAGGTGTCAGAGCGGGAATGACGGGATATCTGATTGATGACGAGACTGATATCCTGCCCGAGTGGCTGGAGGGGCATGCAAATGTCGGCGTGACGGCCGGGGCCTCTGCGCCTGAGCGTCTGGTGCGCGGGGTTGTTACATGGTTGCAGGGATATGGTGCAACAAGTCTTGTTGAGCTCCCCGGTAAAGAGGAGCAGGTTTCTTTCAAGCCAGCTATGCTCGAACCACCTGACTTGCCGGGATAAAAGTAAGCTGCATCAGATATGCCCGCACCAGCAGGCTGTTTGTATCCCTCGGCGAGAGTTACTTCAGCATTTCCCGGAGTCGGGCCATGGCCTTCTCAACATTGGCGTAAGAGTTAAAGGCAGAAAGGCGGATGTAGCCTTCGCCGCATTTTCCGAATCCGGCGCCGGGGGTACAGACTACGCCTGCTTTATTCAGCAGCATGTCAAAGAACTCCCAGGAGTCGCCCTTGGCGTCAATCCAGATGTAGGGCGCATTTTTCCCCCCAACAAAATCATAGCCAAGACCAGCCATTTCCTGACGGATCAGATCGGCATTGCGCATGTACGAGGCAATCAGTTCTTTGGTCTGAGCTTGGCCATCTGCACTGTAAATGGCTTCAGCGGCGCGCTGCACCGGATAGGAGACGCCGTTGAATTTCGTACAGTGGCGGCGGTTCCACAAGGGATGGAGAGGCTGAGCGTTGCCTTTGGAGTCAAATGCCATGCACTCTTTGGGCACGACAGTGTAGGCGCAGCGGGTGCCGGTGAATCCCGCGCTCTTGGAATAGGAACGAAATTCGATGGCCACTTCTCTGGCTCCGTCGATCTCGAAAATGGAATGGGGGAGGGACTCATCCCGGATAAAGGCTTCGTAGGCGGCATCGAAGAGGATCAGGGCCTTTTTCTCTTTGGCGTATTGCACCCATTGGCTCAACTCCTCTTTGGTGATGGTTGATCCGGTGGGGTTATTGGGGAAACAGAGATAGATCAGATCCACGTCCTCAGTGGGCAGGGCGGGGACATAATTATTGGCCTTGGTGGAATCAAGATATACCAGCCCCTGGTAGCGGCCGTCGCTGAAGTTGCCGGTCCGACCGGCCATGACATTGGTGTCCAGATAGACGGGATAGACTGGATCAGGGATGGCTACCTTGATATCCTGGGTGAAGAGTTCCTGGATATTCCCGGTATCGCATTTGGCCCCGTCACTGATAAAGATCTCGTCGGCGTTAATCTCCGCGCCTCGTGCCTGAAAGTCATTTCTGGCGATAGCTTCACGTAAAAAATCGTAGCCCTGTTCCGGGCCATACCCGCGGAAGCTTGTGTCGGCGCCCATCTCGTCAATGGCCTTATGAAAGGCGGTGATGCAGGCTGCCGGCAAGGCTCGGGTGACATCACCAATTCCCAGTCGAATGATTTCTTTTTCTGGGTTAGCCTCTTGAAAGGCAGTGACGCGTTTGGCGATGTTGGAAAAAAGATAGGATGCCTGGAGTTTGAGATAGTTTTCGTTGATGGTGATCATGGGACAATTTCCCTTAAGTTTGTTATGGTGGGTGAAAAATAAAGCTTCATTATTGAAGCGCTGACTATAATGGAATGAAAAATAGCTGTCAACCGCCAACACTGCCCCTTATCAGGTTCCATGGGCCTGAGACGAGCGCGGGTTTTTTAAGAATGAGGATAAGATGACCAGAAAGACACCGTCGACCTTTTATCGACAGGAATACACCCCCCCCAGATATTTGACCGTTGCCATTGGATTGACATTTGAACTGAACCAGGATGATACCGTGGTCTCGGCCAGGTCATCTTTTCAGCGCAACCCGGACTGCTTATCCGGAGGCAATGTTTTGTTTCTGAATGGCCAGGATCTCGAGCTCATTGCCATTACCCTGGATTCCGAGCCTCTTACCTCATCTGAGTACACGGTGACGGATGCCGGGCTTATTCTCCATGACGTTCCGGATGCCTTTGACCTTGAGATTGTCACCCGAATCTTTCCTGACCGGAATACTGCGCTTGACGGACTGTATCGCTCCAGTGGCAATTTTTGTACTCAGTGCGAAGCGGAAGGATTCCGTAAGATTACCTTTTATCAAGATCGGCCCGATGTGATGGCCGTCTTCACCACCCGCATTGAGGCGGACCGAAAAGCTTGCCCGGTTCTGCTCTCCAATGGAAATCTGGTGGAACAGGGGGGATTGGAAGCAGGGAGGCATTATGCTGTCTGGCAGGACCCTTTCCCCAAACCCTGCTATCTCTTTGCCTTGGTGGCCGGGGATCTGCTCTGTCAGGAGGAACCCTTTACGACCAGTTCCGGCCGCTCGATACTGCTGCAGATTTATGTTCAGGCGCAGAATCTGAAGAAATGTGATCACGCCATGCACTCTCTTATAAAGGCAATGCGCTGGGACGAAGAGGTCTTTGGTCTGGAGTATGATCTTGACCGGTATATGGTTGTGGCCGTCGATGATTTTAATATGGGGGCCATGGAGAACAAGGGCCTCAATGTCTTTAACTCCAAATATGTCCTGGCAAGCCCGGAAACGGCCACTGATCAGGATTATCTGGGGGTGGAAGGGGTGATCGCCCATGAATATTTCCATAACTGGACCGGTAACCGGGTCACTTGTCGGGACTGGTTCCAGCTCAGTCTGAAAGAGGGGCTCACCGTTTTCCGGGATCAGGAATTCTCGGCGGACATGAACGCGCGGGCTGTGCAGCGCATTGACGATGTGCGGATATTGCGTACCTTTCAGTTCAAGGAGGACAGCGGCCCCATGGCCCATCCGGTGCGCCCTGATTCCTATGAGGAAATCAATAATTTCTACACCGTGACGGTTTATAACAAGGGGGCGGAGGTGATCCGCATGATGCACGCCCTTCTTGGGCCGCAAGGGTTCCGCCGGGGCATGGATCTTTATTTTGAAAGGCACGACGGACAGGCCGTAACCTGTGATGATTTTGTGGCGGCCATGAGTGATGCCGCAGGGGTTGATCTGGAACAGTTCAAACGCTGGTATTCTCAGGCCGGGACTCCGGTTCTGCGGGTTGCGGGTGACTGGGATGAAACGATGAAGCTCTACACCCTCACCGTTACCCAGAGTTGTGCTCCAACTCCGGGGCAGGAGGTGAAAGAGCCCTTTCATATCCCCATGCGGATAGGTTTGCTGGACAGTCAGGGCAGGGACATGATCGCCCCGGACACCCTGCTTCAGTTGCGCGATGTCCAGCAGTCATTCAGCTTTCCCGGACTCGCCGGGAAGCCAGTGCTCTCCTTCCTGCGTGGTTTTTCCGCCCCGGTAAAGGTGGAATCGTTTCAGGGGAGGGAAGAATTAGCCTTTCTCATGGCCCATGACAGCGATCTGTTCAACCGCTGGGATGCCGCCAATCGGCTCAGTGAATCCATTATCTTTGAGTGCGTGAAATGCATGCAGACGGGAGGAACGCCAGTCATTGATACCCTCTTCGTCGAGGCCCTGCGGTTAAATCTGTTGGAGGTAAATGAGGCCGGCACACAGAACGACGCTTCGTCTCGCCATGCCTTTCTGGCCCAGGTATTGACCCTGCCTTCTGAAAATACTCTGGCCCTGAACATGGAAGTCATTGATCCCGACAGCCTTTTTCTGGCCCGCCGGTTTGTGCGTGCGGAACTGGCCCGCCAACTGGCCTCGGAGTTACGGCACTGTTACGCGATTACCCGGGAAGATGACGCCCCCATTTCCCAGTCTCCCATTCCCTACGTCCTCACCCCCGAGGCCATGGGGCGCAGGAGCCTGAAAAATGTCTGCCTTTCCTGTCTTATGGCCATGGAGCCCCTGCCGCCGGAGCACCTGGAACTGGCGGTGCGGCAGTATGGGCGGAAGGCCAATATGACCGATGTCATGGCCGCCCTGGGCGCCCTTGTTCATTGCCCCGAAGAACAGGCACGGCAGGAGGCATTGGCAGATTTTTATCAGCAATGGCAGGATGAACCTCTGGTGGTGGATAAGTGGCTGACCCTGCAGGCCACCTCCAGTCTGGACAACACCCTTGATAAAGTACGGGAACTGCTGGCCCATCCCGCCTTTTCCCTGACCAATCCCAACAAGGTGCGGGCTTTGATCGGTGCTTTCGGCAGCGGCAACCATGTCCGTTTTCATGTGGCCACCGGCGCCGGGTATCAGTTTCTGGCCGATCAGATAATCCGCCTGGACCCGGTTAATCCCCAGATAGCGGCAAGACTTATGTCCCCGTTTACTTCCTGGAAACGATATGATTCACAGCGGCAAGGGTTGATGCGGGAGCAGATGGAAAGGATTGCCGGGCTGAAGAATCTGTCGGCGGGTGTGACTGAAGTGGTGCGGAAAAGTCTGTCCTGATTACTCCCGCGACTGTAGTTGGGAGTTTTTTTTGTTATTCTTCAAGATCTGAGCAGAGTTTTTTACGCCGACAACAATGTTGAAAATTCTGCAATTATGATTTTGGCAGATTTTATATTGTGGTTCAGATAACGTCTGAATTAAGCCTCGCCGCAAAGCGGCGTCGACTTGAATAAATTGACTAGGAATAAGCGAGTGTAAAGATGGCGGTAAGCAAGACAACCCCAAGTGAGGCGCCGAATAGTGCGGCTTGACGCGTGGTGCGGCAAAGCAACAGCAACGGTAAGCAACCCAATAGCACCACAATTAGTCCGTAGGCACGTGCATCGTCGCCGAACAGCGGGCGTGCATAGCCAAACCGGGTGTGCAGTGCCGGCGCATTCGCCTGTACAGTCAGATAGGCACCGTACGCAATAACTGGTAGGGCGATGAGCAACCCTAGCCAGCGTGTCTTCGCTTTTATCGCTTTCTGCGGTTGTGTCATTCTCTGTCCTGAGTGCTAACGTCTGGCTCACCGGACCGGCGCTGTTTGCCGGGTCCGAGTGAACCTGGTTGTTGGTCTTTATTTTTTGAAATCGTAGAGAAAAATGGTCAGAATAAATATAAATTAATTAAATCCTGCCCCCTTTTATTTACAGACCCTGGCTTTTACATCCTGACCTTTTCATGCTAATAGCACCTCTGTTTTACTCACTCAAAATAGTGACGAGCCTCAATGTCCACCTCACTATTTTGGTTCAGCAGGCTGCCGCCAAACTCTCGCTTACCAATCGGTTCAGGCTTACTTTCTTTTCGGCTGCTTTGATTGCTAAAGCCCGATGAGTATCGGTAGTTACCCTGACCTGAAACTTCCCGCTATATTTCTTGGTAGCCAGTGGTTCTGGCACGTTCTCGCCATTCCTTATAAGGTCGCTCACTGTATCGGCCACAACTTGCCGGATTCCTTTCAATGCTTCTTCCGGAGTCTGGTCAAGCCAGCTCAAACTGGAAAACTCAGCGCACAGACCGACATGCTCTTGATCCTCTTCAGACCAGGTAACTCGATAGGTATAATGATCATGTTGTAACATTGCCGTACCTCCTTACTTCTTTAACTTATCGATGGCCTTCAACACTTGACGGACTTGATAAGCCTTTGCTTTACCTTTGCTGTCCTGAATGTTTACCCGTGGATCGCCCAACCATGGCGTTTTATAAATACGGTGACTCGTGCCTTCCTGTCGTGCCTTGCCGAAATAATACTCGCAGACTTTGCATAAATCGGAAAATTTGACGTTGCTGGGGTTGCCATGCATGGTCTTTATGAGTTCACTAATCTTATCCATGAACATATAGTATCAATAGTGATATTGATTGTAAAGGGGAGATAAATTGAAAGTAACTTTGAATGTTTTTCCGACAGCCTTCTTGCATGTTGATTTGAACCATGCTCAAACGCGAGCTGAGGATTTATGGGGGCAGGTATTTCTTAGGAATGCATACAAACCATCTCCCCAGCGCAGCTTTTACATATACTGTTTTCGGAATATCCGAAATCCTGCGCAATCCCAGGGGATGTATAAGGAAAAATGAGTAAAAATCATAAGGCGCTTATTCCTACATTAAAAGAGATAGGTGCCTTTCGATAGAACTGGTTGGTGGCGATGTTGAAGACATGGGCATCTGTTAATAAATGCTATCTGGCTTAAATCATAAAAAATGTGATGATTAAAGGCGGTTGTGTGGATGAAACAAGAAAAAGATCTGAAAAAAAAAGGGGGCAGAAGTGAATTCTGCCCCCGGATGGAAAACGAAAAGAAGAGAGTCAGCCCTTCAGGTCAAGCGCGATCTGAAGTCCTAAATCCGGCTGGAAGGTGAAATCAGCTTCCGCTTGGCCCTGAATAGATAAATTTCTGTCCTTTCAATATGTTGTCCACGGACAACATATTCCCCTTCATATAGAAGATATTGGGCTTGGTCCCATCTTCAGGGCGTAACACCCAGACACTTTCTTCCAGCTGGTGGACCAGCTTAAAGACGATATTATTAGGATCGGTGAGATTGCCGAATGTCCGGGCTCCGGTTGGACAGGCGGATGAACATGCGGTCTGGGTTTCACCTTTGGACAGGCGTTCCTCCCAGCAGAAATCACACTTATCCACGGCATGCCGCTCGGCGCTGAAATAGCGGGCGTCATAGGGGCAGGCCAGCATACAGGTTTTGCAGCCGATACATTTTTTGCTGTCCATACGGACAATACCGGTAATCGCATCCTTGTAGGTAGCCTTGGTCGGGCAGGCACGCACGCAGGGAGCGTCGTTGCAATGATTGCACAGGACAGGAATGAACTCAACCTTCTTGTCCAGTTGCCCCTGATATTTTCTGGTAAGAATACGGGTCCGATACCCGTATTCGGGGACATGATTCGTCTTGTTGCAGGCATCGACGCATTTCTCACAGTCAATGCACAGGGATTGCCGGATCACCATACTGTAATGCGGGTTGTATGGAAATTTTTCGACAAAGTCAGTGCCAGAGGCATGGGCAATGCCGAAGGTAGAAGATAACGAGAGGATCTTGCCGCCGGCATAGACTCCGGTAATGGCAAATCCGAGTTTAAGAAAGTTGCGCCGTTCCTTGTTCGTGATGGATGAGGTGCCCTCATTCTTTAACCGGTCTAAATCAATTTTTGGAAAATTCATAGTCGTTGTTCCTTTCAAGGGATTCAGGTAAGCACCTGTTATTACCATATGTTATGCTGACGCTTCATCGCATCCTGCTCAGACTCACCTTCCTGCATGAAATGGATGGCACCGCAGCCGGGACAGATATATCCGCCCTCGGGGACAATCTCATGCTTTTCAAGCTGATGTCCGTTCAACATTTTCTCACCGGCTAAATAGGCAACGCAGATAAGGGAAAGGCCAAAAAGAGTGGCCATGATTTCATGGAATGAGGGCTTGTACTTGATGATGTCAAGCCCCTCTTCAACGCCGAGTGCATGATAGACAGAAACCATCTGGCCTGGGATTACAATATCGTAGCGCATGAAAAAGATGCCGATCATCATCAGGCCGGTGGCCCACAAGATCATGTTGTAGTTCGTCCCCCGCGATAGGAATAGAAGAAAAAGAGGCAGCACCATGCCGAAAAAGATATCAAAAACCCAGAAATTGACAGAATAATCACCATTGACCAGGGACATGATGACCAAAGATTTGTCGTGCGAGACCATGCCGGTAACGATCTTCCAGATGGTGAAGAAGATGATCGTGGAGATGAGAAAAATAGTGACCTGACAGACGGCCTTCATTGCCCTTTCCATGCGTAGGTTCATAATGGCGGGGTTGATCTTCCATGCCAGGGTTGTCACAAACATGATGGCGCAACCACCGGACATGCCTGCCGAAAAGATAAAATATATCGGCAGGTAAGGGCCATACCAAAAGGGACGACCATGCAGCATGCCAAAAACAGCACCCAGATTACTATGGGCCGCTATACCAACCACCAGCCCAAAGAAACCCATCAGTCGGGACAGGCTGTGGTTTTGCTCGAGCAGAAAGTAGTATTCAATGATCATAAACACCAGATAGGCTCCGTAAAGGGTTCCCATCCACCACATATTCGAGCTCAGATTGGGGGAGATGACATTGTAAATGGCCATTCTGAAAGGATTCTCAATGTCAAAGAAGATAATGCAGAATCCGCCAAGCATAAAGATTATGGACATGAAGACGGCACGTTTGGCAATGGGCATGAAGGCCTCACCGCCAAAGACATGGCCGATGGAGGAAATAATGCACAGCCCGGTGGACGTAACCACGCAAAAGACATAGGCTGAAATCAAAATTCCCCACGAAATTTCCCGGCTTACATTGTACACATGGTGATACCCGGTGATCATCCCATGCACTCCTACGGCTGCGCCAATCAGGGTAAGAAGGGCGAAGAATCCCATAATCATAAAATAGCCGGGGCTCGCTTTTTTCAGGGCGTCAATGCCGTGATAGCCCCATCTTTTAGCTATATCAACAGTACTTCTATTCATTTTTTCACCTAAGTGATTGATTTTATTTTTTTTTGTAAAAATTTAATGATTGCCTTGGGTGTTATTGCAGTTTTTAATGATTCGTTTTGACGGTGTCCTTGTCTTTTTTCTGGGTGCCACTTTGTTGAGCGTCATATCCTTTGACGCCGATATGGCAAACGGTACAGCGGGTCAGATAGCCAAAGGCCTGCGAAGAATCATGGCAAGTGCCGCAATATTTATTGTGGAGTTGTTCCAAGTATTTCCTTTTGTCTCCGTCACTAAGATTGGCCTGCTCCGCTTCTTCTATGGAACCCTTTTTCATGGCAAAAACCTCTTTATGGCAGGTCTCACATGCCAGTTTGCCTTTCTGTAGATGGATGGAGTGATCAAAGGCTACAGCTTTGACCGGAGAGGTAAAGACGATGGGGGCTTCTGGAGCGAAATGGCAGGAGCCGCACTGAGTACTGCTCTCAAAGGCAGTGCTTCCATCATGGCAGGTCCCGCAATATTTTCCTTCCTTAAAAGACTTCATGGTAAAATCGCCATTTTTTTCAGTGGCGCCTTGCTCCATGGGAAAGATTCCGTCATGGCAGTCATCACAGGCAAGGCCGGCATCCATGGTATGGGTTTTATGGGTGAATATTGACTTGCTTGGAGTGGCCCAGATTATGGGTTCCTGCGGGCCATACTTATCAGCATCATATGGTTCTGTCGCCATACTGATGTTTGCCGAAAAAAAAGTTGCCACAAAAGATGCCGAGAGAAGTGTGGTCAGGGCTGATAAGCTTACAGTAGACGCTTTGTTTGTGTTCATTGGTGTCCTTTTGCCTCCTTATATCTGTTAATTGTATCCCCCTGGATTGTTCAGGTGGAATATTAAGTAATTATCAAGATTGAATTTTTCTTAATATTGCCGCGATACGCTCTCCTGCAGCAATAATTTTACCAAGGATTATTTTTTCTTCTGTGGTGCCTTCGCTTTTTTCCTCAAAAGAGTCGGAAAGAAGTTGGGCATAATTGATAATGCCATTGGACAGATTGGTTCCCTCGTTAATGATGGCTGCAATTTGCTGGTCTTGTTTTACGGGAGATTCGCCCTTGCTTGTGTTTGGATGCTGCTGCTGAGACAATTCAGCCAGGGTCTCGGACAGTTTTCTGATTTCAGCGCATGTGCTTCCACTGGTTTTAAAATCCTGTTCATGGAGATCCTCAGCGCTGATTTGATCGGCAAGGTGAAAAAGGGGAATGAGGGCTTTCTGATAGAGCAGGATCAAGGTGAAGCTAATGATACAGATGATGATGCCCAGTGAACCAATCATGGTGGTCTGAAAGTGAACCACCTTGGCGCGCATCTGGCTGACAATGATCCGGTCAAACTGGAGAAGATAATCAGCCAGGGTTCGCATCTGATTTTGCAGTTTGAGGCTGTGGGCAACTTTGTCTTCGGTGGTACTGATATTTCTCGAGGTAATGGCAAGCCCTGAGAGATCAATCTGTTTTGCCATGTCCAGTTTATATTCCGGAGGGATAAGATCGCTTTCCTGCAGGCGGACCAATGTCGCATTCAGGTCTTTGAATTCTTGGGAGGCCGCCGCTGCCTTGTCCCAATCCTGGGTAATTAAAGATTCTGTGATCCGCTCTCGAATGGTGGAAAATTGAAAGATGGACTCCTCGCTCTGGCGGATAATGGTGTTATATTGTCCGGTAAGCAGATATTGTCGAAATCCCAACAAAATAACAACGATGAGAAGGATGGCGACGGCGACGAAGGCTATGTATCCGGTTTTCTTTAAAGAATTCATGATATTGATTCTCGGATTTTGCTGTTGCTGCAGCCTTGACAGGCTGGACATATGTCGCAGTCAAGTTCTTCTGAACTGCTGGCTTCGGCTTTCATCTTGTTTGAACAGTTGAGAATGATTTCAAATTCTTCATTGTCGAGGGTTTCAACCTGAATAAGTATCTCCGTCAAATTTTTTAAAAGATCAATTTTTTGATTAAGAATGGTTTTTGCCTCCTCATAGGAGCTGGCCAGGATAGCTTTGATTTCCTGGTCAATGGCCTTTGCGGTTTCATCGGCCATGGAGAGACGTTGAGATGCCGAATCTAAAAATCCGCTGTTGTCAAACATGAAGGCCTGGGGTCCCAGGTGTTCGCTCATTCCCCAC
Organism: Desulfobulbaceae bacterium; assembly: GCA_019163335.1. Taxonomy (GTDB): domain Bacteria; phylum Desulfobacterota; class Desulfobulbia; order Desulfobulbales; family Desulfocapsaceae; genus UBA2270. The sequence goes on along the minus strand of JAFLKM010000065.1, from coordinate 9,966 downwards.
TTGCAGATCATATTGGTCGCAATCTCGGTGGCCTGCAGAATATCGCCTTGGGCGCCGGTGGAACGTTGATTAAAGGCGATTTCTTCCGCCGCGCGTCCACCCATTAAGATGGTGATTTTATTTTTCAGGTAGGTATAGGAGTAGGCGTGTCGGTCAAACAGGGCGAGTTGCTGTGTTTGTCCTAGAGCCCGTCCTCTGGGAATGATGGTGATTTTATGGAGTGGGTCGGTTTCAGGCAGAGATTTTGCGATTATGGCATGACCAGCTTCATGATAGGCCAGAATGTTTCTTTCTTTTTCGGTCATGACCAGCCCTTTGCGTTCAACGCCCATCAGGATACGATCACGGGCCAGTTCGAAGTCTGTCTGGTCGACGGTCTTTTTACCTCCCCTTGCGGCCATCAGGGCGGCTTCATTCACCAGATTTGCTATATCGGCTCCGGTAAATCCAGGGCACATCTGGGCTATCTCATGCATATCGAGTTCACTGGCCAGCTCAATTTTTGACGTGTAGATCTGGAGGATCTTTTTGCGACCATTCATGTCAGGGGGAAGGATGTTTATCTGACGATCAAAACGTCCGGGCCTGCGCAGAGCGGGATCGAGAATATCCGGCCTGTTGGTGGCAGCCAAAACAATAATATTGTCAGTTGAACTGAATCCATCCATTTCAACCAGCAGGGCATTCAGGGTCTGACTCCGCTCATCACTGCCACTGGCAGAGCCGCCTCCACTGCGACTGCCGCCAACCGCATCGATTTCATCAATAAAAACAATGCAGGGAGCGTTCTTTTTTGCCTCTTTGAACAGGTCGCGCACCCGTGATGCGCCGACTCCTACAAACATCTCCACAAAATCAGAACCGCTGAAGCTGTAGAAAGGGACGCCCGCCTCCCCGGCAATGGCACGAGCAAGCAGTGTCTTCCCGGTTCCTGGGGGCCCTTGCAGTAAAACTCCCTTGGGGATGGTGGCGCCAACCTGATTGAATTGATCTGGATTTACAAGAAAAAGGACTATTTCTCGAAGTTCTTCCATGGCTTCCGGGATGCCGGCGACATCTTTGAAGGTCACGATCTTGTGGCCGTCATTGGGAAGAATCAATTTGTCTGTGGCAAATCTGCTCTTTTCTTCATCTTTTCGCATTTTACTGAGCGAAAGAACAATGACAAGAACAAGGATCGCGCCATAGAGAAGGGTGAGACTCTGGAGGATAAATGCTGAACGATCCTGATTGAAGATGATGCGGATATTTTTGTCTTTGAGTTCCGTGATCAGCTCTTCAGGGTTGGGAACGGTGGTGACATAGGTAAAGCCGGGATTAGAGCTGTTTTCTGCAGCTCTATGACTGACGACAACCCTGTTTCCAGTGAAGGTCATTTCAGAGATATCATGGTGAGTGAGGCAGTAGCGAAATTCACTGTAATTCCTTTCTGGTAAGCGATGTTCAAGGGTCCATAAAATATAGCAACCACCTGAAAAAATTGTAAAAAGAAAAAAAATGAAAAGATTCCGTGCAAGAATTGCCATGATAGAGATTTCTATGGGAATACAAGGGTTGATAACAGGTACATTCTTTTAAGTTAAAAATAGATTCAAAGAGTGTGTGGGCTTTGGCTGATTTGAATCAGTAATGAAAGAATATACCATATAAAAAGCCGGCAAAACAGGAGAACCGACTTTTTATATGTGTTTGGCCTTGTAATTATTCAGAAATCTAAGTGGCAATTGTTTGGTCCTTTTTATGAAAAAATTGCTCCTGAAAAACAATTAAATTCCAGTGATGGCAGAGAACATACTTTTGACTAAGGTGAGGGGGCCGCCATCGGTGATTAAAGCGCTGAATAAACAAATAAGACTCCACGCACCAATGATTGCTGCAAAGGAAGCGGTAATAACAGCCCCGACTTTATGTAATTCACTGTCAGTTCTGGCAGATTCGTGAGCGGTTGCTGTGGTTTGGCTTTTGGTGATCGCTGTGTTTTCCATAATTGAAATCCTCTTGGTGATAGATGTCTTTTGGGTTTGTTTCGTTGCTAGAACTGATTACGACTAAAAAAGTCTTTAATATCCGTTGATTGCTTTAAAAAGACTGCTCACAAGGCTTAAAGGACCTCCACTGTTTATCGTGCCGCTAATCATATTGGCTACAGCCCAGAAACCAATAATGGTTGCACTAAACCCAACCACTGTGATTCCAATTTTGGAGATTGCGGCGCTGCTGCTGGTGGTTGATGAGGTGGCTTTGGTTTTACTTTGATCTATCTTGTTTACTGTTTTCATGGGGAACCTCCTACATGAACGAATCTATTACTCTCGGGAATCGGTGCGAAATATTAGATCAACTCAGTGCGTTAAAATATTGCACGATGAGTCCTGTTGGTCCACCACAGGCAATCAAGCCGGCGGTCATACAGGCAACTGCCCAGCCACCGCAGAGAAGGGATGCAAATCCAATGATCACAGTGCTTGTTTTTTGCATTTCAGTAACGGCATGGCTTTTATCGCTGGCAAGATATCCGGTTTTTATATCTGTCTTGGTTGCTGCTGTTGCTGTTTTCATGGTGCCCCTCTTTAGGTTATGTTGGAGATACAATGTGCTGCTGGTTTTTCTTGCATTCTTGCAATCTTGTGTTTGACCTGTTCTTTGCATGAGGCGTGCCATAAGTATAGAAGACTAATACATATACTTTTGCTCCAGGTTAATATGCTGTTATGTTTCAGCTTTTTTGAAATAAACAATTAATACAGAAGGGGAACAGAGAAGTTCGAAGGAGATTGAATTGTTGTGGTGAAAATGTGGTAATCCTGTGTGGATGTTGCAGAATTGTTTCAAAGCTGTAGCGTATGCATGATGGTGCTACAGTTTGAAAAACAAGCCACCCTGGAAAAATTGATATGAATAGGGTGAAAAACGAAAGATATTTTTTGGGAAGAAAGTTTTCTCGGGATTTTTTTGATTGCGGCGGTGAAATGTTGAAGGGCGCTTTGCGATAGATGTGAAGAGAATTTCCTTCATCCGGTCTTGATGAGCATCAGAGGATCAGGAATTTTATGATGTGGCTTGTTCGATAAAATCATCAGCATGAATATTGTGACGCTGCATCTTCCGGTAAAGGGTGCTGCGATCCACACCGAGCATGCGGGCAGCCTTGGACTTGTTCCCTCGTGCACGTTTCAGAATGTCAATAAGCTCATCTTTTTCACTGATATAAGTCGGATAAGAGGGATTTGTCACGAATGCCGGCTGGGAGGGTGGATTTGCTGAGCCTGGAGCTGATCTCAGTGCTGATATAGTATTCTTGAGCAATTGCGGTGAGCGGATTTCTTCAGGGAAGTGTTCCAGTGAAATAGTCTGGCTTTCACACAGGACGCAGGCGCGTTCAATTACATGGCGGAGTTCCCTGACATTTCCGGGCCAGGAATAAAGGGAGAGCAAATTCATAGCCTGATCGGAAATCCCGTGAATATTCCTCTTCAACTGTTCCCGAAATAAAGAGAGAAAGTGATAGACCAGTATGGGGATGTCGCCTTGCCGCTCACGAAGGGGGGGGAGCTTAATCTCCACTACCTTCAGGCGGTAGTAAAGATCTTCGCGAAAATTTCCAGCCCTGACTTTTTCAATAAGATTGACGTTGGTTGCGGCAATGATACGGACATCAACCTTGATCGGGCTATCCTGGCCCACCGGGGTAAAGGTCTTCTCCTGAAGAAAGCGGAGGAGGCGCAGTTGCGTTCGTGGCGAAATATCACCAATCTCATCAAGGAAGAGAGTGCCATGGTCAGACTGTAAAAGCCATCCTGGCCGATCACGATCGGCGCCGGTGAAGGCGCCTTTTTTATGTCCAAAAAGTTCACTTTCCAGAAGATCTTCAGGGATAGCAGCACAATCAACCTTAATAAGGGGCATGTCTTTTCGCCTGCTTTCAAGGTGCAGGGACTCCGCCGCAAGTTCTTTGCCGGTTCCAGATTCTCCTGAAATAAGGACGGCAGTATCAACTTTCCCTACATTCTCAATTAATTTGTAGACATCCTGCATCAACTGGCTTGCCCCGACATAGCTGTGAAAATGATTCCGAAGAGAACTGTTTTCATTAGGTTCCGGCAGGGTGATGTCTCTTGCGACGATGACAACGCCGCCAAATTCATCATGGCCGTCTTGGAGCGGAGAGGCATTCAAGCTTATGATCCGGATGTTGCCGTCGGGCTTTTGGCATTCAATCTGATGCTCCCGAACCTCCTTCCTGTTACTCAATACCTGGACAGCATCCTGAAGGCAGGCTTGACTTATTTCATCCGGGAGGGATTTTATCGTTGCTGGAACAGTATTGTCATCGCAGGACAACCATTTTTTAGCGGTATTGTTGATCTGGATGATATTCATGTCATTATCAATGGTGATAATGGCGTCACGAACAGAACTGAGGATGGCTTCTAAGTAACGTTTATACTTTTCATTTTCCTTGCGGAGTTGTTTTTTTTCCTTTTCCAGTTGCCAGTGCTGGAGTGCCTGACGGACAAATTTAAGCAGGGTCTCCTTGTTGACAGGTTTGGAGATATAGTCAAAGGCCCCATAACGGACTGCTTCTGCTGCGGAGTTTAAGTTGGGAAAGCCGGTAATCATGACCACTGGACACTCAATACCGCTTTTTCGAATCTTGCGGAGAAGATCTGTGCCGCGTCCCCCCTCCAGGACGATATCACTGATAATCAGGTCAAACGCCTGGGCCTCAATGGCCAGCAGGGCTTCGTCAAGATTTGTAACCGTAGTGACGGGGCCATAGCCTTCTCGAACCAGAAACATCTCAAAGGTCATGCGTATGCTTGCCTCGTCATCTACAATGAGGATGCGGGCATTTTTATCGACTGTTTCAACGTATTCCATGGCATCTATGAGCTGGAGGCAGGAATTTTGAGAAGCATTTCAGTAAATTGGTGCATGATCGAGTTGACCTTGATTGAGCCGCCATGATCCTGGATGATTCCGAAACTGATACTGAGGCCAAGGCCGGTGCCTTGCCCAGCTGGTTTTGTGGTAAAAAATGGATCAAAGAGTCGATCAAGGATGCTCTGGGGAATCCCGGTACCGTGATCACGGAGACAGACCTGAATCCAGGGCGGTTCATGTTCAATGGTGATCGGATGGCAGGAGATCAGGATCTTCTTGTCTAGTGAAGTGAGAGGGTAGCGTTCATTCAAGGCAAACCGGCTGTTGCTCAAAAGATTGAGGATGACCTGCTGCAACTGGCGGAAATTGCCATTGATGGGGCAAGGGCCGTCGAAAAAGTCTGTGCTGATCTGGATGCCGTCATTTTTGCATTGATGTTCGACCAGTGATAAACTGGTTTTAATAATATCGACCATATCAATGGGTTCAATCTCCTGATCGCTTTCCCTGGCAAAGGAGAGCAGATTTTTGATAATGGAGGCAATTCGTTCGCCCTCGGTGATGATGCGGGTGAGGAGTTCTTCCTCGAGGGAGTCTTTTTTACTGTCATCCAGAAGGATCTGGGCAAAATTAATAATGCCGGTGATGGGATTATTCACCTCATGGGCTACACCTGCGGCCAGTTCGCCGATTGCGGCAAGTTGTGCTGTCCGCATGGAGTCAACTTTACGGACTTCCTCAGAGGTCAATGCACGGGCAATTAACAGTATATTTCTGACAATCCCATCACTCTCCTTAATCGGTGAGATATTGAGCAGATATTCTCCAAAAAGACCTGGCAGCCTGGTTTCCTCCACCCGTGGGGTACAGGTCCGTAAAAATGATTCAAGTGGACATTTCAGATGAGGAGAGCTGCCTCCATGAATAATCTTGCAGATTCCCTTGCCGATCATCTGGTTTTTTTTCTTGCGGGCAGCCTTGATGGCGGCTGGATTTGCATCAAGGATAATGCCTTCAGGGCTGACAACCAGCACCGGGTCCTGGATGGTATCAAAAAGCTGTTTGCCATCTCCGAAAGAACAGTAGTTGCTCCGGCACTTGTCAGTGTTGAGGCCCGAGTTTTTTTGTCTGGTGGAGGGCATGGAATTGAGCTTATCCGGCCAGCGAGCCGAGAACTTTTTTGACCATATTGCCGTCCGCGCCTTTGCCAAAATGTTTCATGATGGTCCCCATCGCCTGCATGGGGGTTTTGAATTGGGAGAGGTCGATATTTGCTTTGGTCCAGGCCAGGATTTCATCTTCGCCGGCCATGCTGGGCAGATACGATTCTAGTACCTGTAGATAATCGGAAGTTGTCTGCTTGGCGAATTCCAGGGTCTGTTTTTCAGACTTGCACAGTCCCATGATGACGGAGATGATCTCATCGTTGGTGATTTCATCGTCGCGCTTGGGACGGCTGCTTTTTTTCCCGCTTTCAAGGGTGATGGGGAGAGTGATTCGGGTGGGGAATTCGCTTATGATGATCCGGATGGCGCCCTTGACTGCTTCATTTCTGCTCAACATGGCAGCCTTCAGGTCACTGCGCAGTTTGGTAAGCAGGGGGATGCCGGATGTCTCGCTCCAGCCATATTCAGAAGTGGTACTCATTTTTGTGTCCATGGGATAAAGGTTCGGATGGATGTGAATTGCAGCCCTTTGCCTCAGCATGCTGTTTCATCCATTGATTCCATCTGTGATTGCTGTGGATCTGCTTGTCTATTGGTGAGTTTTTATTCTCTTAATTCTCTTCATATCGGAATCCGGCAACGCGTGTCAAGGGAAAAAGCCGGAGCAGGACGGACAGTGAAGAAGACATGCTCAATGCCGGAAACAGCTGGTTCTGATCGCTTCTCCTTTGGAATTATGCTATATAGAGAGCAATAACTGGATGGTTTTCTTGAAACGGGCAGGGGTAATACGGATACGATGCGGCAGGGTGTAATCGAAGAGAGGCTTCAGGGGATTGTCGAGCGGGTCACCTATCATAATTCCGAAACCGGCTGGTCGGTGCTCCGGGTCAAGTGTTTTCAGGAACACGATCCGGTCACGGTGACCGTGCATCAGACCCGCGTTTTTGCAGGAGCCACCATGAAGTTTTTCGGTTCCTGGGCTGTTCATCCAGGGTATGGCCGTCAGTTCAAAGCCCTGCGGGCCGAGGAGCAGAAACCGGCCACCGCCGCCGGGCTGGAAAAGTATCTGGGCTCAGGACTGATCAAAGGGGTGGGGCCGAAGACGGCCCGCAGGATCGTCACTCATTTCGGCAAAAACACCCTCGAAATCTTTGAAGAGCGGATTGAAGATTTGCTTCTGGTGCCGGGCATTGCCCATAAAAAATTGACCGGCATCAAGACGGCCTGGGAAGAACACCGGGCCGTGCGTGAGGTGATGCTCTTTCTTCAGGGCCATGGGATTTCCACCCTCTTTGCCGTTCGCATCTATAAGAAGTATGGAGATCAAGCCGTAGCCATGGTGCGGGAGAACCCATACCGACTGGCGGATGATTTCTATGGGATCGGCTTCTTTTCTGCTGACAAAGTAGCGCTTTCATTGGGTATTCCTCTGGATTCTGAAATCAGGATTATGGCTGCTATTCGTCATATTCTGGCGGCCTCCCGTGAACAGGGCCATTGTTTTTTGACCGCCGGCCAGATCCAGACCCAGATCAAGGAACTTCTGGAGATGGATCTGGGTGAGGGGCTTGCCGTTTATCTGCAAACCATGGAGCAGGAGAATCTTCTTAAAACCCGTTTTCTTGCCATCGATGGCGCTGTTCCCGTTTTCTGTTATTATTCCAAAACCCTGTATTACGACGAAAAGAATTGCGCTGATTCGCTCAAGAAAATTTGCGCCCCCCTTGTTGTTGATGCCAAAAGAGTGGAACAGTGGCTGGCTGGCTACAGCGCCACTCAGAATATGCAGCTCAGTGCCGAACAACATGCGGCAGTTGCTGGAATTGCCACCTGCCGTTGCGCGATCCTGACTGGTGGGCCTGGCTGCGGTAAGACCACGACCACTAAAACCCTGGTCATGCTGTTGCAGGCCATGAAGTTGCGTGTGGTTCTTGCGGCACCCACGGGGCGCGCCGCCCAGCGCATGGGCGAGGTGATCGGCGTTGAAGCCCTGACCATTCATCGTCTGCTTGAGTATCAGGGGGGTGGTTTCAAGCGAAACAAAGAGCAGCCGTTGGAACTAGACTGCCTCATTGTTGATGAATGCTCCATGCTTGATATCAGTCTGACCGCCTCTCTTTTGGCAGCCATCCCCGAAGGAGCCCGCCTGATTTTGATTGGAGACGCTGACCAGCTGCCTTCGGTGGGTGCGGGCAATGTGCTGTCAGATTTGATTGCCTCCGGCGTTGTCCCCCTTTTTACCCTGAATAAGGTATTCCGGCAGGCTGGTGAGTCCTCCATAATTCGCTATGCCCATGCCATCAATACCGGTGAAATCCCCCGCATTCCATCTCCTTTTAAAGAGCCGGGACTGTGGAAGGAAAAGGTGGATTGCCTCTTTCTTGATTCCAACGAGGCGACTCAGGAACAACTGCGGGTGATTGCCAGAGTCCGGGATCATTTCAAGTTGTCGGGTCGGGAGCTCGAGGCTCAATTGAGTGAGGAACAGCTTTACACCGGAGCTGATGAAGAGTTGCCGGCTCCAGGAAGGAGGACTCCACTGGATCTGCCGGATCAATACCGTCATATCAATTTTGGCCTGCTTCAGACGGCAGAAAATAGTGCCGATGAATTACGGGCGGTGTTGAAAAAGGTGCATCCCTGGTCGTCCCTCTATTATGGGCTTACTGCCCAGGAGGTGATCCTCAGATTGTACACCGAGTGGATTCCGAAATATTTCGGCAAAGGGTGTGAAATTCAAGTGCTCTCTCCCATGACCCGTGCCAGCCTGGGGACGGCCACCTTGAATCGGAACCTCCAGCAGGCGGTTAATCCCGATACAGAAGGTAAGGGGCAGCTGATTCTTGGGGAGCGGATCTTCCGGGTGGGGGACAGGGTTATCCATCGCCGCAATAATTATGTGCTTGGGGTTTTTAATGGGGATATCGGGATCATCGAGAGAGTTAATGCTCTTGATTTGACCTGTATGGTACGGTTCTTTGCGGGCGACCGGGAGGTTGAATACCAAAAGGATGAAATCAGTGAACTGGAGCTCGCCTACGCGATCACCATTCACAAATCCCAGGGCAGTGAGTTTGACTGTGTTATTATTCCCATAGTCAGTCAGCATTTCAAGATGCTGTTTCGCAATCTTATCTATACCGGTCTGACCCGGGCCAAGAAGCTGGCGGTTTTCGTCGGTACCAGGCAGGCATTTTCCATGGCAGTCCAGAATATGGATACAGCGAAACGGCAGACGGCATTGGCCGAGTTATTGCGGGGGGTATAAAAGAGGGAGAAAATGAAATTTCCAGGCATTGCACATAGTGAGTTGCATTGCATTTTGAGCGTATATACAGGGAGAAAAAATGGAATATCAAACAGGAACAATGGGACGGGTGATCATGGCCCGTTTCGATCAGGGCGATGATTTGTTGTCTGGCTTGCAGGAGTTGGTGGTCAAGGAGAATTTGCGATCGTGCTGGTTTCAAATCCTGGGAGGTTTGCGCCAGGCCGGGGTTGTGACCGGGCCCAAGGAACCGACCATGCCGCCTGATCCGGTATGGGCTGAGGTTGACGGCGCCCGCGAGGTGGTGGGCAGTGGATCCATCTTCCGGGATGGGGATGAACCGCGCATCCATCTCCATGCTGCCATGGGCCATCATGGGGAGACCATGACGGCATGTGTCCGCCGAAACACCAAGGTTTATCTGATTCTTGAGGTTATTCTTTTTGAACTGCAGGGGATTGATGCCACCCGTCCCTTTTTTCCCGAGGGTGGATTCCATCGACTCACCTTCGGACAGTAGGAGTATGCGGGGTGGTTCACATAAGGCACTTCTCCCGTTCATCGGGGGGTAGTCAATAAAGGCATGTAACAGGATGATATTTTATGGATGAGACAATAAGCAGATCTGAACTGAAACGAAGATTC
>JAFLKM010000032.1 GCA_019163335.1 Desulfobulbaceae bacterium | reverse complement strand
AATTGGAATCGGTGCCGGTAAAGAGATCATTTTCGAAATAAATATTCGCAGCCCATGGCAGACTCGGCTCCTCCGCAGCCAGCAAGGGGCTTGCCGCGAAAAGCGAGAAGAGCCACGGACACAGGATGAGAAGAGAGACCTGAACACCTGGAAAACATGCACAACGAAACATCTGATAAAAAGTCATATTCTACTTCCTCACTGGTAAAGGCTTCATCGAATCATCCACCGCGACAAAGGTAAAAACCCCCTCAATCGCCTTTTCCCGAGCATCGTCATAAATTCGCTCAAGATAAACGCTCACCCGCACCTGAAGGCTGGTGTTCCCTACCTTCACCACCCGTCCAACCAGCTCGACAAAGGTTCCGGCGGGGATCGGGTGTTTGAAGTCAATGCGATCCGAACAGACCGTCAGAACAGACCGTCACCATCTTCTGACGGCTGAACCGGGTTGCGGTAATAAAGGCCGCCTCATCCATCCATTGCAGTAACGAATTCGGGGTCAAACGGGAATTCGGGGTCAGGTCTTGCAAGCCAACAATGAGAGTAAAAGGGTCAGAGTAAGATTGATCCACAAAATTAGCCAGAAACGAGCCCATGCTTTTTCGTCTGGGAAGTTTTTCTGATTTTTTATCTGTCCGTTGTTATTCTTTTTTGCATTGGGTTTTTCTCGAAAGCAGGGTCAGGCTTCCAAGATAACAAATAAAGAAGGGAAATTATTGAGTTATTCAGACAGCCAAGCCCGCAAAACAATATCGCTGGTAAGCCCCATATCTGACCAGATCCCACACCTACTGACTCCGCCCTGCACACCTGCTGACCCCGCACCTGTTGGCTGGCAATTTCTTATTTTTTCCGTGGATACGGCCAAGCCATAATGCCACCCTCCATAACATGAACATTATTGTAGCCGTGGGCCCGGAGAATGATTTCTGCCTCATACCCGCGAAGGGAGACCTTACAGAAGCAAATAATCTCTGCATTTTTGTCTGCTGGAAGTTCGGCCAGGCGAGAGCGCAGGGTCCCAATGGGGATAAGGTGCTCTCCGATGCCGAGACACATTGCTTCGAATTCACCCGGGCTGCGACAATCCAGGAAGTATGGCTGTACATCATGCTGAATTTTATCCCACACCGTTGCGGATGAAATACCAGTCATTCGGCCCTTGAGCTTGTTTTGCATGATATGGGCCGAAGCAATGAAGTGGTCGATGGCCAGGGAAAAGGGCGGCGAATAGGGAAGATCGGCATTGACCAGGTCTGTGACGGTTAACTTCCCCATGATGGCCATGGCAGCGGTGGCAATCTGTTTACTCACATCCCCCGTTCCGACACACTGATAGCCGAGCAGTCGCTGGTCTCCGGTGCTGACCAGCATCTTCGATATGAGAAGTTTCGCGCCCATAAATCCCGGTTTATCCGGACTGGCATTGACCACGGTTTGGATGTCAGTCATGCCCATCCTTTCGGCAGCTATGGTGGAAAGGCCGGTGGATCCGGCAGAAAAATCAAAAATCTTGCAAATACCGGTATGAAATGTGCCTGGAAAGGTAACGCAATTCCCATTTGCGACATTTTCTCCTGCCACCCGACCTTCGAGGTTGGCAAGATCGCCCTTGGGAGCAAAAACCGGCTCGCCACTGATCCGGCTGGCGATTTCCACACAGTCACCGGCTGCATAAATATCGGGATCAGAAGTCTGCATGTACTCGTTGACCGTGATCCCCCCGAACTTTCCGGTTTTCAGGCCGGCGGCTTTGGCGAGATCGCTGTTGGGGCGCACGCCGATGGCCATGACGGCAAGTTCACAGTCAAGAACTCTGCCGTCCGCGAGTTTAACGCCGATGAGTCTGCCGTCTTTGCCGACGAACTCTTTTACCCCACTGGAGGTTACAACCTGCACTCCTTTGCTGCGCATATGGTTTTCAACCAGATGGGCCAGATCCCAATCAAGGAAGGTTAAGACCTGGTCAAGGGCTTCAACAACCGTTACTTTGATCCCATTGATACTCAATGCTTCACAGACTTCAACCCCAATTGAGCCGCCGCCTATGACTACCGCTTGGTGGATTTTTTTCTCATCACAAATTCGGCGCAGGTAATCTGTATCTGTCATGGTCAAAAGAGCGGTGATGCCATCAAGTCCGATGCCCGGGATTGCCGGCATGTTAGGTTTAGCCCCGGTGCTGAGGATCAGCTTGTCGTACATGAAAGTCTGCTCACTGCCGGTTTTGAGATCGCGGCAAAGAACCTGTTTTTCGTTGCGGTTTATGGCCAGAGCCTCGGTTTCCACCAGGGCGGTGATGGCCTTGTCTTTGTCGAAGAAGGCTGGATCACGGGGAACACCGGTGGGAGTGCAGAGCAAAAGGTTGCGGTCATTAAAGACCCCGCCGATATAGTAAGGGTACCCGCACGCAGCCATGGAAAGATCGGGCGATTTTTGGATAAGGGTAATCTCAGCAAATTCATCAAGCCTCCTGGCCTTGGCAGCCGCCTTGGCACCTGCCGCAGAGCCGCCTATGACAAGAATTTTCTTTGGTTTCACGATTTCTCTCTTTATTGAAATTTTTTCTCAACAGCCTGTTTGTTTAACCGGTAGCAGCGCAAAGCCAGCCAAAAAGACCAGGGGGCAAGACAGTCGCAACAACACGAATGCTTGCCGCAGCCTCTTTGTCTGGCTCTGCGATTGGTCGCAAGCTCACAATTCCTGTTCCTGAATCCGGCTTATTTTTTGTTTCTGTCTTTGTCTCCCTTTTTCCCGCCGGTCATTGCTCCTTGACCAGTGCCAGTGTCCTTGCAACTCCCGTTACAATTCCCGCTTCCCTTCCCTTTTCCATGACCGTCTTTCGGTCCCTTACCTTTGGGTCCTGCTCCATCTTGATTCGGCATAATTTTTCCTCTTTCTTGTTGGCGAACAATGGCGACCACCAATTTGTCGTCGCTTCAATCCGCCTTGTTAATTCAGATTCTATTTTCAGTGGGCCTGAGCTTGATTTTCTACAGCCTTTATCGCATGTTCCACAGCTTCCGAAGCTCCCAGGTAATAATGTTTAATAGGCAGCAAGTCCTTATCCAGTTCATATACCAAGGGGATTCCGGTGGGAATATTCAGCGCGACAATATCTTCGTCTGAAACATTATCAAGATACTTCACCATTGCCCGTAGGCTGTTGCCGTGAGCTACGATAATCGCTCTTTTTCCAGCTTTGACGGTGGGTGCAATAAATTCGTGCCAATACGGCAAGAAGCGCTCAACCGTGTCTTTTAAGCACTCTGTCAGTGGCAAATCGTGATCAGCCAATTCTCGATAACGTGGATCATGGGCCGGATATCGTTCATCTGTTTTCTCCAAGGCTGGAGGCCTGATGTCATAACTTCTGCGCCAAATGAACACCTGTTCCCCACCAAATCGCCTTGCGGTCTCGGCCTTATTCAAGCCTTGCAGGGCTCCATAATGCCGCTCATTGAGCCGCCAAGAGCGCTCGACCGGAATCCACATTTGGTCAAGTTCATCCAGCACCATCCAAAGTGTGCGTATGGATCGCTTCAACACTGAGGTATAGGCAATATCGAAGCAGTAGCCTTCAGATTTAAGCATCTTGCCGGCTTCTCGTGCCTCGATCCTGCCTTGAGCAGAAAGATCGATATCCGTCCATCCAGAAAAGCGGTTTTTTCTATTCCACAAGCTCTCGCCATGCCGTAATAGGGTTAATTTTATCATCCTCTCACCCCAAACTCATTCCTTGGCGGTTATCATCCAGATTCATATTACTCGCGCTGTTTGCTGACTCTACAAGGGGTCAGTGGTTGTCTGATTGGGGGGAACCCGCTAAAGAATTTGATTTCGCTCTGTTGCTAATAACGCATTTATCATGCCAGATCTTAAACATCTGCGTAATGCAATCAATCATGCTGTTATCTATGGATAAATTGATCAGATAAGGGATGCGCAGGGGGGCAAAAATAGAATAGAGCAATGGTAACATTTGACCAATCGGTCATATGCGTGCGAATTCCACGTTAAATCGGCCAATAATTTTAGAGGAATCTGACCACTTAAAACTCTCGCAAGGGAAAACGGATCTAAATGATTGAACTTGGACTTTGAAGAATGAATAGGGTATATAGGGGAAATTCAGGGTGACCCGGAAGGGTCGGCAGAGGCGTTGGTAATGGGATTTTATAGACAGGGCGGATCATGACACCAGAACAGGCAGGCCAGAACAAGAGGGCGAGTATTCGTTATGAGGTTGAACTCGGTTCTTTTGCAGTATTTCGGAGCGACCCCATGGTGCTTCCGGGTTTAATCGTTGACATAAGCGAGGGTGGGCTTGCTTTTTTCTACCATGAAGAGGATCACTGGCCGCAAGACAGCGCAGAGCTTTTCACTCTTTTTGGTGAGAGATGCAATGTGGAAAAGGTCTCCCTCATCCCCACCTACGATGCTGAGGTCACTGACACGAATCATCCTATTTACAAGATCCTGGCTGACCAGAAAGGCGATCCCAGTAAAATCCGGCGAAGAGGTGTCAGGTTTGGCACCCTTTCCAAAGAGCAGGAGGCTGGGCTCGAGACCCTTATCAGGGAGTATCACTCCACCCGGTCTTGATCTGCTCGTGCAAGTTTGTGACTCCTCCTTGCTACATCCAGTAGAATGCTCTTTTGTTGAGCAAACTTAAAAACCCTGCCTATATCTTCTTTTCCCCACCTCTTTTCTCATCTGCTCAAAAAAAATGTAAGCCGCCCCTTTCCCTTTACAAAAGCCAGGGGATATAAAACGGGGCAATAAATGAAACGAAAATCGCAGACAAGGCCATGGCCACACCTGCCATTGCCCCTTGAAGTTGTCCTTCCTGCAGGATCGTGGCGGTGCCCTGGCCGTGAGCGGAGAGGCCCATGGCCAGGCCTCTTGCGACAGGGCTGTTGATTTTGCACAAGGAAAGAAAGCTGGTGCCGATCATTGAACCGAGCGTGCCCGTAAAAACCACGAAAGCAACGGCAATGGCCGGGTCACCCCCTATAATTCGGGAGATCTCGATGGCAATGGGGGCAGTTATCGATTTAGTGGCCATGGAAGCCACCAGCAAGGCATCAAGTCCACTCAGTTTGGCCAGGATTACAGCGGTAGTCAAAGTAGAGATGGAGCCGGAGACAATGCCAATCAGTATGGGAATGAGCATTTTTCGCAAAAGCTGCCGGTTCAAGTAAAGTGGCAGGGCCAGTCCGACTGTAGCCGGTCCGAGCAAAAAGGTCATAATCGCTTTGCCTGGCTTGTACTGTTCAAAGGTGACGCCCGAAGAAATCAGGATCAGGATGATGGCCGTGGTGCTGATCAGCAGAGGGGTCAAAAACGGCACTTTTATCTTCTGATAGATTTTCAGGCTGATGAAATAAATGCTAATGGTCAGAAATATTGTAAACACTGTCATGGTTGTATTCTGCACGTCGATTACTCCTCTGAATTCTCGTTGTTTTTGGTGAGAAGTTGAACGACGCCACCTGTTGCCAGTAATGCAACCAGAGTGCTGACCACCAGTGGCAAAAACAGAAGGTGTCCTTTTTTAATGAACAAATCTCCCCATTGCATCAGCTCTACGGCAATTGGAATGAAGAAAAAGGCCAGATGCTTGAGTAAGGGATTAACTGCTGCCGACAGCCACTGTTCCTTGATAACTCCCATTGAAAGCAGGACAAACAGGATGATTATGCCCAGCACACTTCCCGGCAGGGGGATGTGGAAATAATTTACTATCCAGGTACCTGCATAGTAAATGACCCAGAGGAGACATGTTTGTCCGGCTATTTTTAGTGTCTTTCGCAGATTGTTTTCTTTACAAGAGAAGAATCTGCGAAAGGCACTCATCTTGTTTGTCGGGGTGAGTATATTTTTCAAAAAAAGTACCTTCCTCTTGAAGCGGTTCCCATCAGACTTGACGCTATCGAACTCCTCATGTCTTCCGGGATCTAATATTGTGGAGTTTCTTCCAACAGAGCACTCTATCCGTACTCTATTTTTTGTCTACTTTATTTACAGGTCAGTTTTTTTGGTGGCATTGGCTATATGGTATCCTGTGGATCCAATCAGTCAATCCGGCTCAATGCTCAAAAAAAAAATTAAGGTGACGCCATGAATTCAACTAGGGTATCATATCTTTTTTGTGCCTTACAGATTATCCCGTTCATCTGGATAATTATGCCATATCCAGAAGAGTTCCCATTCATCCTTACCCCTTCAAATCAGCGAGGATCCATATAACTTCATGCTGGCAAAAATACAAAGTGGTGCGGTGGCCGGCGTGGATGGCCTTGCGGTGGAAGTCGAGGTGGATATAGCTCTCGGCCTGCCGGTTTTTACCACCGTTGGCCTGCCTGATGGGAGTGTGCGCGAGAGCAAGGATCGAGTCAAGGCGGCGATCAGGAACTGTGGCTACGAGTTTCCCCAGCGCCGGATAACCGTGAATCTTGCACCGGCGGACATCAAAAAAGGTGGAGCCGGTTTTGATCTGCCCATGGCCCTGGGGATTCTGGCGGCTACCGGAACCCTGGAAAGTAATAAGCTGGGGCGGTATTGGGTCCTTGGCGAGCTTTCCCTTGATGGTGGCGTCCGATCGGTTCGCGGTGTCCTGCCCATTACTCTGGCGGCCCGGGATCTTGGCATGAAGGGGATTCTTGTCCCGGATGCCAACAAGATGGAGGCGGCGGTGGTGGATGGGATCGATGTCATTGCCATTACTACCCTGCATCAGGCCGTAGAGTTTCTCGCAGATAAGCAGGAATGTCTTCCCTTTCATATTGATCCGGCCACGTCCTTTGCCCGGGCCAGGCACTATGATGTGGATTTCAATGAGGTCAAGGGGCAGGAGCATGTGAAGCGGGCCCTGGAAATTGCCGCGTCCGGAAGCCATAATATTCTGCTCAAAGGTCCGCCCGGTTCCGGGAAGACCATGCTGGCCCGCCGTCTTCCCACCATCCTGCCCGATCTCAGTTTTGCCGAGGCCCTGGAGACCTCAAAGATTTATTCCATCATCGGCCTGCTTCCGGAGGATATGCCGCTGATCGCCACCCGCCCGTTTCGCTCTCCGCACCATACCATCTCCGACGCGGGACTCATAGGCGGCGGCCAGATTCCCCGTCCGGGTGAGGTGTCGCTGGCCCATAACGGGGTGCTGTTCCTCGACGAACTCCCTGAATTTAAAAAGCATGTTCTTGAGGTACTGCGTCAGCCCCTGGAAGATGGAACCGTGACCATTGCCAGGGCCAATCTCAGTCTCAAATTTCCAGCCAGAGTGATGCTGGCGGTGGCCATGAATCCTTGTCCCTGCGGATTTTACGGGGATAACCGGAAGGAATGTGTTTGCAATCCGGCTCAAATTCACAACTATACCAGCCGAGTTTCCGGGCCTTTGCTGGATCGCATTGATCTCCATCTGGAAGTGGCGGCTTTGCCGTTCAAGGAGATGAGCGCCGAACGGCAGGGGGAATCATCGGCAGATATCAAGGCGCGGGTGGATCAGACCCGTGAGGTGCAGCGAAAACGTTATGATCGCCATGAGCGGCAGGGGCTTGTGTTCTGCAACGGCCAGATGGGGCCTAAAGATATTCGGAAATATTGTGTCCTGGATGCGCCTTCAACGAGGCTTCTGGAGAAAAGTGTGGAGCAGCTCGGGCTTTCAGCGCGGGGGTATCACCGGATCTTGAAGATCGCCCGCACCATTGCCGACATGGATCGCAGTGAATCTTTGCAGCTCGGCCACGTGGCCGAGGCCATTCAGTATCGGCGTATGGCCTGAAGCAGGCGAGATTTACGGTCTTGACTTGAGATTTTTGAGGTTTCTTTATAAAAAGAACAGCTTGCCGTTTCTGCTATCCATGATTGTTTCGGCGCCATGGGGCAGGGTCAGGTTGGCGGGCCCGTGCCCAAAGGGGAATCCGCCCCACACTGGAATCCCTGTGGCGGCGGTGAGTTGCAGAACCCGGTCCCATATCGCTTCGTGATGCCGGACTTTCTCGTTTGTTTCCATCTCTCTTGTCAGGGAGAAATCACCAAGGATAATCCCGGCAGGCTTCTGCAGTCTGCCAGCCAGCCAGAGCTGGGTCAACATGCGGTCAATGCGGTAGAGTGGTTCGCCCACATCCTCGAGAAAGAGAATTCGCCCGGTATAATCCGGTTCAAAGGGAGTGGCCAGCAGGGTGAGCAGGGTGCTCAGGTTGCCGCCGACGAGACGGCCCTTGATCTCATCTCCGCCCCGTAATATTTCCACGCCCTTTATTTGCAGGGGAACTCGCCACTTGCTGGTCAGGCATTGATGAAATCGTTCCAGGGACTCTTTGTCGGTTGTGGCAAGGGTGGAAAGGGTGGGCCCGTGCAGGGAAACAAGCCCTGCCTGCTGAAAGAGGTGGGTGTGCAGTACCGTGATGTCTGAGAAACCAATCAGGAATTTCGGCTGATTGCGGACTTGGGTCAGATCAATCCTTCCGGCCATGCGCAGGCAGCCATAGCCCCCACGCAGGCAAAGCAGGGCTGAGATTTGCGGGTCGGCCCACATCCGGTTCAGCTCTTCTGCGCGGTTGAGATCGCTGTCGGCCAGATATCCCTGTCCGGCCCAGAGTTCACGGGGGAATCTGGCCTCAAATCCCATCTCTCCAAGGATCTGGACCCCGGCCTGGAATCCTTCCAGCTCACGAATCTGACCTGCAGGAGCGATGATCCCGATAACGGCTCCGGGCTTGAGCGGGGCAGGGATTCCTTGTGGAAATGTTGATTCAGCCATTGTTTGCTCCTGGGTCATTTCGGGGGTCAGCGACACGGATCGCCTCCTTCCCAGCGTTCCGGCAATGGGTGGAAAGAAAATGGAGGCCGGTGAGGGTGAGCGTGGGGTCAATCTCATGGATGGCCTCACTGTAAGGGGCGATGAGGTGGGCCATACCGCCGGTGGCAATCACCTTGCATGTCTCTTGAGACACCGCCATCTCTGCCAGGATTCGTTGAATCAGTCCATCCACCAGGGCTCCATAGCCATGGAGTATCCCGCTTTTCATGGCCTGGATGGTGTTTGTTCCAATGACTTTGTCAGGCCCGACACTCAGGTCAATGGGCGGTAATTTGGCGGTACCGGCCGAGAGGGCCGTAAGCGAGATATTAATCCCCGGCAGGATCAGGCCACCAATAAATTCCCCACAAGCCCTGACACAATCGAAGGTGATGGCAGTACCGAAATCAATGACCACCAGATTGCATTGATGTTTCTGCCAGGCGGCTATACTGTTGACCAGACGATCGACCCCGACTTCTTCGGGATGCTCTGTGCGGATGCTCAGGTGTTGCTTTATCCACTTAGCTGTCACCACCTGGAGCGGCTGTGCCAGATGGGCTGCAAGGTATTTCGTGCACCAGAAGACCCATACTTTTTCCAGGGTTGGGACGACGCTTGCGAGAATGCAATGGGAAATCTCGCCGCAGTCCACGCCGATCAGGGAAAAGAGGCCATGGCACTGAATGGCCAGTTCATCCTCGGTGCGATTCCGGTCTGACTGGAATCGCCATTGGCCGAGAAGCTGGTCATGGTTGAACAATCCAAGAACAGTGTGGGAGTTGCCGATATCAATTGCCAGGAGCATTTTCTTGTCTCTTTTGTGGTTGTAAGTGGTGCTGTTTTTTTGTTTGAATTGTGCGTAAAAAATGGAATAGTTCATTTATGAACGGCCCCTAAGGTATTCTAATATCGGAAAAAAAGAAAGTGGTCAAACAATGATGACGTTTAAAATACTGCAAAAGGAGCTTGTCGTATGCATGTCCCACTGCTGATTACCACCACTCTGGAGAGTCGTGCGGATGCTGAAAAACTGGGTACGCTGCTTCTGCAGAAGCGGCTTATCGCCTGTGCCCAGATTTCTGGGCCGGTCAGCAGTTCTTACTGGTGGCAGGGGGAAATCGTCTCTGCGGAGGAGTATCTTTTGACAATGAAGAGCAACGAGTTACGGTACAAAGAGCTCGAACAGGTTCTCCGAGAGGCCCATCCGTATGAGGTCCCGGAGATCATTGCCACAGTCATTACCCATCTCAGTGAAGGGTATCATCAATGGTTGGAAAAGGAGTTGGAGAGATGACCGACAAAAGCGAGAAAAAATCGGAAGGTGTCGGTTATCGGAGAAGAAAGCTGGGCGAATACCAGTGCCATTGCTGCAAGGCCAAGAAACCCTACTGTCTGAGCTGTCCCTGCGGGTTTATGATTTGCGAGGACTGTTTTAAGGAAAATCTGTGGGGAATCAGTAACGGCCCGACCTGGATCTGTCCTGACTGTGAGCGCATTCGCATGACCTGAGAGGAGGCTTGATCCATTCCATAATCCATTGCATCAATGGATGCCCTGCTCCTCTTGCAAGCTGAAAATCAGTCGGGGTCTGAGTTCATCGAATGATGTCCTCAGGCCCCGATTTTATTTGCAGCCATAAAATCCCTTTATTTTATTTCTATCTGGGCCACCTTTTTGGCAGCTTCTTTTGATTTTGGGAGCGTAAGGGTGAGCACCCCGTCTTTAAAGGATGCCTCAATTTTGTCATTCTCCACCTCTGCCGGCAGTCTCACCGCCCGATAAAAGGATCCGCTGCGCCGTTCAATGGAGTGATAGTGTTTATCCTTTTTCTCTTTGACCTCTTTCTTTTCGCCCTTGATGGTCAACAGATCCCCATCCAGTGAAACATTGATGTCTTTCTTGTCCATTCCGGGCAGATCGGCCACAACCTCCAGGGCGGTGTCTGTTTCGCTGACATCGAGACGAGGGGTCCATGCAAGATTGACGTCTTCGTCAAGGTTATGGAAAGGAAAGTCAAACCACATTTTCTTGACCATATCATCCATCTCCGAAAAGACGTTTGGAACTTCACTGCGACGTTTAAATGGCAATAAATCAAACATGATCATATCCTCCTGATAAAGATGAATAATAAGAACAAGCTGCCTTAGGTGGTTCAAACAGTTGCCTCGCCCAGCCGCTGTTTGCGGCTTATCTTCAACATTGTAGATCGTGTATCAGAAATGAGAATGAATGATTTTATTTTTATTATATGCCCAAAAAAACCGGAAAACAAATTAAAATTGTCCGGCCTTGAATGTCGATAAATGATCCCGCCTCATTCCTTTTGCCATTTTCTGCTCCATAACCCAGCCTATTAAAAAGCACTATCTGCAATACTCTTTCCACGTAACGACTTTTCAGACATCTGAGTCACTTCCTTCTTGTCCCTTGCGCAACCTCTCTGTCAATTCAGTGAACTTCATCTTCATTTTTCAGGAAATGTTTCGACACAGATGGGTCATCTTTCCGTTTCATCCGCAGATGGCGATTATTGAGAAGCTCATGAAGAAAAGTCAGGATTTGTTCGAGATTTTTTATAGGTAAAAACACTGTTCGTCATCGTTTTTTTACCTACACCAATGAAGGGAATTTGCTTACAAAAGTCTAGTAAAATTAATTACATAATTAATCGAAATGATGATGGCAGGTGTGTGTATAGGTTAATATCAGTCGTTTATAAGGAAAGTGTTGTCTTAGCTATTAAAAATATTAAAGCATCCATGTATTATCTAGCTTGGCCTATATCACGAATAGGAATTTTCTATGATAGTAAGGACGATCAAAGAGATTTTCATATACTGTCATGGGACACTCAAAAGATCCAGATAGGAGAAAAATGACGACATGCCAGATAATTTATGGCCACGGGATTTTTTAATTCTTCGGCCGGTGGTTTCGTATTCTTTGCCAACCATTTGTTAAGAGTGGAAAACAGCTACGAGCATGATTGAACATTTGCCATGTTCTCCAGCAGCTTTTTCACAAACCAATCACATCACAGAAAAAGGAGACCGTATGAAAATCAGCAGGAGAAGATTCCTGTCCATGTCCGGTGCGATAGGATCAGGTGTTGCCCTGTCCTCGCTAGGGCTGGATCTCACCGCTCTGAAGGCACATGCCGCAGAGATCAACAAGACGGACCTCATTCGCATGGCCAAACAGTCAACAACGATCTGCTGTTACTGTTCGGTGGGTTGCAGTCTGATCTGCAGCACTGACAAGATGACCGGTAAGATCTTCAATATTGAAGGAGATCCGGATCATCCGATCAACGAAGGTTCCCTTTGTGCCAAAGGTGCCGGCCTGTTTGGGATAACCGAAGCTAATGAGCATCGGCTTCGTAAGGTTCTATACAGGGCGCCAAAGAGCGACAAGTGGGAGGAAAAGGACTGGGATTGGACCTTTAAAAGGATTGCCCGTTTGATTAAAGATACCCGTGATGCTGATTTTATCACCCACAATGAGAAGGGTGAGTTAGTCAATCGGGTTGAGAGCATTGGTCATTATGGATCCTCAAATATCAATAGTGAGGAGTGTTGGACATTGACGCTATCGGCCAGGTCTATGGGGCTGGTCTATCTCGATCACCAGGCCAGGGTATGTCATAGTCCTTCAGTGGCGGCGCTTGCCGAGTCGTTCGGCCGCGGTTCGATGACAAACAATTTTACCGACCTGAAAAATAGTAATTGCATTCTGATCATGGGCAGCAACTGTGCTGAAAATCATCCCATCGCCTTCAAGTGGATTCTCCGCGCCAAAGACCAAGGCGCCAAAATCATCCATGTAGATCCCCGTTATACCCGTACCTCAGCTCGCTGCGATATTCATGTACCGCTGCGTTCCGGTACAGATATCGCCTTCTTGGGCGGCATGATCAAGCACATTATCGACAACAATCTGATCCAGGAAGAGTACGTCAAATATTATACCAATGCCTCGCAAATACTCAGCCCGGGCTTTGATTTCAAGGATGGCCTATTTTCGGGCTATGATGCCGAAAAACGCAAATATAACAAAGATACCTGGACAATCGAGAAGGACGAAGCGGGCATCCCGCTCCGTGACTATACTCTGCAGAATCCTCGTTGCGTCTATCAGATGCTGAAGAAACATTATGAGCGTTACACCCTGGATAAAGTTTCATCAATCACCGGCGTTTCCAAGGAAGATCTACTCCTGGTGTACAAAGAGTACGGCGCCACCGGCGCTAAAGACAAGGCTGGCGCCGAATGTTATGCCCTTGGTTGGACCCAGCACACAGTTGGCTCTCAAAACATCAGGATAATGTCAATTATCCAGCTGCTCCTCGGCAACATCGGTGTTTGTGGAGGCGGCATCGCCGCCATGCGCGGTGAGCCAAATGTTCAAGGGTCGACGGATCATGCCATCCTCTACAACATCCTGCCAGGGTATCTGAAGATGCCATCAGGACCTGTAGATACTCTAGACAAGTACATCAAAAAATATACCTCCAAGTCCACTGATCCCCAGTCGGCAAACTGGTACCAGAATTATCCTAAATACACCGTCAGCTTCCTCAAGGCCATGTGGGGAGACAAGGCTACAGCCGAGAATGAATTTGGTTATTCATGGTTGCCTAAAATGGATGATGGCAAGCATTATTCAATGCTGCACCTTATCGACAAGATGTATGCCGGCAAGATCAAGGGCCTTTTTGCCTACGGCTCTAATGTGGCAGTGAGCTCGCCGCATACCAATAAGGTTCGCAAAGGTTTGGAAAAACTCAAGTGGATGGTCAACGTCAATATTTTCAATAATGAGACCGCTTCGTTCTGGAAAGGGCCAGGGATGAATTCAAAATCGATTGATACCGAGGTTTTCATGTTGCCGGCTGCGGCCAGCATGGAAAAAGAGGGCAGCCAGAGCAATAGCGGGCGCTGGGTTCAGTGGCGCTACAAGGCAGCCAATCCACCTGGTGACGCCCTCTCCGACGGTGATATTACGATGAGAATCATGGATGCCCTTCGTGAACTCTACAAGAAGGAAGGCGGTGCATTCCCAGAACAGATCCTTAATCTCAAGTGGGATTATCGGGATGCATCCGGTAAGTTTGATGCGCTGAAAGTAGCCAAGCAGATCAATGGCCATTACACGCAGAATCTGACAATTACGGATCCGGTAACTGGAGCCAAGGAAGAAAACAAGAAGGGTGAAACCGTCCCGACTTTTGCCAAACTGATGGCCGATGGCTCAACCTCCAGCGGCAACTGGGTTATGGCCGGAAGTTTTGACCAGAAGGGTCTGAACAAAATGGCGAAGCGCGGGAAGGAAGATCCAACTGGTCTTGGCATTTTCCCCGAATGGACCTTCGCTTGGCCCCTTAATCGACGTATTATCTATAACCGTGCCTCCTGCGATCTGGAAGGCAAGCCCTACAATCCGAAAATGAAGCTCGTAGAGTGGACGGGCGACAAATGGGTGGGCGGCGACGTTGTTGACGGCCCTTGGCCACCACTGGCAGATAAGGAAAAAGGGAAATTTCCATTTATCATGAAGTCGGATGGTGTCGGCGCCATGTTTGGTACAGGCATGGCTGAAGGTCCCTTCCCTGAGCATTATGAACCTCTGGAAGGCCCGCTGGCGAAAAATCCGATCTCTGACCAATTGATTAATCCAGCGATAGAGATTTTCAAAAGCGATATCGACAAAGTAGCCAATGCTGATCCGAAATTCCCTTATGTCTGCACAACTTACTCCTGCACAGAGCATTGGTGTTCCGGCTTCACCCGCTGGCAGCCCTGGCTGCTTGAGATGATGCCCGAGGCTTATATCGAGATAAGCGATAAACTGGCAGCAAGCCTTGGAATTAAAAACGCTGAGCGAGTCAAGGTTTTCTCTGTTCGGGGAGAAGTAACATGTGTAGCCATGGTCACCAAACGCCTCAAACCATTTGAAATTGAGGGCAAGGTCGTTCATTTGGTGGGTATGCCATGTAACTATGGCTGGCTCCTTCCAGACGGACCCACTACTGACGATTCGGTCAATCATCTGACAATTTCCGTGGGTGATGCCAATACTTTCTGTCCCGAGTATAAGGCATGCATGGTTAACGTCAGTAAGGTTTAAGGGGGAGTGAGAATATGAAAAAGGAACTCGTAAAATTAATCGATCTGTCCCGCTGTACCGCTTGTCGTGGCTGCCAGGTGGCATGTAAACAATGGAACGAACTGCCGGCCAAACGTACCAAAAACTTCGGCAGTTACCAGAATCCACCGGATCTTCAGTCGAACACCTGGACCCTGATCCGTTTTCAGGAGCACGAAAAGAAAAACGGGAAGATCAACTGGCTTTTCCGTAAGGACGGCTGCATGCACTGCACCGATGCAGCCTGTATCAAGGTCTGCCCCACCGGCGCTTTGTACCATACTGAGTTTGGATCTGTCAGTATGCATGCCGACAAGTGCATAGGCTGTAAGGCCTGTATCACCGCCTGTCCTTTCAGCGTACCCAAGTTTGACGCTGAAACCAACAAGATCGCCAAATGCGATCTTTGTTATACCCGTCTGCAGGTCAATCAACCACCGGCCTGTGTTCAATCCTGCCCCACCGGAGCCCTGCAGATTGGGGCAAAGGATGCCATGATCAAAAAGGCATACGCAAGGGCAGCGGAACTGGGCGGCGACGCCAATGTTTATGGCGACAAGTTCGTCCAGGGCACCCATGTCGTCTATGTTCTGCCTGAGAGAGCAGATGTTTACGAACATCTGCCGGTGGACCCGAAGGTGCCGCTGGAGATTATTATCTGGAAAGATGTCCTGAAACCAGCTTCACTTTTGACTGCGGGTGCTGTCGTGGCAGGCTGCTTCCTCCACTATATAACACACGGTCCAAAAACTCCGGACGACGAAACCACCTGTGAAGGAGGGAACAAATCATGAAAAAAGGAATGATTAAGGCCACTGGGCCGTTTGAACGCGTCGTGCACTGGTGTGTGGCATTATCCTGCCTCCTGTTGTGCTTAACCGGTATGGGAATGATGTTTCACTCCCTGAATGGTATCGGCACCATGGTTGGGGGAATGTTAAATCTGAAGATGATCCATAATTTTGGCGGGATCTTTTTCGCAATCAGTCTGGTCTTCACCATCGCTATGTGGTGGAAAGAGGCCGGTTTATTCTCTTTCCCTGAGGACTGGCAGTGGATCATTGCTGGTGGCGGCTATCTCTGGCATGTTGAAAATATGCCGGAGGTGGGCAAGTACAATCCCGGCCAGAAGATGTTCTTTCTGGTGGTGGCCCTGTTTGGTGCAGTCATGGTGGCAAGCGGGCTGATCATCTGGTTTCCGTTCAGTTTCGGGGTGTCGCTTGTCCGGATGATGTATGTCCTGCACGCTCTGGGCTTCCTGATCATTTTTGCCTTCTTCTTTGTCCATTTGTATCTGGTCACCATCGGTGCACCCGGTTCAGCGCCTGCAATGTTCACCGGTTGGGTGACAAAGGCCTGGGTCAAGAAACAACATCCAAAGTGGCTGAAAGAGATGGAAGAAGATGGCTCCTTGGTCGTGTTTGGTGAGGAGAAGTGTTCCAAAAAAGGACGCTGTTGATTTTTGCTATAATGGCTTGAGCTTTTAGCTCAAGCTTTAGAGTTTGTCTCTAAAGCCTCTGCAACAGACCTGGTTGTGTAATCATCCCGGTCTGTTGCATGTTCTTCAATAGATCTTAAATGGATGGGCCGCCATCTGAAAAAGGTTTATGTTTATGGACAAGTACCTACGACATCACCGGCAAAATGGTGGAGTCGAGTTCTTTTTGCACAGCCTATGGGATATGACGGGACGAGGATGCCGAGAAAAACGGTTCCCTTTGTTCCGCTGTGGTTAAGATTTCAGGATCTTGGTGGGCGTAGTAGGCAAGAGCTAGAGCCTGGTTTGTTGCGCGAGGGGCTTCTTCAGCATCCGCAGGAGCCGCTGGAGCAGGAACCGGAAGAACAAGAACCGCCAACCAATTTTTTCTCAGAACTTACCGAGAAACCACCGCTTGCGCTCCCACCGCTGCCGCAACCGCAACCGGAAGATTTGACATAATCAACCTCGATGGCTCCGGCGGTGCCAAATATTCCATTATCAACGACAAAGGTGAGCCCGTCTTCCTCAAACACTTTGTCGGAGTCTTTTTTTTCATCCAGTTCAAGTCCCAGGTGTGTCCCGGAGCAACTGCTCTGCATGACCACCCGGATGGCCGAGGTGATGTTGTTTTGGGCCATATATTCCTTGAGGTTTTCAATTGCTGATTTCGTTACTGTAAGCATAATGTTCTCCTTTTTTGTTGTGACGGACGGTTTTGCCCATCAATTTTTTATACGA
Organism: Desulfobulbaceae bacterium; assembly: GCA_019163335.1. Lineage (GTDB taxonomy): Bacteria > Desulfobacterota > Desulfobulbia > Desulfobulbales > Desulfocapsaceae > UBA2270. The sequence goes on along the minus strand of JAFLKM010000032.1, from coordinate 41,275 downwards.
AAAGATTCGTCAGTGAATCTTTTCGTTACTATAGCGTTTTCTTAGTTTTGGCGTCGTTTACCGGGGAGTTGCTCCAACCAGCTCAGTCAGAAGCTTGTCGCATTTGTCATGCACCAGTCCGGCAATGGTTGCCCGTGAGAAGTCCGCACCCTTCATCATCTCCCTTGAGGCGCTGATCAGGCCCATTCTGATTTTACGGTCTTTGGCTGTTGCTGCTGCCATGGCCAGTTTTTCCCTTAACAACGTGGGGTCGAGGCCTTCACTTGTCCCGAGCGGGCCCAAGGTTGCGGCATATTCCGTGAACCCGGTGATGATCTTGACAAAATTGGGGCCTTCGGCGGCCGAGGCCCATTCAATAAGAAATCTCCGGCTGTTTATGCCCAGCCGGGCCAGGGTCTCGTGCACCAGGGCGGCGGTGACCAGAGCGTGGTAGTTGCCGTCCTGGTAGTGGCATTCACCGGGATGACAGCCACCGACAAAGATAGCGTCAGCCCCCTGGGCCAGTCCTTCCAGGGGAAAAGAGGGGTCGAGGCGGCCGGAGCACATCATGCGGATGACCCGGAGATTTGGAGGGTACTGGTAGCGCCCCACGCCAGCAGAATCGGCGGCGGTGTAACAGCACCAGTTGCATAGAAATCCAAGAATTTTTGGCTGATAATTTGACATTGTATGCTCCAAATACGAAAAACTTCTCAATCCGATAAGTCGTCGTTGTTGTTTAATGTGAATAGTAGAGACTGGAGTGGAAATTGAACCCACAACCCATCCGTATATCAGACGGAAGTGTCACGGGGTTGAATCCCGCGCCGCACACCAGTACGTGGTTCCAGGCACTTTTTCCCATACCAATTACACACTCTCGCCAAAAGCCGCGATCTGCGCCCGGATACCTTCCAGAGTAAAACGTCCCATGTCGATGGCCATGGTCGGACAGCGAGCGGCACAGACCCCGCATCCTTTGCAGGAGGCGGTCAGGGTCATGGCCTTGCGGGGCTTGACCTCCTTGTCAATTGTGATGGCCTTGTAGGGGCAGAATATCTCGCAGGCGCCACAGCCGATACAGAGCTCAGGATCGACATGGGAGACGATGGGCTCGGGTGAAATCGAACCCTTGGCCAGGGGCTGACAGGCCCGACCGGCAGCAGCCTGGGCCTGCGCAATGGTTTCGTCCATCGACTTGGGGGCATGGGCCAGGCCGCAGACATAAATGCCGTCCACCGCCATATCCACCGGCCGCAGTTTGACATGGGCCTCCAGATAAAACTTGTCGGCAGTAACCGGCACCTTGAGCATGCGCGACAGGATCGTTGGATCTTCCGGGACAATGCCGACCGAGAGCACCAGCAGATCGGTGTCGAGCTCCACCTCTTCGCCCAGCAATGGATCGTAACCGACTACCTTCAGCAGGCTGGATTTACTGTGTCCTGGAGTGACTTTGGGTGGATTCTCCGGAGTATAGCGGATAAAGATCACACCCAGCTCGCGGGCCTTGCGGTAATCATCCTCCAGGAAACCGTAGGCCCGCATATCGCGGTAATAGATAAAGATGGACAGCTCCGGCATCAGAGTCTTGAGACGCAGGGCATTCTTCAAGGCCTGACCGCAGCAGACCCGGCTGCAATAGGCGAGATCAGCGCCGCGCGAACCGACACACTGGATCATCACCACCTGTTTTATCTTGGCGGAAAGCGGGCGGGACGATGCCAGCCGCTGCTCCAGTTCCAGCTGGGTCAGTACCCGCTCAGAGTCGCCGTACAGATATTGTTTCGGCGCATAGGGTTTGCCGCCGGTGGCGATCACCATGACCCCGTGATTGATCACCTCACTGCCTGCCTTCTTGGCAATGGTGGTAGTGAAGTTGCCCACATAGCCGGAGACACTGGCCACCGAGGCCTTGGCGCGCACGCTGATGAGGGGGTGGATTTTCACCTTGTAAGCCAACTCGGCCACAATCTTACGCGGATCGCCGCCAAAACGGTCGGCAGTCAGCAGCAGGGCCGATCCTCCTAAAGTATCTCCCTGCTCGACCAGGGTCGTCGGGAATCCCTGCTCGGCAATGGTCAGAGCCGCAGTCATTCCCGCCAAGCCTCCGCCAATGACCAGGGCCGAGGGAGTTACCGGCAGCCGCTGTTCCGGCAGGGCGGTGAGATGGGCCGCCTTGGCCACGGCCATCCGCACCAGGTCCTTGGCCTTGGCGGTGGCCGCCTCCGGTTCGTGCATATGAACCCAGGAACATTGGTCGCGGATATTGGCCATCTCAAAGAGGGCGCGATTTAAACCCGCATCTCGCAGGGTGGCTTGAAAGAGTGGTTCATGGGTACGTGGGGTGCAGGCGGAGACGACAATGCGGTTGAGCCGGTGTTCGCGGATGATATTGACCAGATGCTGCTGGGTATCCTGGGAGCAGGAGTAAAGATTGTCGGTGGAATAGGCTACGCCGGGCAGATCCCGGGCGTAGTCCGCACCGCCCGCACATCGACGACGCCCGCGATATTGATGCCGCAATGGCAGACAAAGACGCCGATGCGGGGTTCTTCCTTGGAGATATCACGTTCCTCCGGGAATACCGCCTTGGTCATCTTCGTGCCGCGGGCTGCGACTAACTGCCCTGAACAGAGGGCCGCGGCCCCACTTGCCTGGGTGACTGAATCAGGGATGTCTTTGGGCCCTTGAAAGGCGCCGATCACGTAGACGCCGGGCCGACTGGTAGCAAGGGGTGCGTAGTTGCTGGTCTGGGCAAAGAGGTATTTATTCAGGTCGATGCCTGCGGCCAGGCCAAGCTGCTCGGCATCGTCCGGCGATTCTACCCCTTGCGAGAGAACGACCATGTCGAATTTCTCGTAGTGATGTTTGCCGTCTTCGGTGGCCCAGGTAAGGAGCAGACCGCCGTCAAACACATCCTCCACGCGCGGTGGTTTGGCGTAGATCACCCGGAAGTTGTTCTCAATCGTCGCCCGTTCACGGGCGGCGTCAAAGCCCTTGCCGTGGGTCCGGATATCCATGTAAAAGAGGGTGATTTCGGCGCTGGGATCATGTTCGCGGGCAAGGGTTGCCTGTTTGATGGCATACATGCAGCAGACCGAGGAGCAGTAGTTGTTGCCGCAGGTCTGGTCGCGGGAGCCGATGCACTGGAGAAAGGCGATCTTGCGGGGGTGCTTGTGGTCTGAGGGGCGGAGGATCGCCCCGCCGGTGGGGCCGGAGGCGCACATCAGCCGCTCGTGCTCGAAGGCGCTGAGAACATCGGCGAATTTTCCCCAGCCGTAGCGGCCCAGCACCTCCTTGCTGGTCCGGCCCAGACCCGGCGCCAGGATGACAGAGCCGACTGAGAGATCAAGGATCTCTTCTTTCTGGTCGAAACGGATGGCCTTGGCCTGACATGCTACAGCGCAGAGGCCGCAGGTTTGGTAATTGAGCATGAGACAGGACTTGGCATCGATATAATAGCTGGTGGGGACGGCCTGGGCATAATCGATGTGGGCGGCATTCGAAATCCCGAGATTCTCGTTGTAATCATCGCCGATCTGCTTGAGGCAGTAGAGGGTACACTGGCCGCAGCCCGTGCAGACTTCCTCGTCGATATAACGGGGCTTTTTTCTGATTCTGGCGGTAAAGCTGCCGGGAATGCCGTCCAGGGAAAGCAGTTCTGACTTGGTCAGGATCTCGATATTGGGATCGCGGCCCGCCTCCACCAGCTTGGGGGCGAGGATACAAAGCGAGCAGTCGTTGGTGGGAAAGGTCTTGTCCAGCCGGGCCATGACCCCGCCGATGGCGCCGGATTTTTCGACGAGATAGACCTTGAGACCGAGTTCGGTGAGATCGAGGGCAGCCTGGACCCCGGCCACCCCGCCACCTACCACGAGAACCGCACCAACCGCATGAGTTGCGGATGGAGTGGGAATAGAAGCGTGCATAGCTCCTCCTTTGCTGTACGTTATACCGGAAACATATTTCCGGATCTGCCGCGGCTCTCTGTAATCAGCCGCGAACAACGTCAGCGAACAAGGAGGGAGACTACCTGGTTAGCGCTTGGGGCCGTTCATGGTGGGCAGGAGAGTCGCAATATCGTCCATCCCTAACAGGGATGGCTGGCGTGTGCCAGTTTATTGCTCAGATGTTGGGCAATCTGTGTTTCAAAACAAACTCTCCAAAAAGAGGAAGTTACGCTGTTGAAGCGCTTAAATGAATCATATATAACAAGACAATAAAGGACGAGTATTACTGCTATCTAACCCGTTTTTTTGGGTAGAGTCAATTTTTTTAAAGTTTCTGAGGTTCTTGCACTATCTCGTTAGAAATATCTCTTGTTTCCAGTACGTTGATCTCTGATGTGTCCTTTTAGTAGTGGGTACCCACATTTGAAATAGTCGTTATCCGTGAGGTTTAATTTTTGATGAACACAGCTTGCGAGACTCTGAAGTACACCGTTGGTTTTTTAATATTTCACGTTCTATGGAGGTGCAGAGAACGATGATAATTAAAGAGTGCGTATGCGGGATCAGGGGCAGCGCTAAGGGAGAATCTTTTTACCCACCGAGGCGGCGTAGAGGATTGATTCTTCCTCTTCATCAATCTGCAGCAGCTGATTGATCTCACTGTCATAGATGGCGGCGACGGGGCAGCCACCACAGCCCACGGCCTCGGCTGCGATCATCACATTCTGGCAGATATGGCCGGCGTCAAGGAGAATATACCGGACGCCCCGGTTGCCATATTTATGCATGGCCCGTCGGAAGACCCCCGTCCACAGAAACACCACCGGCGCCTGGGCCATAAAGCTCTGATCGAGGCAGGCACGGGCCACGGCGTCTGCCTGATCCTCTTCCGTCAATCTGTCCAGGACAAAATTCTGCACGTCAAAATGAAAGAGACCGGGGGCTAGTCCGGTGACTGAATGAACATTGAGGTAGGTTTCCACGGGATAGAGGGCGCCTGCCGATGGCGTGCTGCGAAAAAGATATCGTCCGGCCTGACCGGTTATGCCCTGCGAGGCCCAGAGCAGGAAGGCAAGGTGTTCCAGGCTGATGGGCTCCGGGGCATATTTCCGCAAAGACCGGCGATTCTGAATCAGAGGGCTTAGACGTTCCTCGGTCAGCTGCCAGGTTCGCGGCAAGGCGACTTTCTGAGCTTGCGGGTAGTGCTTGAAGGTCTCGACTTCGGCAATAAAGGGGCGGGGCCGGTTTTGGATGGTGAGCCGGTCAAAACGGGTGCCTTTGAGGTATTGAAATCCGCTGGTTTCTTTTAATTCAGGCATGTTCTGCTCCTTGTTGGAGGCGGCGTTGAGGCTGGGCCACGATGGGGGGGCGCTATGAAAGCGCTTCCTTTTGGGCCAGCTGGCCGCAGGCCGCCGAGATATCCGAGCCCCGGCTGCTGCGGATGAAAACCGAGTAATTGGCGTCCATGAGGATCTTCTGGAAGGCAAGGATCCTGGGCATGGGCGTGCTCTCATAGGGGAGTCCGGGCGATTCGTTATAGGGGATGAGGTTGATCTTGCAGGGGATTTCCCGCAATTTTTTCGCCAGTTCCCGGGCGCAGGCGTCAGAGTCGTTGATGCCCTTGAACAGGATATATTCAAACATGATCCGTTTTCGTTTGGGCATGGGAAAGTCGCGGCAGGCGGCCAGAAGCATCTCCAGAGGATAGCGGTCATTGATGGGCATGAGTCGGCTGCGGGTGGCGTCGTTGGTGGCGTGCAGGGAGATGGCCAGGTTGGCGTCGGAGTTTTCACCTAAGTGCCGCATTTTGGGAACGATGCCGCAGGTGGAAACGGTGATCCGGCGATTGGTGAGATCCAGGCCCCGCTGTTCGGTGAGGATGGAGAGGGCCTTGAGCAGATTGTCGAGATTGTTCAGCGGCTCACCCATGCCCATGACAACCACGTTGGTGACCCGTTCCGGGCCGATACGCTCGCCTTCCGGCTGGGAACGCAGGAATTCATCCGCCGCGCAGACCTGGCCGACGATCTCGGAAGGGATAAGGTTCCGGATAAATCCCATGGTGGCGGTCAGGCAGAATGAACAATTCATGGCGCATCCGACCTGGGAGGAGACGCAGAGGGTGTTGCGGTCCGGTTCCGGGATGAGCACGGATTCGATTATTCTGCCGTCATCGAGGGTGAAGCCGAACTTGACACAGCCATCGGTGGAGCACTCCAGAACGGGATCGGTAAAGCGGGAGATGCGGGCGTTGTCGCTGAGCACCTTCCGGAACTCTTTGGCAAGATCAGTCATCTCGGAAAATTGAGTGATCCCGGGACGGTACAGCCAGGACATGATCTGGCGGCCCCGGAATGCAGGTTGACCAAGGGATTCCACATAGCGGGTGATCTCTTCCTGGGTCAGGTTGCGCAGGTCGGTTTTATCGGTCATTTGCAGGCTAATCTTTTTGGTTAAGGCTATAAAGCCCGGTAAGCTTCGGGGGTCAAGGCGATTCCGCCATTAAGAGCCCGGTCAATGGTTCTCAGGATGGCGTCTTTGTCCCGGCCCAGTCTGCCGCTAATCGGCAGATAATTGGAGGCGTGGTTGGCCATGAACTGAACCTTGTCGCAGTTGATAGAGGTAAGCATCTCTTGCAGTTCTTTCAACATGGCAGCAGCATCGGGGAGTTGAAAAGAGCCGTCTTTCAGTGCATCGCCCAAGGGGGTTCCGGCCATGGGCATGAGGGTCAAGGCGGCAATCTGGCGCGGTGCCATTTCTGTTAAGACCCGACCGGTGGCGACCGCATGCCTGTGGCTCAATTCCAGTCCGCCCAAGCCGAGCAGTACGGTCACCGACAGGAAGATTCCTGCCTCTGCCACTTTGCGCCCCGCCCTGATCATTGAGTCGGCGGTTTCGCCTTTTTGAATCTGGCTGAGGATTGTATCGTCGCCGCTTTCCAGCCCCATGTAGATCCGGTCCAGACCCAAGGATTTTAATTCCCGCAGTTCTTCCAGGCTTTTGGAGCGGATCGCCTTGGCATTGCCATAAAGCGAGATGCGCCGGACCTGGGGAAGTTCTTGACGGATACGGGAGAAAAGGGGGACCAGTCGTTTCTGGGAGAGGATCAGGGCATCGCCATCCGCCAGAAACACCTTGTGCTGACGGGTGCAGTATCGGGCGGCAAAGGCGATGTTTTCAGCAATCTCTTCGTCTGTGCGGATGCGGAATTTTTTGTTCTCGTCTTTATAGGCGCCGCAGAAGGTGCAGCGATTATGGGAACATCCGACCGTCACCTGGAGGATGATGGAATCAGCCTCGCTGGGCGGTCGGATGATATTGCCGTCGTAGTTCACGCGTTGAATCAGGCTGGATTGTTCTTTTCAAACTCCTGCATGAATTCCACCAGCTTGACCACACCTTCCCGAGGAAAGGCATTGTAGATGGAGGCCCGGCAGCCACCGATGGAGCGGTGTCCCTTCAGCCCGTTCAGTCCGGCCTTGGTGGCCTCGGCGATGAACTTGGCCTCAAGCTCCGGGGTCGGCAGGTTGAAGGAGACATTCATCAGGGAACGGGAAGATGGCTCGGCGTGGCCGCGATAGTAAGGGGTGGCATCAATGGCCGCGTAGAGCAGGGCTGCTTTTTCCTTGTTTGTCTTCTCCATGGCTGCAACCCCGCCGTTTTTCTTCAGCCATTTCAAGACCTCGCCCACCACATAGATAGAAAAGCAGGGCGGGGTGTTGAACATGGAGCCGTTGTCGGCATGGGTTTTGTAACAGAGCATGGTGGGGGTACCCTCCGGGGTCCGGTCCAGCAGGTCTTCCCGGATGATGACCACGGTCACCCCGGCGGGGCCCATGTTTTTCTGGGCTCCGGCAAAGATCAGGCCGAACTTGCTGACATCAAACTTGCGGGACAGGATGTCGGATGACATGTCGCAGACCAGCATCTTGTCGGTGCTGGGGAAGGTGGCAAACTGGGTTCCGTAAATGGTGTTGTTGGATACCAGATAGAGGAATTCGGAGTCTGCAGGCACTGTATATTCAGTCTCGGCAGGGACACGGTTGAACTTCACATCTTCGCTGGAATAGGCGACATTGACCTCGCCAAACAGCTTGGCCTCCTTGATTGCCTTCTTGGCCCAGACCCCGGTGTTCAGGTAGCTGGCTTTTTTGCCGGGTCCGAGCAGGTTCATGGGGATCATGAAGAATTGACTGGAGGCACCGCCCTGCAGAAACAGGACCTTGTAGTTGTCAGGAATCTCCATGAGTTCGCGCAACAGTTGTTCGGTATTGTCGGTCACAGCCATGAATTCCTTGGAACGATGGCTCATTTCGATCAGCCCTATTCCGGTATCCTGGAAGTTGACGATATCTTTGGCGGCCTGTTCAAGGACCTCATAGGGCAGGGTACCTGGGCCGGGACTAAAGTTAAAGATGCGTTGAGGCATTTTTTATCTCCTTAAAATAGAGTGGGATAGTATTTTTGAATAAAGCAAAAGTTAACCAGCATGTATGAAAAACACGACAAGATACATCGTTATCGAAAAACAAGAAATAGAAAAGTGGGGAAGGGGAAGAAGGACTCTCCCCCAAAACCCCGGCGGAAATGTCCAGCCAGTCTCTTCTGCCTGTCATCTTCTTGCTTCGTTCTGTCTCAACGCCTCATACAAAACAATGCCCGCAGTCATGGCAAGGTTCAGGCTGCGGATGTTGGGGTTTGTCATGGGCAGGGTATAACAGCGGTCGTGGTAGAGGGAGAGGATCTCTTCCGGCAAGCCTTTGGTCTCCCGGCCAAAGACCAGAAAGTCTCCCGGGGCAAAGTCGGCCTCGGTGTATGACCTGGCAACCTTGGTGGTGAAGAAAAAGAGTCGGGTCTCGGCCTGGGCTGCGAGAAACTGGTCCAGGCTGTCCCAGTATCTGATGTCGACAAAGCGCCAGTAGTCAAGGCCGGCTCGTTTCAGGTGCTTGTCGTCGGTGGAAAATCCAAGGGGTCTGACCAGATGGAGGATGGTGTTGGTCGCCCCGCACAGACGGGCTATGGAACCGGTATTGGGTGGAATGTCCGGCTCAACAAGGACAATATTGAAGGGAGGAGGTGTCGTCATGGTTTTTTAGTTTTTGGGGTGGAATGAGATGGTTGATGGCATGGCTATGATGGCAGATTTCTTGGATTGGCACAAGGTTTAGATGCCCTTTCCCTCGCCAGCCTCTTCATAGGTTGCACCATCACGAATGTGGTAAATCCGCTTGAAGGTAGGGATGATCTTTTCATCGTGGGTGACGACGATGATGGCGGTTTCATACTGCCGGGCCATCTGGGCCAGGATGCGCATGACGCCCAAGGCTCGTTTGCTGTCCAGCGGCGCGGTGGGCTCGTCGGCGAGGACCACGGGCGGATGGTTGATCAGTGCTCGGGCAATGGCCACCCGCTGCTGCTCGCCACCGGAAAGCTGTGATGGCATGGCCTTGGCGCGATGGGCCACATCCAGGGCCTCGAGCATGGCCAATGCCTGCCGGCGTGAATCGGTATTGGATTGGCCGGCCAGCATCGGGAGCAGGGCGACATTATCGGTCACGTCAAGAAAAGGAATCAGATAAGGGGCCTGAAAGATAAAGCCGATACTGTCCCGACGCAGGGCTCGAATGTCCTTGATCTTCCAGCCATTGTCGAAAATGATCTGGTCGCCGATGGTCATCCGTCCGGTGCTGGGTTCAATGACTGCTCCCAAAGATTTCAGCAGGGTGCTTTTCCCTGATCCGGAAGGACCGATAAGGCCGACAACTTCACCGGCCGCCACCTCCATGTTGACATCTTTCAGGGCGTCCACCGCTGCCTCTCCTGTCCCATAGCGTTTGGACAGAGACTCGATGCGGATTCCTTTCCGGCTCATTGGGATTCCCTGTTCAGCTTCGATTTTGCCACCGTTCAGTTCCATCCTAAGCCCCAATGGCCTCGGCCGGATCCACCTTGAGGGCGGCGTGGATAGCCAGCAGGCTGGCGAGGATGCAGATCACCATGACTGCGATGAATCCGCGGATTGAGTCCTGTGGAATGAGAAGGACATATTTAGGAAAGATCGGTACCAGGCAGGTAGCCACGATCTTGCCGACCACAAAGCCGATGAGACCAAGGGCGATGGACTGCTGCATGATCATGGCGGCGATGGTGCGGTTGCGGGTGCCGATAAGTTTGAGCACGGCGATTTCCCGGATCTTGCCGAGGGTCAGGGTGTAGATGATAAAGGCGACAATGGTGGCGCTGACGATGGCCAGGATAACCAGAAACATGCCGATCTGGCGGGCCGAGGTGGCAATCAGCTTGGCCACCAGGATCTCTTCCATCTGGGTGCGGGTGTAAACCTGAAGGTGCTTCCAGCGGCGGATGGGCTCGGCGACCTCTTCCGCTCTAAAAGCCGGTTTAATCCGGACCAGAACAGCGTTGACATAGGGGTTGTGGGCTTGGGACGCAAGCACGGCATTCAGTAGGTCGGGGACACCGGGACGGTTCAGGCCGGGATTGGCGGCGGTACGCTGCCGCTGGTTAATAATGGCGTCGTTATCCTTGAGAAATTGTGCCTGCTGTGCGTCCTTGAGGGGGATAAAAACCATGGGGTCGCCGCCGGAGGAGACCATGCGCCGGGTTAAGCCCACCACCGTATAGTCGTTGCGCCTTATATGGATGCGATCGCCAATCTTGAATCCGCTTGCAATATCCGCCACCGCTTCATAGTGGCTGCGGGTGATCTGCCGTCCGGCCAGCAGGTATTTCGGCTCCCCGGGGCCATCAGGGAGAATCCCGACCACCATGGCCCGCACGTCCTCCTGCCCGCGCCGTACCTGCATGGTCAGATAGGTGACATTGGCGGCCTGTGCTACTCCCGGCATGGCAAGGAGATCGCGATAAACATCGTCGTAGATGCTTGATGATTCGGCGTAGGGCCCCAGCGTATCCTTCTGGACTACCCAGAGATCCGCGCCGCTGTTGAGTAAAAGTGCCTGTGCATCATCCACCATGCCGCGATAGACCCCGGCCATGCTCAGGGTGACACCGATGAGGAGCCCCAGGCCGATACCGGTGAAAACGAATTTATTCCACGATCTGAGGATATCCCGACCGGCCAGACTGATCATGGCGCATCCGCTACCAGACGCTGGACAATCCTGATCCGGCAGCCCTCGTGAAGTTCCTGCCTGCTGTAGACGATAATCTGCTCATCTTCCTGAAGGCCATCCCTAATCTGCACATTTCCTTCAAGGTCGGCTGTTCCTGCCTGTACCGGCACGAAAGTGGGGTGGTTGTCCTTGAGCACCCACACCCCGTTTTTCTGATCCTTGCCGCTGGAGCGTTTCAGGGCTGCATTGGGAATTGTCGGCAGGGCCGGGAGCTCCGGCAAGAGCAGGGTGACCTCGGCCTGCTCACCCAGGGGGGGCAAGGGCTGAGGAATGGGGTCAAAAACAACCTTGACCAGGGTTTCTTCGGTAACCGCATCGGCAAGCGGTTCCACCCGCAGCACCCGGCCCTTGAGGGATTGATTGGCCTGTGAGCGCAGGGCTATGGTGGCGGGCAACCCTGCCTGCAACCCGGAACTCCGGGACTGGTCAAAGCGGACATGAAGCCAGAGGCTGGTCGGGTCAATCATTGTGATAATGGCCTGTCCGGCGACAACGGTATCTCCTGTCTCAGCCTCACGGGAGACCACCAGGCCGTCAACCGGTGCTGTCAGACGCAGGTTGTTGCGCTGCTCCATCAGGCCGGCCCGTTCGGCCCTGATTCGAGATAAATCCTGACGTGTTGCATCGAGATTGGCGCGGGCGGCAGCAAGTGCGGCCTCTGCCGCCTGGGCTTCCTGGTGTTTCCCGTCAGCCGCCTCTGCGCTTATCGCATCTGATTGAAAAAGTTGGCCATATCGTCGGGCCTGGGTTGCGGTAAAGGCGGCGCTGGATGATGCCTCTCGACTCTGGGCCTCTGCCGCAAGGGCCAAGGCCTCGGCTCGTTTCAGGGCGGCGTCCTGGCCTGCGATGCGATCATCCAGATCAATGGGCTCGATCTCGGCTATGGTCTGTCCGGCCTTGACCGTTTCTCCGACATCTACCCGGACCTGCAGGACCCGGCCTGCCACGGTCGGGCCGATGCTGTGGCTCAAGCGGGCCTCCACCGTGCCGATCCCGAAGAGGGCCGGAGTGAGGGGCTGACGGGTGACCCGGGCCACGGTGACGGCAATGGGAGCCAGCGGCCCGGAACGGGCAGCGGCATAGAAGAAGGCAGCCAGCAGTAGACAACACGCGATAAGCAAGCCAATGGTTCGGAAGGGTGGTCGTTTGCCGGACACAAAATTCATGTGGTTTTCCTGATGCTTCGTTGGTAGAGGGTAAAAACCTCCGAGGACATTCGATTGAGGTGCTCAGGGTCTCCGGAAATTAATGACTGCATGACAAGGCCCTGAATCATGCCAAGAAACAGGGCGGCGGCGGCTGAGACGTTGATCTCGTTTGCCAGTTCGCCGTTGATCTTGCCGCGTTCAAGGATGGTGATCAGTTGTTTGCGGTATTCTGTGATCAAGGCCCGAACAACCCCTTTGGCCGGAGTGTCTTCCGCCCGCTGGAGTTCGTGAAACAAGATCCGGGGGATTCCGGGACAGGTGGTGATTAAGTCAAGATGGGCTGTGAATATGGCGTCAAGGGCGGCGAATGCAGTTTTTGCGTGACGTGCGCCTTGCTCGACTCGTGCCAGTAACTGCCCCGCCACCCACTCCATGACTGCCAGCCAGATGGCGTCTTTGGAGGGAAAATGACGAAACAGCGCCCCTTGCGTCAGGCCCATTTGTTGGGCGATGGCGGCAGTGGTGATCTCGCCTGGATTCCGCCGGCCTGCAAGCTCGATCACTGTCACGACGGTTATTGCTTTGCGTTCATCCGCAGGGAGATGTTTGGTGGTCGTTGTCATAATGCACCCTTAAGTAAGTAATTAATTACTAACATAATGCAAGGTGGTTTCTTGTCAAGTATAAGATAGATGCGGTTTTGAGAATATCTCTCATCTGCGGAGTTTTGCTTGACGTGTTGATATTCTTTGACATTTTTTGAACAGATGACATATAAGGAAAGGAGTAGGCTATTCACAACAGGAGAAAAGGGGGGAAATGAATACAAGGTCTTATCGCTTGCTATTTGTTAGTGGAGTTTTGTTGGCGTTACTTGCCATGCTTGTTCCCGTTTCCTGCCGGGCTCATGGGGACTCCGGCTCAGGTATTATCAGGTTTGGGGTCTTTCCCTTTCAGTCGCCAAAAATCATTATCGAGATGTATGCCCCGCTTGTCTCCTTTCTTGAAAAAAATCTCGGTAAAAAGATTCAGCTTCTTTCGGCGCCCGACGACAGGAGTTTTCTCATAAGGGCCAAGGGAGGGGAATACGACCTTATGCTCTCCGTCCCTGTTTTATTGTATAAGTTGCCGCCTGCCGGTTACAGAGTGATTGCCAGAGGGGAGCCCTCGTTCTATGGAGGGGTTATTGTCCGCAGCGACAGCGCGATAACCACCATTGACCAGCTCAAAGGGAAAAAAGTGGGCGCGGTCGGCGAGCATTCCTATGGCGGGTATCGCTTTCTTTTGCCTCTGCTTGCGGCGAGAGGGATTGATCCGCAAAAGGATGTGACGTTTCAGTTCCTCGACAAGGTAAGTATCATTATTTATGGGGTCATTAACCGCAAATTTGATGCCGGTGTGTTGAGGGTTGGGGCTCTTAACCACCCTTCCTTTGCGGGCATCCGGGAGCAGGTCAGGGTTATCGCCCTTTCCCCTGAGATCCCCGAGTTTCCCTTTATCGTGAAAAACAGCCTGGATGCCTCCACTGTTACCGCCATCCAGGAGGCCCTTGTTTCCCTTTCACCGGACCGTCCAGACGATCTGGCGATCCTGAACGGTATGCAGGTCAAGAAAATGGTCGCTGCCACGGATGCCGATTACGATCAGTTCCATGAGCAGGTCAAAAATTCAGAACACCTTCGTCACCCATGAAATCATTACGTGTCCGTACCCTGCTCATTTTTTTCAGCACCCTTGTTTCCCTGCTGCTGACAGTGGCTATCATCGCCTTTTATACCAATCGTTTTCAGACTTTTTCCTTTGGCCAGATCGCCCTGCATGGCAAGGATCTGGCCAAAAATATCGCCTTTACCGTGGCCGATGACCTGATTACCGAGAACTATGCCGCTCTGCAGGAATTGGTGCAGGAATATGCCTCCCGTGGCGAGGTCATTGGTATTCAGATCAGTGATCCCGAGGGGACGATTCTGGCCGCCTCCGAAGTCGGACTCATCGGCGCCAGGCTGGAGGGTGTTCCTGCCGGAGAATGTGACCGTAACGGGCAGAAGGTCTGTGTTATTATTGAGGACGAGCAATCGCGTCTTATTATCACCACGCCCATTGTTGTGGGGTCGGTGGAGCTTGGTAAAACACGGGTTGTCCTCTCGGCGCATAGTGTTTTGCTGCATCTGCGGGAGATCCAGCGCAATGGCGCATTGATCGGCCTTGCCTTTTGGCTGTTTTTCGCCGGCATCGGTTATTGGTTGGCGGGCTTTATGACGGGTCCTGTCCAGAAGTTTATGATGGCCGCCAAGCGGATCAGTCAGGGGGATTTCCATGGGGAGATTCCCAGGGGCGCATGGGTCTATGAGCTCGAACAGTTTGGCCGCACCCTGGATACCATGGCCACCGCTATTCAGGTCCGTGAACAGGAACTGCAGAAATCCGAGAACAAGTTCCGCCATCTTTTTGAACGGATGATTGAAGGATTTTTCGTGGTGGACGCTAAGGGGCAAATAATTGATGTCAATCCTGCCTTCGTGCGGATACTTGGCGGCGCCTCCCGTAAAATCATGCTTGAGCAGAATCTGTTTGCCAACATCTTTGAAAACGAAGAGGCATGGTCACACTTTCAGCAACAGATCGTCGAACAGGGGTTTGTCAAGGATTATGAGTTAACCCTGATTAAAAGCGACAGTTCTCCGGTTATTGTCTCGTTGACCTGCCATATGGTCAGGGGAAAGGATGGCCGTATTCTTCTCTATGAAGGGCTTATCCGCGATATCAGCGCCCAGAAAATGGCAGAAAGGGAGATAGTGCGGATGCGCAATTATCTCAATAATATTATTGAGTCCATGCCTTCCATGTTGTTCACACTCGACGCCGACGCGAACATTACCCAATGGAACAGCGCCGCCTGCCGGATTACCGGTATTGCCCCCGATACCGCCATAGGCGGCAAAATTTATGATATTTTCCCATTTTTCAGCAAATATTCTCCGCAGGTGGAGGCCCTGAACCGCCAGCATATTCCTCTGACACTCCCTCGGCAACGGGTGATGCAGGATAGCGATCACTTCTATAACCTGATACTTTTTCCCCTGGTGGCCAATGGGGTAAATGGTGTGGCCGTTCGGTTCGATGACATAACCGAACTTGAGACCATGGAGCAGCAGTTGCGTCAGGCCCAGAAGATGGAATCCATCGGAATTCTGGCCGGTGGCCTGGCCCATGATTTCAACAATGTCCTGGCGGCGATCCTCGGCAATCTGTCGCTGTTCCAGTACAAACTCCGTGTTTCCCCGGATCTCGCCCTAAACGAGATCCATGATTTCCTGGCCCAGATGGAAACAGCCGGTCAGCGAGCGGTGGATATGGTGCGTCAGTTACTGACCCTGTCCCGTCGCAGTAAGGGGGATCTCATTCCTGTGGATTTGAACCTTTCGATCAAGCATATCCGCAAGCTTGGAGAAAATACCTTTGATAAATCCGTGCAGGTGTTGACCTTCCCGGCCGCACATCCGGCCTACGTGCTTGCCGATACCACGGAAGTGGAACAGGTGCTGCTGAATCTCTGTATTAATGGTGTGCATGCCATGACCATTATGCGGGGAGAAGGTTCCGTCTGGGGCGGGAGCTTGACCATAGCCCTTGATCAGGTTGTGGTTGATCCTTTATTCCGGAAAAGATACCCGGATGCAATCAATAATACCTATTGGAAGCTGTCCGTCACCGATACCGGAGTGGGGATGGATGCAAAGATTATGGCCCGGGTCTTTGATCCCTTTTTTACCACCAAGAGACAGGAAGAGGGGACTGGTCTTGGCCTTGCCATGGTGTATAATATCGTCAGGCAACAGCAGGGGTTCATGGATGTCTATTCCGATCCGGGACTGGGGGCCACCTTTAATATCTATCTGCCGATGCTGGTGCGGGAAGGGGAAGATGTCTCCTCTGCCGAGGTTCCTCTTGTCATTACCCGGGGTGAGGGATTGGTGCTGGTGGTTGATGATGATGCGGTGGTGCGGGAAATGGCGGAAAATATCTTGAAAATTTCCGGACATACGGTGATCACCGCCGAGAATGGTATGGATGGCGTTGCAAAGTACCGGCAGCATCATGCCGAGATAAAAGCGGTGCTGCTTGACATGGCGATGCCGGTCATGTCAGGTAGGGAAGCTTTCTCGGAGATGAAAAAAATCGATCCTGCAATCAAGGTGCTGCTCGCCTCCGGATTCCGCAAGGATGAGCGGGTTGAAGAAATTCTCGGTCAGGGGGTTAAGGACTTTCTCCAGAAGCCCTACACCATGGCTGCCCTCACCCTGGCCATAAAAAAAGTTATTGACTTATAAGGATCTAAGAACGTGCGAGTCTATGTGATCTTCATGATGGCTCTTGGCTTTTTTTCTATTCCTCCTTCTCTGGTGATGGCGAGGGAGCTGGTCTATACTCCCCTGCCCATTGAAAATCAGGCAACCGTTGTAGGCAGTCATGCCCCCATAATTCAGTCTCTTGCCGAAAAATTAGGGGTGACGATCTGTATCCGTTACGAAAAGGATAACAACCGGACCTTGAAGGTCCTCCAGGAGACGCCGCCGTTTCCCGGATTTGTGATCGCCGGCAATACCATCACCATGGAGCCGGCTCAGCTCGAGCGGATCAGCAGCATCCTGATGCAGACATCGCCTGCCGAGAGAGCCGACTGGAAAACAGGCAGGAACGGCTTCTTACCGGTGTCTGACACAGACCTTGACCAATTTGTCCGCTCCATGGATGGTGGCCTGTAAGATGAACATTCCTGAGAAGATGACAGTCCGCCTCCTGATAACCAGCATTTTTGCATGTCTTCTCTGGTTGTGCGGATTTCTGTATTTCAGCCACGAACGTACTGCCATGGAGAAGATGCATCTTGCCAACCAGACCAGCGGCTTGAGCATGATTTATAACTGTGTGGTCAATGCCCAGGAAATTGGGATGCAGGCCTATTTTGATAGTTTTGTCATGCAACCCCAGGTACTGGAGATACTCCGCCATGCCAGGAAGGGGAATGAGGCGGAGCAGGCCGTGCAGCGGGCCAGGCTGTACCGTTGCCTTTTGCCGGCGTATGAGCTGTTGCGAGAGAGGGGGGTGCGGCAGTTCCACTTTCATACCGTGGACAATCGCTCCTTCCTTCGTTTTCATGCCCCCCATCTCTCGGGGGATTCTTTGGTTGCCAGTCGTCCCTCAGTGGTCATGGCTAATCGTGAGCAGAAGGTTGTGCAGGGCTTTGAAACCGGACGGATACTGGCCGGGTATCGCAGTGTCTTTCCCATTGTTTATGAGGGTGAGGCGCTGGGCACGGTGGAGATCAGCCAACCCTTTGAAAAGTTCCGGAGGATGATGGGAAAAGTGGGAGAGGGGACTGAGTTTTTGATCAGCTACGATGCCTCCCTCCTGCTCCCCAAGCTCTTTGATGAGCAGAAGAAAATGTACGCACCGTCGCTTTTCAGCCCGGACTGGTTGGTGGAAGATGTCCATCAAGACCTTCCCGATTCACCGCCGGACCTCTCTCCTAAGGCCCGGGAGGTGTACGCAGGGCTTTCGCAGCTGCCTGCCTTTACCCGGACCTTGGCGGAGAGGCAACCGCAGTCACTTGCCATAGGCACCAAACAAGGATTCTGTCAGGTAACATTGCTGCCCATTATCGACCCTGAAGGGCTTCCTGCCATGCTTTTACTGGCCTTGTCAGCCGCCCCGGAACTGGATGAGATTCTTCGGAATTTCCGACTGCATCTGCTGGCATTTACCGGCCTGGTTGTGCTGGTCAGCATCATGCTGCTGCTTTTTTTGCGAAACAATCAGGCCATCAGCGCGAAACAGGCAGATTTTCAGTTGATTGCCAACACCATAAGCGATGGTCTGTATGTCATGAATGAGCAGGGTGTGATTGTCTTTGTCAATGAAAGCGCGGCCAGACTTCTGGGATATTCCCGCAGTGCATTGCTGGGCCAGGTTGCCCATGATTGTTTTCATCAACATCAAGATGACGATGGCTCTTTGCTGCATTGTCCCCTGTGCAATGTCTTTCGCAGCAATACCCGTTTCCAGGGAGAAGAGGTCTTTTACCATCAGGATGGAACTTCCTTTGTGGCTGAGGTCGCCAGTGAGCCCCTGCTTGAGAAGGACAGGGGGATCAGCGCAGTGACAATCTTCCGGGATATTTCAGAGCGCAAACAGATGGAAGAACAGCTGCACGAACTTTGCAATACCGATCCCCTGACCAAGGCCTTTAATCGCCGGTATTTCCTCGAGGTGCTGGAAACCGAGGTTCAACGTTCAAGGCGATATGCAACACCATTCGCCCTGGTGATGGGGGATGTGGATCACTTTAAGAGGGTTAATGACGTCTTTGGTCATCAGGCTGGTGATCAGGTTTTAAAAGAGGTTGTTACCGCTATTCAGGCCCGGATTCGCAGTTCCGACGTCTTTGCTCGCTGGGGGGGAGAAGAGTTTGTCCTGCTCCTGTCCAGCACCTCCCTCGAGAGCGCCGTACCGTTGGTGGAGAATATTCGGGAGAATATCCGTTCGCTGGATCATGGAGAGGTCGGAACGGTCACTATTAGTTTCGGGGTGACCACCATTCGTGACGGGGATGTTGTTGACACCGTGTTAAATCGGTCGGATAAGCTGCTCTACGAGGCAAAGGCGGCAGGAAGGAACTGTGTAAGGTTTTCAGGGTGATTCTTAGAGACCGTTGCCCTGCAGGCAAGGTCTTTTTCTTGCATGCAGGGCTTACGGGCTCTTATGCCGCTTTAATGCAACCGCCAATCTTTACCGGCGGTTGCATTAAAGCGGCGCCCAACCAATACCACCACACCAACCAAGATCCTCAAAGCAGAACGGGAAAGTCCATCCCACCCTTTCATCCAATCTCCTTCATCCTACCTCTTCTTCCTGCCGCCATTTTTCCAGCACCACTTTTCAATCTCAATTATCACAAAAACAACCAGCCCGGCAGCGATAGTCCGGCCCCAGACCGCCAAGCTGACCGGTGCGCTCTGGAAGAGTCGGTTCATGATCGGCAGATAGGTGTAGGCAATCTGGATCAGGAGCATGGTGATGGCGCCGCCCAGGACCCAGAGGTTGGAAAAAATGCCGAGCTGAAAGACGTTCTTTTCCAGAGACCGGCAGTTGAACAGGTAAAACAACTCGACCATGACAAAGGCATTGACCGCGGCAGTCCGGGCCTGGGCAATGGTGGCGCCATTGGCTAACTCCAAGGTGAAGAGCCAGAAGGCGGCGATGAGCATGAGGAAACTGACCAGGGTGATACGGAAGATGACGCTGCGGGTGAGGATCGGGGTATTCGGCGCACGCGGCGGACGCAGCATGATCCCCGGTTCCTTGGGTTCAAAGGCCAGGGCCAAGCCCAGGAATCCCGCGGTGGTCATGTTGATCCAGAGGATCTGCACCGGTAGGATGGGCAGGGTGACTCCTAAAAAAATAGCGGTGAGGATCACCAGGCCCTCACCAAGATTGGTGGGCAGGGTCCAGACAATGAACTTGATAAGATTGTCGAACACGCCGCGGCCCTCTTCGACGGCGGCTTCAATGGAGCTGAAGTTATCATCGGTCAGCACCATATCCGCCGCCTCTTTGGCCACCTCGGTGCCGGTAATGCCCATGGCCACACCGATATCGGCTCGTTTCAGGGCCGGGGCATCATTGACCCCGTCCCCGGTCATGGCCACGACCTGTCCTCTCGCCTGGAGGGCCTCCACCAGACGCAGCTTCTGTTCAGGGGTTGCCCGGGCAAAGACCGTGGTGCTTTCAGCCTGATCGATAAATTCGTTGTCTGACAATTTCTCCAGTTCGGAGCCGGTGAGGACGGTCATGGTCAGATCTGCATCGAGGTTGGAAAGTCCGACCTGTCTTGCAATGGCTGCGGCGGTTGTCGGATGATCGCCGGTGATCATTTTGACCCGGATGCCGGCGGACTGGCAGATTTTGACTGCAGCAATGGCCTCCGGCCTTGGCGGATCGATCATCCCCTGCAGGCCGAGAAAGATGAGGCCGGTAGTCAGGTCACCATGGGAGAGATGCTTGGTGTCCGGGGCGATCTCTTTACGGGCCATGGCCAGTACCCGCAGACCTCTTGATGCCATTGCCTGTACGGCATTCTGGATATCAGTGATGTGGGCAGGGGTCAGGTTCCCCTGGGCATCTGTCTGGCTTTCACATCTGGCCAGAAGGACCTCCACGGCCCCTTTGAGGTAAACAAGTCGGGGCTTGCCTGGCATGTCATCATGGAGGGTGGCCATGTATTGATGTTCTGATTCAAAGGGGATCGAGTCGATGCGCGGACTGGCCGCAAGGGTTTCCTCTCCCAGTCCGCCTTTGCGTGCCGAGGTTAACAGTGCCCCTTCGGTGGGGTCACCGTGCACCTGCCAGATTCCATCTTTTTCCGCCAGCTGACTGTCATTGCAGAGAAGTCCGGCCCGCAGGCACTCCTGCAAGGCGGCGGATGTACTGGGGCGAGCCGCGTCTCCGATAGTGTCGATGGCGCCGGTGAGAGGGTTGTAGCCGGTTCCGTTGACCCTGTATGATATGCCGCCTGCCAGGATTTCCTGGACGGTCATCTGGTTCTCGGTCAGGGTGCCGGTCTTGTCGGTGCAGATGACAGTGGTACTTCCCAGAGTTTCCACGGCCGGGAGCTTACGGATAATGGCTCGTTTCTTGGCCATGCGTGAGACGCCGATGGCAAGCGTTATGGTGACCGCCGCCGGCAGACCTTCAGGAATGGCACCGACGGCCAGGGCAACTGCTGCCATGAACATGTCCAGGAAGGGCTGGCCGCGCAGGAGCCCGACCAGGATGGTGAGGGCGGCAAGTCCAAGAATCACGTAGAGCAGGATGTTGCTGAACTCGCTGATCTTGCGGGTGAGCGGGGTGGCCAGGGCCTCGGCGCTGGAGATAAGTTGCGAGATGCGTCCCACCTCGGTTTGATCGCCGGTGGCAGTGACAATGCCGGTGCCCTGCCCGTAAGTGACAAGGGTTGAGGCGTAGGCCATATTCCACCTATCGGCAAGGACTGTGTCTTTGGTTATTTGGGAGGCGGAGTTCAACGCCGCTCCCATCTGACTCCGTCCATGGTGCTTGGCTACCGGTGCTGATTCACCGGTGAGGGCGGCCTCGGCGATCTGCAGATCACGGACCTGAAACAGGCGCATATCCGCCGGGACCTTGTCGCCGCTCTGCAGGAAAACAATGTCGCCTGGCACAAGCTCGGTGGCTGGTATTCGCCGTTTTTCGCCCTGCCGGAGAACGGTGGCCTCGGTGGTCATGGTGCGGGCCAGGGCTGCCAGGGCATTGACTGCTTTGGCCTCCTGGATATAGCCAACAATGGCGTTAACCAGCACGACCCCGAAGATGACACCGGAATCCACCCATTCTCCCAGAAATCCAGTGACCAGACCCGAAGCGATCAGAATATAGATCAGGGGCTGATGGAACTGAAGCAGAAAACGGATCAACGGCCCCTGTCCCTTCTGGGCGGTGATGGCATTGGGGCCAAAGGTTGCCAGTCGGTGCTCGACCTCAAAGCGGTCAAGGCCCTGCTCCCGGTTTCCTTCCAGCAACTCCATTACCTCGGTAATGGGCAGGTGGTGCCAGTGTCGAGTGATGAGGTCAAGATTTTTCATGGGAGGAAGCTCCTTTTTCATATTTTCAGTAAGTTAGGCTTTTCATCGGAAACAATAGTGCAGGAACAGGCTTTGAACAATGATAAAACTGATGGTGAACACCTGCTTTCATCGAAGTTTCAGAGAGTTCCTTGACGTACATAGGGCAAATCAATATACTGAAGGAGGTGATTCTACGAAATCAATCCCCTTGATCTCTCCCGTTTTTTTATCTTCAAAGGTATCGGACGAATACTGATGGGCATGCCTTCCTCTCGCCGGGGTTCCATAGAATTTGCTGTCAGCCCTTCCGGAGTGACGATTACAAGTCGCGGCGACTGGGTGACTGAGGGCTTGCGGGATATGGACAGAAGGCTTGAGCAGTTTGTCGTGAAGACCGCTGGAACGCCTGTGACCTGGGATGTCTCGGGGGTGGGACAGGTTGATTCCGCCGGGATGATGCTCTTTATCCGCTATTATGACCTCCTGCAGAGCAAGCACTGCCCCCTGGAGGTCATCGGGATGAGCAGCGACCATGACCGGATGTACCGGCTGCTCCGTCAGTACGTTGCCGTCCCTTCTCCTTCCGGCTTTTCTCGTTCTTCCCGTCTCCAGAACTTGTTTCATAATCTGGGGAAACACTCTGTTTCCTTTGCCCTCGATCTGTGTGCCTTCCTCTCATTTCTGGGGGAGAATTTTATCATCTTTCTCCTTGCCCTGCGCCATCCTCTGTCAATTCGCTATGGCGCCATTGTTAAAAATATCGAAGAGGCCGGAGTCCGGGCCCTGCCCATTATAGCCTTGACCAGTTTTCTGATCGGGGTGGTGATCGCCTATCAGGGGGCGGTGCAGCTGGAGAAATTCGGCGCCCATATCTTTATTGTGGACATGATCAGCATCTCGGTAACCCGGGAACTCGCCCCCTTGATCACCGCCATTGTCGTGGCCGGCCGTACCGGCTCCTCCTACACCGCCCAGCTCGGGGTGATGAAGATCACCGAAGAGATTGACGCCATGCGCACCATGGGGTTTGAGCCCCTGCATTTTCTGGTGCAGCCCCGGATCATGGCCCTGATGATCGTTATGCCGCTGCTCATTTTCTTTGCTGATATGGTGGGTATTCTGGCCGGGATGTTTATCTCCAATATTCATCTCCACCTCTCCTATGGCGAGTTTTTCCGCCGCCTGCAGGTGGCCCTTGATATCAAGCATGTGTGGATCGGGCTGTTCAAAGGGCCTTTTTTTGCCTGGCTGATTGCGGAGGTCGCCTGTTTTCGGGGATTTCAGGTTTCAAAAAGCACGGAAAGCATAGGGCGCTACACCACCATCAGTGTGGTTAACGCCATCTTTCTGGTGATTGCCTGCGATGCCCTTTTTTCCGTCCTCTTTACGGAGCTTGGCATTTGAGCGCCCCGGTGATCACCGTGACCGGTGTGGTGACCAGGTTTGGATCGAACCTGATCCATGATGGCATCAGTTTGAGTGTGGGGCAGGCTGAAATTTATGGTTTGCTTGGCGGCAGCGGATCGGGAAAATCAACCCTGATGAAGGAGATGGTGATGCTGCTCTCGCCACAGGCAGGCGAGATTACTGTGCTGGGGCACGCATTGACCACGATCAGCCGTGTCGATGCTGCGGTGCTGCGGCATCAGTGGGGAGTGCTCTTTCAGGCCGGGGCCCTCTATTCTTCTCTCACCGTGGCTGAGAATATCGGGGTAACCCTCAAGGAATATACTGATCTTTCTCCGGGGCTGATTGCTGATATCGTGGCCATGAAGATCTGCATGGTGGGCCTGCCTGCCCATGCTGCGGGATTATACCCGGCGGAGTTGAGTGGCGGCATGGTGAAGCGGGTATCTCTGGCACGGGCGCTGGCCATGGATCCGAAACTGCTGTTCCTCGATGAACCGACATCAGGCCTCGACCCGGTGGGTGCCGAGGCCTTTGATCAGCTGATTTTGAAACTGCGGGATCTCCTTGGCTTGACCGTGGTGATGGTCACCCATGACCTTGATTCCATCTGGACGGTGGTTGACCGGTTTGCAGTGCTGGGGGACAAAAGGGTAATTGCCGAAGGGACTCTGGCGGAGGTGAGAGATACTCCCCATCCCATTGTTCAGGATTTTTTTGGAGGAGCACGCGGGTTGATACGGAGCAGGAATGGAAAGCAGAATTAATTATACCATCGTCGGCATTTTTGTGGTCCTGCTGCTGGCCGGGCTGATCGGCTTTGTCTATTGGCTGGGCAAATACGGTTACCAGCAGGAATACGATTATTATTATGTGCACATGGTGGAATCGGTTTCCGGCTTAAGCCCTGAGGCCTCGGTCAAGTATCGGGGGGTGGATGTCGGCATTGTCGAGAAAATCCGCTTGAATCCGGAGAATTCCGAAGAGGTGGAACTGTTGCTCAAACTCAGGCGTGACACCCAGGTCAAGGTGGATACCCGGGCCACCCTCAGATCCTTTGGCATGACCGGGCTGGCCTTTGTGGAGTTGACCGGAGGGAATAAAGACGCCGCCAGGCTGATCGGAGCCGGCAGGATTCCGGTGATTCCTGCCACTCCTTCAACCTATGCCCGGCTTGATGAATCGTTGACCATTCTCACCGGCAAACTGACCCGGGGCTTGGATCGGATGGAAAAGTTGCTCAGCGAAGAGAATCTGCAGAATATCAGCGAGACTCTGGCAGAGATGAACGCCTTGACCAAAGATGTGCGGGGGCAGTTGCCGGCATTCAAGGGGCTCGTTGACCATGGCACTCTTATGGAAAAGGAAATAACCCGGGCCTTTACCAGGGTCGAGTCGGCGGCTGCAGGCATTGAGAAGATGGCTGGAGCTTTTGAGCATGGCTATGCTGACCCCAATCGGGAGACGGCTGGAATGATTCACCAGAATCTCGTCTCCCTGCATCAGTTACTCTCTGAACTGGAGACCTTGGCAGGCGATCTGCAAAGAACCACCCGCTCCATTGAGGCAAGCCCAGGGGATCTGCTCTTCAAGCGATCGCAGGTGCGTCCCGGGCCGGGAGAGGAGGGCTATGATGCTGCAAGGTAGATGCGGACAGGCGATGATTCCAGTCGTTCTTGTTCTGGGCTTGTTGCTCAACGGTTGTGCCCTGTATCATGCACCACCCGTGGCTATTTACAGTCTTGAACCGCTGTGGAGTATGGTGGAAGGGGTGCCGGCAGAGAAAAGAAGGGCGCTTGTCCTCCAGGTAGCCCCGGTTCGAGGCGCGGCTCCCCTGCATACGACGGACATCCTTTATTCCGATCGTCGGCACTCACTGCAGAGTTATGCCTATAGTCGCTGGCTGGATGCGCCGGTCAGCGCCATGCAGACGGTACTGGAGACGGCCCTTGGAAAGAGCGGTCTTTACAGGGCCGTATTGCCGATGAGCTCAGAGGCGGGAGCAGATCTGGTTCTGGAGGGTACTCTTCTGGAATGCGGGCATATTTTTGGGGAGAGTGATTCGTCCGAAGGGGTGGTCAGGATGCGGCTGCATCTCATTGACAGCGGGAAACGGATGGTCATGGCCGACAGGGAGTTGGTCGTCAGGGTGGCCGCTGCCTCAAATGATGCGTCTGGTGGTGCTGCTGCGATCAATCAGGCGGCGCAGCAACTGGCCGCTGAACTTGTGGTCTGGTTGTCATTCATCTGATAAACCAGTCGCATCCGTTAGATGAAAGCAGGATGTCATGGAAGCCGGCCATCGCTCATGCAAATTTGGCGGATACAGCAGGCATCAAAATTGTATGACATGAAAATTTCTCCGGTTCCCTGGAGGGGACACCTGAGACCCGATCGGCAGTAAGTCGAGTCTCAGGCGGGGTGCCGAGGCTACAGGATTAGCCGGATGTCACCGTTATTTGGCGGGGAACGGCTTTTTGTGCCTTGGGTAAGGTCAGTCGAAGCACCCCATCCTCAAGTTTGGCATTGATCTTGTCCTGATTGATGGCATCGGAGAGGGTGAACTGGCGGTAATATTTACCGATTTCAAATTCGATCAGTACATCACACTCTTCTGCTTCTTTCCATGGCTTGACATCGCCTGTCAGGGTCAATACCCCGTCCTGAAGGTCAATGCTGATATCATTGGCAGCAACGCCAGGCATATCTGCCAGCAGGGTGATTTCTCGATCTTCTTCGAAAATGTCCACTTCAGGGGTGAATACCAGTCCGGGGCGGGTCTGCTCGGCGGATGTTGCGAGCTCTTGTTTTTCTCTGGCCTGGAGTTCTTTGGATGCGGTCATTTTTTATCCCTCCATGTACGCTGTGATTGGGAGTGATTTGATGGTGTTTATAGAACGGTAACCTGTTTGGGTTTGGCGGCCTCTGCCTTGGCTATGGCCACGGTCAACAGGCCGTTCACGAGTTTTGCCTCCACGCTGTCGGTTTCCACGTCGCCGGGCAGGCTGATCACCCGTGAAAATCTGCCGGCTTCACGCTCCTTGCGGTGATATCTGGCATTTTCCCCTTCAGAATGGATTTTTCTCTCCCCTGAAAGTGTCAGGCTCCTGCCGATTATTTCAAGCTTAATTGCATCCGCCTTGATTCCGGGAAGCTCTGTGCGGACATAGTATTTCCCAGTGTCCTCGCTGATGTTAATGGCTGGAAAAACTTTTGCAGAAAAGGTCGGTACTCCTGATTTCCCAAGAATTCCACTGGTCAGCCAATTCATCTGTCGGGCCATGCGTTCCATTTCATCAAAGGAAAGTGGCCATCCCATTGATGGAAAACCCATCATCTTTCTTGTTACCATGACGCATTCCTCCATGTTTTGAGTTGTCTTGTACTGCTTTTTCACCGTTTGCTTGTTTTCTCAGTCATGTCCTGAATACAACTTGGACTCAGGTCTCAATGGAAAAATAATTCCGTTTTTTTTGAGGTCAAGAGAGGTGAAATATTTTTTTATGTTGATGTAACTATATGGAAGTAAAAGGGATGTGTTTGTTGGGGAAGAACGTAGGAGAGGTGTTTGCGGGTCTGCTGTGAACTGACATCTCAGCAGGCGGCAGCCGGGTGATGGCGTTTTGAGGGCGAGTTGGTGGTCAGATATCAGCGAGCAGCCCGGTTTCTTCAAGATAGGCGAATGTCTGCCACAGATCGTCCCGGCTATGGGGTTCAAACGTTACGATCGGGTGCAGATCATTTGCCCTCAGAAATGCGAACAGTTCGGGAAAATTGAATTGACCTCGCCCCGGCGCCAGATGCTGGTCGCTTTCGCCATTATTGTCATGGAGATGAAGCTGGCCCAGCCAGGGTGACAGGGACGGCAGCCACTCCTGCCAGGGAGAATGGGCAAAGGCCATGAGATGGCCCACATCCAGGCAGAACCCGGCATAAGGCGAGTTGAGTTGCGAGAGGATTGTCTGGTGGGTGTCCGGGGACTTTTCGTAGGTATTTTCCAGCATAAGAGGGATCTTTTGAATGCTTGCAATGTGCAGCAGCTGCTGCCAGGTGGCAAGGGCGCTGGCTGTCCAATCCTGAAGTTTATAGCCTTGTTTGTTTGTTTCAAACTGGAGGTGACAGACGATGGAGCGGGGTCTGAAGATTGCAAGAAGATCAAAGGCGCGGCGCAATTTTTCACGACTGGCCGAGAGGATATAGGGATCGAGGGCGCCCGGTGCCAGATCAAAGAATGGGGCGTGCAGGGTGCAGGCAAGGTTGTGTTTTCGCAGGATGTCTGCAACGCGGCGGAACTCTGCCGGATCCTCATCGTAAAGACAGGTGCCTTCCAGGCCGATTTCCGGCTGAATGCCATGCTCCAGAAAGAGCTCCAGGAGGTCTGTCTTCAGCATTTGCCATGGGGCGTTGACAAAGCATCGGGCGGTAATGTTATTTTTCAGGAAACTCATTTGTTTTCGACCTGGATTGATTGGGAGATCTCTTGGATAAGTCGGGTTAGGCCCTGGCTCAAGGCGGTGGCCAGCGTCTCGTAACTGGGATCGGGGCAGGGAATCTGAAAGAGAGATGTCTGGGTTTTGAGAATGGACTTGTCTGCCATGTTAATAAGAGTCCAGCGGGCCTCAATGGTGGCATTCTGGTCATCGGTTCCTTCAAACCGGAGGATGTCAACGGTGACCCTCCTCCCTTGATGGGGAATAATTGCGGCGGGAAAGGAAAAGACCGGAGAGGGGCTGCTGAGAGTACCCAGTTCTGCCACCAGTTTGTTGTTGATCATCTCTTTGAGATTTCCTGCCCATTGCCGCGAGGTCACAGTTTCAATCCGGTTGGCCCCGTACCTTTTGACGATCCGTGGCTGGTCAAGATAACTTGCAAGCTTGACCGGCCCGACTAGAATAGTCAAAGGGGCATCCTGGTTTGATGAGGGCGGGAGCGGAAGTTCAGTGGTCAGGGTGTATTGACTTGCCGGTTGTGCCTGAAAGCAGCCGGGCAGGGTGCCGAGGAGGCTAAAGGCCAGGAGGAGAAACAGGGTTCTAGGTGACACGATGGTTGAGGATAGGTTCATTTGGATGATTCTCCCTGTTGATCTGTTCCAAAGAGAAGACTTTGGGGATTGCGGTCGAGGTAGTCGGTGAAGGCGCGCATCGCACTTGCTGCTTTTCCCAGCTCATTGATACTTTCGGTCAGTTGATAATAAAGCGGAGAGTCCGCTCCCGTTGATTGTCTCATGTCTGTCATCAGGGTCTCGGCGGCTTGCATGGTCAGACCTGTATCGCGCACAGTATTGTTCATTGTCAGGAAAAAGGGATCAATCTGCCCGTCGATGTGACGGATCATCTGGTTCGTGTTGTCTGAAAGCTGTGCCGCCTTGTTTAAAGAGGTATCGAGTTTGGCAATTAAGGGAAACAGGCCTTCGTCCAGTTTGGCGAGAATCGAATGGATATGTTCAAGGCTGGCGAAGAGGGTTGTGAGGTTTTTTCGCGAATCCTCGGAACCAAGGGCCTGTTCCATGGAGGTGCTCATTTTTTCCAGGGCATCCATGGTGTTGGAAAATTTAGCCGCCAGTTCCATGAAGTTAAGGGATTGAACGGCCTGGGTGAGCTGTTGCAGCTCGGACGGGACGGTTGGGATTTCCAGATATTTGTCGTCTTTGCTATGATAGATCGCCACACTGTTTGGGTGAATGGCGAGATCAATATAGAGTTTTCCGGTGAGCAGACTTTGTGTTTTCACGGTGGCTCTCAGCCCTCGATCACACATTGTCTTGAGAAAGGTGTTGATATCCTGCTCTTGATCTTGTTTGTTTTTTCCTTCCACCTTGATCACCTTGTCTGGGATCAGGCTGATCAGCACCGGAATTGTGATCTGAAATGTGTCGGTGTTGATGTCGAGCTGGATTTCCTTGATTTCGCCGATGGTGATCCCCTGATAGGCGACGGGAGCACCGACATTCAGACCCTGTAAGGATCCGTCAAAGTAGACGATGGCGATATTTTTGTTGCTGAAGAATTTGCCGCCGCCAAAGAGGGTAATGCCGGTAATCAGCAGCAAGGCAGACAAGACGACAAAAAGGCCAATACGGGTGGGATTTGCTTTATTGCTCATGAAATGGAGTTTCCTTGTCCGGTTTTGTGCGCGATGGGGAAGGGCTTTTATAACGTCCCGCCTCGGGTCAGAAATTGTTTTACTTTATGATTTTTTGTTGTTTCCAGCAAGGTTTGTGGTGCCCCGGAAGCGATCATTGTACGGGATTCAGCGTCGAGGAAAATTGAATTACTGCCGATGGCAAAAATCGAGGCTAGATCGTGAGTAACAAGGACAATGGTGGCTTTCAGGCTGTCACGTAATTCGAGGATAAGATTGTCGAGCAGGCTGGCACTGATGGGGTCAAGGCCGGCGGAAGGCTCGTCAAAAAAAAGAATCTCAGGATCCAGGGCGATGGCCCTGGCCAGTGCCGCCCGCTTTTTCATGCCGCCGCTGATCTCGGAGGGGTAGAACTGGTCAAATCCAGCCAGACCGACAAGGCGCAGTTTAAGTGAGACCAGTTCGGCAATTTCACTTTGGGCTAGGTTTGAATGCTGGCGCAGGGGCAGGGCGACATTTTCAGCCAGGGTCATCGAGCTGAACAGGGCGCTACTTTGATAGAGGATGCCGCATTGGCGCATGATCCGGTTGCGCTGCTCCTCTGAGGCATCCCAGAAATTGGTGTCATGGAAGTGGATGGACCCAGCCGCAGGTTCTTTTAAGCCAATCATAAGCCGAAGCAGGGTGGACTTACCGCAGCCCGAATCACCCATGATGACGAAGATGTCCCCTTTCCGGATGGTGAAGTTCAAGTCCTGTTGGAGGATGAACGAGCCGTAGGCCATGGTCAGGTTGCTGACTGTTATCAAGGGTTGTGGCTGCATTGCTGGGTGTTAGGGGGTGGCGTTAAAAAAAATAAGCTGTTGCGTATGGATGGTTTAGAACGGGATAAGGATCCGTAAATAAAACAAGAGATATAGGGTTTTACTCATTTCAGAGTGACTTTTTGATTGTTGTTAGCAAGCCGCCGCCTCTTGAAACAGCCGGAAAAGATTGGCTGTTTCAAGAGGTGTCATAAGGATCCGTAAATACAACAAGCAAGATACCGTCTTTGCTTGCTGTATAACGGTCCCTAAATTTTGAGAATTTTAAAAATGACTGTCATTACTGCGTCGGAAACAACGATCATGACAATGGCTGTGACCACTGCCGATGTTGCGGCGGTGCCTACGGCCGAAGCGCTGCGCCCGCACTGCATGCCTCTGAGGCAGCCGGAAAAAGCGACCAGGTAGCCGAAAATAATTGCCTTGAACAGGCCGACACCAAAATGTCTGAGAACAACGGCATTGATGGTCTGGTTATAGTATTCGACGATACTGATATCAAGGGTCAGGGCTGCTATGAGAAACCCGCCGCCAATGCCTAAAAGGTCGGCCCAGAGAGCTAGTAGCGGCATCATAATCAGCAGGGCCGAGAGGCGGGGGAGGACCAGGAAATCTACAGGGTCAATTCCCATGGTCTGTAAGGCGTCAATCTCTTCGTTGACCTGCATGGTGCCAAGTTGGGCAGCAAAGGCGGCACCGGTTCTGCCGGCCATGATGATGGCTGCCATCATGGCCCCCATTTCACGGGTCATGCCCAGACCAACCAGATTGGCGATATAGATTTCGGCTCCGAACAACTGCAGCTGGACAGCCCCTACAAACGCCAGGATGACACCCACCAGCACTGAAATGAGTGAAACAATGGGCAGGGCGGAGGGGCCGCATTCTTCAAGGAAATATAGGAAATCAGATCTGAGAAACTGGGCCTTGCCCGAGAAGAGTCGGAAGTAGCTCAGGCTGATTTTACCGGTAAAGGAAAGAATTTCGCTGCAGTCTTCTATCAGGTGGGCGGTTTTGTTGCCAACAGTTTCAAGGAAAGAAGGGGATTTTTCTTCTGGCTTGACGGGTGCCTTTTCAGGGGAAGCAGAGCTCAGCACCATCAGGCGCTGCACCCCGGAAGGGAGACCTTCGACGATCAGGGTGATGTCATTTTTAACGGCATACTCGCTGATATCATTCAAGATGATCAGAAATCGGCTGTCCCAGGTCTGCAGGTGGGTGGTGTTAAAGGAGATGGATTTGATGGTGTCTGGGAGCAGGGGGCGGATCTCTAAAAAAGGCGGGAAGAGGCTGCCGATTGCCCAGCGTCCCGCGAAGTGCAGGCAAAGGTCGGCTCCTGTGCTTTTAACTTCGATTGTCCCATTTTCGTTGGGGGCGGCAGTATTTTCCAGTGAATATGTCGCTTGCATGGTGTCCTGATTTCGGAAGATTTTGATAAAAAATAAATACACTATAATGAGCTCAAGGGAAAGTCCCGATTCGCTGTATCTGATATTCGAAAAGTTTTCATCAATGTTTAAAGGAAGAAATCGTGATAAAAAAATATTGACATTCTTTGAGAAAAAGTGTTTTTTAAGCTGTTTCTCGTAGTCATGAAAGGTGATGTGTTCAGGTTTTTACCAAAGAGGAATTGATTATGTATGCAATAGTACGTACCGGTGGAAAGCAGTATCAGGTAGCTTGTGGAGATCAGTTGCGAGTTGAGAAAATCAATGGCAATGTTGGAGATGTCATTGAGCTGAATGATGTTTTGATGGTTGTTGATGGTGAGAATGCACAGATTGGCCGTCCCGTTCTGGAGAATGCCAAGGTTGTAGCCAAGATAGCCGAGCAGGGAAAGGCAAAAAAAGTTCTTGTGTTCAAGAAAAAAAGACGTCAGGGCTATCAAGTAAAAAATGGTCATCGACAGCTTTTTACTGCTTTGCAGATTCAAGAAATCAACGCATAGCTGTTTTGACGTAAACGATAAATAACCACGATCAGCATGTCAGCCGATTGTGTGAATAATAGAATTTAGGAGCAGGTCATGGCACATAAGAAGGCAGGCGGCAGTTCCAGGAACGGTCGTGATAGCGCAGGGCAGAGGCGAGGTGTTAAGAGATTCGGCGGTCAGACTGTGACGGCTGGAAGCATTCTGGTGCGGCAGTGTGGTACCAAGATTCATCCAGGTACCAACGTCGGCTGTGGGAGAGATTACACCCTGTTTGCCAAGGTAGAGGGTGTTGTGACCTTTGAAGAGTTTGGTCGGAATAAGAAGCGGGTCAGTGTCTATCCCGCAGTCTGATTGCCTCCTCATTAGCCTTGCCGGCCTCATGTAAAATTTGCGGCCTTGGAATACTTGTAAGCTCGACCTCAATGATTGTATTGACGTCGAGCTTTTTTTTTTAGACGTTGGCGGCAAGTTTTTTTTTGACTCTTTGCTTCCATTTGGTGTGGGATGTTCTGGTGGTGTCTGCTCCAGTTTGAAAAATGGGACTAATTTCGTGTTCTCTGGCTGTTATGTTTTTATTCTAAGTCACCTTCAAACCAATATCTTCGTCGACTGCACTGCGCGACTCCTTTAGCAGTACTCCCTGTACTGCTTCGTCGCCGCTCACTTGACTTCTCGGTCTTGTTTTGAATACAACTTAGAGTTAGGTAGATAAAATTACCGTTGAAAGACGGTTCATGTTGTTTTTAAAAAGGGATGGATTAATACAATGGCCTTTGTGGATGAAGCAAAATTTTTCGTAAAGGCTGGTGATGGCGGCAACGGCTGTGTCAGTTTTCGTCGTGAGAAGTACGTCCCGAAAGGCGGGCCCAGTGGGGGGGACGGCGGTGCCGGCGGCAGTGTTCTCCTTGAGGCTTCGAGTCGATTGAACTCATTGATTGATTTTCGCTATCGCTCCCATTTCAAGGCAGAGCGAGGAGGGAATGGGCAGAGTAAGGACATGCATGGCCGTAATGGCAATAACTGTCACATGAAGGTGCCTGTTGGTTCAATCATTAAAGATGCTGAGACCGGAGAGGTTCTGACTGAATTGGTCGTTGATGGCGAGACCTTTCTCGCGGCAAAAGGAGGAGATGGCGGTTTTGGAAATGCTCACTTTTCCAGCGGTTCCAACCGCACCCCTCGTTTTGCTTCAAAAGGGAGAGAGGGGGAAGAACACTGGCTGCGGATTGAGTTGAAGTTGATTGCCGATATCGGTCTGGTCGGCCTGCCCAATGCCGGGAAGTCAACTCTTCTCTCCAGGCTCTCAGCCGCCAATCCCAAGGTTGCCAGCTATCCCTTTACCACCCTGGAACCGCAACTCGGAGTTCTTCAGTTCGATTACAGCGAACCGTGTATTATTGCTGATATCCCCGGATTGATCGAGGGTGCGCACGAGGGAGCGGGGCTGGGACATACCTTTCTGCGCCATATTGAGCGGACCCGGATTCTACTCCATGTCATCGATGTCTCCGTTGAGGATGTGCAAGGCGAATTTCTAGTGATCGAGAATGAACTTCGGGCCTATCGGGAAGATCTCCTTGACAGAATCCGGATTGTTGTCTTGAATAAAATTGATGTTGAGGAGCCTGAGAAGGTGCAGGAGATGGCCGCCCATTTTGTCGGCCTGGGCTTTCCGGTCATTAGTGTCTCCGGCCTGACCGGTGCGGGAATTCAAAAGCTCAAAGACCTTCTTGAGGAAAAATTGGAAGAATTGCGTCAGCTTGATCGTAAAGAGCAGGAAGACGATCTCTCGGCAACAGAAGGTGAAATTTTTTTGTAACGAATGAGTTTTATCCACCTATTAGATTTATTGGGTTTATCCGATCATGAATCATGAGATAAGTAGAGAAGATGGCCTCTATTATCGTCAGACCCTTTTTGACAAGGCCAGACGGATCGTTATTAAGGTTGGCAGTGCTGTGCTCACCACCGATTCGGGGATCAATCAAAAAGTTGTGGAAAATATTTCCCGGGACTTGTCCTTTCTCAAGGATTCCGGTCGCGAGGTCATCCTTGTCACCTCTGGGGCCGTTGCTGCGGGCCGCAAAAAAATTGTCCTAAGTGACAGCCAGAAAGTTGATCTCAAGGAAAAACAGGCACTGGCCGCCATTGGTCAGTCTTGTCTGATGCAGACCTATGATGAGGCCTTCTCTCGTCATGGGAAGGTTATTGGTCAGCTTCTTCTGACCCACGCCTGTCTTGCCGATCGTGATCGATACCTCAATGTTCGCAATACCATCCTCACGCTTTTTCGGTTTGGCGCCATCCCCATCATCAACGAAAACGATCCTGTCTCCGGTGAAGAGCTGCGTTTTGGAGACAATGATACCCTGGCCGGCCTGATTACCAATCTCATTGAGGCGGATATGTTTATCTGTCTCACCGATGTTGATTGTCTCTATACCGGTAATCCATTGACGGATCCGTCAGCGCGTCCTGTGTATACGGTGGCTCGAGTCACCCCGGAGATTGAGGCCATGGCCGGCAATACGAAAAGCACTCTTGGTACCGGTGGGATGCTATCCAAGATACGTGCAGCCAAGATGGTTTCGGCAGGCGGGGGTAGTTCATTTATCGGGCCGGGTCGTCAGGGCGATATCTTGCAGCAGTTATTCAGCGGTGAGATGATTGGAACCTTCTTCCTCCCTGCCGAGGACAAGATTCAGCGCCGAAAGCACTGGATCGCCTATGTATTGCGCCCCAAAGGGTATTTGGTCCTTGACGAGGGTGCCTGTAACGCCTTGCGTAATAGAGGAAAAAGTCTCCTTTCTTCGGGCATCCAGGAGGTGCGGGGAGAGTTCGGGGTAGGGGATGTTGTTCATTGTATTGACAGCCACAATCAACCCTTTGCCGCCGGGCTGGTGAGTTACAGCTCAGCTAATCTGGATATCATTAAACGGCATCATTCTGATCAAATTGAGTCCTTGCTTGGTTTTAAGGACTGCGATGAAGTTATCCACCGGGATAATCTGGTTCTTTTGTAGGAGCATAAATCAACATGTCACAGAATCAAGAAAATGATACTCGGGGATTGGCTGCATCTGCCCCTGCAATGACGTCTGCGAATATTGATATTCCGCTGATGGCACGGAATGCGAAAAAAGCGGCACGCATCCTGGTTTCCTTGCCCACTGAGGTCAAGAACAGCCTGCTCGCGCAGATGGCAGCAGCGCTGGAAGAGAAACGATCTTTGATCCAGACGGAGAATCAGAAGGATCTGGCAGCGGGCCGACTAAAAGGCCTGTCCGCCGCCATGCTTGATCGTTTAGAACTGTCCGACAAAGTGATGGCTGCCATGATTTCCGGGCTGCACGAAGTGGTTGCGTTACCGGATCCGGTGGGGGAGATCTCGAATCTTGTCAAAAGACCGAATGGTTTGATGGTGGGCCGGATGCGGATTCCCCTTGGCGTAATCGGGATGATCTATGAGTCCCGTCCTAATGTGACCGTGGATGCGGCAGCACTTTGCTTAAAGGCTGGTAATGCCATTATCCTCCGTGGTGGCTCAGAGGCCATTCATTCCAATCTGGTCTTAGTCGAAGTTTTGCAGGGGGTTTTGGCTGCAAATAACATTGATCCGGCCGCCATTCAGGTGATTCCGGTAACGGACCGCGCTGCCGTGACCGAACTGTTGGCCCAGGAAGAGTCCGTTGATCTGATCATCCCGCGCGGTGGTGAAGGTCTGATCCGCTTCGTCGCAGAGACCTCACGGATTCCGGTGCTGAAACATTACAAAGGGGTCTGTCATATCTTTGTTGACCAGAGTGCTGATCTCAACAAGGCTACACCGGTGATCATGAACTCTAAGACCCAGAGGCCAGGAGTCTGCAATGCCCTCGAAGGGTTGCTCATTCATCGTGCCATCGCGGCGGACTATCTTCCGGTTATTGCCCGGGCGTTGAGTGATGCCGGGGTGGAGCTGCGTGGCTGTCAGGAAAGTGTTGTCCTTGTTCCCACGATCAAACCAGCTTCCCCGACTGACTGGGGAACCGAGTTTTTGGATCTGATTCTCTGTGTTAAGGTTGTGGACTCTCTTGATGAGGCTATGGACTATATGGCTGCGCATGGTTCCCAGCATACCGAGGTGATTGTTACCGAGGATTATAGCAATGCGCAGCGATTTGTCGCATCGGTCGATGCCTCGGCGGTCATGGTGAATGCCTCCACCAGGTTTAACGATGGCGGCCAGCTTGGTCTGGGGGCGGAGATCGGGATCAGCACCACTAAATTACACGCCTATGGTCCCATGGGCTTAACCGAGCTCACCACCAGGAAATTTGTCGTCTATGGTGCGGGGCAGGTTCGGAGTTGAGCTCGCCGTCAGGACGCATAGGGCTGCTTGGTGGCACCTTTGATCCTGTTCACAATGGCCATCTCCAGTTAGCTGGGATTGCCAGAGATTTATGCCATCTGCAGGAGGTCTGGTTTGTTCCCGCTTCCATTCCTCCCCATAAAAATCAGCAAGCGCTTGCTGATTTCAATCATCGTGCTGTTATGATCCAGCTGGCCATTGCCGATAGTCCTGACTTTCGGCTGTCCACCATTGAAGCCGGTCTGCCTGTTCCCTCTTATACCATTGACACCTTACGATATCTTCATGCCCATGTCGTGAAGCCTGCTGGCGGGGACTTTTTTTTTATCATTGGCGCGGACGCGTTTCTCGATATCCCCACTTGGAAATCCCATCAACAGGTGCTGGAAGCCGTGAATTTTGTGGTGTTGGGCAGGAGCGGCTGTGTCTCTGCTGACGTCGTGGCTCTGATAGAAAGGCTGGGGTATGAGCAAGATGGTCATGCCGGAGGGTGGTCCCATCCATCTTTCCAAAAGAAAATCTTTTTCTTTTGTTATCCTGAGATATCGATAGCCGATATCTCTTCTTCCGGTATCCGTCAGAAGATTAAGGGCCATGTCTCAGTGAAAGATTTCATGTCGGCCCCGGTACTTGAATATATTAAATCCCATGGCCTTTATGTCTGAACGCAGAGACATGCCCTGCGTAATATTCTTTCAACTCATTTTCTTATTCCTGTCTTTTGTGCCAGGTTTCCTGGCAGAGCGCTTACGGAGCATGTATGTCTTTTGGTGAAGTGACCGGGCACTACGAACGCCATCCCTATCCCCATTACCCGCTGCTGGCCTCCATAAGGAGATATGACACCTATGCCATGAATCTGACCGCCTTGTGGGCAAGGTTTAATGGTGAGCTGCTGCCGGAGAGGCAGGGCAGAATCTTACTTGCCGGATGTGGGGCCTTTGCGCCCTATCCGATGTCTCTTGCAAATCCTGAAGCAAAAATCATCGGGGTTGATCTGGCCCGGAACAATCTTCGGCGGGCAAGGCTGCACTGTCTGCTGCACGGTTCTCTGAAGGTCTGTCTTTTGCAGGGGAATTTCCTCGATCCAGCTGTAACCCCTGGGCCTTTCCATTTCATTGAGGCGTTTGGTGTGTTGCACCATTTGGACGATCCGGCAGCAGGAATGTGTGCTCTGAGAGAGCGTCTTGTGGCGGGTGGGATTCTGAGGGTAATGGTTTATGGTCGGTATGCCAGGCAGGAGGCAGAGTCGGTCAGGCGGGCAATGCGTCTTCTCAGGATTAATAATGTGATGGCGTTGAAACAGTTGATTCGCCGTGCTCTGCCAGACAGCAGGCTGCGCCATTACATCGATTGTTCCTGGGAGGCCCGCACGGATTCAGGTCTGGCAGATCTTTTTCTGCATCCCAATGTCCATACCTATCGAATCGACGAGTTTCTTGAAATGGTGTCCTGCTCCGGTTTGAAGCCCCTGCTCTTCACTCATCTTGATGCCCTTGCCGATGTCGAGCAGGAGATCAGCCGATTGCGCGAGTTGGATCGTCGTCGGGAGACCCGGGCGAATATCATTTGTTACTTGGGGCGTGACTGTAAAGGGGAGGCAGCGATATCTTCGAGATCACACTTGTTGCTGAACCCGGCCCTAAAGGCAGCTGTATCGTTGCTCAGGTACGGATCGCTTGTTCCGATGAATCGGCTTGGGCATGAGAATCCTCTTCTTGACTGGAGGGCGCGCCGATTTTTGCGGCATTTTATTACGCCAATTCCAGAGTCTTCCCTTGGTCGAGCTGACAAAGCGCTGGCAGAACAATACCTGAAAGAGCTGTTTCTTGTGCGGCTGAACGGCTGTTAATAGAGCCATATCCCTGCTAAAGTAAATTGTTGCGCTGTTGTAGATAATTTTGCGCAATCCTTGAATAAAACATTCTGCATTCAATCCCTCAGTGCTTGTTGAGGTAGGCTCGATACGCAAGGGGTTGGCAGAGAGAATTTTGTGATATTTTCTGACGTAATTTGAAAAATGTAATACAAGCACACAATGTCAAGGCAGACTTTATGGTGCAGTATCTTCTTGTTATTCTATTTTGTTTTTGGTTAACTATCGCTTCAGGAGAGAGGTATGATAAAATTAACGAAAATCGGGGGGTCCGAATGTTTTTTTAATCACTCCCTCTTCGAGCTTATAGAGGAGTCACCGGACACTTGTATAACTATGTCCAATGGGAATCGGTATCTGGTTCTTGAGTCTGGCCAGCAGATACTGGAAAAAATAATTTCTTTTAATGTGAGCGTGTTGCAACGAGTAGGAAATACGGAGCACCTCATGTCTTTAAAATAAATAACACTTCACTTGAAGGGCTACTCGTAGCCTCTGTGTCTTTTGCTCAAGAGAGAGGCCCAACAGTTTGAGTGGAGATGAATATTGAGTAAAGTTTTTTTTAGAACGATTTGCCACTTGATAAGTGCTTATTTTTTATAATTTTTTACAACTATTCCAGTAGAAACTTGTCGCTATGGATCTCGCAACAATACTAGGTATAATCATCGCATTTGGTTCCCTTCTCGGCGGAAATATCCTTGAAGGAGGGCATATATCGTCACTGATACAGCCAACTGCTTTTCTCATTGTAGGGGGGGGGACCCTTGGGGCGGTTTTTGTTTCCTTTCCTATGAGGGATCTGATCAATGCCTTAAAAAATGCCAAGAGCTTGTTTTTCCATGGCGATCCGGATTTACAGAAAATAATACAGGATTTGGCTTCCTATTCTGATATGGCGCGCCGTAATGGGCTGCTTGCCTTACAGCCTTTGATCAACGAATCAGCTGGTGATCCTTTTAAAACCAAGGCTCTGCAATTAGTTGTTGATGGAGCTGATCCTCAACAGTTTAAAGATTTTATGGAGATTGAACTGATGGCGTTCGAGGCCTCTGGCAAGGGGGTGGCCGAGGTTTTTGAGGCAGGCGGAGGGTTCTCACCGACCGTCGGTATCAT
This sequence comes from Desulfobulbaceae bacterium, assembly GCA_019163335.1. Lineage (GTDB taxonomy): Bacteria > Desulfobacterota > Desulfobulbia > Desulfobulbales > Desulfocapsaceae > UBA2270. The sequence continues at coordinate 1,812 of JAFLKM010000032.1, read as the reverse complement.
TGGTGCGGTTTTTGGCTTGATTCACGTTATGGGAAACTTGAATGATCCTTCGAAACTGGGACCTGGTATTGCGGTGGCGTTTGTTGCCACCATCTATGGTCTTGTTATTGCCAATATTTTCTGTCTTCCCGCTGCCACCAAGCTCAAGAAAAACCTGAAACGAAAGGTACTGGCAAAAACCCTGATTATTGAGGGCCTCCTTGATATCCAGTCAGGGATGAATCCCCGGCTTATTGTTATGAAACTCGAAGGATTCATAGCAGCGGAAGGCGGAGGAAAACCCAAGGGTGAGGAGGCCACAAAGTGAGTCGTAAAAAAGAAGAGCATGAAAAGGAACCAAACCATGAACGTTGGCTGGTGTCCTATGCCGATTTTATCACGCTGCTCTTTGCTGTATTTGTCGTCCTCTATGCCATGTCCCAGGTTGACAAGGCTCGCGTGGCAAAGGTCATTGCTTCCACTAATGAAGCCTTTGGTGTAGCTAAATCTTCCTCAGCCCCTGTTTTTAACGTTATTGATTCTGATTCGGCGAATATGGTACCCGTACCCGATCCGCTCCAGCAAAAGGTGACGGCTCCCGATACTAGTGTCGAAAAAAAGAAAAAACTAGCCCAACTCTTAAAGGATAAAACCTCCACAGGTGAGGCCTTTGAGACCTCTGTTCTGGAATCTGTTCAGGATGAAAAAACAAAAAAGAAAGAGGAGCAGGATAAAGCTAGAGCAGAAGTCAAGGATTTCAAGAAGATTAAAGAGAGTATCGCATCGTTTCTTCAGGAAAAAGGTGCTGATGAAAAAGTCAGTATGGAGGTGACTCCTCGAGGGTTGGTAATCAGCTTGAAGGATACAGAATTTTTCGATTCCGGAAAGGCCATAGTTCGACCCGACTCCATGCTCGTTCTCGATAATATCTCCGCCGCCATTGGTCAATATTCCAATAGTGTCCGCATAGAAGGACATACCGACAATGCACCAATAAAGACTTCTCTGTTTCCTTCCAACTGGGAACTTTCCACTGCTCGGGCCACCAATATCGTCCATTATTTAGTCAAGACCCATGCCCTTCCACCCGAGAGATTATCCGCAATCGGGTATGGCGAATTCCGCCCCATAGCCGACAATAATAGTGAAGAAGGTCGGAAAAAAAATCGTCGTGTTGATGTGGTGTTGCTCTCCGCTGCAGGAGAGCAGGCAGAGCCCTCCAGTGAACCTCAATTAAAATGATATTTTTGCAATTAAAGTGCAGATTTGAGCCTTTACAGTTGTTGCTTTTGTGTTGTGTCAGCAATTTATGTTTTTTGTTCGTTCCCGTGAAGAAGAAATATTAAGTGCAGGAATTTAATTTGATGTGCAATATTATGAAATGAAGAAGCGACGTTGTCGCTGAGAACGAAGTTGCACACACAGTTTTTTCGTTCGTTCCAATAGATCAAGCCTACACTTAACATCTGTCTTAAATATCAGAAGATTTCCATCTTGACTTTATCATGAAGGGAGAGAATCTTGTGACCCCTAAAACCTTCCAGACAACATCGCCTTCACCGATTAAACTTCTTATTGCGGATGATTCCTGGGTTTTTCGTCGAATTCTGCGCGACGTTTTCAAGAAAATGCAGCACATTCAAATACTGGAAGATGCGGCAAACGGGATAGAGGCCCTGGAACAGATAATCAAATACCGGCCAGATGTCCTTATCCTGGACATGGAGATGCCAATCATGGACGGGATTACCACCTTGCAGCACCTGATGATCCATACCCCGTAAGCGCAAATTAAACCCCACTCACAGTATGCCCCAGAGTTAGATCAGTCTG
>JAFLKM010000042.1 GCA_019163335.1 Desulfobulbaceae bacterium | reverse complement strand
CTTTATTGATCAATACGGCAGTCACAAGTTTTACAGATGATGGCTTTATAATAAAGGATCCACCCCCTGAGGGGGTGGTATTGAGTTAAGCCCAGAGGGCATTTGTTTACTAGCGATTGAAGAAACTGGCCGTTCATACTGTATAAAGAAAAGCCAATCTCTCAATTTTTAGACCTTGCTTCAAATTTTCCTATTCCTAAATGGCAGCTTTGACGGTCTTGCAAGAAATCCGATTTTCTCCAACTCAATATTCTGGCATCATTAGGGTAGAGATTATTGAACTTGATTTTTGAGAAGCCATTACACTTGGCTGTTCAACTGGCAAAGCCGTTGAACTCTGACCACGCCCATAGGGCGTGGTTTTCAACATTTGAATAAAAAGAGTCCTTTGCTGAAGATCTTTGTCAGCAAAAGACTCTTTTTTTATATTTGAGCAGCCAGAGACAGTGCCGTTCGTATCTCCGTCAACCTCTCCTCCGTCATTTTGACGGGAATCGGATAGACCAGGGTTCGACTGATCAATTCAGCGGAAACAGGGAGTAACTCCGGGTCATACACCACTCTTCTCCTGCCGTCCGGCTCACAAAATGGCCAGCCGTTTTTGGCAACGGTCGCTCCAGACAGCAGGTGTTCCCATCTTGGATAAAAATGCCAGGTATTTTCGCCGAAATTAATAGCGCCGGCCTTGTTGTCGGTCAACACCTTATTGACCTGTTGACAGTGTTCGCGACTCTCCAGAAAAAAACAGAAGAAAGTTGCAGAATCGCCCGCCTCATCAATGAGTTCTCTGAACGATACGCCTGGAATGGCTGAAGCAGCCTCTTTTAAGGCAGCTTTGGTCTTTTTCTGGGCAGCAATCATAAAATCAAGTTTTGCCAGTTGAGCGATTCCAATGGCTCCCTGGAGTTCCATCATCCGATAGTTAAATCCGATAAATCTTCTGCCTTCTCCGCCACGGGTCCCCGGGTTGACCACATGATCATGACCGTGATCATGGTACTCCGACATGGTTCGCCACAGTTCTTCGTTGGCCGTAATGATCATGCCGCCCTCACCCGTGGTCATGGTCTTCACTGCATCAAAAGAAAAGGTGCCGCATTCACCGAAGGTTCCAAGATGCTGACCATCGATACGACCTCCGGCGGCCTGGGCCGTATCCTCAAGCACAGGAATTCCATGTTGTTTGGCAACGGCGACGATCTCTCGGATCCGGGCCGGAGCGCCGAGCATATGAACAGGCACAATACACCGGGTTTTACTGGTAATCTTTTTTTCAAGATCCAGAGGATCCATATTCAGGGTTTTGTCCACCTCGGTAAAAACAGGGATGGCACCAATATCAAGGATCGCCTCCCAGGTGGCAACAAAGGTAAATCCTTGGGTGATAACCTCATCTCCAGGACCGACACCAAGGGCTGCCAAGGCGACTTTCAAGGCGGCAGTACCGGAAGTAACGGCTTGTCCGAATGACGTTCCACAGTAAGCAGCGAATTGTTTTTCAAACTCCAGCACCTTGTACACGCCTTTGCGCTGGGCACCAAACTCATAACGAAAGAGAATGCCCGTATCCAGGACGTCCATGATCTCTTTTTTTTCTTCTTCACCAAAAATCTCAAAACCAGGCATTGATAAAATCTCCTTTAAAAAATGATCCCGATAAAACTATATGGCAAGTTTTTGCTTGATCTTATTCTGTTCATCAAGAAGAAGGATGGCAGGCTGATACCCGGGCAGGTCATCCTCCGTCAATAGGCCATAGGTACAGATTATCACCTTGTCACCCACCATTCCCTTACGAGCGGCAGCGCCATTCAATCCTATCACTCCGCTTCCAGGCGATCCGATTATGGCGTAGGTGTCAAAACGCTCGCCGTTATTAATATTATAAATATAAACCCGTTCAAAGGGCCTGATCCCAACGGCATCCATTAAGACCTTATCAATGGTCAGACTTCCCTCATAATCCAAATCAGCTTCGGTAACGGTGGCCCGATGCAGTTTTGCTCTCAATATCTGTTGCAACATACGTTTTTCAGATCTCAGTAGTTTTTTACAGCTCAACCAGTGCGGCATTATCGATCAGGCGTACCCTTCGGTTCACCTTTACCGCCATGATTAACCTGCTGTTTTTATTTACGGTTGAACAGCTCTTCAGGCTGTCGGCATCAACGATTGCAACATACTCCACAACACAGCCAGGTGTTGTATGGATGTTTTTTACAATTTTACTACAGACATCAGCAGCAGAAAGTGGCGCAGCAGAAGCCTTTACCATCTCCCGGGCTAAACAAATGGCCCGGTACAGACAAAGCGCCTGCTCCATTTCTTCTTCCTGCAAATACCTATTGCGGGAACTCATGGCCAACCCGCTTTCTTCGCGAACCGTAGGATGAGCAATTATGGAAACCGATAAATCCAGATCGCGGGCCATCCGCCTGATTACGGCCAGTTGCTGAAAATCCTTCTCACCAAAAATCGCTAGATGGGGCATGGTCTGCTGAAACAGCTTCATGACCACGGTGCAGACTCCATCAAAATGACCTGGCCTGCTGGCACCGCACAGCCCATCGCCCAACTCAGCCACCCGAATACTGGTTTGAAATCCGGGTGGATACATTTCCTCCGCACTCGGGGCATACAGGACATCTACCCCAACACTTTCAGCAAGATGGGTATCGTTCTGCAGATCACGCGGGTAGGCGGCAAGATCTTCGCCGGGGCCAAACTGGATGGGATTGACAAAAAGAGAAACCACAACCTTGTCACTTAACTGCTTGGCCTGACCCATCAAGGCCAGATGGCCGGCATGAAAAGAGCCCATGGTCGGCACCAAGGCAATCGTCTTTCCTTCACCCCGCCACAAGGCCGATAATTCGGTCATCTCCGATGGATGTTGAACAAGTTTCACCTTGCTGGCCTCTAACAAATTCTAGAGCGTAGCCTTGAGCCTGGCAACTTTTTCATCAAGAACAATCCTGACAGGATTATTCTGATCCTGACCGGTGAAAGATGCCAGATACTCTTCATACACCGCCAATGCTTCTTTCCCTTTGCCCTGTGATTCATAGATCCTGGCCAGTCCGGAAAATCCTTCCCCTTCGTAGCCTGCGATCTTTTGCAAGGCTTTATATTCAAGGGCAGCAGCCTCTAAATCACCACTTGCTTCACAGGCTTGGGCCAGACCAAAACTCAGAAGGACATAGAGGGGGGTAGAACGGCTTGTTTTTTTCCGCAACGCGCCATATTGTTCAGCCGCCTCTTTAAACTTACCCTCTGCAATCAAATCATGGGCAATCTCGGCATCAGCCCAAATCGCTGAAGGTGTCCCGGAAAAATCTGTGGTCACCGCCACAAGCCCCTTGTGTCTCTCACCACCAGTCGCCTGCATCGCCACAGCCAAGGCTGCAGAGGCCTTTTCAATGCGGTTGGTACGATATGAGCTGTACATGGTCAGGCAAAGAACGATAACTCCAGCGACAATAGCCCCGATCTGCAGATTTTTTTTGTTTTTCTTCACATACCGGATAACAGCAGGCGGAAGATTCAGATGTTCAAGCAGACCGACGCTTCCCTCTGGAGAAATCTCCTGAAGCTGCTGTTTATCAAATGCGCTTTGTCCAGCCATATTCAACTCCCTTTACTTTGCTCTGAGAAAACCCTGCAATTTAAGTTTGGCACTTGTTCAGGGCATAAAAAAGACTACATCCCAAGAAGGCAGGATCATTTAAAAGCTGATAAACTTACCATCCAAGTCACTAAATATGCCAGTTAAAAATAAAGAGGTTTTCAGTTTCTCCATTCAAGTGTAAAATTACGAAAAATCTAAATTAAATTTCATCACTTTTACGCGCCTCCTGTAATGCAGATCCTTCTTCTTTCAGATATCCATGGAAACCTTCCAGCCCTTACGGCCATTGAGCATTTCTTTATGGGACAGCCCTTTGATGCCGTCATGAACTGTGGAGACACAACGGTTTACGCCCCATTCCCCAATGAAACAATCAAGTGGCTCGAGGACAGAAAAGCCCATTCCATTCTGGGGAATACCGACCATAAGGTCATCACTTTGCTCCAGGGTGGCACCTTCAAAAAACCCCATGATGAAGAAAAAAGGATTATGTACCGATCAACAATGCAGGGTTTGAATGCCCGCAGCAAACAGTATCTGCTTGCTCTGGAAGACTCGCAGAGGCTGATTTTCGAAGACGTGTCCATCGGTCTCTTCCATGGCAGCCCTGATCATCCACGGGAACTGCTTTTTGCCCAGACCCCGGATGATCGTTTTCAGGAACTCAGCCATCTGACTGACTGCAAAATTGTTGTGACCGGCCACTCCCATTCACCGTATCATAAATATATCAATGGAACGCATTTCATCAATCCCGGCAGCGCAGGTCGAATGTTTGACGGCAACCCCGAGGCCAGTTGCGCCACCCTGACCATCACCAAAAATGACACCCAGGTTTGTCATCACCGTATCGCCTATCCTGTGGAAGAGGTTGTAATGGCTCTGCGCCAGGAACATCTCCCTGAAATCTATGTGGATATGTTTCGCCAGGGACGTAAGTTGAACTAGTAAGTTGAACTAATATCTAGAGCTTAAAGCCTTTCCTGCAAATCACAGTCAGGCTGTTGCTTTTCACTTTTAAATGAAGAAAGTCCCCACGCTATCGTAATGACTATCGCCAATAATACCCGAGCAGCCCTTGCTAAACACCAACTGGCTCCGAAAAAACGCTTTGGCCAGAATTTTTTGGTCCACACCTCAACGGCAGAGAACATTGTTCATGCAGGTGGAGTGACGACAGAAGATATCGTCATCGAGGTTGGTGTCGGCCTTGGTGCCCTCACCCGCCCCATAGCCAGCATCGCAAGACAGGTTATCGGCCTTGAGATCGACAGCGGCATTATCAGGTATCATCAGGAAGAGCATGACCTGCCGGAGAATGTCACCCTGATGCATCAGGATATATTAAAGGCCGATTTCCAGCTTCTTGCCGACTTGGCGCAAGGTCCGATCAAGATCATGGCCAATCTCCCCTACTCCATTTCCAATCCTTTTCTCTTCACGCTGATAGAGAATCAGGAAAAAATGGCCTGGGCCACAATCATGCTGCAAAAGGAGGTGGCCGATCGGTTAACGGCCCAGCCTGGCACCAAACAATACGGCGTCCCCACCGTTCTGCTTGGTGCCTGCGCAACAGTGAAGCGACTTTTGACCCTGAAACCCGGAGAGTTTCATCCCCGCCCCAAAATTGACTCAGTGGTGGTGCGCATCGATTTTAATCGACAGAATGATCGCCTCCGCGCCCTCCCTTCGTATGACCCTCTCCTTTTTCAACGTGTTGTCCGTGGCGCCTTTAGTCAGCGGCGCAAGACTTTACTCAACACCCTGAACAGTGCAAAACTTATACATGATGCCGCCGGTCAGGAAAAAATTACCAGCAAACAACTCACCGAGGCAGCAATCCGCAGGGCCGGGATTGCCCCAACGGCAAGGGCAGAGGATTTGACCCTGGAAGAATTCATTCAGCTTACCCTGGCATTTTCAGAATAGTCCGACACTTTTCCCATAGAAGGATTTCATCTCATGCAGAACTTTGTCTTTCACAATCCCACCAAGATCCTCTTCGGCAAGGGAACCATTCGCAATATCGGCCCGGAGACCATCGCCTTTTCCAATAAAGTCCTGCTGGTTTACGGCTCAGGATCAATCAAGAAAAACGGTCTATACCAGCAGGTCACAGATTCCCTGCAAAACGCCGGGGCTGAAATCATCGAACATCCAGGAGTGCAGTCCAACCCCTTGCTCAGCCACGTGCGGGAAGGGATTGCCCTGGCCAAGACACACCATTGCCAGGTTGTTTGTGCCGTCGGCGGTGGTTCCGTCATCGACGAGGCCAAGGCGATCTGCGCAGGCGCTCTGGTTGACCATGATGTCTGGAAATTTTTCACCGGTAAAAAATCGATCACCTCTACCCTGCCCCTGACCACGGTATTAACCCTGGCCGCATCCGGGTCAGAGATGAATTCCGGCATGGTCATTACCAACGAAGAGTCCAACCAGAAATTTGGTTTTGCCAATAAGCATCTCTTTCCCAAGACCTCCATTCTCGACCCTGAGGCAACCTACAGCGTCCCGGCCGATTACACCGCCTATGGTGCGGTGGATGCCATCGCCCATGTCCTGGAGTTCTATTTTACCACCACCGATCCATCCACACCGGTGCAGGATCGGTTCATGGAAGGACTGATCATCAATGCCATGGAGAGCTGTGATCAAGTCCTCGCTGACCTGCACGACTATCAGGGGCGCGCTGACCTCATGTGGACTGCCACCCTGGCATTAAACGGCCTGACTGGTGCCGGACTCGGCAAGGTCGGCTTTCCCATGCACATGATCGAACACTCCCTGTCAGCACTCTATAATGTCCCCCATGGAGCCGGACTTTCCGCAATCATCCCTGGTTGGATGCGCCACCAGTGCGAAATCACGCCCGAGCGATTTGCCCAGTTTGCTGAACGGGTGTTTGACTGCAGAAACGGCAGCGTCACAGAACGGGCCCGGATGGGAATAGATTCTCTGCAAAAATGGTTCGAAAAGGTTCACAGCCCCACTTCTCTTCAAGCCCTCCATGTCCCACGCCAAGACATTCCCCGGATTGCGGAAAACGCCCTGGCTCTTGCAAAAGTCTGGCGCATGCCTGACTATGATAATGAGCGGATTCAGGCCATTCTGGCTGGTTGTTGAGGTGGAAAACAAGAAGGAACCCAAGGGGAAGACAACAGAAGACAGCCAAGGATGAGCTTTTGTGTTTAGGGGCCGTTAAGAAATAACCATTACATTTTTATCTATTTCTTTACGGCCCCTTATGCCGTTCACGAATTAAGAATGTTATAGTTATTTATCTACATCGGTTTATTGAATTTTCTTCATGGTGCAAAGAAGGCTTTCTCCCTTCCTCTCCATTTTCAGGGGATTATACGGGTGTGAAGTTACTCTCTGTTTTTTTCTTCCAGCATTTTTACCACATGATCCCATATCAAGTCTGCCGTCTGCTCCTTACTCACTAACGGTAGATGGTTGATCCCGTTCTTATCAAGCAGGCTCACTTGATTGCTATCCGCCTCAAAGCCCGTATGGGCAGAATGGATATCATTGATAGCGATCAGATCGAGGTTTTTCTTTGTAAGTTTTTTTTGGCCTTCTACCGCGTGCTCTTTGCTTTCAGCGGCAAAACCAACCAGCAGGAAACCTGCTTCCTCTTTGATTGATCCCAATTCTTGCAAGATGTCCTGTGTTTGTTCCAGAGACAGTTGAAGACTGGCCTGTTCTTTTTTTACCTTTTCAGCAAAGGATGCAACCGGTCGAAAATCACATACTGCGGCTGCCTTGACGATTACTGATGCTAGCCTGCAGCGGCTCAAAACTGCATCAGCCATCTCCGACGCGATCTCCACCCGCACACAGGATACACCTGGCGGCAAGGGCAGTGTTGTCGGGCCGGAAATCAGGGTCACGTCCGCGCCGCGTCTTTGGGCAGTTCTGGCCAGGCTGTACCCCATCTTTCCAGATGATCGATTGCTTAAAAATCGAGCCGGATCCAGTGGTTCACGAGTTGGTCCGGCAGTAACCAGAATCTTTTCACCAGCAAGATCTTGCGTTGCCAGATTTTGCAATAGGGCCTCACGGGCCAGCTCCCACTCCGGCAATCGCCCTGCCCCCTCCTGCTTGCAGGCCATCCGTCCACTCTCCGGCTCAATCACCTGATATCCCAACTCTTTCAGCTTCGAGATATTCTCCTGTACCGCAGGATGCCGGTACATCTGAGTGTTCATGGCTGGAAAGACCAAAACCTTTGCCTGAGTAGCAAGGACCGTGCAAGCCAACAGGTCATCAGCCATCCCGTGCGCCAACCTGGCAATGGTCTGGGCAGTGGCCGGGGCGATCACGACAAGATCTGTTTCCCTTGCCAGATATATATGGGGAATGGTCTCAGCATCTTCTTTGGAAAAAAGGTTGGTATGCACCCGCTCACCGGAAAGGGCGGCAAAGGTGAGAGGGGTAACAAAGCGGCAGGCCGAATCGGTCATGATCACTGTCACTTGTGCTTCTTCCTTAGCAAGTGTGCTTACCCAGCCGGCGACCTTAAAGGCTGCTATACTGCCAGTCACTCCCACCGTGATTCGTTTTCCCGCAAATGATGTGTGCATTTATTTGATCACCAGAAAAATAAACAGAGACCGTCTTAAAAAATAGAAAAGGCATGTCCCACCAATGCGGAACATGCCTTTAATTAATTCATCGTATAGCAACCGTAAAGCCTAATCTCTGCTGCCTCCAAAGAGTCGGAGCATCATGAGAAAGAGATTTATAAAGTCAAGATACAGGGCCAAAGCTCCCATGATCGACCCCTTCTTGATCATTTCTTCACCCTGAGTCATGATTCCCTGCTCGCCGATGGACTTAATCCTCTGAACGTCATAGGCCGTCAAGCCGGTGAAGACAAGAACCCCAACCATGGAAATAACCCAGGACATGGCGGAACTCTGGAGAAACATATTGACCAGTGAGGCGACAAGAATTCCAATCAAACCCATGAAAAGAAAAGAACCAAAGCCTGAAAGATCCCGTTTAGTTACCAGTCCATAAATGGCCATGGCGCCAAACATCGCGGCTGTAATGAAGAAAGTACCGGCAATGGATGAGCTGGTATAGGCAAGAAAAATAGTGGAGAGGGTAACCCCGTTCAACACTGCGTAGCCAATAAAGAGTCCGGTGGCTGTGGAGGCCTGCAACTTATCAACTCTAGCTGAGAGGTAAAAAACCATCCCCAGTTCGGCCAGCACTAGAATCATAAGCATCGGGCTTGCCACAATCTGCATGGCAATGCCCGAAGAGGCGGTTAGATAGGCCACGACACCGGTCAACCCAAGGCCAATAGCCATCCAGTTGAAGACCTTGGCCAGGAAAATGGTGGACGCCTCCTGCCGGGCCTGGGTCAACGTTATCTGATTTGCATTTCCGTACATATTCTTCCTCCTTTATTTTATTAGTAGTGAAGCAAAAACAACTTCCAGTTTTTAACACAAGTAATGATGAAACAAAAAATAAACTGTAAGAATCATTTTTAACCGACGGATTAATCTTTACTTTCAGCTCATTTGAAATCTAGACGAATATTAATCATTCTATTCCTGGATGCAAGAATAATGGGGATTAATGGAAAATTCGCTCATCAAAGAGAAGGCACAAAAAAGGGTCTATTCAATATGCTGCTATTACAAATTTTACTTAATGACTAGAATAAAAATACCCCCAGATATTTTCGACATAAAAAAACCTCATTCATTGCCAATGTAATATTTGGTCGATTTCCGAGAAGACTTTTACCACATCCATCTGAATAAAAAATCCACCTCATCCATAATGGGCAAGCGGTCTCGTCAATGCTGATCCATGCTCATCCAGATTGCGGTGTATGATCCTGTCAAGCTGGCTGCCATGTGGACGGATGAAAGGCGCTGGAATAGTTCGTCGCTCCCTTATCTTAAATCTCCCTTTTCTGTTAGTTCCAGATACTGTTCCCTTAACGTCAACTTTATGATGCCGAGGAAGGATATCTTCTGTCCTCCGGTTCAGTATATTGGAAGGATCTTGACTTGATTGCCCTGCGAATTGTCTTCTTTCCTGTGTGCTGGATAACTACAATAACAACCAGTTTCTGAAGTTGCTCAGGCCGCTTTGGTAAGACTTTTGTCTAATCCGTAATGAGCTTGACAAGTTCCCCATAGAAAGAATATTATGATGTGGTCATAATGGTCATCTCGACCTTCAACCATCTTTTTTAAAGTTCACAGGAGGTTTGCTATGCAGCATATATCCGTTGCCGAAACTAAAAGCCATCTTTCTGAAATCATTGCCAAAAGTATCCATGGTCATGAGCGATTTATTATTACCCGTCGCAATAAGCCGGTAGCGGCTCTCATCAACCTTGATGATCTGAAAATTATTGAACAGTATCAAGAACGACAGGGTCTTGCGGCTGTGGCCTCGACTTGGCCGGATTTTGAGGAAATGGCCACACCTTTGCTTGATCTCACTGAACTTCGGAAGCAGGGTGGAGAAGGTCGCAATGTATCTCTTTGACACGGATATCATAACCAATATCTTCAAAAAACAACCTTTTCCCGGTTTGCTGGCCAGATTAGCGGAAATTCCCCGCAATCAGCAGCACATATCCACGGTCACTATCTCCGAAATCGTTTATTGGGCTTACAAAAGCGACAGACCGGACTATCACATTTCAAACCTGCAAAACATTCTCCTGCCAGCCGTTAATCTCCTTGGCTTTGACAGCAAGGCAGCCTATGCTTGCGGCCGTCTTCGAGCCGAACTGGAAAAGGCTGGAACCCCGCTGGCTCTTGCCGATCTTGAAATTGCCGCTATCGCCCTGGCCAACAAACTCGTACTTGTAACAGGGAATTCCCGTCATTTTACAAGAATTTCAGAATTGACAGTGCAGAATTGGTTGATCTGAGAGACGTTTCTCGATTTTGACACACTTGGCGTTAAGCTTGTGGTCTTTTGGAAAGATCTTGACTTTTAGGGTAACAGTTTCTGCTGATATGCGGAAGGGGTCAAGCGTACTGCTTGCCCATCTCCGTGATAGTCAGGAAATGTTTGCTTCTCAAAAGATCAACATAACCCTCTGATGTAGCTAGGTTTTAAAGGAGATTCCTTGATTATATTAACAGTAGGAAGTTTAAGCTTGATCCTACGATAATGTCTGTTAAATTTGTTATGGCAACCTCGAATATAGTAAGCAACTGTTTGAACTCAAAACTCGTCATAAAGTCGCCCCTTTCATCCCGACATGCCTATCGAAATGATAGCCACGGACACGTGAAGCTTTGATGACAGGAAACGTCTCCCTCCTTAACAGTCACTGATTTCATCATCTAACAAATCTGCTGCTTGGACTCCAGTTTGAATGTCACCACCCCGCAATTGTTCCGCTTCTAATTCCACGCATTAACAATTATAAAGCTGCATCGTTTGGTTGCACGATAGCCGTCAACGCGTTGACCAGGGCTTCTGGACAAGTGATCATTGGCGAATGTCCCGATTCCAGTTCATAAACGGGCCAAGAATTCCCTCTGGCTGTATCGGAAATCATGCGGATGAAAGGGCTTATGGTGTGCAAACAGCTTATGTAGCTTATTTTTTTAATTGCTGGATCGAATATGCCTGGGAAGTTTGCATGAAAAGCCTGATAAGGAAATGGTCGGAGGCAAGACTCAAACCATGCGGTCTCGGTTTCTGGAATACCAAAAATCTTCACAGGCCATGGCCTTATTTGATCATTGCCCAAACGATGCTGATTCAGCATCTGCCTAAAAGGTTCTCCGGCAATATCTGCAAAACTTCGATCTGATTTGGGGATAATGGCATCTATAAATATAGATTGACGAATATATTCTGGGTATTGCATCATCAGGGCACCACAAATCATCCCGGAATAGCTGTGGCCGACCAGAATGACCTCATTGAGCATCTCTATTGCCATATAGTTGGCCACATCATTGATATAGACCTGGAGATCATATTCAGGCAGATTGTCTCCAAAAGGATAAAAACATCCGGAAACGGTATCCAGGTAGCTCGCCTCGTTCTTGATATAAGCTTTGAGGTCACTCTTTGAATGGGTTTTTTGATAGAGGTAACCACATCCTGACAGTGTTGGGGTATGCACGACATGCCCTTGATTTTGCAGTATGGGTATAACCTTCCGCCAAACCCAACCACCTTGAAAAGCTCCATGGACGAAAAGAAAAGTTGCCATATGTAGAACCTATAATGTTAAGTATCTGAAACTATTGAGAGATAAAAAATATGGTGAGAGCTTTTCTCCTTACGAAAAAACCATTTTCCCAAAGAGCCAGTCATTCGATATGTGCGAGAAGAAATAACAATCCTGCAATCCCCAACATGATCGGGAGATATTGAAAAAAGAACTCCCGGTTTGAAAGGTGTGTCCTATTCGAAGAATCGGCATTATAACCAAGCTCGGCGTTAAACAGTCCTGACTGTGAACCATGGACGACCTCTATGAAATACGAAACAATGAGGAAAACCACGAGCGCCAGCACTATTGTGATACTCAAATAATTCATGGAATAATCCGCTATTTATTTGTTTTGTGTTGCCGCAAATCGCTCATCGCTGCGGTGGTGCCTGGCATTGCCTGATTTCCCTTCAAACCACCCGAACCTGTCAGCATCACAACAATCAAAATCGGCGACATATGGTTTGATATCAATCACTGGAGTTCGGTCAAGAACGTCGATGCATTCAAGCAGCACCGAGTCTTCGTTCACGCCTTTGAGACGCATCACAGAGAGGCCTATCGGGTTTGGCCGCTTGGGTGAACGGGTAGCAAAAATCCCATGCCGATCTTTATCGAGAAAAGGTTTGACCAAGAGATCATAACCTTTGATTTCATGCAGATGGTAGAGCACAAACACATGGGAAAACCCTTCCAAGTCTTTCAATCCTTCCCTGAATTCAGGAAGAACTTCAATCGACCCCTCTATACCGTTTGCCCCGATTGGCTGGATAGGCATTCCTTTAATCTCGGAAAAAGGAGTCCTAAAATATCCTATTGGATTGTAAACTATGTCCATGACATTCCTTTTTTTTATGTCTATCTTAATGATTTTAAATAAGTTGTTCCGTTTGTTGCAACCCGAAAGCCTTTTCCATGATGAGCTTCCCTCTTGCATCATCGCGATTCTCAATAATGCCGTGCTCGTTCTTCAATGATTGATATCCACACCGGCTCAAATTGTTCCCAGTAGACTTGACAGCCTGCTTGCCCTTTTCCGTCAAGTTGATCAGAGCAGTCATTCCATCAGAGCTACAGACTTCACCTGTATCCAGATATTCTGTTCAGTTTCTAAATCGAGTTCTGAGACCGCACGTCTGGTTAATCGTGCAAGAAACCTGGAATCACCGATCAGAATTCGTACGATTGCCAGACCGGGATGCTCGTCTCCACCTATTGCCTCAACCTTTCCGTGGAGCACATTCTGAATACTGCTCTTTTGAGGTGGTTGCTTTGCCAAACTGACATCTCGCGCCAGGATACGAATTCGTACACTGTGACCTACAGCCAGACCCGGATCACGAAACCATAGTTGACCTCCGGGAAAATCAAGCCTTGCCAGATGCCATTCATTATCTACCTCACCGATCACTGCTTTAATAATGGCGAAGGCTTCTTCTCCTATCCGAATCGGCAGATCGGTTCTGGCCAGAATTTCCGCCAGCTGTCCTTGCCCCAGAGCACGTCCGTCCTCCATAACAACAATATAGTCAGCAAGACGTGCGACTTCATCGGGGGAATGGCTGACATAGATAACCGGTATTGCTAATTCGTCGTGCAAACGCTCAAGATAGGGTAGGATTTCCCGTTTGCGTTTTAAATCAAGGGCGGCCAGCGGCTCATCCATAAGGAGCAGGCGAGGACTGACCGCCAAGGCACGAGCGATGGCGACCCGCTGACGTTCCCCGCCGGAGAGCAGATCAGGTTTCCGGTCAAGCAGATGGCCGATCCCCAGTAGTTCAATGGCCTGTTCCAGACTAACCAGCTGAGCGTCCTTCACCCGCTTCATGCCATAGCGAAGATTGCCCATGACTGAAAGATGGGCAAAGAGACTGGCTTCCTGAAATACATAGCCTAATGGCCTCTTATACGTAGGCAGCCAATGGCTGTCGTCCTGCCAGACATCACCGTTGATGGTCAGCCGACCCTGCGGTGCTCTCTCCAATCCGGCCATGCAGCGCAACAGCGTGGTCTTGCCTGATCCGGAATGACCGAACAATGCGGTTATTCCGGTGATGGGCAACTGCAGATCGACATCGAGGGAAAACCCGGGCCAGTCGAGGCGAAACTTTGCTTGAATCTCGCTCATCTCAGGCTCCTTTTTTAGGGTTTGGTCGCCAGGCATACAGCGCCAACAGTACCAGGAAGGAAAAGACCAGCATGATGGCCGACAGATGATGGGCCTGAGTATACTCCAGCGCTTCAACATGATCGTAAATCTGCACTGAGGCAACCCGGGTAACACCTGGTATGTTGCCGCCGATCATCAGCACCACGCCAAACTCGCCCACCGTATGTGCAAAGGTGAGGATCGAAGCGGTGAGAAAACCGGGTAGCGCCAAGGGAACGGCCACAGTAAAGAAGGCGTCGAGCGGCGAACCACGTAAGGTCGCCGCCACCTCCAGAGGCCTGTCTCCAATCGACTCAAAGGCGTTCTGCAGCGGCTGCACCATGAAGGGCAGAGAGTAAAATACTGAGGCGATCACCAACCCTTCGAAGGTGAAGGGTAAGGGGCCGAGGCCCAGCTTCCGGGTCAGATGACCGACCAAGCCGTACGGCCCCATGGCCAGCAAGAGATAAAAGCCGAGGACCGATGGCGGCAGCACCAACGGCAGAGCCACCACGGCCCCGATCAATCCTTTCCATCGGGTGCGGGTACGTGCCAGCCACCAGGCAATCGGCGTCCCCAGAACAAGGAGTATTAAAGTGACGATGCTCGCCAGGCGAAGCGTCAACCAGATGGCCTGCAGATCACCTTCGGATAAAAGCATATGTTGTCCTTAATCAATGTGCGTGTTGAAAAGTTTTTATCGCTGAAATAAACAGGACCACCCCGAGCAAGCCCATCAGCACCCTGGCTGAAATGAGGCCAAGCATCATGCCGCCGATGGCAGCGCCAAGGATCGAGCCAGCCACCATCCACCGAAACAATAGTCGTTCCTGTTTGAGCACGGCAAATGAGTTTGACTGACTGTAGCGTGCAAAGCCAACGATCATGGTGGGCAGACTTACGACCAGCGACAAGCTGCCTGCGAGTTTCATATCCAGGCCAAAGAGCAACACAATGGTCGGAATCAGCAGTTCGCCGCCGGCAACGCCTAGAAGGGCAGCGACGACGCCAATACCGAAACCGGCGATCATTCCGGCCACAAATCTGGCGACACCCTGTTCGAAAAGAGGAGCACCTTCACCGTGCATGCCGAACAGGGCCTCCGCGAGCATAATCAGGGAAAGAAGGACCAGCATAACCATGACCACCCGGTTAAGCCAAATCCGCGGCAGGGTAATGGCATGCCCTGCCGCCCACCATGCGCCTATGAGACTTCCCGCCAGCAGATTGACAACCACATCGACATGGCTAAATAATTGACCAGGTGAGATGGCAGCCCCACGGAAAAGCAGGGCTGCCGCCACGACCACCAGGCTCATGGCCTTATTGAGAATGACCGCTTCCAATGTTCCAAGTTTAAACAAGCCAACCAGCACAGGCAGGCGAAATTCCGCGCCACCCAGGCCGATCAGGCCACCCAAGGTGCCAATCAGCGTTCCAGATATGGCACCATAGCCATTACGTATACCTGTTTTCATTTATTCCTCTTATTTACTCGTTGATTCGTTGGGAAGGACAAATCCATATTTGGTCATCACCGCGCGAGCCTCCTTGCTTCCCATATAGTCGGCAAAGCGTTTGGCCAGAACATTTTCTGCTGCACGCTTGGTGATAATGTAACCCTGCTCCAATGGTTCATGGAGATTGTCCGGGATCAGCCAGTAACCACCTTTGTTTGACAGTTCGGGACTGACCGCCAGCGAGAGGGCAATGATGCCGACCTGCGCATTGCCGGTTTGGACAAACTGGGCAGTATGCGCAATATTCTCCCCGTAGACCAGTTTCGCTTCCACCTTGTCCCAGATTTTTGAGGAGCGTAATGCCTCCTCGGCTCTCTTGCCATACGGAGCATGCTTGGGATTGGCGATGGCAATCCGGGTAATTGTCAAATCGGTGAGGCTCTCCAGATTCATTTTCGTGGCATCGAGACTTTCACTCCATAAAACAATTCTGCCGAAAGCATAAGGTGTGACATCGGAGGCTGCGAAGCCGTTCTTGGCGAGTTCCCGGGGGAAGGCTATGTCAGCTGAAAAATAGAGGTCATACGGTGCCCCCTGCTGGATTTGTGTGTGAAATTTACCGGAAGAACCGTATATTACTTCTATTTCGTCAGTTGGGTTGGCCTTCTTGAATTCAGTAATGATTTCACCCATGGCGAATTTAAGATCAGCGGCAGCGGCGACGGTGATTTTCTCCGCCCGAGCCGATGCGGTTACCAGGAGCAGGGAGCAGAACAACAGAGCGGAAAGAATTTTATTCATGGTCATCTCCTTGAAGTTTTGTGAATTACAGGGTGTAGCCAAAGGAACGGATAATCTCCTTTGCCAAATCACTTTTCAGATAGTCAAGCAGGGCCCGTGCAGCAGGATTGTTATCACCTCGTTTGAGCAGAACGGCATCCTGTTTCAGTTGGGGATATAGCTCAGCAGGCACTATCCAATAGGAACCAGCGGCATACTTTTTGTCTTTATAGATCTGGGAGAGGGCGACAAAGCCTAAGTCGGCATTGCCAGTGGCAACGAACTGGTAAGTCTGGGTGATGCTCTCGCCTAGTACCAGCTTGGGCTCCAGGGAAGCATGGACTCCCATTTTGTCCATAACTTCGACGGCAGCAGCGCCATAGACGGCAAGCTTTGGATTAGCAACGGCAAGATATTTGAAATTTCCCTGTTTGAGGATCTCACCCTGCCCGTCAACAAGGTCGGGTTTCATGCTCCAGAGGACGAGTTTGCCGATGGCATAAGTAATCCGACTGGTGTCAATGGCCAAGCCATCTTCCTCCAGACGACGCGGCGTTGATTCATCGGCGGATACAAGTACCTCGAAAGGTGCACCGTTCTTTATCTGAGCGTAGAACTTGCCGACTGTGCCGTATGCGACAATTGCTTTGTGTCCTGTTGCTTTCTCAAACGCAGGGGTGATCTTTTCCATGGGACCGGTAAAATTTGCTGCCACGGCCACCTGCACCTCGGCTCCATGGGCCGTGGAATATATCATCGCCATAATTACAGGGGCGGCTAATTTCCATAATAGCTTCATAGCATCTACTCCCAACAAAGGTTGAAGGTTGAACTGTCGTATCAAAAAATCGTGATGACAGTCATAAACGTCTTGCTTGTCTGTATAGCAAAACAGATGCCATAATGGCATAAGATATAATCTTATGACATAAGACATCGTATTTACATTGATAATTTATATTTGAGTTAATGTCTACAGTGCTCGTCGAAGCATGGGCGGCGCACATAATGTACGTCTATAAACGTCATACATTGTACGAATGTAACAAAAATGTCTATTCTTTCTCAAAATTGCAGGAATATCCTCAGAGACACTCTGATACAACAGGTTTTGCCATGAGCCACACGAAAGACAGCGTCTCCTGCAACGTCAAGGCGATTCGTATCGCTAAAGGATTCTCGCAAAAGGAATTGGCTGAGCGGGTAGGTATCGGCAGGCAAGCGGTTTACGATATGGAATCCGGTCGCTATGTGCCGAACACTGCAGTAGCGCTACGCTTAGCAAAGGAATTGGAATGTGCAGTTGAAGATCTTTTCCAGATGGAAGACAGCGCGAGAATACATTCTGTCACCCTTGCGGAGGACGTGAACAGTCCCGGAACCAGACTCTCGGTCGTCCGTATAAATAATCGCCTTGTAGCGTATCCCCAGGACGGTAGATGGCTGCTCAGCGAAGGATTTCATTCTGCCGACGGCATACTGGGAAAGGCTGGCAGCAACATTCGCATGTTGCAGGATGAGGACCAATTCGAGAAAAGAATTCTCCTGCTCGGATGCGACCCCGCTTTCTCCGTTCTCAACGCTCATGTCACTCGCCATGGCAAAGGAGCGGAACTTTTGTGCAGGTTTGCATCGAGTTCCAAGGCACTGGAGGGATTGCAAACGGGACATGCGCATCTTGCAGCAGCGCATCTACACAACAAGGGTCAAGCGGAATCAAATCTGGAGTTTGCGAAAACTGTTCTTAAAAACTCTAGCGCCCTGGTAGTGGCTTTTTCGCTCTTCGAAGAAGGGCTGATGCTGTCACCTGGTAATCCTCATGGGATAGCCTCCGTTGCCGATTTGGTTAACCCAGGAGTCCGTTTTGTCAATCGCAGCCCTGGCGCGGCCATTCGGGCTCTTTTTGATGATCAGTTGAACAAGTTCGACATTCCAACAGAGCAAGTGAAGGGTTATAATAAGACAGTCTCAAGTCATCTTGAGGGCGCACAAATGGTTGCTTTCGGATTGGTTGATGCAGCACTTGGGTTACGTGCGGTTGCCGCTTCCTATCGGCTGGATTTCGTCCCCATCCAGTTTGTCCGTTGCGATCTGATAATCCGGCGGGAATTTGTCGACCTGCCAGCAGTTCAGATTCTGCTCGACGTGCTGCAGACTAAAGCGCTGCGCCAGGATCTGGCGACCTTACCAGGCTATGAGTCTTCCGCGACGGGAAAAATTATCGGGAAATTCTAGTTTTAGAAATTGAAGGCTAGCAGTCAAGCTATTGCCACAGAAGTTTCGGATCAACGTCAATCCGCGAGAGGTTCAAGGGAAACCTTAATATGCCGCTTTGCTTTAGTATCATTATAGTTATGCAATTGTATTAAAAGGAAGAAATAAAAGCGGATGAGACTAGTAAAAATACAGCCCGAAAAGGTTATCTCTTTACTATCAAGCTTTTTCCGTTTTCAGAAGTAAAGATATCTCCTATTTATACGTAACAAAAATATACCCGAAGTTGTGATATAATTCGGTCATCAACCTCCTGTTTTTTCTTCAAAAGAAAAAGGAGCCCATTATGACTGAACAGGAAAATATACGAGAAATCACTATTTCTACAGACTTCACTGGACAACAAAAAACCCGCTAACCTTTACCGGCTGCGGGTCTCATGCACTTCTTTGGACTGCTTTGGACTACTTAATGGGGTGAATGATGGGACTTGAACCCACGACCTCCTGGGCCACAACCAGGTGCTACCACCAGCTGAGCTACATCCACCACAGATCAGTTTTTCATTAATGAAACCGTTTTTTATACCTGCTGCTTCATTTTTTCGCAAGTATAAAATGCAGAACAAATGAGTGTCAATGCATTACAAGATACGATCCTGCGCAAGAAGCATATCAATTATTTCACAATTTTTTCCACATCGCTTGACCGAGTACAAGGTGTTTTTTTATCCCCTTTAATATCGTCTTGAAACAGGGATATCCCTCTTTCCATGGCGCAGAAATCTCCGCACATGGTGCAGGTGCCGGTATTCTCTGGGGTACGGCTGTTCCGCACCTCCCGTGCCTTATCCGGAAACATCAGCAACGGAAAATGCTCCTTCCAGTTGGTATCCCGACGACTCAGTGCCACCTTCTTCTCATGTTCTCGGCGCTCCGGATATTTGGCAATATCTCCGATCCTCGCAGCCAGCCGCGTTGCCCGCACCCCTTCCTGCACATCCTGTTCGTTGGGCAGGGCCAGATGTTCAGCCGGGGTGATATAACAGATCAGATCCGCACCAAAACGGGCCGAACTGGCAGCTCCGATGGCGGCGGTAATATGATCATATCCTGCTCCTGAATCGGCTGGCAGAGGGCCGAGGACATAATACGGTGCACCGCCGCTCATCCGTTTTTCAAGCATAATATTGCCTTCAATCTCATCCAGAGGAACATGCCCTGGCCCTTCCACCATCATCTGACAGCCCATGTCCCGTCCAATCTCTGCTAACTCACAATTAATCACCATCTCGGCCATCTGAGCCCGGTCGTGACTGTCATGGATCGCCCCGGCACGTATGCCGTTGCCAAGGGAGAGAACCGCATCATATTTTTTCATGAGATTACAAACCCGGTCAAACTGCTCATAGAGGGGATTTTCCCGGTTATTGTACTCCATCCATGAGACCATGAAGGTGCCGCCCTTGGAAACCAGCCCGCCGTATCGATAGCCCTGTTTCCGCAGTCGTTCGATGGAGAATCGGTTGATCCCGCAATGAATGGCCATAAACGAGATCCCGTCGGCAAGCTGCCGTTCTATGAGTTCAAAGAGATATTCGCTATCGAGCTTATTCGGGTTATGAAATTTTCGACCGGCCTCGGAAAAGGCCTGATACAAAGGTACATTGCCAACCGGCAGGGTAGTTGCGGCAAGGACCCGTCTTCGTACCAGATCGAGATTCCCGCCGGTGGAGAGCTCCATCAGGGTATCAGCCTGTTCGGTTTCAGCCACCAGAGCCTTCCGCACCTCAAGCTCAATATCGGCAATGTCCGACGAGGTGCCTATGGAGGCGTTTACCTTGGTGCGCAGCCCACGGCCGATGCCGACGATCCTCTGAGCAGGTCGGTCGGGACGAACGGCAATCACAATGTGTCCATCTGCCACCCGCTGACGGATGGTTTCCGGATCAAGGCCAAAACCTTCGTCAGTCGCTACTTTTTCCATCGCATCGCTAATAATCCCTGCTCGGGCAAGTTCAATCTGGGTCTTCATCATATTCCTTCCACCTAAAATGTTTCGTCCGGGCATAAAAAAAGTCCGCACGCGTCCTGGAGATCAACCCCAGAACACACTGCGGACTTCTATGGACAAGAATTCCTCTCTTCTTCCGGCAGGTCTTCTGACTCACGGATCAACCGTAAACCGCGCCTTCCCGCCCACTATCGGGTTTCCCCAATAACGGACAGTGACTTCGGGAAGGCCTTGCATAGTGCAAAGAATCCCGATTGCGGTTCTTGTCCCCGTTTACAGCGCTGGCCCAACGTTACGGTTTTGCACCGTATTCCCTTTTCACCGTCCTGTCAGGACGACACCGGAAGAAGTCCACTCTCTATGAGAGTTGGGTAAAATTAGTCAATAATGATAAAAATGTAAAGATCAGGATCAACGTGTATTGCATTCCCCAGCCATACTCACTATTATAATTGAAATAAAATAGCCACTTATTCACTGATCTTTTCGCACCATGTTTCGCATTTCCCCTTTCAACTTCTCAAAAAAAACTCAACAGAAGCCAGATAGCATGTTTCCTCCCGATCTCCTTGCCTCTACCCCTCATTCACCGGGGGTTTATCTGATGCTCGACAAGAAGGCGGGCGTCCTTTATGTCGGCAAGGCAAAGGATTTACGAAAACGATTAGCCTCGTACGCCCGCGTATCGGAGTCAGGGCAGGATAAAACTGCTGTCATGCTTTCCCATGTCCATAAGGTGGACACCCTGATCACACGCACTGAAAAGGAAGCCCTGATCCTTGAGGCCTCGCTGATCAAGAAACATCGTCCCCGCTACAATATTATCCTCCGCGATGATAAAAACTATCCCCTGATCAAGGTGACAACCCAGGAAGATTGGCCACGGGTAATGATGACCAGACGGCGGAAAAAAGACGGCGCCCGCTACTTTGGCCCCTACGCCTCTCCCAATGCGATGTGGGCTACCCTCAAACTGCTTGCCTCCCTCTTTCCCTTGCGTCGCTGCAAGACCTTCCAGCTCCAGGCTCGAACCCGTCCCTGCCTCAACGGACAGATGCACAACTGCCTGGCCCCGTGCATGGGCGCAACCGACCGGCCCGCCTATCTGGAGATGGTGGATAGAATCATCATGGTGCTCAATGGCCACAACCGTGACCTGATCAAGTCCATGAATCGACAGATGACAGAGGTCGCGGAGGCCCTGGAGTTTGAGCAAGCCGCCCTTTTGCGCGACCAGATCCAGGCCCTGTCGAGGACCCTCGAGAAGCAGGTCATTGTGGCCACCCATGCGCGGGATCAGGACATCTTCGGGTTGGCCAGAAAAGACACCTCCCTGGCCCTGGCTATCCTCATGGTCAGAAACGGAATCATCAATGGCAGTCGGACCTTTTTTCTGGCTGACCCCTTAGGTGATGATGCAAGCGTTCTCTCCCAGGTCTTGATTCAGCACTATGACACAGGGGACAACCTCCCTCCTGAGATCCTCCTTCCCTGCGAACCGGAAGACAAGGAGCTTCTCGCCGAACGCCTCAGTGACCTGCACGGTGAAACCGTCCATCTCCACATTCCGCAGCGGGGAGATGGGCTCCAACTCGTCGCCATGGCCAATGCCAATGCGGGCCAGCTCTTTGCCGATCGGGAGAACAAGGAGCAATCCTGGCAGGCACTGGCTGCCGCCATGGTCAAAAGTCTTCATCTGACTCACCCCCCGCATACCATTGAATGCCTGGATATTTCCAATATCTCCGGTCAGCAGGCGGTGGGTTCTCTGGTCTGTTTCGAACAGGGAGAACCGGCCCCCCATCGATTCCGCCACTACAAGATTCGGACTGTCGATGGTCCCAATGATTATGCAATGATGGCTGAAGTTCTGGAACGCCGGTTAAAACGAGGTCTCCTGGAAAATGATCTGCCGGATCTGCTGATGCTGGATGGTGGGCGCGGCCAGTTGGGGATTGCCATGGCCGTGAAACGGGAAATGAAATCTGCCGACAGAAATGAAGGGGACATCGAGGAAAGCAACGGAACTCTCGAAAAACTGGAGTGGATCTCCATTGCCAAGGAAAAGCAGAACGAAGGGGAAAAACTGTACCTGCCGGGCCGTAAAAACCCCATTCTCCTGGCGCCCCATAGCCCGATATTGCTCTACCTCATGCGGATCCGCGATGAATCACATCGATACGGGGTAAGCTTGCACCGGAAACTGCGCAACAAGTCAACACTGGCTTCAGAACTGGATGCCATTGAGGGAATTGGTCCGCGAAAAAAACAGCAACTACTCAAGACCCTGGGCAGTCTGACCCAGATCAAGCAGGCCTCGGAGGAAAAACTGATCCAGGTCCCTGGAATTGGGCCGGAACTGGCACGGCAGATCTGCCGTCATTTTCATCAGGACAACCCGCAGAAGAGGGTGCCTCAGGCATAATCAGAATGAGCACCGAAGAAGAAATCCTCGCCCGGATGAAACCCGGCTGTATCTGCAAAGGAATCAAGCTGCACCGGATTGTTCAGGCCATCGAAGACGGCGCCGCAAGCTTTGAAGAGGTGGCAAAAATGACCGGCATTGGCGGTGGCTCCTGCGATTCGAAACGCTGCGGTCAAAAAGTGGCCACACTCCTGCAAAACAAAAAAGAGGAGTGATGCTCAGACGTCTTTCTTTTCTTCCTCGGCTTGAGCTGCCGTCTGAGCTGCCGCTTGCGCTTCCTGCAACTCTTTAATCTGCCGTTTTAACTCTTCAAGCTCGCTGACTTTGACCAGATTCATCTTTTTCAAGATGTCATCCACCCGTTCTTCTATCTGCTTCTTAATCTCCTGCTTAGACTCATCTGCTTTGGCCACAAGGTCTTCCATCAGTTTCTCTCCTTCCTGCTGGGAAAGTTTTCCCTTCTCGATGAAATCCCGGCCGATCTCTTCAATCTTTTCTCTGGTCAGAGAAACCGCACCCAAACCGGTCAACATTGCCTTCTTAATCAACTCAATCATGGTCATGCCCCCTTACGTGATGATATCTGACGTTCGTTCAAGCCTCTTGTGCCTTCCCTCTTTCCTGAAAAAAATGGAGCGCCCGCTGGACAGCCTGCTCTACTGAAATACTGGTCTGCACAGCAATGGCTAAATGGTGGCCAAAGGTAAAATTCTGGCCGTAATAATGGGTAAACTGTTTTAATCGTCCCAGGCGCCGCTCCGGACGAAATCGCTCCAGCAACCGGACAAAATGAAAATAAATATCTTCAAGATGCAACGCTGCTGAATCATTGGAAGAAAGATTAGACATTCCATAGATCTCCCGGGCAATCTCACCAAAGAGCCAGGGTCGAATGGCGGCTCCCCGACCAATCATCAAGCCGTCGGCCCCTGAAATCTCGAGGCATTTTCTTGCATCTTCAACACAAAAAATACCACCATTGGCCAGCACCGGAATCGTAAGAGCCGTCTTCACTTTGCCAATCCAGTCCCAGCGGGGCCGACGACAAAATTTCTCTCCGTGCAGACGTCCATGTACGGAAAGAAGATCAACCCCTTCCCCTTCCAGCATCCGGCAGAAGTCAAGCAGGCGCGGTTCATCTAAGCTGATTCCCAGGCGAATCTTGGCGCTCAGCGGTAAACAAGTCGACCGCCTAAGGGTAGCAACAAGATTTCGCACCTGATCCGGATCATCGGTCAGAAAACAGCCAGCCCCCTGTTTTCGCATATTTGGGGCAGGACATCCAAGATTTAGATCAATCCCCTGGGCGTCAAGCTGGTGCAGACGTTCCACTGCCGGGAGCACATCCTGGCCCGGGCTGACAAAGAGCTGGTAAAAAAGCGGACGCTCTTCCGGATAACGCATGAGAAAAGGAGAGGCACCGACGTTCTCCTGGGGAAGCCTGGTCACAGACAGCATTTCAGTGAACATCAGGCCAACCCCACCCAACTCAAGGGCCAGAGTCCGCAAGGCTGTATGGGATAAGCCCACCATGGGAGCAAGGGCCAGCGGCGGAGAGACAGCCAGATTCCCAATGAGAAGGGTGTTATTCATATTCTGAGCCGACATACCTTATTTGCGCCATTGCAGCATGATGTTTTTAAGATCAACGGCCGAGAGCGACAGGTCAAATCTCATGTGCACAAGATAATCTTGATCAACAAAATCCTCAATGGTGACTCCGACAATCTCGCCCCTGCTCTCGCGAACCTTATTACTTCCGGTGGGAAGCAAAGAGACGATGCGCCTTCCCAACAGCAATCTGGCATTTTCCTTCTTTGAAATACGGATCAACAATGAAAGGCCGCCAATGGAAATATCTTCCAGTTGCCCCCTGAACCGTTGGGCTGTGGGATTGCCTTTTTCGTCCAGCATGCTGTTGGAAATTTTGAATTCAGCCGGATAACGAACATCATCACGGCGGTCTTCACCAGAAAGCTTCACCAGTTCAGCAATTTTTTCCGATCGCCTGCAAAAATCCATCAAACTGGAATCAAGTCCTGGATACTGCAACAACAGCTTCTGAAATGGTTCCCGATCCAAGATCTGAACCTTCACCGCCGTCATAGCCGTCAAGGTCACCGTCCATACCGACACATCAAAGAACGGGCCGACGCCGACGATTTCACCGGGACCTAACCGCTTCAGGAAAATCTCCTCCTGGCCTTTCCTGCAGGTCAACCCCACCTGCCCTGCATTAATAAAGAATAGCGATGGTTTCACATCTCCCTGCTGGACAAGCACCTCCTCCGGCTGGTACTCATGAAATCGCTGACAATGATAGAGAGCGGCAAAGGTATCGGAATCTAAATAATCATACAGGTCATTCCAAAGGCTGAGATGATGACTGCTGATGGCATTGCTTTTTTCTTCCTCTATGACCCCGCTTACACGAATGACCTCAATCAGGGCATTGGGATTGACCGCAAGCATTCGGTCACGCAAGATCTCCGCCGTCACAAAATCCTTTTCTTTAGCAGCCTGCACGGCATGCTCAACAATCAGAGTGGTGACCTCGGCAATCTTTTTATCCTTCATCAATTGTTGAATCTCTAAATCCAACCCCCGCAGATTGAGCCTGGCTCGCTGTTCCTCCTCTTTATCCAGTGCAAAAGAGATCTCCTCTGCTTTCCCATCACTCTTTTGTGCAACAGCCTGAAGCTGGGGTTCTATAATCTGCACAGTGCGTCTGGCAATAATACTAACGGTATCCCGTCCGCCTGCCACCAGTTTGGTTCGATCAGCTATAAGCTCCCGTAAAAGAATAAGCGTTCGTTTTTGTGGCGACAGACGCAGGACAATGCAAATTTGCCCTAACAGTTCATCACGGATGTCAGCAGCAATGGAATCACGGTCTACCAGAAGATCCAACAACACCTCTGCGCACTCGGTGCCACACCCAAGCTGCCCAAGATGAACAACCAGGCTGACCTTCAGCGCGTCATTCACCAGAGACAAGGCCGACAGCAAATAGTTTTTCTTGTCTGCTCCCCCGAGTGCATCAATACACTCAAGAACCTGCTGTTGCACCCGGATATCGATATGTTTAAGTAACGGAAGCACCATGGGAACAAGGGCAGAATCTCCCATGGCAGCAATGAGCAGGACAATATTGCGCAATCCGTACCAAGGAAGCTCCTTGTTTAAATATTCCTTAAGAACTGGTACAGCGACTTTTCCAGTAAGAGGAATCAACTTAATCAGATAGAGTCGTTCGTTTTTTTGCTGTGAAGACAGCAGCTTTTCCAGAAGGAAAATAACAGCACGCCTGCCAAGACGGGTTAGTATCCTTTCCCCCAGGGCCTGTCGCCCACCTTGCCCATGCAGGCAAACCAGAACAAGCTCTTCTAGAATATGATCAGCCGCCAGTGTATCCTGGGTTCTGGAAACCAGTCCCCGAATGACATTTCCTTTTTCAAAGATACCGGATTGAATCTGGGAAAGTATCTCAATCAATGGCTCAAACTTCTGCCATTGCCCCGCCGCCATCATCTTCAGCCCACACTGCTGCAACTGCCGACAGACGGTATCACAGACGGGTAGATACGATGTTTCCAGCTTTAGCCAATGTGCCTGGGCAAAGGTTACTTGCATCAGCAAATCGTATTGATTTTCAAAAGATAAAAGAGCACTACAAAATGAGAGGGCCATAACAGCCCGTTCCCGGAGCGGGCCGTCTTGACCACAGGCAAATTTTTCGAGTTGCTCCACAAGTTTTGCGCCAAGCTCAGTAGATTTCTCCTGAGTGCTGTCAGCAATCAATTGTGATACGTTCTGGATAAATTCATCCTGCAATAGCACGTTGCTGTTTCCCGAAACAAACTCTTCTATCTGGTGAGACATTCGGGCTTGAGCCCTCTGTTTTTCGCCTTTTGCGATTAATTCCCTGGCTTTCTGCAAGGCCAGTTGTTTTTGTTGATGATCGATATCCATAACAAGAAAAATCCAGTGGTCAGCTAACCCCGATGAACGGGACAATTGCCTTTCGCAGATTATTTTCTTGTAAAAAAAAGAAAATAATCTGTAAGGCACTAAATAAATACTCAGAAAATTGACATTTCAACAATGATACCTCATAATGCCAGCCTATGAAAACATGGCAAGACATCCTGGGAGACTCTATAACCAGTGCAGCTTCCCTGCAAGAGTACCTGGGTCAGTTGGGGACGGAAGTTAATGCTGCCCCACAAACGGCACATCTAAACATTACCTCAATTAGCCGGATAATAGCAACTTATCCCATGCGGATAAACTCCTATTACCTGCAATTGATCAAAAAAGTTGGTGATCCCCTTTGGAAGCAGGCCGTTCCCGATGCTGCGGAACTGCTTGACCCAGTCTGTATTGAAGACCCGCTTGGCGAAGAAAATCTCAGTCCAGTCCCCAATCTGGTCCACAAATATCCTGACCGGGTCCTTTTCCTGGTTTCCAGTCAGTGCGCCATGTACTGTCGTTTTTGTACCAGAAAACGTAAGGTGGGAACCGGAAAAATGGTCATTACCCCGGAAACCATTGATGCTGGCCTTGATTATATCCGCCAGCATCCGGCAGTGCGGGAGGTACTCCTTTCAGGCGGCGACCCACTTCTTTTGCCGGATGCTCAAATTGACCATCTGCTGAGCGAGCTGCGCGCCATCCCCACCCTCAAGGTGATCCGTATCGGCACGAGGGTTCCCTGCACTCTGCCCATGCGCGTCACTCCCGAACTTGTTGCTATCCTGAAAAAATACCACCCTCTCTATATCAACACCCACTTTAATCATCCAGCAGAGATCACGCCGCAATCCAGTGCTGCCTGCAATCTGCTGGCTGATGCCGGCATCCCGTTGGGATGTCAGACCGTGCTTTTAAAAGGGGTGAATGACAATCCCGAGATCATGCGGGAACTGCTGTTGAAACTCCTGGAAATTCGCGTTAAACCATACTATCTGTTTCAGACTGATCTTACCCGCGGCACCAATCACTTCCGCACCTCAACCGCTGCTGGAATCAAGATCATGCGCAGTCTCATCGGGCATATTTCCGGGCTTGCCATCCCAACCTTCGCCCTTGACGGGCCGGGCGGTATGGGTAAAATCCCGCTCACCCCGGATTATATTCTCAGTAGGGGCGACAACCTTGTTTTTGAAAATTTTCGGGGTGAGATCTGCACGTACCCGGAATCAGGAGACGCTATCTAGGCACGTTTGTGCCATTTCTGGCACCAACTCATTTTCTTCAGTTTCGTCAAAGAGGGATCAAACAGCTCCCCATCTGAAGTAATCCCGTTTAAAATCCTTATTTTTTGCCTGAAATTTCAAGCATGTTCATGGACAAGTTCCTTTTTTATATGGTATGCTGACAAAAATTCTGCTTGATCATTCATACTTAACGAAACTCGGTCACTGGCTCCAGAACCTCAAATCATTGATACACCTTCCATGAAACCTGACGATATCCTTAAAATTGTCCTCAATTCTCCCGAACTGCCCACCTTGCCCACCGTGGCATCGGCAATCATCTCCCTGACTTCCCGGGAAGATGTCACCCTGTCGGATATCGCTGAGCTGGTTTCAAAAGATATCGCTCTGTCTGCCAAGATTCTCAAGGTTTCAAACTCCGCATTTTACAGCTTTCCACAGCAGATTGGCTCCATCAACCAGGCTGTTTCTATTCTTGGAATCAACGCTGTTCGCTCTTTGGTGCTCTCATTTTCTTTTCTTTCAATCAAGAGTGGGGCCAAAAGTGATCATTTTGATTTTCAAAAATTCTGGGAAGACTCACTTACCTCAGCAGTGGCATCCAGACTCATTCTTGGGAAGGTGAAAGGGGCAGACACGGAAGAGATATTTGTTTCAGGGCTGCTGCAGAACCTAGGAGAATTGATCTTTGCCAAGACCTTTCCGGACGAATATGAAAAAGTTCTCACCCGAATCGATGAAGAAAAAGAAACAGTTTCTGAGATTGAAACAAAGGTAGTGGGAATCGATCACTGCATTCTTGGCTATGAGGTAGCCAAAAGCTGGGGCTTCCCGGAAGTTTTACTGCTCCCCCTGCTGTTTCACCACAATCCTACGCAATATCAGGGACAAAGCCCTAAGATCAAGGCGACGATCAACGCCGTCTATCTCTCGGATATCCTGGTTCACATCCTCTCCTCGAGCAACCCGGAAGGGTATCATAAACAGTTCCGTAAAGAGGCAAAAAAACTCCTGGGCCTGAGCAATGAAGACATTGACAACATCCTGTCCAGTCTCCATCACCAGATGGATCAAGCGGCAGCCTATTTTGGTCTGAACATCAAAAACACCAGATCCATTCAGGAGATCCTGCAAGAGGCCAATATTAAGCTCAGCCTGCTCAACCTCAATTATGATCAGATTAATCAGCAACTGGTGCAGACCAAGATAAAACTGGAAAAGCTGACCCAGGAGCTTCAAGATAAAAACAAGATTCTGGACAACTTGGCCAATATTGACGGATTAACCGAGGTCTACAACCACCGTTATTTCCAGAACAGCCTGGATCAGGAAATCAACCGCTCAAGTCGACACCAGACCGCCATCTCTCTGCTCCTTCTTGACATCGATCACTTCAAGAAATTTAATGATACCTACGGTCATCAGGCCGGAGATTTTGTTTTGAAGAAATTTTGTGAGATTCTCCAGGACAATCTTCGTAAATATGACACCCTGGCCCGTTACGGCGGCGAAGAGTTTGTCATTATCCTTCCGGAGACCACAGAGCCAGAAGCCCTCGCCGTAGGCGAAAAACTGCGCGCCGCAATTGAAAACGCAATCTTTGACGATACGAACAACTCCTATAGGGTAACGGCAAGTTTTGGTCTGGCCAGCGCATTCCCGGCCACGGTGGAAAATTTTAACAAAAACAATTTTATCAATCAAGCAGATCTGGCCCTCTATGAGGCCAAACATGAGGGCAGAAACCGAGTTGTATCCTATGCCCCGAAGAAGAAATGGTTTAATTTTTAGAGACCGTTAGAGAACAGGCAAGGTCTTTTTCTAGCTTGTTCTCTTTACGGACTCTTATGCCGCATCCCAGAAACAGCAATCCGTTCCGCTGTTTCTGGGATGCGGCGAACAGCAAATAACACGGTTTAAGTTACACCAGTTCCGTTATCACCCAAACAAACACTCGTCCTCTCTTCATTCCTTCCAGCACCACCTTCCTTCCAAAACAGATTCATCAAATCTGCCCTGTCTCAAAAATCCAGACCACCTCAATGCGACTGATTTAATAAGACACAGCCAATTGTCGAGATTAGCCAGAAATTGAAAAAATATCTTGATTTTGAAAATGCATTTATTGATAATGAATCTATTGTTAATAAATGCTTAGTTAGCTTTCTTCACGAATATGCGGGTAGATAGCAAATGAAAATGCTTGATAATGCTCCACCCTCTTTAAGTCACTTAACGCATGAGGGGTTCGTTCATTTAGAACGACGTGCCTCATCCAAACGAAGAAAAACCGATGGTCGCCGTTCGCAAAGAGAAAGACGCCTCGACAGCCGGGGTGTACCGGTTAATCTGAGCCAGAAAGTCAAAACCTGGCTGCAATCACTTATTCATTTACGTCTGGGTGTAGATCGTCGCAAAGAGATTGATCGGCGTAGAAATGGAGATAGACGCCAGCAACAAAATAGATCCATCCTGACCCGAGAGGAATTAGCCGCTCTCCTCTCTTAGTTTTTTTTTCTTCCTTATTCCTCCACACAACCCTTTCTACGATTCATCCACCAAATAAAAAACGTAATGTTGTCCCACATACTCTGTGCACAACCTCAAAAATAACTGACGCGCTTCAACGCTTCCAAGTGGTTGGCTTGGTAGCAGTCTTCTTATCAAACCTGCCAACTGCCGATTGAAACGCATTTTCAATAAGAGGAAATATTTCCTTTAATGTCTCGCGGGTTGGACAAAGCACCTGCGCCCAGTTCATCCATGCATACACTGGATGAGGCGTTAGTTCGTTGAGCTTTGAAAAATCATGCCCAGTCTTGACTGCCCCGCCCTTCTCGGGACGACTCGGTTTTTTGCCAAAGAGCTTGAAGTACGTCTCTGAATCAAGGCCGATGGCAAGTCGAAATACTTCCTCGCGATTAAGATTTGAGGACTTATCGTTCTCGCCGTCATGCTCCTTGATGGTGCAGAAATACACGCCATTGGGAAGCACTTTACCTGGGTTGTAAAAGAGGGATGTTTCACCCCAGCTTACTTTTGGAACGATATCTGGAAAGTAAGCCACGATCTCTTTAACGACTTCGTCCGGGTGCATGGTTTCTCCTGACGGCTAACAGCATTGTTACAACAAAGTTGCCA
Organism: Desulfobulbaceae bacterium; assembly: GCA_019163335.1. Classification (GTDB taxonomy): domain Bacteria; phylum Desulfobacterota; class Desulfobulbia; order Desulfobulbales; family Desulfocapsaceae; genus UBA2270. Next base: position 27,770 of record JAFLKM010000042.1, on the reverse strand, counting down.
TAACAATATCACAGCAAAAACTTTCCATTACAAACTTTTCGATGTTGTTATCTAAAAGGAAGAATCCATTCAAAATAAACGATAGCCTCACTCTCCGGACTCCTTCTTATTTCTAACCATGTTTTATTTTAAGAACCAAGACGCACAGGGAAAGTGCCAGGCTGACACTATTTGCGACAATCAATGGAATGTCCTTGAGTATCAACCCGTAAATCAGCCAGAGGAAAAGTCCTGTTGTGAGAATGGCGTACATCAAGAGGGAAACGTCATTGGTTCGTTTTGATTGCAATATTTTGATCACCTGGGGCAAGAATGAACAGGTGGTACAGGTTGCCGCAATCAAGCCGATTATGGTTATCCAGTCAAATCTCATATATTTTCCAACCTGTTAGCTGACAAAACAGCCATCAACCCATTTCTTTATCAAACACAGACCATCATCAGGGCTTCTCCTCTCCCTACTCTTTGTAGTGTCTCGGAGCCGCTCGCTGGTCTTCGTGATTTCATTTTAAGAAAAAAAAAGCGGGTTAGAAACACCCTTCCATCACATCATGTTCTCCGGATCCACATCAACAGCAACCTGAATATCCCCAACCGCCACCTCAGCCTGACGCGTCACCACCTGATCACACAGCGCGTGCAGATCATCCTGACAGGCACTTTTGAGCAAGACCTGCCAGCGGTAGCGATCACGCAATCGATCCAAGGGCGAGGGAGCCGGCCCGAGAATCTCCACCGGCGGCCGCTTCGTATCCGCCGCCAGGGATTTGGCAAATGTCCGGCACATCAACCCGATTTCAGTAGCCGCCTTCTGGACCTCACGTTCCCTGCTCCCCTGAATATGAACATTGATCATCCGCAGCATGGGAGGAAATGCCGGCATCTTCCGGATTGCCATCTCCTTCTCATACAACTCGGTGTAGGCATGACGCTGAGCATAGGCCACGGCGTAATGATCCGGTCGCAAGGTCTGGATAATCACCTGGCCGGGGCTGTCTCCCCGTCCAGCCCGGCCACTGACCTGGGAAAGGAGCTGATAGGTGCGTTCTGCCGCACGAAAATCGGGCATGCTCAAGCCTCCGTCAGCCCACACCACTCCTACCAGGGTCACCTCTGGGAAGTCATGGCCCTTGGCAATCATCTGGGTCCCAATCAAAATGTCAATCTCCCGGTTGTGCATGGCCGAGAGAATGTGGAGAAATTTCTTGCGATCCAGTGCGGTGTCTGAGTCAAGGCGGGCAATCCGGGCGGTGGGCAGGAGTTCCATTACTTCCTGCTCGATACGTTCGGTGCCAAAGCCCACCGGGACTAATTTTTCCGACTGGCAGCCGGAGCAGAGCTGACTGCTGGTCAGGGAATACCCGCAGTAATGACAGACTAATTGCTTCTTTCCCTTATGATAGGTGAGGGAAATATGACAGTGACGGCACTCCACCGGTTTGCCGCAATCCTGACACAAAACCACCGAGGCAAAGCCCCTGCGATTCAAGAGCAGCAGGCTCTGTTTGCCCTGGGCCAGGGTCTCCTGCAGCATTAATTGCAGTTTATGGCCAAGCGCCTTCCCAAAGGCCTTCTCTGATTTATTGCGCAGATCAACAAGGGTGACCGAAGGCAGGGATCGTTCCTGAACCCGTTTGCTCATGGTTAAAAGGGTGTACTTCCCCTGTCGGGCATGGCAGAAGCTGGTCACAGAAGGGGTGGCCGAGCCTAAAAGGACCACTGCCTTTTGCAGACGGCCGCGCAGCACCGCAAGATCCCGGCCATTATAGCGCAGGCCGTCATCCTGTTTGAACCCGTTGTCATGTTCTTCATCCACCACGATCAGTCCTGGATCCAGCAAAGGAGCGAACACTGCGGATCTGGCCCCGATGACTATGCGTGGTTCGTTCTGCCCCTTATCTGCCCCATCCTGATTTCTTGAGGCCTGCGCCCATTGATCATAGCGTTCTCCAGTGGACAGACCACTGTGCAGAATCAGCACCCGGTCGCCGAAACAAGAGACGAAATGGGCTTCAAGCTGGGTGGCAAGGGCTATCTCAGGAACCAGCACCAGAACATCTCGGCCGGCAGCAAGGGTTGCCTCAGTAGCCCGCAGATAGACCTCGGTTTTGCCGCAACCCGTCACCCCATGGAGTAAAAATGTGGCAAATGCTTTTTTCTCTATTGCTGGAATGAGTTCCGAAAGAACCTGCTCCTGTTCCTCAGTGAGAGTTTCAGGACGGGGAAACCAGGCAAATTTCTCTCCGTAGGGATTACGAAAGACACGCTGCTCCAAACGCTGCACCAGTCCCTGATCAACAAGCAACGGCAGTGCCTTGGCGGCACCGCTATAGGCTCGGGTCAGTTCGCGAATCGGAACAAACCGCTTATCATCAGCTCCCGCCAACAATTTAAGGAAATAGAGGGTTTTGATTTGAGTAAAGGAAAAAGCTGCGGACAACTCTTTCGACAGACCTTGACTAAAGAGTTTAATCTCATCTTTCGATGGATCTAAGGTGTCACAGGGAGGAAGATCCAGGGAGGAGGAACAGCAATAGCAGATTTCCTGTTTAATCTTTACCGCATTGCCAAGCATTACCTCACGGATTTCAATCAGCCCCTGTTCTTTCCAGGAGTCAATCATCATGCGATCACGATGCCGACCGATGATCTTCCGTGATTCAGGGACACTGAGATGTCCTTTTTCCACAAGCAGCGCCAACAGCCCTGGCTCCAGCAAGGCTGCCGTATCAAGGATTCCTTTCAGTTCTACTCGACCAAGGTCAGTGAGATGAATCTGTTTGCCGCTGCGTGGGGAAAGCCCACCAGGCAAGGCCGTTTTAATGACCTCACCCAGCGGATAATGGTAATACTTTGCCACCCAGCGGAAAAACGGGATCAAGTTAGCGGGAAAAAGCGATTCCTGATCAAGAAACTCGACAATCTTTCGCAACTTATAGGCAATATCTTCTTCCGGCATCAGCCCCAGGACATAGCCGGTCACCCTGCGTTGACCAAGGGGAACCAGAACCCTTCTACCGATCAGGCAAGAGACGCCAGCAACTCCTGTTGAAGCAATCTCATCAGTTTCATCATCCAGCAGATAGGTGAGTGTCTGCCATAGGGGCACAGCAACCGCCACCTCAAGCCGGATCATAGAGATGCTGCTAACTCCTTGATATGGGCCTTTAGCTCTGCACCGAGTTTATTATGGAGCATGCCATATGCTATGATGGCCTTCAGATACCCCATCTTGTCACCGGCATCATATCGGGTTCCCTGGAACTCATAGGCATACATATCCCGTCTTTTCCCAAGGGCCTGCAAGGCATCGGTCAGCTGGATCTCACCGCCGTGTCCGGGTGTTGTCTTTTCCAGGAGTTCAAAGATCTCGGGCATGAGAATATAGCGTCCGATAATGGCGAGGTCGGAGTCGGTGGTTCCCGGCGCTGGTTTTTCAATCATCCGGTTGACCTTATGGGTGCGCTCACGCTCTATTTGATCACCCTCAACAATACCATATTGAAAGGTTTGATCCTCGGGAACCCGTTGCACGGCGACAATGGACTCCTGAACCTCATCGAAGAGATCAAGCATCTGCCGGGCACACGGGGTTTTACTCAAGACCAGATCGTCGCCCAGCATGACCATAAAGGGTTCATCCCCGACCACGTGCCGGGCAGTCCAGATGGCATGGCCAAGTCCAAGGGGTTTTTTCTGGCGGATGGAGACGATATCAATGAGATTGGAGATATTGTTCAACTCTTCCCCAAGGGCGATCTTCTTCTTTTCCTTGAGGACACTATCGAGATGAAAGTCATAATCAAAATGATTTTCAATGGCCGATTTCCCGGCACTGGTGATAAAAATTACCTGGTCAATCCCTGAGGCCACGGCTTCTTCAACGATGTACTGGATGGTAGGCCTGTCCACAATGGTGAGCATTTCTTTAGGGATGGCCTTGGTGGCGGGCAGGAACCTTGTTCCAAGGCCGGCCACGGGAATCACTGCTTTTCGAACCTTCATGTGACGTTCTCCTCTTTCAGGGTGACAGATGAAATGTTATAAGAACCTTGCTTGTAGTGCCTGGACACTCTTTATTTAAAAAAAATACCTATACCATAGAATCGAAAGATCAACCATCCATTCCATGACAATTCACTCCCCGGAATCCCTTCCCATCCTCAATCATAAAGCCGAGATCCAGGAGGCTTTACGAGCCCATCAGACCATCGTCATAGCCGGTGATACCGGCTCGGGGAAGACGACGCAACTGCCGCAGTTCTGTCTGGAACTTGCACAGGTCGAGGCGCCCGGCAGCCGCAAAAGAGATAAAAGAGCTGATCTGATTATTGGCTGCACTCAACCGCGACGCATCGCCGCCCTCTCGGTAGCGGAACGGGTGCGTGAAGAGTTGACTGAAAAAGGCGAGAACGGCCTCTTGGTTGGCTCCAAGATCCGATTCCATGACCAGACCACTACCGATACCCGGATCAAGTTCATGACCGACGGAGTCCTGCTGGCCGAGACCAGGAACGACCCGCTGCTCAGGAAATACGGGGTGATCATCATTGACGAGGCCCATGAACGAAGCCTCAACATCGATTTTCTCCTTGGCTTTCTTAAAAACCTGCTTCCCAAGCGGCCTGATCTGAAATTGATCATCACCAGCGCCACCATCGATACGGCCATCTTTTCACGACATTTCGACCAGGCGCCGGTCCTCACCATTGCCGGCAGAACCTATCCGATTACGGTTCGTTATGCCCCTGCCGAAGATGACGATACCAGCGCAGGCGACGACCGTGGAGACTATATCAGCCACTGCGTCCAGACCGTTGCTGACCTCCATCTCCATAGTGGTTCGCGCGATACCCTGATTTTTCTGCCCACCGAGCGGGACATCCGTACCTGCTGTACCCTTCTGGCCGGTAAAATGCCGGAAGCCATCATCCTGCCCATCTTTGGTCGTCTCCAGGGGGCGGATCAGCGTCGTATCTTCCAGCCCTTCAAGCAGTGCAAGATTGTGGTGGCGACCAATGTCGCCGAAACCTCCATCACCGTACCTGGGATCAGATATGTGGTGGACTCGGGACTGGCCAGGATCTCCCAGTATAATGTCCGGGCCAAGACCATCAGCCTGCCGATCACCAGAATCTCCCGGGCCGCTTGCGACCAGCGCAAGGGCAGGTGCGGCAGGATTGGCGCGGGCATCTGTGTCCGCCTCTATTCGGAAGAGGACTACCTGAGCCGGGAAGAATTCACCACACCTGAAATTAAACGTGCCAACCTGGCTGAAGTAATCCTCCAGATGATTGCCTACCATCTCGGAGACCCGCATTCTTTCCCCTTTGTCGAACCACCGCCCCCCGGCACCATCCGCGACGGCTACAAGCTCCTCACCGAACTCGATGCCATCGATGAAAATGACAAACTGACCAGTCATGGCCGGATCATGGCGACCTTGCCCATTGATCCCTGTATCGCAAGAATCATCATTGCCGCCCGGGAGAATAACTGCCTGCGCGAAATCAAGGTCATCGCCGCCGCCCTCGCCATTGCTGACCCACGGGTCAGGCCAGCCGACCGGGAACAGGAGGCCGATACCGCCCACCGGAAATTTGCACACGTAAGTTCCGACTTCCTGACCCTTCTCAATATCTGGGATCTCTTCCATGATGTTCAGCTGCAAACAAAATCCTGGAGCCGTCTGAAAAAATTCTGCTCCAGCCATTTCCTGTCTTTTCAGCGCATGCGCGAATGGCTCGACCTGCACGAACAGCTGGAGCGGCTCTTGTCCCTTCGTCCCGGGTTCGATGAAAACTCCACTCCTGCTTCCTACACCGCCATCCACCAATCACTTTGCACTGGTTTTCTGCGCAATATTGCAATGAAACAAAAAGATAAAATCTATCTTGGCGGCGGTGGAATAGAACTTATGGTTTTTCCCGGATCAACACTGGCGATAAAGCAGAAGCAAGAAGAGGGAAGACAAAAGACGGATTCCCGCAGCGTTAAAGGACAGGGAGATCCAAATGCCGCGGGAGCCAAGGATGGCGTGAGCAATCAATGGATCATCGCCGCTTCATTTCTTGAAACTTCCAGGCTTTATGCCATGACCGTGGCCGCCATCGACCAGCAATGGCTGGAACATCTGGGTGGAAAACTGTGCAAACGTTCCTGGTCAAGCCCACGCTGGCACAAAAAGTCCGGGCAGGTCGTAGCCGATGAGAAGGTTACCCTCTTTGGCCTGGTGATTGTTGCCAGCCGCAAGATCAACTATGGAAGGATTGATGCAAGATGCCAGGCCGAGGCACGACAAATCTTCATTCAATCGGCCCTGATCAATGGTGAGCTCGAATCCCCTTTTCCCTTTCTCCAGAAAAACCTGAACCTCCTCGAAGAGTGGCAGGCCACTGAGGAACGTCTCAGAAAACGGGATATTGTGGTCGATGACCGAACACTTTTTGCCTTTTATGAGCAACGACTGCCGCAAGATGTCTATGACCGCCACACCCTGAACCGATTCCTGCAGAAAGAGAAAAACAGGCAGACGCTTGTGATGAACGAAACAGACATCCTCAATCGCCGCCCGGAACAGCGCGAGCTCACCGATTTCCCGCCCCTGCTCACTGTTGGATCGCACCAGTTCCGGCTGGAGTATCACTTTGTCCCCGGGGCACCTGACGACGGGGTGACCGTGCGTATCCCTCTGGATCTGATCGACACCCTGCATGAGTCGTTTTTTGAATGGCTGGTACCGGGATTGCTCAAGGAAAAGGTCACCTTCCTGCTCAAAGGACTGCCTAAAAATATCCGTAAATTCCTCATCCCATTAAGCGGCACGGTGGATATGCTGCTGGATGATCTGGACATGTATAAGGGTTCGCTTCTTCAGGCACTGGAGCGCTCCATTCTTAAATCGTTTCGGCGCACAACCTCTCGTGCTGACTGGCCTGAAGAACTGCCGCCCCATCTGAGCATGCGCTTTCTTCTTTTTGACCATTCCGGAAAAGAAGTGGTAACGGGCAGATCACTGACAAAGCTTCGGGAGGGACGCCATCAACCGACCACAACCACTTCTCTGGCGCGCCTGAAATCGCAGGATAAAAAGATTCAAACATTGTGGGAAGGGAAGTTGTTTTCCACCTGGAATTTTGACGGTCTGCCCGCCTCTCTCCCTCTTTACAGCCCGCAGCAGGAGATGTGCGGCGCCCTTTTTCCAGCCTTCAAGGTGATCAGGGACCGCGGCGGAGTCGTTGTTGAATTTATTCCCGATCAACAGCAAGCCGCTCAACAAAATCGGGAAGGATTGAACTTTCTCTATCAACTTCAAGTGGCGGAACAATATAAAGCCCTGAAAAAATACTGCACTTCAAGCCTTTCCGGGCCCTCATCCGCTTGGCTCATTCAGGGCCTTGGCAAACGAGTTGGCCACGGAACAGAGACACACGCCAAAGGAGGAGGAACAGGGAAAGGACGTTCCGGTGCCACTCAAGCCAAGGATGGCGGAAGCGGGGCGGTTCTCCTTTCCTTTATTCTCAGCTCCCTTTTTCAGACGACAAGCTCTTCCATCCCCGACCGCAAAGAATTTGAAGAGACGGTGGCCAGAGTAAAGAAACAAAATTTCCATGTGCAGGGTCGAATCATCTGCGATTCCGTCATGAATATGCTCCGGCAACGCAAGGAGGTCAGCTCCCATATCCAGCGCTTTGCCGATCTGGCCAGGAAATCCCATTGTTTCAACGAGGAACGCTTTGACGAATATGAGCGACTGCTCGATGAAATCCTGCCGGTTAATTTTCTCGAGTCAAAGACCCTGGAAGAGATGGAGCGATGCAGCCGGGACATGAAGTCGCTTATCATCCGGATTGAACGAGCCCACGCAGACCCAGCCAAGGATAGCCTCAAGGCCTCTCAACTCCAGCCTCACCTGCAGAACCTGCACAAGCTCCGTTCCAGGGAAAAAGATCTCTCCCCAGAATGCCGGTTGAGACTGAAACACTTTCAGGACATGATTGCCGACTTCCGCATCGCCCTGTTTGCCCCGGAGATTAAAGGGAACATTCAGGTCTCGGCTAAAAAACTCAACCAGCAATGGCAGGATCTCAACCATCTGTGTTGAAGACAGACGATGAAGAACTTGAAATATGCATCAGATGTGCATCAAATGTCGGGGCTTATGCGATAACTTTTGGTTAAAAAAATCTACCTACACCTTGCTGAAACAGGCTGAAACAGGCTGAAACAGGCTGGAACAGGCTGGAACAGGAGTTTCAAACCGTGGCCGTGAGTTCGTTGGGAAGATCCTAAATTATACCATGGAGTAAGAAGGCAGATGCATAGTGAGCACAAGGATGGCGGCTCCAGGCACGACCCGTTGGTACCCCATTTCACATTTTCCGGCCAGATGCACGCTGCCATGGATCCAGCTCTGCTTATGGAAATCTTTCGATTGCGATACGAGGTCTATTGCCTGGAGTGTCACTTCCTGAATCCGCATGACTATGAACATGGCTTTGAGACAGACCGCTTTGACACACGGGCCTTCCATGTTGCATCCCATACCCTTGAAGGGTTACTGGTTGGTTCAATCCGCCTGGTTCTAGCAGAGAAAAACGAGCAGTTTCTCTTTCAAAAATACTGCCCGACCTTCAACGGCTTCACCTTTCCGCCAAGTGATCAATGTGCGGAGATTTCTCGCCTGATCGTCCATGCTGACTATCGGCGACGAGCCGGAGATTCATTTCAGGGAGTAACAAAGAAGTTTCAGGAGAGGGGATACATCCACAACCTCGACCGACCAGCGGCCAATATCCGTCATGGTGAAATAGAAAAGCGGCGAAGCAACACCCCGCAGATCCTGCTCGGCATGTACCGGGAGATCTATCGCTTCAGCCGGAGAAATGGGATTCGATACTGGTTCGCGGCCATGGAACGCAGCCTTGCCCGCATTCTCAGTTCATTCGGGGTAAACTTTACCCCCATCGGCCCGCAAGCCGACTACTACGGCGAGGTAATGCCATACGTGGCCAATCTTGATGAGCTGGAAAACGGTCTGTTCAAGGTCAATCCTTTCCTCGCCCAGTGGTTCATAGAAGCATCCTACCTCCATTAGAGGGCATGGGGAAACAGTGTGTCTCTGTGCTGTTTACGAAAAACCACTTCTCGAAAAAAAGTGACCAGCCGTTTGCGTCGCCCCAGCATCTTTCTCTGCTCCGGGATCAGGCCGGAAGGGGCCACCTTCATCACCGCCATCTTGTATTCAACATGACTGGCAAAACGATTATCCAGATACCAGGCATAGTTCAGGCCCATCAGCAATCCCGGGGGAGTAAACCCTTCTTCCCCATTAATCACCCTGGTGAAATGATCAGGCGCCCCTGATACTTCAAGCATCCGGGAAAGTTCCAGATAGGTACGCAGCTCTGCATCGCTGAACCAGCAGATGCACTCCTTTAAAGGACGCAGAAAAAGATGATAGACCTTGCCAAGGGCAATGGAATCGATGATAAGCGGCTGCATCTCCTTGTGACGAACGTAATTCCCAAGAAGTGACTGACCGAGGGCGACCAGAAATGCTACCTCGAAGGAGTGCTCCTGCTCCAATTGGTCCTGACGGATCTTAATCAGACCATCCTCAGGATCATAAAAGGAGAAAACACTATCCCATTTCTGACAGCGCCGCCACAAGTCCTGTTCAACACAAATAATACCACGCACAGAGTCGAGGTGAGCCAAGGGAATATCTGGATGTCGCCAGAGAATATTCTTAACCATACGCAAGATGCCGGCGCATATTCCAGGGCTTGCGTGCTGGTCAGTTCTTTGAAGGATTGTTTCTCCACCATCCTTGCTGTCCGCAACCATGGGTTGTCCACAACCAATTGACAGGCCGGTGAGTCGAGCAGCTATCTGCTGATAACGAAGACAAGGGCTCAGGACAGTTTTTGGAGAATTGCGAATTCCGTCTCCCGTCTTGACCTTATCTGTGACCGGGGATAGTTTCGCACCCTGTTCCGAAAGTACACCGGATTGCGCCGGTATATCTTCAGAATCTTTAAAATGGTCAAACACCGCCCACAGGGTTTTAATCACCTTGGCAAGGTGCACCGGGCCATGCTGGATAACCCCCTGCTCAGCCAGCGCCACCCGGGAAAATATCCCGCACTCAATGGGGATGAATCCTTGCGCGCAGACCTTGTCGCGATCAAGATAAATTGGAACCTTTCCTTCCACTGCATACCTCTGCAGCACCGAGGCCGGCACATCCTTGAGCGATAGACAGAGAATCTGGTCAAAAAGCCCCTTTGTGCCTCCTGGAATATTCCGGTCATAGGCCCGGAGCAGGTCGGAAACATGAAACTTGCGCTCGACATCTCCCATGCTCCGATCTGTTTCGCCCGCCTGGACCCAGAGATTGGAGACCAGAAGCTTCAAGGCCCGCTGATTTTTACGCACGGCATCGGCCAGTCCAGGAATCTGAAAGACAGGGACCAGGGAGCTGTAGAGACTTCCCGGAGCAAGTACCAGAATATCCGCCTGGGCAATGGAATCTAAAACCTCAGAAGAAACATGAGGTTTATCGCAGAACTCCACAAAAACATGATCGACGGGATACCCGCGCTGGGCATATCCGGATTTATATTCACCCATAACCTCTACCCCGTTACTGTAGAGCACACTTAGCAGAGCCTGAGTGGCAGTGCAGGGGAGAACCGCCAGCTCCCCTGCCCCGAGACTGGTGGCCAGAGAACCAAGAGCCCGAATCTGAGCATCTGCCAGCAGCTCAGGTCTGCTGGTAAGTTCAACAGGACAGCATGACTGAGGAATCTCTGCAAAAAAAGCGGAGGCCAGGATAAGATTGCCTAGACAATGAGGTCGGGCAAGGGTGGGCTGAAGGCGGGGATCGGTAAAAAGAAGTTCAATGAGACTGGTCAAAACCTTTCGCAGGGGCAAGGGCAGGCAGTCAGAAGAAACCTCCTGTTGAGCAAAAAGAAAATCAGCCGAAACAGGGCGTTGGGTAAACCGATAATTAAAAAGAGAGGCCAGGGACGCGACCACATCCCCGGCCTGGGCCAGACTTAAACCATACAGGGCCTGGAGCTTCTCTGACTGAATGGAGGAGAGCAGGACATGGCGGACATCGCCCAGAGCGATCAAGGGAAGATCTTTTTGCAGTTCACCGGAAGAGCCGCCGTCATCGGTCACACAGACAATGGAGCGGGTTTGGGGAAAGAGCTCTTTCAGCCCGACAAAGGGCTTACGTGCCCAGACAGGGCGGCGGCTGTCCCCGCCGATCAGGTTGGAGAGGCCGGTGCCGCCGCCAAAAACCACCACCCGGACATCCTCCACCGCCTTGTCTTCCAAGGCAAGACGGAGATGCTGAAACTGGCTGGCAGTTTCAGCATCAAGACCAGATGGTTCCCCGGAAAGGGTCAGCTCGACCAGTTTTTCCCGCAGATCAGCATGGGGAAGCAGATCAAGGGGCGAAAGCTGCCTGGCCATGAGCTTATCCAGGGGATTGCCTATGGCATCCAGATTCTTCATCTTTGGGATCTGAGAGAATAGCTGATGTCAGAAACCTTTGACACGAAGATTAGAGCCCAGTGGCTTCCATCTGCTTCTGGACGGCAACTACTGACAAGGCCATGGCCGCCTTTTCTTCAGGGGTCAGCTCAAATTCCAGTATCCGCTCCACGCCACGCTCGCCTAAGACCACCGGCACACCGAGAAAATACCCATGAATACCAAACTCGCCCTCGAGATAGGCGGCGCAAGGCAGAACTCTTTTGGAGTCAGTGAGTACGGCCTCGGCCATCTCCACCGCCGCAAGTCCAGGCATGTAGAAAGCAGACCCGGTTTTCAGGTGATTGACAATTTCGATCCCGCCTTTCTGAGTGCGTTCAACAATTGCGGCAATCTGTTCCGCGGTCAGAAGATCGGTGATGGGCACACCGGCCACATTGGCGAGGCGAACCAGCGGCAGCATGTTATCACCATGAATCCCCATAACAAGCGCGTTAACATCCTTGGGAGCGACCCCGATTGCCTCAGCCAGAAAAGTGCGGTAACGGGCGGAATCCAGCACTCCGGCCATGCCGATCACTTTATGCTTGGGATGGCCGGTGGCCTTGAAGGCCGTATGCACCATGGCGTCGATGGGGTTGGTGACCACGATCAACATACAGTCGGGTGAATGCTTGACCGCCTCTTCCGCACAACTCTTGACGATGGAAACATTAATGGCAAGCAGGTCATCGCGGGACATGCCCGGTTTCCGGGCAATACCGGCGGCGATGATTACCACATCAGAATTTGCCGTATCCTTGTAATCATTACTGCCCGTCACCTTAAAGTTAAACCCTTCAACCGGTCCGCACTGCCACAAATCCAGGGTCTTGCCTTGGGGTACCCCTTCTACTACATCCAGCAGCACCACATCTCCAAGATTCTTAGCCGCCGCCCAGTGAGCCGTTGTTGCACCAACATTTCCAGCACCGATAATTGTAATCTTCTTTCTCATGTTCTCCTCTTTAATGATTGATACTTGGTGATTAATAATAAAAACTACATGTTAATACGCAACTTTTTGAGATGTTCCTCAACCCGCCGAAGATCTTCCGGGGTATCCACCTCAATGGAGTCGTGTTCAGTCAGCACCACCCTGATCTTATATCCGTATTCTAAGGCCCGCAGCTGTTCAAGCTTTTCAAAGCGTTCCCACTCCCCTTCCGGGAGGGCAACAAAGGTGAGCAGAAACCCCTTACGATAGGCATAAAATCCCAGATGTTTATAATAGGTTGGTGCTATACCCTCCTCCGGATTGCGCTGGAACGGCACCGGTGAGCGAGAAAAATAGAGCGCGTTAAAGGTATGATCAAAGACAGTCTTGACATGGTTGGGGTCATTGATCTCCTCCGGACGAACAATCTTGTAAATCAGGGTGGACATCGGCAGGGCCGGGTCGTCCAGCAGGGGCTGCACTACCTGGGCCACAATCTCCCGGGCAAACAGGGGTTGATCTCCCTGAATATTGACCACGACATCATGCTCAGAGATATTCAGCAGCTCGGCAGCCTCGGCCAGACGATCAGAACCTGAGACATGATCGTTCCTGGTCAGCACATATTCCCCGCCAAAGGAGTCCACGCACTCGCCAATCCGAATATCATCGGTGGCAACTACGACCCGGCTTAAAAGCTCCACCCGTTGCGCCCGCTCCACAACATGCTGGATCATCGGCTTACCGGCAATCAGGGCCAGAGGTTTTCCTTCAAAACGATTGGAAAGATAACGGGCCGGAATAATGGCCACAACCGCAGGTTTATGAATTTTTACGGGTTCCATAAGGTAATCAGTGTATAATTCAATAAAAAATAGTCTTTATATTCTTAATATGCCCATCTTCAAGCGTCGATTTGGATTAGCCCCTTGCCTGGAGAACTGGTTGTCCTGATTTTGCTTTGCGAAAGAAAACAATGGATCAAAATGACTGATCACCCCTCCCAGCCTGAAATCACCTTTACATTGGCAATAAGCTGCGATCCGCAAGACGACCCAGTCCTTCAGGCCAAGTCACACACCCTGAAAAAAATCCTGGACGTCGGGGAAGGGCACGCATCCAACAGCCCGTATTCATTTCTTCTGGTTTATACCAGAGAGGGCCTGGAACTGCGGACCTCCTCCCTCGAGTCAACCCACTTCGCGACAAAACCGCTTCACATTGATTTCATTTCCGGCAACACCGGCTATCGACTTCAGCACGGTGGTGGCATCCACCAGCCCCTGGCCCGGGCCGTCGGGCTGAAACCAGGCATTCGGCCAAGCATTGTTGATGCCACAGCCGGGCTTGGTGTCGATGGCTTCATCCTGGCAAGCCTGGGCTGCGAGGTCACCATGATTGAGCGCTCGCCGGTTATGGGAGCGCTTTTGGCCGACGGACTGCAACGGGCGGCGAGCCATCCGGCAACCAGAGAGACTGCAGAGCGAATCCAGCTCTGTCTCGGCAACGCCTGGGACATCATCCGCAGCCTTGAAAAACGTCCTGCCACCATTTATCTTGACCCCATGTACCCCCATCGCCGCGGCACCGCCCTCAACAAACAGGAGATGCGAACCATCCGCGAACTTGTCGGAGATGACCAGGACGCCGCTGCCCTTCTTGAAACTGCCCTGGACATTGCCTCTAACCGGGTGGTGGTCAAGCGTCCCAAGGGGGCTCCGCGACTCAATACCAGGTGTCCTTCTCATATCATCGAAATGAAAAACAGCCGTTTTGATGTGTACCTGACCGGACTTTCACGATGACAGCACAAGACAGAGCCTTCTTTCTGCCCTGGTTTATTTATGATACTTCTCCCCGGCCCTGATAGTATGGGCCCGATATAACTGTTCCAAAAGAAAAAGCCGGGTCATGTCATGGGTAAAGGTCATCTGCGACAGGGAGAGAAGGAGATCGGCCTTGTCCACCAGCGTCTTTGAATGACCAAGGGGGCCGCCAATGAGCAGGCTCACCCGTTTGAGTCCTTGTTGTTCCCACTGACCAATCAGATCCGCCAGACCTTCCGAGGTAAACTGGCGGCCACGAAAATCAAGGGCAACCTTCAAGGCACCGGTGGGGACATGGCTGAGGAGCAGGCGGCCATCCTCTTCTTTTTCCTGCTCTTCACTCCACTGAGATTTTTTTTTGTGCTGGATGTATTTTATCGACACCCGGGTGTAATGCTGCAAGCGACCGGCAAACTCAGCAATCCCCTCGCTCAGATAGCCATCCTTGGTCTTTCCCAGCAAAAGAAGCTCAAAGATCACGGCTGATCAATCTCCGGCCATGACCGCAATGAGCGGGATATCAACACTGAACCGTTCCCTGTGCGTCGATGAGCAACTTTAGAATTCGACAGAATTCCTCATACGAGATCTGCTGATTGATTCCGGGACATGACGCCTTAATCGTCTTAAAATTATTTTCATCGGTGAGCAGCGAGGGGTGCATGGGCCACTGCCCGCAACGCCATGGTCGTCCGGCATAGATGGTGCAACCGTTATCGAAGAAAATACAATGTCCACTGACGATTTTCATCTGGACAACATTGCCGGTCACCCGCCAGTATTTTTTCCGGACCTCTTCTTCGCTCAAGCCCAAGGCCTTCACCATGCGTCGCTGATCATCTTCGTCCAGAGAAACGGTTGTCTTCCCCATACAGCAATACCCGCAACGTATACATTCAAAAATATCTTTCATTTCATCCATGTTAACATACCTTTTAAAAAATAATAATTTTACGCATTCCCCACCACATCATCATAGGTGGAGATATCAATTCCATACAGCAATGCCGCCTGCTGCCATTTATCAGGATCAGGGACATCAAAGATGATGGCATCATTACCGGGAACCACCAGCCAGCCCTCCGAGATGAGTTCCATCTCCAGTTGCCCAGGCCCCCAGCCGGCATATCCCAGGAGAAAGAGATATTTCTCCGGCCCCTGACTCCTGGCAATATCCTCAAGAACACTGGCCTCTCGGCTCAAGGAAATAGTCGAGCTGACTGAAAGCTGCTGATCCGTCTGATATTCTGAACTAAACAGGATACAGGCAGTGGTGGGTTCCACCGGCCCGCCATTATAGACCGGGGGGAGCTTTTTCTCCGGCACGGCAAGATTCGCTCCCCGCAGGATCTCATCCATGGTCAGGAAATAATTCGGCCGATTAACAACAAGCGCCATCGCTCCTTCATGACTATGGGCACAGATATAGAGCACCTGTTCACTAAAACGGGGATCCGGCATCCGGGGCGTAGAGATCAGAAAAGAACCGGTCAGGGTATCAATTATGGCATTATTCTCTGGATTCATTTCTGTTCAATTCTTTTCATCCGATGTAATATAAAAAAAAATCTGACTGGGTAAAATAATGTTTGGAATCCTATCAGAGTTGGCATCTTTTCGTCAAGAACTACCATTGGCCAACATTTGGAACAGCAAAAGAAGCCGGAACCGCTCTGGAAGACCCGACATCAAAAAAAACTCCAGCAAAAGTGAGATGAACTCCATGAACGAACATCGCGACAAGATACTCAATGCTACGCACCACGACCCTTTTCAGTATTTGGGCGTTCATTTTACCGGAGAACAGGAACAGAGGGTTGTCATTCGTACTTTTCAGCCCCACGCAGCTTCAGTGACCATGGTTACGGCCACATTTTCCCTTCCCATGATAAAAAGCTGCGATGAAGGACTGTTTGAGCTGGAGATGGATCGGGCCGCCTTCCCCGACATCAACCTTGACCCATACAACTATCAGTTCCAGATCACCTATTTTGACGGAACCGTTCACACCGTTAACGATCCCTACCGTTTTCTCCCATCCCTCGATGTGCAGGACCAATATCTCTTTAATTTTGGCACCAATTACAAGCTCTACGAACACATGGGCGCCCATCTGATACAGAGGGGCGGGATCAACGGCACTATCTTTCGGGTCTGGGCCCCGGCAGCAACGCGAGTCTCGGTGCTGGGTAATTTTAACAGCTGGGATGGCCGGGTTCATCCCATGCGCTGCCTTGGTGATTCAGGGATATGGGAGCTGTTCCTGCCCGCAATCGGAGAAAACGAACTCTATAAATTCGAGATCCGCACCCAGCAGGGTGAGATCCTTGAAAAAAATGATCCCTTTCAGTTTTATGGCGAGCTTCGCCCCAGAACCGCCTCCATCGTCCGCCCCTTAAATCAGTATACCTGGCAGGATGAGCAATGGCAGCAGAGCAGAAATGAGACCTCCCCCTATGAACAACCCATGGCCATCTACGAGGCCCATCCCGGATCCTGGCAACGGGATCCGGCAGACCCCGATCGCTTTCTGACCTTTCGGGAACTGGCCGACAAGCTCATCCCCTATGTCCAGAAACTTGGGTTCACTCACATCGAGCTGATGCCGGTAATGGAGCACCCACTGGACGAGTCCTGGGGATACCAGGTGACCGGCCCCTTCAGCATGACCAGCCGCTACGGGATCCCGGAAGATTTCATGTACTTTGTTGACCAGTGCCACCAGAATAATATCGCTGTGATCCTAGACTGGGTTCCAGCCCATTTCCCCAAAGATCAACACAGCCTGGCCCGTTTTGACGGAACTGCCCTCTTTGAACACGAAGACCCCAGAAGAGGAGAACACCAGGAATGGGGCACTTTTATCTATAACTATGGCCGTCGTGAGGTCAGCAATTACCTCATCGCCAACGCCCTTTTCTGGCTGGACAAGTACCACATTGACGGGCTGCGGGTTGATGCCGTCGCCTCCATGCTCTATCTCGATTACGCCCGCAAGGAAGGTGAATGGCTCCCCAACGCTTACGGCGGGCGGGAGAACCTTGAAGCCATTGAATTTATTCGTCATCTCAACTCCATCATCTATGACCGCCATCCATCCGCTTTGATGATCGCGGAAGAATCGACCAGTTTCTACGGAGTTTCAAAACCTGCTAATATTGGTGGATTAGGATTCGGCTTCAAGTGGAACATGGGCTGGATGAATGACATTCTGACCTATTTCGGCAAGGATCCCCTGTACAGGAAATTTCATCATAACAACCTCACCTTCTCCATTATGTACGCCTTTTCGGAGAACTTCATCCTCCCACTCTCTCACGACGAAGTGGTGCATGGCAAGCGCTCCCTGCTTGACAAAATGCCTGGAGATTTGTGGCAGAAATTTGCGAATCTGCGACTGCTCCTGCTCACCATGTGGATGCATCCCGGGAAAAAGCTGCTCTTTATGGGAAATGAATTCGGACAATGGACGGAATGGTACTGTAAACAGAGCCTGGACTTTCACCTGCTTGAGGAAGATCCCCTCCATGCCCAGATGTTGATTTTTATCGAGGAACTGAACCGGCTTTACCGGACCAACCCCTGCCTGTGGCAACTGGATTTCAGTCCGGAAGGCTTTCAATGGCTGGATCTTGAAGACCGACAGAATTCCATTATTTCCTATGTTCGATACGGCAAAGACCGCTCCGACCATCTGGTCTGCCTGTTCAACTACACCCCCCAGACCCATTATAACTACAATCTGGGACTGCCAACCGGCAGCAGATATGAGCAGGTCTTCTGTTCGGACGCAAGACAATACGGAGGCAGCAACTCGGTGGATGCTATCAGCTACCAGCCCATAGCAGAACCTTACGCCCAAGCACCATTTCACACCCTAATCACCGCGCCTCCTCTGGCCGGTATCATTTTACGACCTGTTCCCACAGCTTAGGAGATCTTATGTCAACCCCTACTCAGCGTCCTGGAGATAGAATGAACAAGGCCATCTGCACTTTTTCCGAACTTCTCCAGCAATATCCGGAAAAAAGCCGGGCCTCCCTGCTGCGGCAGGTCGAGATCCAGTTTGACCTTTCGCCAAAGGAATGCCAGTTTCTCAATACCCATTTAACAGATTGCCAGGAACAGGGAAACCCGATCTGAGAAACCGTTCTGGAAAAATGTTATGGCTACTTCCTTAGGTGAGAATACTTAGGCTGCCTGTCGTTTTAGCCCGCGTCATGCGCTCACGAAACTATGTTTCCTTGGGCCTTTTCGTATTCAAAAACACGGTGTATTCACAACGGTATCTTTCATGGGAATAGCTTTACGAACAGGAACATAAAAATGGATGCCTACCAACAACTCATTGCCACCATTGCCTTGACCATGGGCACTGCCTGGGCCGCAGGGATCAACCTCTATGCGACGATTGCAGTGCTGGGATATCTGGGAGTCACCGGAAACATTGTGCTTCCAGAACAACTGCAAGTCCTCCAAAACCCAATGGTAATTGGCGCCGCAGCCCTGATGTATGCGGTCGAGTTTTTTGCCGACAAGACCCCAGGGGTGGATACCGGTTGGGATACCATTCATACCTTTATCCGCATTCCAGCCGGAGTCATGCTGGCTGCCGGGGCAGTGGGCGAAGTAAACCCAGCCGTGGTCATTGTGGCTGGGATCCTGGGCGGTACCATTGCCGCCACCAGCCATTCCATCAAGGCCGGCTCCAGAATCCTGATCAACACCTCACCGGAACCCTTCAGCAACTGGACCGCATCGCTGCTTGAAGACGTGGCTGTTGTCGCTGGACTCTGGGCTGCCCTTTATCATCCGCTGACCTTTCTGGGCCTATTCTGTCTTTTTATTGTACTCGCCATCTGGCTGCTGCCCCGGATATGGCAGGGGGTCAAGGCGCTATTGCGCTCCATAAAAACATTTTTCAATCGCAGTACGCCGCCACCGACACCACCCTCTGCCCGACAGACCTGATTTTTTTATTTATATTAACTTTACGCCTGTACGCAATTTTTCCCCCTCCCCATGAATATCATCCTCTTAGAAAGACAGGAACTCATACTCAACACCGTCCTTCTCACCGACCGCCGTGCCAACCATCTGGTCAAGGTGCTTCAGGTAAGCTCTGGTGATTCCGTCCGCATCGGCATTATTGATGGACCCCAAGGATTTGGAACAGTTACTGAAATCTGCCGTCACTATCCTTTTCAGGTTCGTCTAGAGGTTCAATTTCCAGAAGAAATCAAGCAAGATCCGGAAGAAAAGCCCTTTATTGATCTACTCCTGGCCCTTCCCCGTCCCATCATGCTCAGACGAATTTTCAGCCAGGCGGCAGCCCTGGGCGTAGAAAACATTTTTATCACGCACGCACAACGGGTGGAGAAAAGTTTCTGGAACGCAACCCTGCTTAATGAAGAGGAATATCGTCCCCATCTGCTGCAAGGACTCGAACAGGCTGTCGATACCAGGGTCCCGAAGATCCACATCCATGAGCGTTTCAAACCCTTTATTGAGGATGTTCTACCGGAAAAAGCGCGGGATTACAGCCACCTCCTGATTGCTCATCCCGACAGCATCGCCCCACTTAAAAATGTTATTCTGGAAAAACCGGAGAAGATCCTTGTTGCCATTGGCCCGGAAGGTGGCTGGATTGATTATGAAATGGAAAGATTTGCGGAATCCGGATTTCTCGCTTTTTCATTGGGGAAACGCATCTTGAAGGTGGATACGGCAGTGATTGCCATCCATGGGCGCCTCTCTGAACGCAGGGATTCCTTCACATTTTGACCAGGATTTTTCTGGTGAAGTCTGCTGCAGATGATCCTGTTGACTGGCATATCTCATAACAATTTGATTATTCTCTAAAAGAACTGCCTTCAGATTCAGTTGTATATGTTACCGGCACTTTATTTGAGTGGAATATCGCTGTCAATTAAGACATAATACGGCAGGACATAGGCATCAACATAGAAATTTCACGGATGAACAATCATCCAGCAGGAGACACGATGTCAGAACTACACCTCAAGCAACTTTCCGGATACCGCCCCTTCTCAGGACCAGTGGTGACTGTCATTATGGATGGAGTTGGAATCGGCCCTGAAACTGAGAATAACGGAGTTTTCATGGCCTACACTCCGGTCCTTGATGAACTGCTACAGGAGAAGCTTGCGACCAGGCTTAAGGCCCATGGCACCGCAGTTGGACTCCCTTCCGACGATGATATGGGAAACTCTGAGGTAGGACACAATGCCCTGGGTGCCGGACGTATCTTTGCCCAAGGGGCAAAGCTTGTCAATGAGGCCCTGAGAAGCGGCACGGCCTTTACCAGCAAGGCCTGGCAGAAGGTGCTCCAACGCACATCCACAGGGGGAACCCTGCACCTGATCGGTTTAATCTCAGATGGCAATGTCCATAGCCATACGGATCATCTTTACGCCCTGCTTGCACAATGCGTTCATGACAAGATTCACAGGGTCAGGGTACATGGGCTGCTTGATGGCCGTGACGTAGGACCTAAAAGCGCACTGGAATATTTCGGCCCACTGGAACAAAGGCTGCATGAACTTTCTGTTGATGGCCGGGATTTCCGCATTGCCTCCGGTGGCGGCCGAATGATCACCACCATGGATCGCTATAACGCCGACTGGTCAATCGTCGAACGGGGCTGGAATGCCCACGTTTTAGGGGAAGGCAGGCCTTTTCCTTCTGCCTGCGATGCCATTCGTACTTATTACAATGAAGATCCCGCCATGACCGATCAGTACATGGAGAGCTTTGTCGTGACCGAAAACGAAAAGCCTATCGGCGTTATGGTTGATGGCGACGCCGTCATCCTTTTTAACTTCCGAGGGGACCGAGCCATTGAGATCTCTCGCGCCTTTGACGAGAGAGATTCGCCGGAATTTACCTATTTCGACCGGAAACGGATTCCGGATCTTTTTTACGCCGGGATCATGCAATATGACGGTGACGCCCTGATTCCCACCCACTATCTGGTAGAACCCCCTGCCATTGACCGACCATTGGGCGAATATCTCTGCGCTGCCGGGGTCAGTTCTTACGCCATCTCCGAAACCCAGAAATTCGGCCATGTCACCTATTTCTGGAATGGTAATCGATCTGGATATATTGATGAAAAATTAGAAACTTATGTTGAAATCCCATCGGATAGGGTCACCTTTGATCTACGGCCATGGATGCAGGCGGCAGAGATTACCGATCAAGTAATTGCAGCCATTGAAAGTGGCAAATATAAATTTATCCGCCTCAATCTGCCCAACGGCGATATGGTTGGCCATACCGGCGTGGTCATCTCGGTACGTATCGCCGTTGAAACTGTCGATTTATGCCTAAAAAGAATTTTGACAGCCCTGGAAAAAGCGGCCGGCATTGCCCTGATTACCGCTGATCACGGCAACGCAGATTGTATGTGGACGGAAAAAAACGGTAAACGAACTGCCATGGTAGCGCATACCAGAAATCCGGTTCCCCTGATTATCCACGACTTTAACGGCATAAACGACTTCCAGCTTACCCATCTCGCTCAACCGGGACTCTCCAATGTGGCCGCAACAATCTGTAATCTCCTCGGATTCGAGACACCGCCCGATTATGATCCATCGCTGATCGTCTTGTCCGGCACTAAGAGGTTGGAGGGGTAGAATTCGCCCCTATTCAGGCCTCTTTATTGAAGGCCTTAGTAACCGGAAATATTAGGGAATGATTATTTTGGACAAAACGCAAATTATTATCTATTTTTTTCTGGTTTTTCAGGATTCTATTTGATATAAAATTTATAAGTATTCATAGTGTAGTGTTTCAGCTAGGCAGTGATACAGCCATATTTAAAGAAGATTTAATATGTGTCTTATTTGTTGTTAGTTTAAATTACTGCACAGAACCATGGTAATTTGATTAAAATTAGGAGCGAAAAGGCATCATGTTAGAAGGCACAGTAAAGTGGTTTAATGAGTCCAAGGGATTTGGTTTTATCGAGCAAGATGGCGGTAAAGATGTTTTCGTACACTACTCTGCAATTGCCTCCGAAGGCTTCAAGACCTTGAACGAAGGCGACAGGGTTCAGTTCGAGATTACAGAAGGCCCAAAAGGACCTGCTGCTGCCAACGTTCGAAAAATCTAATTAATATTCTTAACCCCTTAAGGTCTGCCTGATCTCTTTCAGGTAGACCTTTTTTTTTAGAATCAGTAGCTCCCACCAACGCCTTACCACTGATCTTTTTGAGTTCATATTCAATCCATTCCTTCCCCATCCCTGTTTTTTTTGTTCCATCTGCTCTCTTCTTGCCTCAATAAAGCCGATCAGGGTATAGTGCACCATCGACGGACATCCTAAGTCAACTATACCGCTGCTATTTAATTTTTATTACTTGGCTCCTTGAATGACTGAGATGGCCCAACAGGTCTTTTTACGATACAAATCGAGAAACCTTTGCTCGTATAAGCCCCATCCCAGTGGAGTTCACCATGCAGGATCTTACCAAGGCCCAAAAAGCCCGCCTTGCCATTCGCACCTTTCAAACGCTAGCAGACGCCCTGACATTGCGAGGAAATTACCGGCCCTCGGGGAAATCCGGTGAAAAACTTGCGGAATCATTAAAGCTGTTCTCCCCGGAAATCTACGGCTCCATGGTGGACTCCCGGGTTATGGAGCTCCAGGGTCTTGAGTATGTCATTGACCGGATGCCACGGGGGATTGAAAAATGCAACCGCATTATTCTGACCGGCAATGAGGATTTCCAGAACACCACCTTCGAGCAGGTTATCCCTCTTAAACGCAGACGTTTATCCTATGTGGTCTCAGAGAGTGAGATTTGTTTTATGATAACCAAAGGGCTGACCGAGGTCTATGACATCCTTACCCATATCACCTTCCTCAGTATTGAGTCCCAGAAGATTCAACAGCAGGTCTGCGACAAAGAAGGAAGGACCTGCTCCGAATGGCACGATCTGGGAAAGGCAGCGCATGGAGAGCTGGTGCTTGAAGGCGCGGTACTGGATCAGGCCATTTGGAACCTCTCCATTCTTCTGGGACGTACCTATCGGGAGACCCGCGAAACCTATGAGAGCATGAACAAAACACACCATGGGCAGCGATTCAACAATGGCTTGTTTGCCATTATTTACAGTATGGGAGAACGGATAATCGAGGAGATCAAATCTCCGGATGAACATCTGACGATCTATTTCACCCCGTCATTGCAGGAGATGATTGCCCATCACAAATACGCTTCAAAATGGGCAGAGGCGGTGAAACTGCATCTGGTTCAACGCGGCTTTCAAGAACGGCCCATCCATATTATCAGCTCCAATATGCATTCTGTGAAGAATATTCTCTATGGTGCCGGCGCATTACAAGGGATGAAAGAAAATATCCCAACCAGTCTGTATGATATGATTCCGACTTTAAAGGGCAAGGAAGAGGATGTTGAGGCCTTTGCCGGGCAACATGGACTGACCTTTCTCCCGGACAGTTCCGGGTCAAATATAGATGTCATGGTCATTGATTCAGCAACTATCGATTACAGTTCCCTCCACCCTGATCTGAATATCGATCTTGAGTATATCGAAAAAAATAAGCCGGTTATCTTGGTCATGGACTATGCCTTTGGCACACAAGCCTTTGAAGTTATGGATGAGCTCCTGCGGCCTGATCGTTTTGAGGATAAACTCCTCACCTTCAAGTTCACCTCAATCGCCATCATGGGCAAGGCAGGGATTCTGCCGGGGAAAAAAGGAGATATTATCCTGGCCACAGCCCATGTTATGGAAGGGTCGGCCCATAACTACATTGTGGTCAATGACTTACGAACCAGTGATTTTGAAGAAAATGCCAATGTCTATGTCGGGCCGATGGTTACAGTCCTCGGCACCTCCCTGCAGAACCGTGATGTGCTGGAGCGTTTTTACAGCTCCAGCTGGAAGGCCGTAGGTCTGGAAATGGAGGGCGGACACTACCAGAGAGCCATCAATGCTGCAGTGATTCAAGGACACATCTCCTCGCAAGTACGCATACGGTATGCATACTATGCCTCAGACAATCCTTTGCACGGCGGGCAGACTCTGGCTGCGGGGTCCATGGGGGCAGAAGGTATCGCCCCTACCTACCTCATCACCAAAGTTCTCATTCATAAAATCCTCAATCCACCAGCTGACCGAAGATGCGATTAATCAAAAAACAGCATCTGGCTCTGGTCTCTCCCTGGGTTCTGGCTGCAGCCTGTGCCCTGCTGGCATTGATTATTACGGTTTTTGCCGTCAATAATTACCGACGCGAAAAAATCATGATGACCGAAGTTCTGCTGGAACGTGGCGCAACCCTGATTCGCTTCGTCACCTCCGGCGCCAGGGCCTCATTCCTGGACGCAGTTCGCAGGGGGCTAACACCTTCGTGGCAATTATCTGACCATGTCCAAGATATACTTGAACGTGCCGCTGAACAACCAGGGGTTCATTTTCTTGCCCTGGTTGATCAATCAGGGAAAATTCTCGCAAGCTCTGAGCCCAAAGTGGTAAACACCCAGGTTGATCAAGAAACATCATCCTTTATTGGCACCATAAATCGAGAAATCCATGACCTGGGTAGGTTTAGATATCGCATAGGCGGTCATGATCAGGTTGCGGCGTTTCAGGTGGCAGCCCTTTTCGTCCCCATCGGCAAACGACAGTTTGAACAGCAGGCCCCTTTTTTCAGAGGGATTTCTCCCGGTCCTGAGGGCGTTGGAAGAATGATGATGCGCCAGCACCATCCTCCGCCGCCGGAGTGGACCGAAGAGCTTGAGCGGATAAGCCAGCAAAAATATACTCTCCTGGTTGAGCTTGACCTCTCTCAGTTGAATAAAGCAGTCAGGCAGCAGCTACTCCAGCTTGTCATTCTTTCCGTCGTTCTTCTGCTGGTTGGCATTGGCGGCTGGCTTTCGCTCTTAACCCTTGAAGGTTTAAAGGGTTCACAGAGCAGGCTGGGCAGGATCAAGGCATTCCGCGACACCCTCATCTCTTCGCTGCCGGTGGGGTTAATCGTCACTGATAGCCAGGGTCTGATTATTCTTTGCAATCAGTTTGCCGAACAGATGGCGTCCGTTGTCGAAAAAGATGTGGTAGGTCTGCCTCCCGAAGAGGTGCTGGCGCCTGAACTGGCCCAGGCCCTTTCCGGACAGGACTTGACAGGGGAGAGTTCCGCCCGGAAGGAAATCATGTTACCTGACCATAAGGGTGGGCTGCGAACCCTGCAACTGCACAGCATGGCTGTTGTCGATAGTGAAGGTGCTCCTTCCGGGATCATGCTGCTGATCCAGGATTTAAGCCAGGTGAAATCTCTGGAAGAGGAGCTGCGGAGAAGTGAACGTATGGCTGCCCTGGGGAAAATGGCTGCCGGTGTTGCCCATGAATTGAGAAATCCATTAAGCTCGATCAAAGGCCTGGCAATCTTGCTGAGATCAAGGTTCCAGGAGAAAAGTAACGACCAGCAAACGGCTGATATTCTTGTTCAAGAGGTTGAGCGCCTGAATCGTAGTATCAGTGAGCTGCTCGATTATACCCGGCCGCAGAAACTGCTGAAGGGTTCTGTCCATCCCGAAGAGGTGGTGCACAAGGCCATGTCCCTTATTCGCATGGATGCGGAATCCATGGGGGTCATGATGGAGATCCATGCAGATGATAATATTCCGGTCATCCAGGCCGATCAGGATAAGTTGAATCAGGTCTTTCTAAATCTTTTCTTGAATTCCATCCAGGCCATGGAGCAAGGCGGCAGTCTGGACATTTATGTTGCAAGCGATGGTGGATATGTCACCTTCACCGTCAAGGACACGGGATGCGGTGTACACAAAGAGGATATTCCCCGGGTATTTGACCCCTATTTTACCACTAAGCCGCAAGGTACCGGGCTGGGGCTTGCCATGTCTGTAAAAATTATTGAGGAGCATGGCGGCACGATCAGCTTCCAGAGTGATCCGGAGAATGGAACAACAGTTACGGTCATTCTCCCAGCTAATGGTTCAGTCCATGACTGAAATTAGAAATCCTTTAGAACTCTATAAATTCCTGCCTAAAACCAATTGCGGCCAGTGTGGTGTTCCATCGTGCATGGCCTTTGCTGCCAGGATCCTTCAGGGGTTACTATCCATCAACGCCTGTCCCTATCTGGAAAAAGGTATTCCTGAGCTCTTAAGCCGCCGAATTGTCCGGCGCAAAACCCCAGACGATGAACACGACGAAGTCATCAAACAGTTACAGAAAGAGGTGCAACATCTTGATTTTTCCAGCGTCGCCCCCCGCATAGGAGCAAGGTTGATTGATGAACAACTGGCGATCAACTGTTTGGGAAGAGATTTCTTTATATCCCCTTCCGGCGAGATGACCTCTTCCTGCCATATCAACCATTGGCTCTATGTTCCACTTCTCTATTACATCATTGAATGTGAAGGTGTAACGCCGCTCAACGATTGGATCCCCTTTCACGAGCTGTCAAATGCCGGACAGTGGAGTCAGTATTTCACCCATCGCTGTGAAGAGGCCCTGCGCCAACTGACCGACGCCCATCACGAATTAATTCTTGAGATACTGTCCCTCTTCGGAGCCCGAGCAATAACGACAGCGGGTGATGCCGATCATTCCCTTGTCATCATGCCCCTGCCCAAAGTGCCCTTTCTTATCCATTACTGGAAACAGGAGGACGGTTTCCCCTCCCAACTCAACATCCTGCTGGATCGTTCTGCCAACAGAAATATCAACGCCCACTCCATCAATCTGCTGGCCCGCGGCATTGTCGAAATGTTTCGTCAACTCATTGTTACCCATAGTAAAGAGGGAAAACTATTTTAGTGCTCATTTCTCAATGAGAAGTTATGACAAAGATTTTGACATGGGGGCTTCTCTCTTGTACCGGGAATTCCCATTAATCCTGAAGAATCTGATTTGATTCCATTCACCAGCTGGACCTTTTATTCCTTCTACCCCCGATGAACGGGATAAGTCGCAATGATCACACTCTATAGACTTCAAGAAAATAAAATTGTCGGGACCCAGGCCACATGTAGCGATTCCCTGCCTTCCGATGCCCTCTGGATTGATCTGTTAAATCCAACTTTTGAAGAAAAATCACTGGTCAGCAAAGCCTACAATCAAATCCTGCCCTCTGCTGAAGATGTGCAGGAAATTGAGGCCAGCTCCAGATTTTTTATCGATGAACAGGGTCTGCATATACGGTCATATTTTCTTTTCCAGTTTCCAGAGCGTTTTGAAAATGTCACTATGGCATTTATCCTGAACCAAGGTCGACTTTTTACCATCCGCCATGAGAAGCTTGAATCCGTTCATATTTTTAAACAAAGACTGGCGACTGGGGCAATCCAGATCAAGGATAATTTTGACCTGCTCTTTGCCCTCTTTGAGATCAAGGTCGATCGTCTGGCAGACAGACTCGAGCTTCTTCAGAGTGAAAT